>CAZTQO010000065.1:0-40411 GCA_964615655.1 uncultured Candidatus Obscuribacterales bacterium | reverse complement strand
CTCCTTACCTACCTAATTCTTAGGACGAGAAAATCTAGTCAAGAGTTCAGTAAAATTTGAATTAATTTGAGACCAAGCATAAGAACTTCCATCTAAAGCGAATTCGCTTTAGATGGAAGTTCTTATTGGCACCGAAGTTCTTTGGTGTTTTAGCCACTTGTCATCACCGGATACTGCAAAAGAAGGAGCCTGAGCCTGTCCAAAGAGAGCCTGGAAGCGCCCGAAGCACTTGTGCTCTAGTTCCACAGCATCTGCTCCGGCGAGATGTGATGAACCCGGTGTTGATATGATGAACCGGTCATAATCACTGTGTCACAGTACTAGCGACCCTCAAGCGCCAGCAGTGGCAAATGGTTGAACTTCTCGTTTCCAGATCCGTGATACGACGGATCTCAGTCTTCCAGATAATTTTCCCAGTACTCGGTTCGCTCTTTCCAGCTGCAATCGTCGTTAGCACAAATGAGAGTTACAAGTGAGCCCTGGGTTTCAGTTGCCGAATCGCCTGCGCCGTCCCAGACCGATGCCATTCTGTCCACGTATTTGTCGAACTTGAGTATTGCTTTAGAGCATTTCGGACAACTAAGCTTTTTGTCGTGAATTAGTTTTTTGAATGAATCAAGAGACAAAATCAATTCCTCCTTTATCTGCTTCTGCTTGCGGGTTTTTGTTTTGTCGCATGGCTGTTTGCCCCCCCGGTGCGGACAGGTCTTGCATTCGGGCGTGCATTGCTTGCTTTCGGGCGTGCAGTGCTTGCTTTCGGGTGTGCAGTGCTTGCTTTTGGGTGTGCAGCGCTTGCATTCGGGCGTGCAGCGCTTGCATTCGGGCGTGCATTGCTTGCTTTCGGGCGTGCAGTGCTTGCTTTCGGGCGTGCAGTACGTGCTTTATGTGGAGCTTTCTCCGCTGCTTTTTGGGGAACAACTATTGCCGGTTTGACAGGCAGATTCGGCAGGCGCAATGAACCCAGAGATGCAAGCTTGCCTACCAGTGCATTCATGCTTGAACGAATGTCTCTGATTGAAGGGGTGTGGTCGTTGACCATAACCGTAACTGCAAGCGGTTCTCCTGCCTGTGTGACCAAAACGCCTGAAATTGAGCGCACTGAATCCATGGTGCCCGTTTTATACCTGAATGAACCGTTCAGCTTGCCCTCATCGCCGTTTAAAGGCATAACATCAAGATATGCGCTTTTCAGACTCGCTCCTGCCATATGGCGATGCACCATATTCAGTGCATGAGGCGTAAAACAGTCTTTGCGAGATAGCCCGCAACCGTCCCAGAGCAGAACATCTCCCGGCGCCACGCCGATAGCCAGGAGCCACTGGTTAAGCCTGGCAAGTCCTCGCTCTTCCAGGCTTAGATTCTCTACTGATTTGGTTACTGCCGGGAGAATTCCCAGGCTGCGTAGAAACTGCTGGGCATAAAGATTATCGCTTTCTTTCAAGCAATGTTTGACAAGAACTGAAAGCGGTTTTGAGTGGTGCTCTGCAATTACTGTCGGCGGCGCCGCCATGACATCTATGTCCACCGGCTTCTCTTTTACTTTGATTCCCATTTTTGAAATTAGTGAGAGCAAAATAGCCCTGTTATATTCTCCTGGGTTTCCAACGATCTGCCCGCCAACAAGCGGTCCTTCCGGATGCCAGAACTGCATGGTTTTGCTTCCCGGATGAAAGCAGATCCAGGCCGGACCGTCATGTGATCGCAAAAGTCCGTTCATGATCGCGTTTTGATCGCGGCCTGCAGTATAGGAAATCAGAGGATAGCCGCGCGCCGGATCTTTTCTGGCAATATTGTCGTCTACGACCAGATCTGATGGAACCGGCATCCAGTCCTGCCCCCAGTCTTCAAGCAGCCAGGAAGTGGCGAAGCGATCTCCGCCACCTGTAATACCGACTACATCCACTTTGCCTTCAATGACCTTTATGCCCTTGCTTTGAAGCGCTGAAAGAAGCTGCTTCAAGTCTTCAGTTTTCAAGCTCGGATCTTGGGATGGTTCTACATATAAGGAGCCTATAATCCGGTTTCCTTCTATCTTTCCGTATACAAGCAACTTTGTCGTATATGTATAATTCGGACCGAGCATGTCCATGGCACAGGCTGTGCTGTAAACCTTGGTTGTTGAAGCCGGTACGAATCGTTTGCGTCCGTTGTGAGAAAAAATCACGTGAGCAGAGGGTATGTGCATTATTTCGAGACCGACAAGTGAATGTGCAAGTTCTGGACGCTTGAGCCAGGCATTTGCCAGGTCTTCAATCGGTTTTAAATTTGCCGGTGCCTCGTTTGGATCCCCTGCGGCTTCCTTTTTCTCGGTCTTATCTAAGGGTGTAATTGTTTTATCAAGGGCTGTCTTATCAAGGGCTGTCTTATCAAGGGCTGTCTTATCAAGGGCTGTCTTATCTAGGGCTGTCTTGTTCATGCCAGTCGTAGTTGTGCCAGCTGTGTTTGTTGCAGCCTGTACCGGCTTCTCTGGGGTCTGGCTTTGAGCCTGGGTCTGGCTTTGAGCCTGGGTCTGGCTTTGAGCCTGGGCCTGACTCTGAGACTGCGCATCAAAGTTTGCCAGGCTCGGTAAAACTCCACTTATCAATATTGAAAGCAGGCCGACTACAAGGATGCTCAGTACGACTGCTTTAATTCTCAGTTTCTTCCGGCCTTTGCGTATATCTAAAAGTCTGCTGCTGTTAGTGTTGAAGTATCCTTTGTGCATGCATTTCCCCGAATTGCGTTTGCCCTCTGCCTCATTTTAGCTGCTTCTGAGCTTCTCATGTTTTTTTCCAGGGTACTTGCATATGCGTCGAGCACAGGCAGCAAAGAAGCACTGTGCGGTCCGTTCATATTCTCGGAAATCTTCAATGCTGATTTTAAGAGCGGTTCGGCTTCGCCGTAGCGCCCCAGTTTCACATATAAAGAGGAAAGCGAAAGGCTTGCACCTAGGTAATCGCGATTGCCTGCGCCGCAGTTTTCTTTGATCAGATCGAGAGCCTGTTTGTAAAGCGTTTCTGCTTCTTTGAGCTTGCCCGTGCTTACATAAGTTCTGGCCAGGCTGTCGAGTCTTGAAAAAACTTCGGGTCTTTTGAAGTCAAGGGTCTGCCTGGTGATTTCAAGTGATTGCTGGAAATATGGCTGGGCAAGCTGAGTTTTTCCCTGTGCCATGTAAAAATTTCCCAGGTTTTCGTAAGCAAAAGCAAGTGCCAGATGCCCCGGAGCCAGAGCTTTCTGGCGCAATTCCAGGGATAAGTTATAAAGCTTTTCGCAAAAATTGAACTTGTTTTGATCTTTGTAGGCCGCGGCAATAGAATCAAGACTGGCTGAGAGTTCGAGGTGATCGTCGGCTCTTATTTTCTGCGCCGATGACTTAGCCTGGGCAAGCATTTTGTTTGATTCAGCAAACTCCGAATGTCTGGCAAAGAATTTTTCCAGCTCGCTAAAATGACCGTCGAGCTGCGGTTCGGTTTTGAGCAGCTTTTCTGTGTAGTTCAAAATCAGTCCGGTTAAGCGCTCGGCTTTGGCGCTGTTTTTGTGCTCAATGTAAAAGCGGCAGAGCCTGGCTACAGACGAGAGAACCTGCGGATTCTCGGAGCCGAGTGCTTTTTCTTTGGATCTGAGCTCTTTTTCCAGATATTGCTCACTTTTCTGGTAATTGCCGCGCAGTTCATATAAGTTGGCAAGATTTTTGTATGCCTGTGCCCAGCGCAGGTCTTTAACTGGAGCTTTCGCGTTTTCAAGCGCTTTTAGTGCGGAGTTGAAACTTTTTTCGGCAAGCCCGTAGTTATTTTGCGCAAATGCCTTTTCGCCTTCGGTTTTCAAAGATTCATAGCTCTGGCTTGTAGTTTCCGAAGCGGTAGCAGCAAATCCTGCCTGAAGGCAAGAAATGGCTGCAATACTTACAGAAATGAAAGAAATGGCCAGAATCTGAGGGCGGGTCTTTTTCATAAAAAAGCCGTTTTTGCTCCAGGCAAGCTATGGAGGAGCTATTTTAGCACCTGAATCAGTCCGGTCAGGCAAAAGTACAATCTTTGAAAAGTATTGGGCCATAAGCATTCTCTGGCTTGCAAAGATTTAATCAGCTTCAACTGCTTCCGGTCACTTGGCGCTTCTTTTAAAAGCATTGCAAAGTCTACATCTCCAAACAGCAAAATGCGCTCCAGAATTAATCTTTTTGCCATGGCTGATTACAGAGGCTCACCTTGACAAAGGGGTGCTTTAGAACCATTATTAAGACTTATTTTGGGATATTTCCCGTTTCTTACCAGATCGACTTCGGACCTCCCGCAGGGTCAATAACTCTATGGCTGACAAAATAAACGATAATGCTGCGCCTAAAGCGCCTGAGTCGGGTCTTCATGAAGATAATCATGAGGCCGGCGAGTCGGAAAAGAACGACTCGATTCCCGACAAGCCCGAGCTGGATGATAAAAGCAAAAGTACTGACAGCTCACAAACAGGCAAGTTTTATTCGGAGATTTCATCTCAAGAATGGCAGAATCTCGGAAAAAATCAGCTGCGGGCAAGCGGTAAAGAAGCAAATGATCTATTGAAATGGAATCCGCTGGGTGAGCAAAAAGACATCAGCGAAAAACTTGCTGCCGCTGAGAAATCTGTTCTGTCGACTATTGCGGCGCCTTTTAACTTTGACCTGGCCGGCACAATCGGAGATTTTGCAAATTTTGCCAGTAAAGAAGCTTCTTATCTTTTTCGCGGTTTGAGTGCCAGCTTCAACAATCCATTTGACAGCGGCAGGCAGGTAAACGATCTGCAAAGAGACATGGGACTTTCCGTGGCCGGCCTGGCAAGCAGCGCCGCAGATATCGGTCTGGGCGTTTATACACCGGAGCAGACCAGAGATCTGGGATTCAATTTCAACTTTGATTCCGGCAGCTTCAGCTTTGACGGCATACAGTCTACTGTTTCTCAAATGTGGAATGGTGTGAAAAGCTGGGGCTGGGATAAATTCAAGAACAGCCTTTTTGACGATGGCTTATCCGCACTCAACGGAATCTCATTCGGCAGTGATTCGATCTTGAATAATCTGGATTTTGATAAGAACGGCAAAGTGGATCTCTGGTCCAGTCTTTCCAGCAGCTTCAACGACGACATTATCAGCGATGCTAAAGATTCAAGCGATTCGGGCTCCTGGTGGGCAAGCATGAAAGACATCGGCAGCAAAGCCCTGAACAAAATAACAACCCTGGGCAATGCGGTTGTAGACTTTGATTTTGGTCATTGCAAAAGGGAATCGCATGAGAGCGCCGGCGGCCGTCTTGAAGTTTTCAAAGGCAAGGACGCTACTGTTTTTTCAAGCGACAAAACCCTGGTGCAGAAAAATAAGGACGGCAGCTCGCTAATTGCAAGCAAGGATGGTCGGGACAGGCTCGAGCACTCTGCTGATGGTACTGACACTATAAGTTCTAAGGACAAAGATCTCGTATTTACAAGAAAGAACGGCAAAATCGAAGCTCTGGACAAGTCGGGCCAGAAAATTGCCAGTTTTGACGACCTTGGTGATGTGAAACGCTATCTCGATACTTCAGTGCTGAATACAGTGCCGCCTGGTACTGATCTCAACAAGGCTTACGAAGACTACAAAGCAGACATCGAAAAGCAGATTCAAGCGGATCCATCGCTTGCATATTTGCGTGATAAAGCGGCTCTTTTCCTCGATGGCAAAGGCGAGTCACTGACAGTTCAGGCCGACGGCACAAGGCTCTACACACATAAGAGTGGGGACGCCGAGATGCATATACCGCATGTTGGTCCCGATAAAAGGCTTCATCCTATTGAAGTGAGAATTATTCATGATCCAGCAGGTGGCGAAGACAAAATAACTATCGGTGAAAAGGGTGGCCCGCAGGTCGAGCTGAGTTCCAAGGCCGCGGCTCTGATCATGGCTGGTTCGAGGCTGCAGCTTGGTAAGGAAGGTCAGCTGCAAATCAACGACGATAGCTCAGGCGATCCGCAAAAGCAACACTGGGCTGATGTTAGAAGGGGCCGCAGATTCCATCTCTTCAAGGATGCAGATATTGATCTGAAAACAGGTACTGTCACTGCTAAGGACAAGGACACGCAGATAGTTGTGGCACCAGATCTTCAGACCGGTGCCGTAAAAATGACTGATTATGCAGTACGTCCGGGCGGTAAGCCAGACACGAATCCGCTTCGTGTAATTCAAACAGACGGACACGGCAAGACAACTATCCAGGGATTCGACTCACAAACAGGCAAGCCGAAAGCGGATGACATCGTGACCATAAATGCAAAAGGTCCCGGTGATATTACGCTTGATGCCTGGCAAAAATTCTATCTGGACAATAAGCATGCTCAATACAAAGACGAAAACAAGAACGTATTTGATATCAATTCACAAACAGGCGACATAAAGGCCACCGACGAAGACGGCAACCCGCTTTTCTTAACCCACGGTGACGAAGTGAGTTATGATAACGGCCGAACTTATAAGCAGTGGCTAGATGAATATGAGTATGAAAGAGCCGAGGATGCCATAAGCCAGGCATCAGGCATAGCTTCCAGCATTGAAGGAAAGATTGCTGCATTGATGTCCTCTTTAAACATTGATGGGGCTCAAATTGATGCACTTGAACAAATGCTCAGCCAGGCTATCGGTAGCCTGCCGAACGGGATGCCGCTTCCTCCTCAGATACAGTCGGCACGTGCTGCAATTTCAGCTGCAAAAGCAAGAGACAATCTGGATAACTCCATCGATTCATTTACTTCCGCAAAAGCTGGTGTAGAAAATGATACGCTTCTTTCCTTCGCACGCGAATCAGGCACTTCAGACCCTGGAAAGGCTGCAGATTACGCGCTCAAGCGCGCAGGTTTTAAGCCTGACGAAGAAGAGAATAAATAAGAGTGCTCATCGGATCAGGGCATCGGATCAGGGCATCGGATCAGGCTGATTTCTTGTATGAATCGGACTTTTCTATGAGAGATTAGCGCGATCTGTGAATTAGACAGGGACTTGCGCCAGGTCTTCAATCAGTTCGTCCATGTTTTGATACCGGTCATCTGCGTTTTTTTCAAGTGCCTTGCGTACAATAAGCTCGAATTCCGTTGGAATTACTAAATCGGGTCTTCTTTCATGAAAACGAGGCGGGTCGGCACTCAGCTGCATCTGAAATGTGTCCAGATCGTTTTCGCCTTCAAACGGCGGCAGACCGGTGAGTGACTCAAACATGACGCAGCCAAGCGAATAAACATCCGAACGCAGGTCGACGTCTTTGCCCCGGCATTGCTCGGGGCTCATATAAACACTGGTGCCGAAAAATTCGCCGGCTCGTGTCAGACGTTCTTGCGGATTGTCCGAATCGCTGACAATTTTGGCGATGCCGAAATCTACTATTTTTACGGCTTCCTGCCCGTTGTGGTCCATGTCGATAATTATGTTGTTTGGTTTCACATCTCTGTGAACTACGCCGGCTTTGTGGGCATGGGCTAGTCCCGATGCGGCCTGGCTGAAAATCCTCTTGGCTCTTGCCGGAACCAGATGCGGATTCTCATCGAGAATGTCTTGCAGGCTTCGTCCAGAAAGATAGTCCATTACCATATAGGGTTGGCCATCGGGAGTGATGCCGAAATCGTGTATTACGATCACATTAGGATGATTCAAACGGCTTGCGGCCTGCGCTTCCTGTTGGAAACGCTTCACTGCCAGCTGCTGTTTCATCAGTCTTGGATCTAAGAGTTTTATTGCAACGACCTTATCCATCAGCTTATGCCTGGCTTTGTAAACCACGCTCATGCCACCGCTGCCGATCACCGATTCGATTTCGTAACGCTCACCGAAGATTGCGCCGATTGCAGGGTCTAGTTTTTCGATTTTGAGTGGCTCGCCGTCATCATCACAGCTCTCTTTGTCAAGCGGAAAGGAAAGACCGCATTCCGGGCAGACTTTGAAAAAGACATCGGGACGGGCCTGCGCGATAACCTGCTTTGTGGTTTCGACCATAGAGCTTCGTCTGACCATTGCGCGTATGCGTGCAGAAAGCTCTTTGAGATGAAAAGGTTTTGTCAGGTAATCATCCGCCCCTGCATCGAAGCCCTCTTCCTTGTCGCTCATATTGCCGCGTCCGGTAAGCATCAAAACCGGAGTGCTGCCGCCTGAGTCTCGGAAATTCCTGCAAACATCTATTCCCAGCATTCCTGGCAAATCCCAGTCTAGAATTACGATGTCGTATTCACGCGACTTCAGCATGTCCAGAGCCTCAAGCCCGTCGTTAACGGCGTCGACCGAGTGTTCTTCATGACTGAGCCACATGTTTACGCGATCACAAAGATCTAGATCGTCTTCGACAATCAATACTCTTGCCATCTATTGAAATCCATTAAGTTCAATTCTGCGAATTATATCCGAAGATCTCTTCTACTGACAGCTCAAGAAGACTTCTTAAATTAAGGTCCGCAATACTGTGATCCTGGTGGCGAGTAGCATCGCACGGAATCGAAACCGCATACATGCCTGCTGCTTTTGCAGCTTTTAGACCGTTTATAGTATCTTCTATTACCATGCATTCTTTTGCTTCGACTCCCAGTAATTCGGCTGCAAGCAAAAAAATATCGGGTGCCGGTTTGCCGTTTCTAACATCGTCTCCAGAGCAAAGTCTCTCAAAAAAGTGAGCAATCGAGAGTCGTTCAAGAACGAGTTCTATGGTGCCTCGGGTTGCAGACGAAGCAAGTGCAAGGGACAGATTCGCTTTTTTAGCTGACTCGAGTATTTCATTTACTCCAGGTCTGGCAATTGCTTTTTCATTTACAAGTGCGCGCAAAATCTCTTCTTTTGCATCAACGAATTCTTGAGGGCTCATTGAGAAATTGTGTTTGGCTATCAATATTTCTGCAATTACCAGATCTTTTCTACCGAGAAAGTCGGAGTTGTCTTTTTCAGTATAAGCAATGCCGAAACCGCCCATCAGTTTCTGCATTGCTTCCAGATGCAGTGGTTCGCTGTCAACCAGCACCCCATCCATGTCAAATATGATTGCCTTCAGCCCTGTTCCAGTCATTTTTTTCCCGGTTATATTTTTTCTTGCTTCCACAAAAATGTCACGAATAAATCATAGATTGTGATCATCCTGAATGCACTTGCCAGGAAAAAATTTGTTACCGGTTGCGGGACCGGGGAAACAAGGGAGGGTCAACCAGCGATGGTTGACTTCTTTCCTTTTTGGCATTTTTTCTCTTTTCGTAATTTCCCCACTTAAACTGAAAAAAAAATTCTGATGCATAGTCGGACTGATGCAGTCGGAACTTGAGTTTCAAATTCAGTAAACTCGATTCGAAATCCAATATCGCAACGATCAGCAAAACAAGAGGATTTTGAGTGATCTGTTTTCTTTTTTTGATATTGCCGGTGGATATAAAAGCCGATTTTTGCTCAGGTTTTCATGACAGCAAATGGCGCATGTCAAGCGGGTTTACGCTTTATCGCGTACAAAAAACGGAAAGTCCGCTTAATTTGGCTCAATCAGCAATATAAATTTTGCAATTGCTTGCAAGCCTGATCAGCGGCTGTTTTTGAGCATTAATTATTGCGAAAACTCAGTGTTTTTTCTCTGGCTTCATACGTGTTTTCCCCCTGACCGCTACAAAAATTCCACAAATGAACAATAATCTAATCTTGGCTGGTCATCGTTGCGGTTCGAAACAAGATCTATCGGGTCTTGTACCGAGTCTTGCATCCACTTCTCTCCACTAGGGTAAAGCGCAATTATGGGATTCAACTCTTCCCCAGAGAGTGATGACCCTGCCAGAAAAAATTCAACTCCAGAGTTGGACTTAGCAGGCCTACAATCACCATTGTCAATTCCGGATCGTCACGACGAAGACTGGCGCCGATATTCACAGGCGTCCCAGAAAGCTCCCGACTTTCCACTTCCGCAGCTTGAACTGGGGCGCGACCCCCGCGAAGGCTTGCCGCATCAGCTACTAATCTTGCTGGGTGATCCTTCTTTGATGCCCAACGCAAAGAAGCAGGACGGAAAATCTGAAAGCAAGCCTGAAAGTAAACCTGAGTCCGAGCAAAAGCGGGTAACTGATCAGTTCCCTGCAAACCCGAACTTCTTGCCGTCTCAAGTTCCTGATCTCAATCAAGGCAAGAACGATATTCCTAAATACAACGATATTCCTCAATATAATGTTCCGCCACTTCAGTTAAACGAACAATTTTACCCGTCGGGGGCAAATCCCGGTTTCGATCTGCCGCGGCAAGATCAGGTAAGCCCGGTGTTTTTCGACCAGTCCGGATACGCAACAGATATTGCTTATCCAAACAATAAAATGAGACATATCGAGCGTGATCCGCAAACGCACGAAGCAAAAGTAATTACTACCACCACCGGTGAAGGCACCACCAGGCTTGTGAATCAAAACGGCCGCTGGTTCATGGAAGTGCAGGGAATGCAGTTGCCTTTTCCAGGAAAAATTGAAGCAGGCAAAAACGGCGATATCGCGATGCAAACGAGCGCCGATGGTATCTGGAGAGTTGAGAAACCCGACGGTACTATTACGGAAGAAAAGGAAAATGCCGACGGTGCAAGAATTAGTTACGACGTAAATCACAGGCTCAGCAAAATTACGCGTCAGGACGGCACAACTTACGAGCAACCGAATTCTACGACCATTATCGAAACGCATCCGGGAGCCAGACCGATTGTCTGGAGCAAGCAGGGTGGCGAAGCATCAATCTGGACTGCAGACAGCGGAGCGCAGGCACGGAGAAATCTGACCCTTTCCGAAAATGGATCTGTTGCTTTTGAAGATGCAAACGGCATCAAACACACTATAAACGGCCGCGGACTTGAGACGCTCGAAGGGGCTGGTTTAGGAAAAATCACTCCAGATGCTTCCGGAAGAACTGCGGAAGTCGAAACAGCCGACGGCAAGAAAGTTCGAAAATACGAGTATTTCGACGACAAAGGTCAGGACATAAAGTCAATCACAATTGTCGACAAAGAGAAAAACTCAACAACTGTTTATACACGTGAGAGTGCCGATTCCAAGAACTGGCGCTCCGATAGAGGCTCGTGGTACGGCGAAATCAAAGTGAGCGCCGATGGTGTGCATTCGATAAGATCAAGCAGCAGATATCGCAGTAACGACGACGACAGCAAGGGCGGCAAGTGGACCAGTTATCATCCGGATGGACGAGAAACCACAGATCAGCTGAATGCAGATGGCTCACGTGCGTCGTATGACAAAGAGAACAATCTTGTAAGCTACAGATCCAATGACGGTGTCAGAATAGATCGTGTAAACGATCAAATAACGCACTATGATCCAAAAATCGGGCAGACTATAAAGTGGACAAAGGATGCTGACGGCAGCTGGAAGTCCGACTCTGAACGATTCAAGGATAGTCGAAAAGATCTGGCATTCAATACGGCCGGCGAACTTTCTTACACCAACGACAGGGGCGGGAAAGTTCAGGAGCATCGTGACGGCAGCAAACAAATACTTGAGAAAGACGGCACTAAGCTCGACTTTGACAGAGACGGCCAGATTGTAAAAGCAACAAAGGGAAATCTTGAACGCACTTTTGTTCGTGACGGTGAGGGAATCAAATCGGTAATTGATCGCAACCTGAGCACAAAAGAAGAAAGAGCAATATTTGATCGCAGGCCGCCCGGAGAAGAAAACCGGACCAATATATTCGTGTCGCCAAACGGTGATTTGAGTTATCAAAACCCGGATGGCAGCGCCGTGATCGAAAGATCGAACATGCTTCATCTCGAGCTTGATAAGGACGGCGATCTCACAAGGGTGGTCGGTCCCAAATCAACAAGAGAGTTTCGTTATATAGGTGAGGGTGATAACAAAACACTTGTTTCACTTACCGACACAAGAAAGTCCGAAAAGGGCGATAAGGTCGAAAACTGGTCAAGGGTCGCCAATCCCGATGGCAGCTTCTCGAATGAGTTTCGCAGCAAGGACGAAAAAGGAAATGATCGCAAGTCTCGCTACAATATCACTCCCTGTGCAGATGGTGAGTATGAATATCGTCTGGCAAGTGATAAAGCCGGTGATAAAGTTCATGTAGAAAGGCTGACTAAAGAAGGTCTCGACGGTATGCCGGAAGGCATCGAAGACGCCCGGCAGGAACTGATTGGCCAGCTTGAAAATGTGATGGACAAAGCCAGGCTGGAGAAAAATATCGGCTTTATGAAAAAATTCGAGCAGCGCATGATGGATCAAATGGAGCTGCAGCTTGCAGCCGGTATTGATCGGGATGCGGTCATGAGAGAAACTGAGCGCTGCATCGTCGATACCTATTACCATACGGCGCGTCTCTGCGCTCCGCGTGGTCAAAAAGAGATGTACGGACTCAAAGACAGGGTCAGGCTTGCAGAAAACCTGCTTTATCTGGCCCAGGACCCCTCCGATATTAAACAAGGCAGCACCGGCACCTGCTGGTGGGAATCGAGCTGGAACGTAGGCCTTTTCCAGCGTAACGCCGGTCACGGAGCACGAATAATTGCAGATGTGGCACTGACAAGCCAGTACACTTCTACAGCCGGTCCCTTGAAAGGTGGCGGTCCCAAGACAATCAAAGTTCCTCCGGAACATGTTCAGATGCGCGGCTCCAACGGCGGCGGCAGCTGGACTCCCGAAAACGCAAAAAGCTCGAGCGCTCGCAGCCCGGTAGGTATGATCATCGACCAGCTCGGACCGCCCTTAGGCGGCCAGCGAGGCTGGGGACGCAGCAACGCAGGCTGGCACACTGAAGCCAGAAACATTCTTTACATGTTTACCGGCAGAGACCAGGTCCGGCACGGATCAAGCAGCCTTGGCCGTCATGAAAAAATTCAGCTGCTGAAAACCGGCGGCTGGACTGCTTCAGGCGGCGGTCATATGTGGGGCTACTCGATGCACAAGGAAAAGGACGGCAGCTGGGTTGTAATCAGAGATGACCAGTACAACCGTGCCGACCGTGTTATTCAGCGAATCACCAATCTCAAGCAATGGCTTTCAGGCGACGTGGCTTCAGAAGCCAGAAATCAGTGGCGGCCGTCCAAGCCGCGTAAAGGCGATTCAACTGATTCGAGTCCGAGCTTCTCGAGCTGGACAAACAGAACCAGCTCCAGATGGGAATCCGATGACTATGGTGATCGTGTGAAAGTGGTTGACATGAATCGCCCGGTCTGGCGTCCATCATCAAGTTCACGCTAGATTTCGCCACTTGCAACTAAAGAATAAGCCTCACGGACCCTGGGCATAACAATGGCAGGGGGCTGGGCTTTGAAACTGATCAAAAACAAGAAGGAAAACAAAGACCAGATAGTTCTTGCCTGGAACTCAGACGGAGCGACAGGGCAGCTGTGTCAGATAATGTCGCTTGTCGCGATTGTGGCTGTTATAGGTCAGTTCTTCGGCGGTGTTTTGAGGACTTTGTCCGGCGGACCGGACTGGTTGGCAATCGGGCTGACTCTTGCACTGGCTGTTGTTTTGAAAATGCTTGCCGCAAAGCTTGCCGAGAAAAAAATCACGATGAGCAAAACGCGAATTAGTTTTTCGCTTGGTTTTGCCGCAGACCTCCAGTGTAAGCTTTCGCGCAAGTGGACAGATATAGGTGCAATTGCGCTTCAGGACGAAGACCAGGACTATCTGCCTGCCAATGATGATGAGCGTCGCCAGCTTGTTTTCCATTTTTCATCTGGCGGCCAGGTGAAAGTGCCGCTAAAAGATCTGACGGTTGCGGATCTGGATAACCTTTTCAGAGGAAGCAAGCGCTGGGGCAGCACAGCAGTTATGGCTCCCGAGCTTATCGAACTGCGCCGCAAGCTGGTTGCAGGTCCAAGTCCTAATTCAAGTCTTTCACTTACTACCCTGTGGGAAAAAGAGTTGCAGTCACATTTCACAACCAGCACTTTTGTACCGCTTCAAACAGGCACAACCCTCCATAATGGACGCTTTCGTGTGATTTCTCAAATAGGTGCCGGCGGGCTCTCGGCGATTTATCTTGCCAGATCCAGCGACAACCGCAAGGTGATTCTCAAAGAGCTGGTATTGCATAAATCAAGTGAAGAGAGTCTGGAAAAAGCCAAGGAACTTTTTCAGCGAGAAAGCGGTTTATTAGTAAAGCTGCATCATCCTCAAATTGCCAGAGTCTACGATCATTTTGTGGAAAACAGCAGGGATTATCTGGTGCTTGAATATATACCGGGGCAGAGTTTAAGACAGCTTGTGGACACTGAAGGCCCGCGTCTTGAGGACAAAGTTCTTGATTGGGCTTGCGACCTTGCTGCAATCCTGCTTTATTTGCACGGTCAGAATCCGGCTATTATTCACCGGGACGTAAGCCCTGAGAATATAGTTCTGGGCGAAGACAACAAAATACACCTGATAGATTTCGGAGCAGCCAATGAATTTGTAGCTACGGCTACAGGCACGCTTATTGGAAAACAGTCATACATAGCTCCGGAGCAGTTCAGAGGCAAACCCAAACCTAAAAGCGATATTTATTCACTTGGAGCTTGTATGTTTTTTCTGCTTACCGGGCAGGACCCTGAAGCGCTCTCGACTTCGAATCCATGCAAGCTGAATTCCTCCTGTTCGGTAGAAACGGGTAAATTTGTCGAGATGCTGACCGCGCTTGATCCGGCGGACAGACCAGCTGACTGCCTGGCTGTGATTCAAATGCTGGCGCACCTGCGTGCCAGCGATCGTGCTGCCGTCATTTCGTTTGGAAAGAGCTGATGAAAGGACCGCTGGATACATCACTTGCCTATAAGTACTTTATGTCCTACCGGCTAATGGACGGGCAGCGCTACGACGAAACAGTTGTTCCTTACAAACCTGCAAGGTCTTTTCGCAAGCTTTTAAGAAGACTTATGAGAAAACAGAGGCAAATGCAGATTCTAATTTCACTTTTGCTTGGTCTTGTTACAGCTCTTTTATTGCTGCCTGCATTCAGCCCGATCGCAGGCAGCGTGCTTGTAATGCTCTTTCTGGCGGCAGTGGCTGTGCCGCTTCTGCCTATGATTTATTCTTGGAGCCAGCCTACGCATGTTGGTATCAGTCCCAAAGGGATCAGGCTCTATTCTCTACACTGGTACGGCGACAAAGTTTCAAAGCCGATTCCCTGGCAAAAAATATCGCAAATCAATCTATCATGGCAACAATCGTCGATCGGACAGAACGAGTGGATCGAAGTTCTGGATACCGGCGTCAGCCCTGAAAAATTGTTGCGTCTTTCTCTTGATGGTATCAGCATGGGAAATCATAGAAAACGCTTTCTGGCTGCCTGCAAACAGCATCTTTCCGTAGCTCAGCTCGACACTGCCTTGCAAGATGCGCTTAATCCGGTGAAACTCGGTAGCCATACTGAAATGTGGCTGGATGTACTTTCTGCCAGTCCGAAAAGACTGGTAGAAACACACTTGCAGCCGGGCTATCTGGTTTGCAACGGCAGGTACAGGGTTACTGAACAGCTGGGCATCGGCGGTCAGGCGGTGGCCTATGTGGCTGAGCAGCTTGATGAAAAATCGGGAGCGGTATCAAATACGGTGGTATTGAAGGAGTTCGTGCTGCCTGCCGAAGCAAGCCTGAAAATCAGCAGGCGTGCATTTGAATCAATCGAGCGTGAATCCGAACTTCTGGCTCAGGTCAGCCATCCGCGGGTGGTGGCTTTGCTTGATCTTTTCGTTGACGACCAGCGAGCTTATATGGTGCTTGAAAGAGTGTCGGGCAGCAATTTGCGTCAAGTAGTCCAAAAAAAAGGAAGCTTCGGCGAAAAAGACTTGATTGAGCTGGCTATGCAAATGTGCGATGTCTTAAAGCACCTTCATTCTTTAAACCCTCCTGTTATCCATCGAGACTTCACTCCGGACAATCTGATTTACAATTCCGCTTCCGGTGTAAAACTCATTGACTTCAACGTCGCCCAGCAATATGAAGCGAGCGCGACTCGGACAGTAGTCGGCAAACATTCTTACATACCGCCTGAGCAGTTCAGGGGCAAAGCCTGCCCGCAAAGCGATATTTACGCGCTCGGGGCCACTATGTATTTTTTGCTGACAGCTGAGGAACCTGAACCAATTACGGTGGCACATCCGGCTGTAAATACTCCGATGATTTCAAAAAAAATGGATGATATTGTTGCAAAGTGCACTGCCCAGGACCTTGAAAGCCGGTATCAGAATGCAGGTGAAGTTCAGGCAGATTTAGCCGCTTTGAAATTGGAAAGAGAAACGCAATCAAAAGATTCCGCTGAAACAAACTGAGTGCAATAAGTAGCTCTGTAGAGTGTCTCTTTCCAGGTTTTTCTATCCGATTTTTCTGAGCTCATAGAGCAAAATTCCAAGCAGCCAGAGCGACAGCACAGACAGACCCAGAGTCACGATAAGAGTTACCGACCATACCGAACCCCCGCGAGGTATCTTTTTGCCCAGGCTGATATATTGTGCGACGCCGCCTGCAAGACCCAGCATCCCAAGGCCTATTAAGGCAAGACCCAGGTGCATGGGGAAATTTTCCGGCACGCCTGCAATTTCGGCTTTTTGAAGCAGCCCGTGCAAGAATTTTGCAACGGTAAAACCGGCGCCGATCATAGTAAGAGCCGTGCGTACCCACGCTAAAAGAGTTCGGTCCAGCGCCAGGAAAGTGCGTATTTCGTTGAGTTCGTCCGAACTCAAATAGCTTTTTTCAGGACTCTTATTTTCAGGACTCTTTTTATTATTGTCCGAATTCATAAGCGGGAAAACTGGCTGGAAAGAACTGGCTATTTAAAGACTGGCTAATAAGTATAAAATCAGCAGAGCTTTTTGTGCTTGCCGTTATTGAAATGACTCCTCAAGCGAATTCGCTTGAGGAGGGCCGAGCAGCACCCTGACTACCGGGATCTCATGAAATCCTCGCTGATTACAGTTAGACTGGTCTGGTTGCTCGAAAGGGGTTTATTTTGTCAAGAAGATCTTGCGCGTCAAAGCACCGTTCCAGCTCCGCTTTGATTCTGGCAGCTGTTTTTGCCTTCAGCTCCTTTTTGCCTGCACTATCTGAGAGTGAAGATCTGGACAGCTGGATCAACGAGTCCGGATGTCAGAAGCAGGTGAAGAGTCCATCTATTAAAGAGGTTTTAGAATCAAAGCGACCTCAAGCTGCAAACAGGCCCGGAGAAATGAGCCCCATTTACGACAGTTCGATTGGGACTGATTCAAGTGATAAAACAGCTCCAAAGAGAATCTCGCAAGCAGTTTCACCTGTGGCAAATTCATCGCTTGCAAAAGCCATTAATGCTGCTGCGCCCGGCAATGCACCAACGCCGCTATTGAAAGGTCAGGTTACTTATTGCATTCCAAGCGGCACGCCACTAAAGCTCAAGCTCGCTACCGTGCCCCTTCCGCAGCTCAAGTCAGAGATAAGAGACATGGAAGGCAATTTGCGACCGGCACAAACTGGCGAAGTCATAACGGCCAAAATTACTGAAGACATTTATGTGGACGACAATAAAGTAATTCCGGAAGGGACGATATTCCACGGCAAAGTATCCAAGATTTATCCTCCAAGACATGTGGGCAGACCAGGTCACTTAGAACTTGCCTTCGACAGTTTCACCACACCTGACGGTCGCAAATTTGCTTTTAAAGCTGAAGCCAGCAACTTTAAAGAGTCAACACCCAAAAGCAAATTGAAAGGAGCCGGCGTAGTAGCGGCGCACGCAGCAGGCGGAGCCGCACTTGGCGCACTTGTGGCTTACAAAGTATTTGGTCCGCAAAGCACAATAGCAATGCACGGTTATAACATTGCAGGCGGTGCGGCAATTGGCGCAGCCGGTGGTATCGCCTGGGCGCTTTGGCGTCGCGGCCCCCACGCAGTGCTCGAGCCCGGTGACGAATTTGCGATGTCTATCAACAAAGATTTGCTGATCCCGGCGGCATCAAAGCCGACAGTGAAAGCGCCCCCTGCCAGCCTGCCAGGTTTTGAAATGGAGGTTTTGAGCAAGAAAAAAATCAAAGATGGATTCGGCGGTTATATGTTCAGAGTCGAATCTGTGATAACAAATCAAACTCATAAAAAACTGAGTTCTATTGACCTTTTTCTTGAAGATGATCTGGGCAACCGCTGTCCAGTTTCACCTGATATAGACGAAGAAGCCCAGGAGATTTTTTATATCAACCCGCTTTCCAGAACCAGAATTGTTTGCACTTTTGCCGTGCAGTTTCCTAAGCTGAAACACAAGATCATCTGGCTGGATCATCACAATCACAGCATAATCTTTGAGCAGAAACTTTAAAGCCAAAAAGCTAGAAAACCCCCTTATCGGAGGCTTTCTAACAGGAGGAAGGCGCAAGTAAAACTGTGCTACTACGCTATTTGTAGCTGAACGTCATAGTTGATTCTAACGGATTCGTACTCCACTCGGATTGACACTGTGTTGCCAGTGCTGAATTCCAATCTGACTCTACCGAGGCTCGAGCCACCGTATTCTTTCCAGTGCTTTGGCACCGATACGATTACTGCTTCCGGTCCCCATTCTTCGACATATGCCTTCAATACCTGGCAGAGTCTTTCTTCATCATTGGGATCTTGAAACATGCTCATTGTGTTTTGCCGCCTTGTTAGTGGAGAGGTCCATTTCCAACCTTGTGAGTACAGTCTAAGAAACTTCATCGATGTCAACAATTGGGGGTTTTCCCATACCCCTCGTACAATTCCCATGCCTGCTGTCTAAAAACTAGAAGCCTTGCCCACCAATGCTTTTGGCTGGCACTGCTGACTTCTGTAGACGAAATGATTTTGCTTGACAAAAGGATCGAGGCTCGCCAGCATTGCAAACACTGCGTTCGAGGACGCAGCCGTAAAAGCCTACTCTGTCTATAATTGCAGCTTGCTCCTGATAAACACTGGCTTTCGGCTTGCCGTCAAATAGCGAATTCAAAGATCGCTTTGATAAAGCCGCTTTATAGACCGGCAATCACGCCCTGAAAGCTCACGCCAGCTGTCTTTGAGTGTATTTGAATAAAACATGATGTCTTCGGGGTTATTAGTATGTCCCGATAATCCCAGCGCATGGCCTATCTCATGCAGGGCAATGGTTCTGAACATATTGTCTGTAATTGCTTTTGACTGCTCCTGTGTCAAAAAGCAGATTTCAGCCCTGCTTATATAGGACTGGTCTTCAAAAACCCGGGCATTTCCGGCTTCCGAGCTGCTTCCCAGCTTGCTTCGATCCGATGTCCAGCTACATATGAGCCTGGCTTCGGTCGCTGAACCCACCAGATTGAATGAAAGATTGCCTTCGCTTGCTTTAGCCCAGGACTCGAACGATTTGACAAGGATTGTTTTGAAAGAGTCTCTGTAACCGGGGGTTCTAGAGCCGTCAACCACATATACGCTAACCGGAATTCGGCTTTTCGGCCAGCGGGTTACACCTACACCATTTTTTTGCAACATCATTTGTAGATAATCGTCGTTATTGTTTTTCGGCGAACTGCTTTTTGTGTTAGCAGCCTGCGTGTCGTCTGCTGTTTCCGGCTGGATCAAATCCGTTTCTGATTTTTCACGCTGCTGTCTTTCGTGTTCAGCAGTCAAACTTGAAATAAGGCTCTGAATGCGTTCGAGCATTGAGTCGTTCGGAAAGCGGCTTGTGAATTCTCGGTAGCTCGCAATTGCATTTTCAAGCTCGCCTCTTGCCTGGTAAACGCCGCCCAGCGTTAGCCAGCTTGATGGCAGTTCCGGATGTTTGTTGCAGGCTTCTTTTAGTTCGCCCAGCGCTTCTTCACTCTTGCCGAGCCTTGCATATATATAGCCCAGACTGACTCTGACTTTCGGCAAAAGCGGGCTTTGAGGAAAGCGCCTAATGAATTCATCATATATATTGAGCGAGTCCTGCAATTTGCCGTTCGATTCACATAAACCCGCTAAAATCAACCATGAATCGCTCAATTCCGGTTTTATCTTGATTGCCTTTTGCAGCTCATCGGTGGCCTCGTCTATTGAGCCTTCCTTTGCAAGGGCCAGTGCCAGGCAGTGATGCACCTCGCCGAAGCCGTCATAAATGGCAATTGACTGCCTGAATTTATCAATGGCTGCCTGATTATTGTTTGCTCGTAAGAAAAGCACGCCTTCGTTCTGCAGTTTTGCTGCTTCGATTTGCTTCTTGGAGCCTCTGGCCTGAACTTTGTAAGTATCTGTGTTTAATGCTGCCGCCGGACTCTTATTCTCAGCAAGAACTCTTTCGGGACTTGTAGAAACACATGCCGGAACCAATAAAAACAGGGCAAGAAGTAGAGCCGCCCTGTTTTGCAGGATTTCCATTTGCTTTAGTTTTTTTCCTGCCGATTCGACCATGATTGGCCCACATTCCGCATTGTTGGCCCGCATGCTTCCAGATCATTTATACCAGGTAAATGAATCAACCGATTCTCTCCTGCCAGAATCGACCGGGTTCAGACTGTTGCTTTTTCCAGTGGGTCTAAACAGGCAACCCCTGGTAGCTCCAGCCCTTCGATAAATTCAAGCGAAGCCCCGCCGCCGGTTGAAACATGGGTGAAAGACTCCGGGTTTGCTCCATGGGCTTCAATCGCAGCCACTGAATCTCCGCCGCCGACCACGGTTTTGACGCCTTTCTTGGTCAAATCCACGAGCATATCGACAAGCGCATAAGTGCCGGTTTCGAAACCTTTGAATTCGAAGGCGCCCAGAGGGCCGTTCCAGAGAATAGATTTGCAGTTTGCAAGCTCGGTTTTGATCAGCGAAAGCGTCATTGGACCCACATCGAGCCCCATCTGTCCGGCAGGCAGTGCATCAGCCGGGCACAAAGAAGCTTTAGCTCCGGATTTCAGTTCATCTGCACAAACCAGATCCACAGGCAGAATCAGCTTCACGCCTTTTGCCTGGAAGTCTTTTATAAGCCTGGCGCAGTATTCGACTTTGTCTTCTTCAACCAGTGATTTGCCTGTTTCTTTGCCCTGAGCTTTCAGAAATGTAAAAGCCATGGCGCCGCCGATAATGATGATATCTGCCTTTTGCATCAGGCTTTCGAGTACGCCTATCTTTGTTGAAACCTTGGCGCCACCAATAATAGTGGCAAAGGGGCGCGCCGGAGTGTTCAAAATTTCAGAGAGTGTCTTGATTTCTTTATGAAGCAATAGACCCGAAACTGATGTTTTCATATGCTTGCTGATGCCAGCGGTGCTTGCATGCGCACGGTGTGCGGTGCCGAAAGCGTCATTTACGTATATATCCGCCAGCTTTGCCAGCTCCTTGCAAAACTCAGGATCGTTCTTCTCTTCTTCGGCATGAAATCTCACATTCTCCAGAATCACGACTTCGCCGTCCTTCATTTCGCTTATTTGCTTTTCCACCTCCGGACCGGTGCAGGAGGGTAATAAAGGCACTTTTTGCGATATGAGTTCAGAGAGTCTTTCCGCCACCTGCTTGAGAGAATATTTGTCTTTGCGCTCTCCTTTTGGACGTCCAAGATGAGTGCAGAGAATAACACGTGCTCCGGCTTTCTTGAGATGCTCAATAGTTGGAAGTGCTGCTTTGATTCGCGAATCATCGGTGATCTTCAGCTCTTCGTTTTGGGGAACATTGAAGTCCACACGAACAAATACACGTTTGCCTTTATAAATTTCTTCAGGCAAATGAGTTATATTTTTTTTCTGCATATGCTCTCCTTCGCGGCGCCGGCTTGCTATTTTCGATTTACAGTTAATTTCGAGATACTTGTTTTTATGGAATGAGGGTGCTCCGCTTAATTCGAAAGCACCCTCATTTACAGTTTCAGCTCTTGCGATAGTGCAAACTATACTTTTGCCAGAGCCATTTTGTTTGCAACAAGGGTGCCGAGCTCAATAAGCCTGTTGCTGTAACCCCATTCGTTGTCGTACCAGGCAAGCACTTTGACCATTTTGTCTCCGACAACCATGGTGAGGTCGGCGTCGACTACCGATGAAAGCTTGTTGCCGCAGAAGTCTATTGAAACAAGCGGAGTTTCGGTGTAGCCCATGATGTTGTTCAGGGAGCTGCCGGCGGCATCTTTTAGAGCCTTGTTTACGGACTCTTTTGTGACTTCCTTCTTGGTGCGGACAACTAAGTCAACCACCGAGACGTTCGGAGTCGGCACTCGCATTGCAAAACCGTTCAGTTTGCCTTTGAGATGCGGCATAACCAGCCCGATTGCTTTGGCTGCGCCGGTGCTTGACGGAATCATCGACTGAGCTGCGGCTCTTGCTCTGCGCAGGTCTTTGTGGCCTGTATCCAGAAGGCGCTGGTCAAGAGTATAGCTGTGGATTGTGGTCATCAGACCTTCTTCGATTCCGAATGTGTCGTCGATAACTTTGGCTACCGGAGCCAGGCAATTGGTGGTGCAGCTGGCGTTTGAAATAATGTGGTGCTTATCCGGGTCGTAGTTCTTTTCGTTTACGCCAAGCACGACTGTGATGTCTTCATCTTTTGCTGGAGCCGAAATAAGAACCTTTTTTGCGCCTGCTTTGATATGACCTTTTGCTTTTTCAGCTTCGGTAAATACTCCTGAGCACTCAAGCACGATGTCGATGCCGAGCTTGCTCCAGGGGCAGTTCGCCGGGTCTTTCTCTTTGGAGAACTGGAACTTTTTGCCGTCGACTACAAGTGCATCTTCGGTGTGAGAAACTTCAAAAGGCAGCTCTCCGAGCACCGAGTCGTATTTCAACAAATGAGCAGACTGGGTGAGATCCTGAAGCGGATCGTTGATTGCTACGATTTCAAAACCCTTGGGCTGGGATTTAAGATACGCTCTAAGAGCGTTGCGGCCGATTCTGCCGAATCCATTAATTGCTACTTTTGCCATTTGGCCTCCCCTTTTGGTGGTTGACGGGCGTCTGAGACACGCGACTGCGGTCGTCAAGCCGTGATTGTCGCCGGGTCAAGCGCTTCAGCAACTTGAGACCCGCCTTGGAACCGGTCCGGTCGTCAGACCGCGGCTCTGGCTGCCAGCCAGGACCCCAGCATAAAGGCTGCGGGGCGGGAAGCCCGGAATATTCATCTCTATTTAAGGGGCTTGTATCGTTATTTTAAGCTGTCCGAGCTCTCAGAAGCGCTTAGAACCTGGTTTCAAGGAGGAGAGTGCCGCATGTCTCTGATTCTACATTTCTTACTTTTGCTACAGTAAAGGCGCGCTGATCTTATAATTAGGGTAGTCATTTAGTGTTGAGGAAAGGCAAATGCGCGAACAAGTTGAAGAAATACTGGACCGGTTGCGTCCAATGTTGATGGCCGACGGCGGCAACATTGAGCTTATCGACGTTAAAGACGGTGAAGTGTTCGTGCAATTGGTCGGTGCCTGCGGAATGTGCCCCAGCTCTACCATGACTTTGAAGCTCGGAGTCGAGCGTGCTTTAAAAGAAGCAATTCCTGAAGTTAAGAGAGTTGTTCAGGTCTGAGCCAGGTTACTGACTACTGGCCAATAACTTCAAGATCAGTGAGCAAGGCGCCGACAGCTCTGGGAAGTTCAGGGGTGGCAGCTGAATCTTTTCGATTAAGCTTGTTTGAGAGAAGCTTTGCTGCCTGCTCGGCCAGTTGAGCCTGCTTGCTTGCAGGTCCGTAGAGTGCTTTCATATCCCGGCTGTGACTTTGAAGTAAATAGAAAGCACTGGGGTAGTCGTCTTGAGCAAGCAATTCCAGAACTGTTTTCTGGATAATTCCCGGCTTGCACCAGCGTATTATGACTTGCCTTGGATCAGCTTTCCAGGAAGAAAATTTTTCATTGCTCCAGTATGAATGTTTCAAGAAGGACACAGCTTCAAGGTCCATTATAGGCGATTTGCTGCCGCTTGAAGGCATGGGGAAATCGGGCATCTCTGTACGAACTTTGTTTATTCTGTCTGCTGATTCAGTGTGAAACTCGCCGGGGTAGAAGGATGGTGATTCAACGATGCTCAAAAGTACTCTTGCTTCATTAAGCTTGCCCTCTTCTATGAGTGCGGCCGCCTTGTTGACTTTGAGCACCCGTTCCCAGCGCTGGTCCAGTTTCTTGCTTTCGCTTTTGAAAATACACAGGGCTTGATCGTAGGCTTCTATAGCTTTTCCGGTTCTGAGCAGTTCGAACTCGCAGTTGGCTATGCTATTGAGCACCGAGAGCCTGTCTCCGGCTGTTTGAGCCAGAGGCAGGGCTTTCTTAAAAGAAGCAAGAGCCTGGCTGCGTTTGTCTTTTGCAAATAGTATTTCAGCTGACTCCAATTTACTTGTGAACTCGTCCCGGGATGGACTGCCAGTAGTGATTTCTGGGTCGGAGCTGCTTTGCTTTTTGATAATCAGAATTGGGGTTGGCTTGCACTGGTCTTCGGCTTCTGCATTCGTTTGAAAGCAAATACAAAGAACCGAAACAAGCGCATATCTTCTGTTGAATCTAATGAATTCTTCCATGAAGGTTCGGGGGGGTCTCTTGATCCTGCAGCAATGATTATATGAGCATTCTATTACGAAGTAGATTCCATTGCTTGCTTCACAAAAAAAAACGGCTCCATTTAAGAAATCTACCGGGACATTTTTCAGCATGACTAAAAAAGGTCTTGCCACCAGAAAATCAGGCAGGCAAAGAGGGCAGGTTTCACGCTCAGCCTTTGGTGAGAGCGCGTTTGATTCGCCTTTTGAAATCTTCGCTCATATAGCTTTCAATTACGGTGCTTTCGTTTCTTTTTTCAATTGAAGATCCATTGTTTAAAGAAGCAAGAGACTCCTTTGCACTCTTAATTGAAAACAATGAATTTGCAGCTATTTCAGAGACTATTTTTTTGAGCATTGAAGCAAACTTCTGCTGTGGAAAGACACGATTCACAAGCCCCCATGATTCTGCTTCCCGGGCGCTCAAGACACAGGCCCGGTAGATGATTTCCTTTGTCCGGGCGCTGCCTATAAGCGCTGAAAGCCGCAATAAATTTGCATCATCAAGTGCGATACCCAATTTTGCAACCGGCACTGAAAAACTTGAGCTATCACTTGCATAACGCAGGTCGCAGGCTGAAGCTAGCAAGCAGCCGCCGCCCATGCAGGGTCCATTTATGGCTGCAATCACAGGTAAGTCGAAGTGGTAAACAAAATCAAGTGTGTTTGCAATTGCATACCAGTTGCTTCGTACGTCTTCGATATTTTCCAGTCCTTTTAATTCCGCGATGTCGGCACCGGCAGCAAAACTGCCTCCACTGCCTTCAATTACTATTATGTTTGCCCCGGCAGTTCTTAGTTCTTCAAAACACCTGGGGATAGCAATCCACATTTGTTTTGAAATTGCATTTTTTGCTTCAGGCCTGTTGAGAACAAGATGGCCTATACGGCTTTTTCCTTCTTGAGCAATATGCCATTTAATTGTTTTGTGCAGGCTTTTCTTTGTTTTTGAAATATGGTGAGGATCAGGCTCCATCTTAATTCCACCTTTTTCAATCTTCCGGCTTGCCTGCTTCCGATTCGGAAAGCGGAGTTTCGGATTTCGCTTCGCCAGATGCCTTTTTTGCGCCTTTAACCCCAGGCAGGCTGAATTCGATTAGGTCGCCTTCTTTAATGCCGTGTCGGGCGCAATAGCCGGCATTCAGTTCAAGCACTTCGGTGGCGAATATTTCGCCATCATCCGGATAAAGCGGGCAGTCCTCGCGTTTATGTGATTTGCATGGAGCTACGTCGTGAGAGATTTTTACTATTTTGCCGTCTTTGATAAACAGCATGTCAAGCGAAATCAGGCAGTTGTACATCCAGAACCGAACTTTTCTTGGCGGCCTGAACAAAAAAATCATGCCCTGATCTTCGGGAAGCGAGGACCTGAACATTAGCCCCCTCTGTATCTGCTCGTCAGTAAGTGCTACTTCCAGCTTGACAATGTTTTTGCCTATTTGTGCTAAAGGAACCTTAGCTTGTGCTGCTGGAAAGACCTGCAAAGCTAGAACTGCCATTAGAATGAAAGCAGCTTCGAACTTGTGGGCTGGAGTCCTGAGCTTGCATGATTTTAACTTTTGCATTTAGTGCCACCAAATCCTGTAACTGGGACGCCAGAGCCACCACATTCTTGTATAGTGCGTGCGGGCACTCAAAAATTGTACCCTGTCGATGAGGTTGCCGCTTTGACCTGTAAGCGACCTGCTTGTAACCACGCCAAGCGGGTTGACCACTGCCGATTCGCCTGTGTTGGAAGCAAGTACAAGATACCTGCCGTTTTCGATTGCACGGCTGACTGCGCAGGACATGAGCTGTTTTGAAAGCACTGTATTGTGAAACCAGGAAAGGTCGCTGACATTGACAAGCAATGAGGCTCCGTTGTTGACTTCCTGGGCTATCAGTTCAGGGTAAACCAGCTCGAATGAAATACTTGCACCCACATTTCCCCAGACAGATTTCAGTAAGTATGGAGTGGGCGACTCAAGAAAGTTATTCTTTGTAGAAGGAAGCAACTTGGTCAAATTAGCCGGAAGCACTTCTGCAATTGTCGAAAACGGCAAAGACTCCACCAGCGGGAGCAGGCGTGTTTTCACATATACACTTTCGCTTTTTCCTTGTGGATTAATCAGACGTATCACGTCTACAAGGCTGTTTTTCACAAACTCGAAGGAGCCTAACAGTGCTTCCTTCTTTTCGTAAGCACATATTCCGGCAAAGCGCGAAAACAAGGTCTTGCCTTCGCTGTCTTCCAGCCGTAACACGGCTTCAGGCACAATCATCATTGACACGCCCAGATTATTTGCAAGCCCTGTGTATTTTTCCAGGCGCTCTCCTTTGCTGAAAGCCTCCATCTGCTCCGGCCTAACCGGGATATCTCCCTGCAATACGGCAAGAGGGACCGGTGGCGCAAAAACTTTTTTGTTTTCGCTACTAGTTAGATAAGGAGGGAACTCGGTTAGTTTGCGAAGCCGCCAGTCTCCCCAGCCGGCTGCGAGTCCTACTATTATTAGCATCAATAAAAGATCGAAGAAAGCTCCGCCTCTGGGCGAGAGTCGATCAACTCTTCCCGGGAGCGGTTTGACAAATTCTGGGAAAAGTTCAATTAAAACAAGAGCCAGTCCGGCATTCACAAAAACTATCAAAAAATCTAATAGCTGGCTGCCACCCAGGCTCAAAACCTGCATTATTGCTAAGTGGCTGGTTTGCGAATAGGCAAGCTGATTTACAGGTAGACCCAAAAACGGTTCTGAGGGGGCGATTGTCCACTGTAAAAAGACATAAATAAGTGGTAGCGCCAGAAGGTACGGAAAAAACGGGCGTCTGAAATGCGGGATAAATCCGGAACGGGTGGGTAGTGCAAATGCCATCAAGGAAAAAGCAGCCAGAAGCAGCGCCTGGTGTATGGCTTCAATAAACCAGAGCGACCAGACAGCAACAAGACTTAAGATGTCGTGAATTTGAAATACCGTGAGTGGATAAAGGGCCAGGATCCAGCGCTGGCAGACAAGATTATAGGCAAATCCGAAAGCGATGCCGATCATAAAGGCGTCAAAGAGCCCACGGCATGACCGCAAAAGAACTAAAAGCGGTAGAAGTCCGATCCAGGCTATCCACCATATATCAAAACCGGGACTTGATAAGCCGAGCAGGGCTCCGAAAAAGAGCGCGGCTGGCAGTTTCTCCCCAAGTCCTACGCCTGAAAGCCAGGACGGGCGGTTGCTTGCGTCCTTTCCTCTACCGAGACCCGCATTCAGGGCTTGCATTTTGCTTCTGTCCGTTTTTATCCTCTGAAAGTTTAACAGCTTCACCCTATTCCCATTGCGTTGTTGGAAAAGCAAAGTGCAAGATGATAACCAGGCTGAGTGAAAATTTACCCTTTTGCTGGTCTGGTTGGCATTTACGGCATTCGGTGATGGACGGGTAATTCTTCCTCTTATATAAGGAGACAAAGAAAAAAATGAATCGGGCAAATGGAGCGCTGCTGGCACTTGTTACATTGCTTGCTCTCGGGCAGCCGGTTTTGGCGAGTCAACAGAGTCAGGAGCTTGTACGCAGAGGATGTCACCAGTTGGACCTGGGTAATTATTCTCAGGCAATCGGATTCTTCTCTGCTGCAATCAGGCAGGAACCCTCAGATCTTGACGCACGGCGGCATCTTTCGGCTGCCTATATAGGCGCTGGGATGTCCATGCAGGCAGTCATGCAGCTCAAAGCCATAGCAAGTGTTCAGAGTCCGAATGCAGGCGATTTTGCCATGCTCGGCGAAGCCTACGCTCAGTTAGGAGATAAGAACAATTCGATTTCAGCCTACAAAAAAGCAATTGCGCTGGAGCCCGGCTCGAGACCGGCCAGACTCGGTCTGGCCCAGGTGCTTGTTCATTCTGGTGACTTGAGATCGGCCACCGCATTTTGCACGGAAACACTCAGAAGTTCGAAAGATCCTGAGCTTGTAAAGCAAGTCCTTGATCTTGTGCGAAGCATGAGAGAACGCAAAAGTGCTGAGCAGATAGTAAACAAGGCCTGACGGGGCAGCTGCATTCTCGAATTGAGGTGATGAAAGGTGAGACAGTTTCATAAGAGAAATAGAAAGGAAAATGCTTCATTTATTGCTGAAGCCCCATTTGCGCTATGGGTTTTGTTTTTCTTCTTTACGGTGCCCTTTCTAGATATGGCAACGGTGTTGTTGCGCTACACTTTCATTGTTGCAGCGGCGCGCGATGGTGTGCATGCCGCAGCCCATTCCAAAACATTTCTGAGCGGAACCTCCAACACTCTATCAGCTATTTCTGCGGCAACTGCTCAGGTGAATCAAACCGCAGGTGCTTTCTCTGAGATATCGGTATCGAGTGTTCAAACCAGAATTCTTGAAACAAACATAAGCACTCAGCTCCTAAATGCCTACCCCTACAATCAGCCTCTTAACCAGGTTGCCGATGAAAGCAGTTATTTGTATGAAATTGAAACGATGGTAGTCGGCACCATCAATCCGCTACTTAATATGAATATCGGCATCGTGCCCCCTATACCGGGGCTCACCACCGGCGTGCCCGTAACTCTATCTGCTCGCGAATATTGCGAGTATCCCCAGGGGCTAAATCAGTAGTTCTCTCTACCCTTCTTCCGCTACTTTCAAGGAGCATTCCATGAGATCGTTCAAACCCAAAAGAAAAAATGGACAGGCCATGGTTGTACTCTGCACGGTAATTTCCCTGCTCGTATTGTTTGTCGTAGGGTTGTTTTCGTATGAAGTCAATCGTGTTGAGGTCTGCCGGACCCAGCTTCGATCTGCAACTGAAGCAGCGGCGCTGGCAGCAGCTGCCACGCTTGCCAGCCAGGACAATCTTGATCCGGCAGATGCACAGAATGAGGCGCTTCAAACCGCAATTACTACTTTTATGCAAAACAGTGTGGCTGGAGTTCCCCTGAACAATGCAGTACTTTCAAGTGAGTCTGCTGACTCGCCGCTTGCAGAGAACTCTTCTCTATTCATTGAATTTCTGGATCCCAACAATAACAACCAGCCGGTCGATATCGGCAATCCCGCAGGCAAGATCGTGAGGATAACGAGTGCCTTCGGATTGCTGCCTTCTTTTGGGAATTTTCTGGGACTTTCGACAGTGCCTTTAAGAACCACGGCTTTGGGTGGTGTACCGGATCTCGATGTTGTACTTTGTTTCGATGTTTCCGGTTCAATAGACGACCAGACACCGGTGAGCTTTGTGCGCCGGCAATGGGCTGGTTCCTCATCTTCGGGCAGAGTTAATTATGTCGTACCTCCGGCACGTCCGGGGTCTGCCGCGGGTTCGCTTGCTCAGGGGCGCATATATGACGTTATCGGCCCGCCGGCTACCGGTACCAGAGTTCAGGCACTTGCCCCCCAGTATCTCGGACTTGCAGACAGCGGTGCGCGCTGGCCTATGAATTTCAGTCCCAGTTTAAGAAGTTCGGCACCCGGCTCTTCAGGCAGCGCCAATAACGAGGCCGGTTACCCGCCGGGAAACAAGAGCAAATCAATAACCATCACCACTTACATGTTCACCGATCTTGTTGTTAATTTGGATGGCAAAAATACATTTGGAGGGCTTACCACAAGTGACGGCTATGCATTTCCCGATCTGGCCACCGTTGTGGAAGCATCGCGTGGCAATCTCGAAAACAATACGGTATTTACTTCAAGCGGAGCAAACACCGGTGTGCCGGCATCAGTAACCCCCCGCGCCGGCTACCAGGCCAAGTACCAGGAGCTGGCACGTGCAAATTGCAGACCGATAAAAGATGCACAGGAAGCAGCAAGTGAATTTTTCACGATTATGAATACCAACACTGTCGGCCATTTCAGTCTGGTTTGCTTCTCAGATGACGGTTCCGGATCTTCCGTTTCGGAATGGCGTGCAGACAGCACTTATACTCCTTGCGGCCGGCAAAACTATGCCAAGCCTCTGATAGGATTGAGTTCTGCAACCGGTGACACCAAGTACGACTCGATCATGAATGTTTTGCCTGCAACGACGGCTTTGCAGGGAACAAACATAGGTGATGCGCTGGACAGAGCTATAACCCAACTTTCGAACAACTCCAGAGTCGGGTCCAAAAAAGCAATCGTACTATTTACTGACGGCCAGCCTACAGTGGGAGGACCGCTTGCAAGCGATCCCTGGACCAATGCCAGACAAGCTGCCAATAGAGCAAAACAACGTGGCATTCCAATCTATTCAATAGGACTGGCTCAAAACCCTGAAATCATTCCGAACGAGGTTGCGATTTTGACCGACCAGAACAGCAGTGTCAGCTCAGGTGGTGTAAGCGGCATCGCAGGGCATGGCGGTAAGTTCTTCCTGGTGACCAGGGTAGAAGACTTGAGATTGACTTTTGAGAACATAGCCAGGCAACTGGTTCAGCTGGTGCATTAATGATGAAAACAAATAAGAACAAGTTCGAAACAAAAAGCCGCCTGCGAAGCAGGCGGCAAGGGCATACGCTAATTGAAGTCAGCATGCTTTCGATTCTGTTTGTTGTGATTGGTGTCTTATGTCTTGATGTTGGTTATCTGATCATGGGATCTGAAATGAATGACCGTGCCTGCCGTGACGCGGCGCGTGCTGCCGCTGAGGGTGATAACTATGCAACAGCCCTGCAGCTGGCGCAAACCGCAGTTGTGGCTCATAGGGGCGACGGCTATTTTGTAAGCAACCCGACTGTAAACACCGGCTCCTTTTTGTACCAGGATTTCGGCGGCAGTCCACCCCCTAATACGAGCCCATTTGTTAGCGTAACCACCAGCTGTAATATCAGAATGCCCGCGCCGATATTTTTCCTTGGTGCTAGTTTTGGTGGGCAGGGCGATATGAATTTCACCAAAACATATGTATTTCCGATAGTGAAGACACAACTCTATCTGAATTGATGAACTCGCCAAAGAAAAATCAGTTTTGACAAAAGCGGCTTTAGTGATACACTACAATTGTCTGGTATCCAGTGGAAAGGCTTATTAGTAGTGAAATCTGACTACCGTATTCTCGGAATAGATCCGGGTACTGCTACCACCGGATATGGAATCATTGATCTTGTATCCAGAAATGGCTATAAATATATCGGCTCCGGCGTAATTCAAACCAGCAAGCTTTTAACCCCGCATGCCCGTTTGAAAATTATTCGAGAAGATATAGTTTCGCTTATCGAATTATATTCACCGGATGCGCTTGCAATTGAGTCAATATTCTTTTTCAAGAACGCCAAAACGATTGTACCTGTTGCTCAAGCTCGCGGCGTGATCCTTGAAGCTGCCGGCTCAAGGGCTGTTGAAGTCACTGAGTACACTCCCATGCAGGTGAAAATGAGCGTTACCGGTTACGGCAAGGCAGACAAAAAAGAAATTCAATTTATCGTAGCCAGGCTTTTGAATCATGCAAAAGTAATTAAGCCCGATGACGCTTGCGATGCTGTTGCAATTGCAATCTGTCATGCGCGTAATCAATTGGCTCAGATCACTCAAAGAGTGTCGTTGACATGATTCAATATTAGCTGCCGCTTCTGATGAGTCGTGATCATGAACCTTATAAAGTCAAGTGTTTGGGGTCGTTTGGGATTGGTCCTGGCTTTCCTGCTGTCTGCAGTCGCGCAGCAAGCACTGGCACTAGACGCATTTGATGAGACTGCCGCCTTCGCTAACCCTACAAGTGGAAGAACGCTTACTGGCTGGGTCTTTCTTGATTCAAGTGGAAAATTGAAAATCAAGGATAGATTCGATGATGTCAGGGCATTTAAAAATGGGCTTTGTGCCGTAAGGCTCAAGGGCAAGTGGGGATATATAGACCGGAGCGGCAAGCTTGTAATCATGCCGCGCTTTGACTGGGCCTGGGATTTTTCTGAGGGTCTTGCTGCCGTCGAAATCAAAAACAAAATCGGATTCATAGATAAGGGCGGCGTATTAAAAATACCTGCTCGTTTTGACAGCTATCGCAGTCTTCATCCCTGGCCTTACACCTGCTCTTTTTCGCCGGGCTTTTCTAATGGTCTTGCAGCCTGCGCCCTGAACAAGAAATTTGGATACATAGATCGCAGCGGCAAGTTTTTGATCGCTCCTAAATTTGACTTTGCATATGACTTTGTCAGAGGAAAGCAGGAAGCGCCTGCGCTTGCAAAGGTCTATTTAAACCGCAAGTCCGCATTGATAAATAAAAATGGCTCCTTTGTTTCCGAGCTTTTTAGCTGCAAATCTGAGCAAGGATCTGGCGCTGATAAAAAGCAGGAAAGAATTGCAACCGAGCCTCTTAAATTCAGCGAGTCCTATTGCATTATTGATTCGAAGGGTAAGATGGGGCTCCTAAACAGCTATGGCAAGCTTGTACTTAAACCTGTTTATTCGAGGCTTTTGCCGATGCAGGAAGGGCTGATAGCAGCCCAGGAGAAAGAAGACGGCAAATGGATTTTTATAGATGCATACGGAAAAAAGCAGATTGATGCTGACCTGGTTGTATATTCTGGTTTTAGCGAGGGTCTTTCAGTAGCTGCGCCTCTGACCGGCTTTGCCGAGTTTCCTAAGTCAAAATTCGGATATATGAACAAAAAAGGCGAGTTTCTTATTGCTCCCGGCTTCTCATTCCCGGAGCCTTTTCACGGCGATCTCGCTGTAGCTTATGAAGGAGATGCAGATTCTGAAATGAAAGCGGGTTATATAAACAAAGACGGTGACTGGGTAATTAAGCCTCAATTTAATGATGCCAGACCGTTCAAAGATGGACTAGCTTTTGTTGGTAGCAATGCTAGCTGGCGCTTGATAAGAAAAGATGGTAGTTATGCAAGTCAGGATATTTATGTTTCTATCGACAACGAATCCGAAGGATTGCGAGCTGTAGTAATACTTAGTCCTGGCTCGGGCCGAAAATGATCTTCTTGCACGAAACGGTTTGGCTATGACTCGAAAATGCAAAATTCAGCAAAAAGAAGCAACTAGCCCCGGCCATGATTGGAAGCAAAAAATCCGCCTCTAGACCGAGGGTCATTTGTCGTCGATTTAAGCTTCTTTCATGATTTAATAGAAAGGGGAGTGCCTGGCGTTTGAGGGGTTTATTAATGGTTCAAAAGACCATTTTTTGTCTTGCTCTGTCTCTGGGGCTTGCTCTGTACAGCTCGCCGGTGCTTGCCCAGTCGGCAGGTTCAGAAGCAGGTCCGGCAGCTCCTTTCGTGCTTGATTCAGGAACATCGGTACTTAGCTCCAGTCAGCTGAGTTCCACCAGTGCATTACATGTACAGAGCGGTGCAACCGCAATTATTGATTTTTCGAATGAATCAAGCCTGAGCTTTACTGGTGACATTTCAAACTCCGGCAATATATTTGCTATCTCGAATAATCCGGCAGTTACAAGTGCCAGCTTCAGTGCCCAGAATATTTTCAATAATCAGGGTGCGTTTTTTTCGACGATTTTGCCTGCCAGCCTCTCTAACTATGCAGGCAGCGTTCAAAATCTCAGTCTTTCATTGAATGCCGCAAATCAAATAGTAAACGCAGGCACTATAAGTTCTGCGGCAAATCTTTCAATCAGCGCTGCCAGTATCGTAAACACCGGCGTTATAAATGCAAGCCAGAATCTGAATATAAGTTCTCAGCTCGGCAACATTGTTAACAGCGGTGTTATTTCTGCAAGTGCCGGAAACCTGAATATATCGAGCATGGCATCGCAGAATCTGATCATCAACAATCTCAATGGACTGCTGCAGTCGGTACTGGGTAATATCAATATTTCGACGGCGGCAACTGCTGATACGCTGGAAAAACTAAACATAGGACTGAGTGGCGGCGACCTTATAGCAAAGGAGCTTAATTTTAGAGCGCTAAATGGAACTGTTGACATAAGTACAGAAAAACTCGAGGGATTGCTAAATATCACGGGTTGCGCGGCGCATGTGCAGGCGAATACTTCTAATTTGAACCTGGGTCAGATAAATCTCAGCGGTGACCCGACTTTTTACAACACCGGTGGAAGCATAAATATATCGAGCAACATCAATTTAAGCCCGGTAACCTTCGTTTCGGCACCTGTGGCGCTTGCAATTGTTGCATCCGGAGATGTGACTGCATCGGCTGCTGTAACGGAGATCACAAATAATGCATCCACATCGGCTACATGGACTGGAGCTGTTTACAATGGCGACATTTTAATTATCGCCGGCGCAAATTTCACTGCTGCACCTACAGATGGAAGCAAGAGCGACACAAGCTTGTTTCCAGCAGGTGGTGATACTACTAATACCCTTACTATTACAGGGGCAAGCACCACCGGTGGTAGTGTCAATCTTTCGGGTGTGTCTATTAATTCGCAGGCGGGACTGGGAGGGGCCGCACCCGGTTCTGCCAATTCAGGCAATGTAGGTATATTTGCCTACGCCGGCAGTTCCAGCAAAGGCAATATTTCTGTCGGGCAGATAACAACTGGGCAGACGAATCTTATAACCAATGATGTTTCCGGAACCAATGGTTCGGTTACTATAGTAGGCGCAGGCAACATAACAATTGGCGGTATTGACACCAGCGGCAACTTTTTAAATACCAATCTGAATAGCGGCAACGTCATGGTAGCTTCCGCATCCATAGACATGCTGCAAATGCCTGTGCCCAGTAACAATTTTAATCCGACCTCCGTGCAAAGCACCTTGCAGACCGGCAGCATTTACGGCGGTGTGACCAATACTGCGGCACTGCCCGGCAGCAATACATTGTATCTGTCGAACCTTGGCGGAATTGCGGTTGGAAACTTGCTGGTTTTAGACCCACAGGGGCCTAATTATGAACAGGTTACCGTGCTTTCGACAAACGCTGCAAATAAGAGCATCACAACAAGTACGAGCATTCAAAACAATCACACAGCTGGTGAATTTGTTTATTTAAAGCAAGCCGGAACTCAGAATGTCATAAACGCTGGTGGCGGTGTTCCCGGCACTTCTCCGATGATTTCCAACAACAATATATTTGCTCCGAATCTGGCTGATTTGCAATCTGGAACAATTACTGTTTCAGGGGCAATAAAAGGAACCGGCGCCATAACGCTGGCAACCGGTTCTGCCGGCCAGGTTATGATCAACAATTCGCTTTCATTAACTGCTAATCCTACGACTGCTACTCCAAACCCCCTGAACTACCAGCGGCTCCCTGTCATAAGCATCATGGGCGGGACCGTGACAGTCTCATCAGGTGCCACCGTGAGCCCGGCGATTAGCGCGTGCAACTACTGTCCTGGCTCGGTCAATATTTCCACTGCCAGCCTTGTAAATAACGGCAGCATCGGGTCAGCCAGCGGCAGCAATACGCTTGTCAGCGTATTTTCTTCCGGAAATCTAGGCATCTCAGGAAGCGGGACTTTCACTGTACCGGCAGGAAGTGCAATTGAATTCATTGCTGCCGACAACAGCAGCCTGAATTTGAATTCTGCCCTGAGCTTTGCTACAGGGACCGCATCTGCAGTTATTTTTGACGCTCAGAGATCGACCGGTGCAATTAATATAAACGGCAATCTCAGTTTTACCGGTGGACCCGTAGTAAGCATTAACTCTCCGAATATTACTGCTGCTGCCAATACAACTTTAAGCTCAAGCGGTGGTGGTGCATTTCTTTTCGGCTCGGGCTTTACCGCAGATCCGCTCAATGTAAATCTCTCAACTGCATTCACTGTCTCTGGAGCACCTGCGGCTTTCACAGCGCACTCCGGTCAAAACCTCGCATTCTCTGGTACGGCAAATTTTAACGCCAGTGGTGCCCCGGTGCTTTTTCAAACAAGCGGCGGTGGGACTATAAACGTTACAGGCCTGACGCTCTCTGGTGATGTATACCAGTCGACAAACCCTAACGGTATGATCCAGGGCTTTGAATTTCAGCCTTACATAGGTGGCCGAATCAGCGCCACAAACTCAAACTTCGCTCAGTTTGCTTCCTATACTTATCAGGAAACTCTGGCACTAATGGCAAATGCCATGGCGGTCAAAGACAGCACAACCGGAATAGTTGCACCGCCTTTCCAGTACGTATCAACCTATACTCAGGTTTATTCCACAGCCTATACAACACCGGCTGCCAGGCAGCTTGGATTGCTTGTTTCAGCAGGCGTCTTTGCCGATATAAACGGCGACGGTAGCATGACCCAGAGCGCATTTGATACGGCTGTTTACGATACGCAAGCGGCCTTGCAAGCTGCGGCAAAATACGGAAACGTCATGGATCTTGTAGTCGGAAATGAAAACATTGTGGCAGGCGCCGGTGGAAATGCATCATTTTCAATGAGCACCTTGCAAACACTTATTCAGGGCGGCAACGTCACTATACAGTTCGTAGGGCCATCGGCCGTAACCGGTGCCCAACCCACGCGTAATTCAACTCTAAGTCCGCTTACGGGAGCTAACTACACTGCCACTACATTGCCCGTGGTTACAAGGCAGAAAGATGGTGTGCTGAATCTGGTCACCGATCCGCTTCTTGCAAATTCTACCGGCATGAAAAACCTTGTCGGGGCGCTCGACGGATATATATACAGCAATATTTATCCATTTTTCGATGAATCAGCCGGTGGTGTTGTTGATACTTTAATGACCAATCCTGCTATTACTCAGGCTGATTTCACAACTCTTGTAACAACTTATTTAACTAATAACACCAATACCAATGCCGCGAACTTCAAATCCGCAGGTTTAACTACACAGATAAGAATCGGCGAGACCGGCTGGGCAACGCCAATGACCAGTGCCGCAAGTGATCCGCTTAAAGGTTATAGCGGAGCCAGTCTGCCCCAGCAAAATACGACATGGGCTTCCTGGTATTATCCTGCTGTGCAGAACTGGTCTGCCACTTATGCAAACCCTCAAAGCGGCACAAACGGCATTATAATTGCTGACTATTTTGCAAGCTATGACGAACCCTGGAAAGGTGTGATTGGAAAGGCTCCAAACGGTACGCCTGTGACTGTGGGTGCCGGAGCCACCCAGGGCTTAACCAGTCTTCCTACATCAAACGGTGCGATTTTTTACACACCCACTCTAACACCCATGAGCGTGGTTATTAATCCGAATGGCACAAATATGGAAGTGCAGAACTATTTCAATCCCAACCCGGGAACCAATGATTTGCCTATTAGCAGCACCAATTTCCCATCTTCGCTGGTTTCCACGCATACAGCCGGTGAATCGATAGTTGCCGGTTCTCCTCAAGAACCTTTCTTTGGTCTGTTTACGACCACAGGCTCTAATCTGTCTACCGGTTCTATCTATACTTTGAGCGGACTCTCACAAAAATATTCAGTGGTCCCGACAAATCTTACAAAATTGTCTTCGGCGCCACCGCCGCCACCGGCTCCCCCGCTTCTTTCGAGCGCTTCTTCTGCCGGCGTTGCGCCAACAACTAGCCTGCAGAATCCGTTTTCCAGTTTTTTAGGTGCTGCTTTCAGTTCACAAATTCAAAATGCGCAGAGTTCAATCGGCTCGATCAATAACACAACTGTCGTACAAACTGACATAAACCCGGAAAGAATTGCAGGCTCACAAGCCGACCAGGGAGATCTGAGCTCGGTATCGGCCCTTGCAGACAGCCCTACTGCTGCCGGTGCGTTCCGTAATTTCAACAATAATATTCTGCCTAATCCTCAAGGCAGCAATGTAAATTTGCCTAATGGCAATGCATTTTTTCTACCTGATCATGACATTGTCGTCACAACGCCTTTTGCAAAAGTGAACATAAAAGAAGGTGCGGCAGTAATGATTTTTCAGACAGCTGCCGGAATGAGCGTGTTTAACCTGCATGACAGCAAAGCCGGTGATGTTGCAATAAACGTGGGCGACGAAACTCAGGAAATTGGTATTGGCAGGCAACTGACTCTGAGCAGCGACCATCCGCAGAAGGCAATAAAAGAAATATTGCCTGCTTCGATTGCTTTGCGTGACGCTCGCAATGGCAATATTGACAGCAAGAAAACCGTGAGCTCCGAGTTCTCGCATGTATCTGCTTTCTCTAGCTTTGCCGGACTCAAAAAGCTTATGCATTCCGAAGACAGAAGCGAACGGCAGAAAGCAAGCAAAATCATGAAAAGTGCAGCAGCTCTTATTTTGATGAACAAGAAAACAGAATCATATAAATCGAATTGAGAAAGTCAAAAATTGAAAATGCAGAAACGGAGTAGATCCTGCAGGTTCTACTCCGTTTCTGACCTGAGAGCCAGCCCTTGACTCGTTTTACGCTTTGAGAATAATCAGGATCCTAATTCCCAGCCCTGGATTTCAGATCATTTTGCGATTGCTCGCCCCCCAGCTGATTACGCTCTCTTGCGTCCGGTGATTAGATATTAGCCCCGGACTTCCGCATTTTTCATGTACAACTAGACCTTCTTCAACTGTAGATTTATACAGGCGCCGGCTGTAAGTTATTGCAAAACGGGCGTTTGCAAACAGAATCGGACCGCTTTTCAATAGAAACTGCGCCAGGTTTTGTTTTTATGTCCGAAATTGAAAATATCAGGATGAGTTATTTCCGCCATTATTTGCAATGATTCAAGAACTCGCGGCCCCGGTCGATTGAAAAAATGATTTCCGTCTGCAAGATAAACTTTCTTGTTCACTACAAAGTCGCATTTTGCCCAGTCTTTCTTTTCAATCAAAAGCGGCATGTCTTCTGCTGTTTTTTCCATGTTGAAACCACAGGGGGCAATTACTAGAATATCCGGCTTTTGATCTACAAGTTCCTGCCAGCTGATAACCGTAGAATGTTTGCCTGCTTTACCAAGTATGTCGTTGCCGCCTGCAAGCTGTACTAGTTCAGGCATCCAGTTGCCGCTTGCCATTAAAGGGTCAATCCATTCGATTAAAGCCACTCTCGGTCGCTCGAGTTTTGCGGCTCTGTCATTTATATCTTTGATTCCGGCTCTAATCTTATCTACTAAAGCGTCAGCGTTTTGCTCGGCACCGCAGGCAGTGCCTACTCGCTTTATGTCCGCATATATATCTTCAAGACAATTGGGTTCAAGCGAAATTATTTCTGCTCTTGATTCTTCAAGCAGATTGCAGGCGGCTTCTTCAAGATCTTTGAGGCTGACTGCACAAACCTCGCATTGAGACTGGGTGATTATGTGACTGGGCTTGAGCTTTTTCAGTAAACCGGCGTCGACTCGGTATACACTGAGGGATTCTTGAAGGATTGCTCTTACTCTCTCGTCGATCATGTAGCTTGTGCCATCGGTGTTGAATTTAGGTGAAGTGCAAACTGGCAACTCCAGCACCGACTCAGGGTAATCACATTCATGAGATCTTCCCACAAGCTTGTTTTCCAGCCCCAGGGCACAAATGATTTCCGTGGAACTTGCAATTAGGGAAACTATGCGCATATTTACCATTCTAAGCTAAGCTACTAAACAATACGTGAAAGTCGACTTCAGATCATTAGCAAGTGGCAAAAAAGAAAAACCGGACTTATGAATTCAAAGCGCTGACTGGCAGAAAATATCTGGCTTTTTTCAAACCTTATGCGGTTCTATGTCAGTTTACAAAAGAGCCCGGCAGCGAAAAACAAACATTAGTTGATTTCGGCTTTCCAAAAAACGTTTACCCGATTGGCCGTCTGGATTTTGACAGCGAAGGACTGCTTTTACTAAGTGATGACGGGCGTCTTAACCAGCTATTGTTAGATCCCGAAAATAGCCACTGGCGCACTTATTTGGTTCAGCTCGAGCATCTTCCCGGCCCGGATGCCCTTGAAAAACTCAGGAAGGGAGTATTGATCGACGGGCGCCTTACACTGCCTGCGCGGGTGCGCTTATTAGAATGCGAGCCTGAACTGCCTGAACGTCCGGTGCCGATTCGTTACCGCAAATCAATCCCTACAGCCTGGATTGAGCTGAGTCTCAAAGAAGGAAAAAACCGGCAGGTAAGGCGAATGACGGCTGCTGTCGGGCATCCTACCTTGCGTTTAGTACGGGCTGCAATTGGTTCGCTTCAGATTGCGGAGCTGGGGCTTGCCCCTGGCGCCTGGATTGAGCTGAATTCCGGAGAGCTGAGTAAATGCTTCGATTCTAATGCTTCGACTGAGCAA
>CAZTQO010000064.1:0-40576 GCA_964615655.1 uncultured Candidatus Obscuribacterales bacterium | reverse complement strand
GTAAAGGACTTGCACCTCCAAGATATCGAGCATGCCTAGCACACTAAGGAGAACCCTCGACACGTGTCGAGGGCATAAGTCTCTTACAGCAGACAAGCTGACAATGGTAAAGACACCTCACTCACTGGTCACTATCAAGCCAAATACAGTTGCCCTTATAACAGTGCGCGGAGTAAAGACGGCAGAACTTTCAAGAGCAGACAAAGTTTTGAAGCAAAAGGACATTGCAAATGCCCGTGACACTTGTGATAGCGCTTGGGAATCGTATCTGAGCCGCACAGGGCAAAGTCCAGAATTCATAAAGAACGTTTTGAAACAGGTTAAGGAAGAAGCACAGTGACGACTACTAAACACATACTAGCAATGCGTTCAGAACGCGGTGAAATATCGCTATTCGATAGAATTGATTATTTTATGGCATCTTTTAAGGACGGTAAATGGGTTGCTGATGACATTTTCGACTTTGATGATGTCTGGGAGAATTTTAGGCACTTAACCGACGACCAAGAGATTATTCAAATAATGGCAGAAGCAAGAGCCGCTTTGGGACAACCCTTATCAACAGGACTTTGCCACCCAAGTGATACTGTTAGTAGTGGCTGATAAGATACAATGTTTCAAGACCTTCGAAGGAAGCAAAGACAGGCTGAAATACTGGACGCCGCGTTCTCTGGGACGGAAAGAAAATTAAATGCGAAAACCTGATTCAATAATCTTCTCGGACTTCGTCGCGGGCCATCAATCTTTCTGCTGATGCGGCAAGCTCCGACATATCTGCGGGGCTATTTGGCGCAATTGCAATTTGCCTGCAAAGATCTACGGTGCGCCTGAAAATGCGCACTACAATTCCTTCGTCATGGTAAGTAGCATGTCTTATATCTTCCCATCTGGCGCCCTGGGCCCACATCTGCGACAATCCGCAAAAGAGCGGCGAAAACTCCACAGCTATATCGATATTAAAATCACGCTGCAATACATACACTTTGCGTGCAATCTTTCCAACCCGTTCAAGCGCCATTTCTACAGCCGGATCAACCTTTGCCCAGGATACGTCTTCGGGTCTTGAATCCTCAGTAACAATCGCTGTAGCAACCGCAGCAAATTCTTGCGGGCTCAGGCGCTTCAACACCCCGCTCAAAACAACTTCTGCAATGAAGAGTTCATTTGTCGCACGAATTGCTGCAGTCATTTTGCCAAGATCTGTCACAGTGTCGCCATTAAGATAGCCCTGCAATCTCAAAATATTTGCCAGATTCTCAAAAGTACGCCAGTTCTTACCGCTTTCCCGGCTGATCATGCGATCTGTGTCTTTAAGCCTGTTTGTGAGGGTTTTAACCCTGTCAGTCTGTTTGGAGCAGGGCTTTTGTACCGGGCAGTTATGACAGGGCATCGCCTGGGCTTCTTGAACTATAACTTTCATCTCTGACTCAAGGGCAGCAACAGCGGCAAAAAGTTCACGGTCGTCTTCCGGTCTTTTGCCGCCCGAGAAGCTGCGCTTCATTTGCTTTGCCTGTTTGAGCTTGGTGCTGTGCAGGTCCATTTTGCGCTTATACAAAGGTAAATCACCAATTTCACCCGGGCAAAGCGGCCCTTGTAAGCCCGCCAGCTCCTGCTCGTTGGCCATTTTGGCCAGATACACTGGCTCGAGCTGGTGATTTATTACAAACTGGCCGAAGCTGCGTTCGACCAGATCTTTAGCTTCTTGAAGGCTCTGTCTTTGCAGAAGATTCAGCACCATGCCATAAGATGGCGTGAAGCGGCTCTTCAACGGGTCTGCTTTTGCAGTTGCCAGTTTTGCCACATCTTCCACATGCTCAAAAGGATGCCTGAGGATCACTACATGACCGAGCTCATCCATGCCACGGCGCCCGGCTCGCCCTGACATTTGCAGGAACTCCGAGGCAGTAAGAAAGCGGTGTCCTTCGTCTGAGCGTTTTGAAATTGCACTTATTACAGTAGTGCGTGCCGGCATGTTTATTCCAGCCGCCAGCGTTTCGGTGGCAAAGACTGCTTTGATAAGCCCTTTTTGAAAGAGCTTTTCTACAGTTACTTTCCAGCTCGGCAGCATGCCTGCATGGTGCACGGCCACGCCGCTATAAAGATACTGCAGGTGCGGATGGGTTTTTAGATTGTCGTTGTCGCATATAAGTTCGTCTACGGCATTTTTCAATGCCGCTTGTTCGGCGCTTGAAAGAAGCCTGCTGTCACCGGTTTTTTTCATGGCTTCTTCGCAGCCGCGCCTTGAAAACAAAAAATAAATTGCAGGCAGCATATTTTTGGCAGCAAGAGCTCTGAGCACATCACGCGGATCTGGAAGCGGCTCCATTTTTCGCTTACCGCGCTTATGCGAGAATCTGTCATGCTTTTTGCCAAACATCGATCTTATCTGGCCGTTGAGCTGGCCGCCATGATGAAGAAGTTGATAAAGACTCTCGCCGGCAAAATAGTAAAAGCGAAGCGGCACCGGTCTGAAATCTGAAAGCACAAGTTTTGTCGGACCGTGTGTTTGATCTATCCAGGCGGTAAGATCCTCGGCATTGGCGATTGTGGCGGAAAGCGCCACAATTTGAATTTCGGAAGGGCAATAAATTATCGACTCTTCCCAGACAGTACCGCGTTCGGCGTCATTCATATAATGGCATTCGTCTAAAACAACGCTTGCTACTCTGTCGACGTTTTTATTGAACTCACCGAAGTGAGTTCCGTAGAGCATGTTGCGGAAAACTTCGGTAGTCATCACTACAATTGGTGCTTCTCTGTTAATTGAAATATCGCCGGTAAGCAGACCCACCATGTCCTCACCGTATTTTCTCTTGAGATCACCGAACTTCTGGTTCGAAAGCGCTTTCAAAGGAGTGGTGTAATAACAGCGCATATTCTTGCGCAATGACATTTCAACGGCGTATTCGGCAATAACCGTTTTGCCTGAGCCTGTAGGCGCGCAGACAACAACACTTTCACCTTGATTTAAGTGCTCGATTGCTTCAAGCTGAAAATCATCAAGCTTGAAGCTAAAAAGCTGTTCGAGATCTATGTCCAAAGCCGAGTTCCGCCAGAATGCCGTCAGCCAGGAATTCATCATAGCACCATTTTGCCGCCTGCCGCCGGTCTGAAAGCCCAAAGCCAGCCTGCAAAACAAAACCGGATCTATATACGAAACAGATCTTCAAACAAGACGCTTCCCTGTCTGCTATCCATATATAAAGGAGGGGAATAGAGAAGTCATTATGCCGGCATTTTTTCAATTTCTAAAAGCACTTTTTAGCTGGCTTGCCGCTTTTACAAAGCAGCAGCAAAACACAAGGTGCCGGCTCCACAACTGCGCTCTTGAGCCCGGCGCGGCCGCTACCAAGCCAGGCTTTTCGAGAAGCTCGGCGGCCTATGCCAGAGCATGCAAAGAGCAATTTCCAAATGCCAATTCGCTTGTTCCTGAAAGTTTTCAGCTTGATCCCTATGCCCATGCGCTTGCAAGCGAGCTTTTGCATTGCAAAGCTTGCAGGCAGGCCGAAGAAAAGTGGATTCAGAAGAATCCTCTGGACTTTTCAAGCTCCATTTCGCTTCCTGAATTTAAGAAGCACAGTAAGCAAGACTCTTTATCTGAGAGCGATGCAAAAGCAGAAGACGACCGCAAATAAATCAGGCCAAATAACAAGAACTGAAAGCTGGTCATAAAAGGCAAGGAGCTGGAGTTCACGAATGAATTCCAGCTCCGGCTTCCTGTTATGGTCGGGACGAGAGGATTCGAACCTCCGGCCTCACCCACCCCAAAGGTGCACGCTACCCCTGCGCCACGTCCCGAGAAAGGCCTCACCACTTTCTACACAATTATATTACAGGCAGGCTCTGGAAGCTCAGTCTTTCAATAAACAGAGTTTGCATTCTGCTGAAGTTGAATTGCAGACTGTGCTTTTACAGGCTTGAACTTGCCATGCTTAGACTATGTAGTTTGAAACTAATGAATCAGGAGGCTGCGAACCAGATGTTTGCGGTTGCGAGCCGGATTCTGGCGATTCGGGCAGATTACCCGGCGGCCGGAAGAGAGTATCTTGATTGAATAGTGGTAAGACTCGGACTCAGTGCTTTCTTCGGACTCCCCCTGCTTCAACAATTCTTCGAATTGAGCCAGTTCTCTTATCAACTCAGAGTTGAGACTCTTTTCAAGCGGGGCGGCGACTTGCTTTTGTGATTTGAACATAAAAACGCCGAACTCCTGTGTTGTTTATCCGGGAATGCCATTTAGCAGGCATTAGCGGATATATGTAGCGGAACTCATGTCCACAATTGCGGGAGGAATCATAGCAGACCTTAAGCGGGCTTCAAGCTTGACAATTTCGCAAGGCGCCAGAATTAATTGTTGACATGTAAGCACTTTACTGCCGAAGCAGTACTTCTTCATAAATCATAAGCGTTTGTTAATAATGCTGAGGCAGGCTTCAATACTAGCGAGTCATCGCACCACGCAAAATTCGATCCATTTCTCCGGGATTCAATGCGTATTGGCGCGCTACATCCGCTTCAATCAAACCTTCTCTGTAGGCGTTATAGAGCGCGCCGTCCATGGTTTGCATGCCGTCGTAGGCGCTTGCTTTGATGAACTCGTTAATGGTGTCGATTTCACCTTTCAAGATGGCATCCTGAATTGAAGTGGTGCAGATCATGATTTCCTGAACGCAAATACGACCGCCGCCCATCATCGGAACCAGCTGCTGAGCAACAACTGCTTTGAGCGCGTTGCCAAGCTGAAGACGAATCGAATCCTGCACGCCGGGATCAAATGCACCAAGAATACGTTGAATGGTTTTTGGGGCTGAGGCAGTGTGCAGAGTCGACAGCACAAGGTGACCGGTTTCTGCAGCTCGCAACGCCATCTGAATCGTTGTCGGGTCACGCATTTCACCCACGAGCAACACGTTGGGATCGGCACGTAAAGCCGCCTTCAATGCGTTTGAAAAACTCTTGGTCGAAAAGCCGATTTCACGCTGGGTGATAATCGAACACTTGGGACGGTGCACAAATTCAATCGGGTCTTCCATCGTGTAGATGTGCATGGCATCCCGCAAGTTGATATTGTTTATCATCGCCGCCAGTGTTGTTGATTTGCCGGCGCCTGTTACGCCTGTAACAAGTACGAGTCCCTGCCTTTCTCTGGTGAGCTTGTCTATTACCGGAGGCAGCCCAAGCTCTTCGCAGGTGGGCACGTCGATTGGCACAATACGCATTGCGCATCCCACCGAGTCTATATCCAGATAAACGTTGACACGAACACGGGCTGCATCCCCGAATAAAAGCGCGCAGTCAAGTTCGAAGTTCTCTTCAAACATCTGTTGCTGCCTGGGAGTAAGGAAGCCGAAAATCATATGACGCAAAGTCTCAGGGTCCAGAACCGGAAGATCCGGCACCGAACGGATCAAGCCGTCGATTCTAAACACGGGCGGCATGTTTGCTTTCAAGTGTATATCTGATGCCTTGTATTCAATGGCAAGTTCAAGAATGTCTTCAATGGAAAGCTGTGACATACTGGCTTATTCTCCTGAGCGGCTGGGAAGCGCTTCAGAAGATCTCGGTTAGCAGTACATCCTTGAGCTTCTGAAGCGCAGATTTGATGGTTCTGGATACGCCCATTTCGGATACGCCAAGAATCTTTGCTGTTTCTTTTTGCGTCAAATCGTAAAAGTAAACAAACTCGATTATTTTCTTGGTTCGCTCACCAAGGGACACCAGAGCTTGAGTAATAAGTTCCCTGTCTTCTGAATATCTAAGCTCATCAACATATTTTTTGTCGGCAACAAGGTCTGCAAGAACTCGATTGTCATCTCTGGATTCTGCCTCGTCCGGAGAAGCTTCAAGTGACTCGTAATGACGACAGAAATCAACCGACTGCAATGCTTCTCTTATTTCCTGGGGCGTATAGCCTGCCCTCGAGGCCAGTTCTTCAACACTGGGACTGCGCTCAAGATCCCGGCTCAAGCATTCTTCAAGCTGGCTTACTTTGCTGTTGATTTCGACAAAACGCCTGGGCACCTGGACCAGTGTGCCGTGATCCCTCAGATAGTGCCTGATTTCGCCCTTAATATAAAGGGCGGCAAAGCTTTTAAAACTGGCTTTGTTCTCCCGTTTCGGATCATAGTATTTGACAGCCTTGAGCAAACCGAGGCAACCCATTTGGGTGAGATCATCGGCCTGGTCGGGAGCTAGCCTTGCATAGCGCAGTGCAATTTGCCTGACCAGAGGCATATACTGCTTCACTATTTCTTCGGAAGCAAGACAATTGGAGAAGTCTTGTTTAGTAGACAGCTTTGGCATTACGTATTTTTGCGTTTGCGGGAGAGGAGCCGGTGAACGGGGGAGGACCTGGTAAAGAAGTTACGATTAATCACTTACTACCATTTTCCCTTTACATCTACCGTCTAAACCGTAGAATTCACATTCTCAGAGCCAAACACTGAGTTTATAAATTAAATCAGCTAAGATAAAATTGGTCTATTGGTCTTGTCATCATAGTTCTTGCCATTAGCGCCGGGAGAAATTTTGAGAAACCCAGTATTTAAGCCAATTCGCAAGGCAATTCTGATATTGCAGCACCTCTGGAGCGGCATTTCAACTCAGAAAAGACTGCTTTTGCTTGGACTGGTTTCAATTTCATCTCTTGTTACATTTACAGCCTGGATTCTAGTAAGCCACTCTCACTCAATAAGAAGCCGGTCAGTGAACCAGTTCGGCCAGGCGCTGGCACATGCACTTGCCCGGGGCGGCGCTGAAGCCCTTTCAAACTCAGGCAATCTGGAAGGGCTGCGCTTCTATATCCTGACTGAAATGGTTGACACACCAGCAATAGCATACATTGCCCTGGTAGACAGCGACGGCAAAGTTCTGCTCGACAGCCAGAACTTTATTAAAGCTAAAAACAATTCCGAGAAAATCTATGCCTTTTACCGTAAGGACCCAAAAAAAACCACGGGTGTCTACCCGAGTCCACCGGGCTTCAGGGAGCTGACAAACATTGTTGTGCCGATGCGCAAGAACAAACAGGACCTGGGCACTTGCTGGGTAGGCCTCGACGACACCTCATTTTCAATTTTCGGCACCCAGGGCGAGACCAAAGTTTTCCTTTTCTCCATATTCGGCCTGGTCTGGTTTCTGGGAGCCCTCTGTCTTGCAGTCAACTATTCGATGATTAACAGGCCTCTAAAAGCTCTGTCTTCAGGAGCCAGCCAGATTGCCGCCGGGCGTTTCGGGCATCAAATCGCCTCCCAGAGCGCCGGGCGCGAAATCGACCAGGTGGTAAGCGCCTTTAACTACATGTCTAAAAGGCTCCAGCAGTACGACAAACAGAACTTAGACAGCTTGATGGCCGAGCGTAACAAGTTCATTTCCGAGCGCAACAAACTGGAGCTGGTGCTCATGTCTATTGCAGACGGTGTTGTAGTTTGCGACCGCGACAACAAAGTCCAGATTATTAACGCCGCCGCCACCCAGCTCTTTGATAAGGACGCAAAGGAACTGATAGGCAAACCTCTGGTTTTCTGTACTGAAGGTCCGGACCGCCCGCAAATTTGCCAGGTTATCCAGGCATTCACCGACACTGTTTCGCCAGGGCGGCTCGGCCCGGTAATGCAGCAGCTCAACATAGACAAACGGGTGATTCGCCTTCACATTGCACCAATTTCGCTGAAAGGTGAGTTCCTGGGCTCTGTCATGATCATGCATGACATTACCAAACAAGCGGAACTCGAGCGCATGAAAAGCGAATTCATCAGCAATGTTTCGCATGAATTGCGCACGCCAATCACTTCAATCAAAAGTTATGTAGATACAATTTGCCAGCACGGCGACAAACTGGAGCCCGATATCTACAAAGAGTTCATGCAAATAATAGACAGCGAAGCAGACAGGCTTGTTAGCCTGGTTAACGAAGTGCTCGAACTTTCCAAGCTTGAAGAGGCCGACCGCGAAATCGAAATGGTGGCACAGGACCTCAAACCTGCAGCTGAGTACACTATAAGAGCCCTGAACATGGTAGCCAAAGACAAGGGCATCGAGCTCGTTTTTGCAGCCGACGACAACCTGCCCATGGTTTTGATGAACAGGGAATCGATAGAAAGATCAATGATTAACCTGATTAATAACGCGATCAAATACACACCCAAGGGTGGACAGGTAGCAGTTAGCGTTCGCCATCTGACAGACTCAAAAGAGTTGCAGGTGGCTGTTAAAGACAACGGCATCGGCATACCGGAAGAATGCATCGAGCACATTTTCGAAAGATTTTTCAGGGTAGAACAGAAAGTCCATACGATAAAAGGAACCGGCCTCGGTCTTACAATTGTAAAAAACATTGTCGAGAAACATGGCGGCCGGGTTGGGGTAGAATCAGAGATAGGTCTTGGTTCCACATTCTTTATTTACCTGCCTGCGCTTGAAAGCATTGTGGAATCCAAAACAAGTAGTGACGATTCAGGAGAGCTGGCTGCAAACGGTCGCAGCGCTATCGAACTGAACATCTGAAAATACAAAAAAGAAGAAAGAAGCGATTAAGAGCAAGTTGACAATGACAGAACTTCTACATCCGGAAGCAGCCACTGATATATACAACTCCACCTTGCAGCTGCTAAAAGACGGGCGCGGTGTACATGCCGAAACTGCAGTTGCGGCATTTGCAGCGCTTTGCGGCGAGGGGCTTTTGCGGGCTTGCAGCATCGACCTCAGCCAGTTTCCCCAGGGCGGTTTTGTGCTGGTTGACGAAATCAGCGACAGCGGTCCACGCTTATTAGGATATCTAGAGCTTGTGCTCAACGATTTTAAGATAAGCCACGCAGACGACTGGAATGCCAAAATCCCGCCGCAAAACCAACCAAAAAAAGATCCTCTCATGCTTGCCCAGGATCTCCGACCAGCCGTGAGCGAACTCTACAGAAAACATCGCCTGGATTACAGCCAGTCGGCCCAGGCAACCTGCACGGCACTGGCATATCTTATAAGGGACTGCAGCCAGGCGCTTTCGCCTCAAATCTCGGTTCTAATTGCTAATCATGTTTTGCTGCGTGCTGCAAAATCAGTGCCGCTGGGCTGAGGCTTCAGGCGCTGTGTATTCATGCAAATCACGTCTGCGCATTTCTGCATGCAGCTCATGCGACTTAACACCTTTTCCTTTAGAGCGTGAACAGCTAGATTCATTATGATCGGTAATTGGGCTCCTGGTAAAAGGGCGATTGAGCAAAAATCGCTTTACTTTGGAGGACCCCAGCAATGGCAGAAATTGAAAAAAACGAGAAGCCGACGGCAACAAGTACGGAAGAACTGAGTGTTGAAAGCCAGGCTCTGCAGAGTTTTCAGAACGATTTGTTTAGTAGTATGCAGCAAAAGTCCGAGAGCCCGGCCGGCCAGGCTCTGGCGACAAGTGAAAAGGCGGCTAGTTCATCATCGACAGAATCATTAAAAGAGCTTTTGCCGCAGCTAAAGCTTGAAGGCTATACAAACGACGAAATCCGCGAAATCATCAAAGAAAAGATGCAGATGCAAAAGGCCCGAGAAAAAGCCGCCGAGCATGTAGATGATGCTATGGACTATTTGAAAAACGGCGATTACAAGAAGCTTGCTGCACTGGCAATTCAGTTGCAGGATAAAAATCAGTTCGGCGCCCAGGCCCTGCAAGAATTGATAAAAGAAAAAAGCGGTGTCAATGTGAGTTTTCGCGGGGCAGGCAAAGGCGGCATGGAAATAAGTTTCAATCAGCAGGGTTTCGACATAATCGGCAGCGACATTATGAAACACTGGACCAGTCTAAAAATTTCACCGGATGGCGAAATGGAAGCTTTTAAACATAGCTCAGGCGGCATCGGCGGCGGCCACAGGCAGAGCGAGATTCCGGTTGCAGAGGCAGAGGCGGAACTGCAAGCAGCCCTGGCAAGAAACAAGAAATAAAAAAGTAAGGGAAGCTTTTGGCAAAAGCTTGGCATGCAAACGCGTAGTTTCACAGCAAGAAACTGCGCGTTTACGTGGTTTCACCACTGATGAAACTGCACTAATGCGCGATTATGAAAAAACATAACCCCTTCCCGAGCGGGGTCTGAACTGCAAGCAAAGCTTGCTCGTTTTCGTGCAGGAGAAAAACGAATATGCATAACGATTACTCAGAAAGAAATGACGATGCTCGGTTCCTAACAAAAGAAGACGAAGCTTCACGCATGGCTGACCAGGCAGCTGTGGAAATGGCCAGGCAGGTGCATGAGTGGTCAAAAGACAATCTCGGTCGATTTGATAACGACGGGAACAAAAGAGTAAATTTCGCAGAGCTTGATCTCGGTGCTCGCACCGCACGCAGTCAGGAAGATGCCCAGGCGCTGGATTACTTGCAGAGTAATTATAAAGACATACAAGATCAATCACAAAACCGCTTTCTATTTATAAAAGGAGCAGGCGGTGTTTCAACAGACGGCATCGGCGAATATTTAAATGATCTCGAAGAAAAACGCGACGACAATGAAAGGGCATTAAAAGACGCATTGCAGGAGCGCTCGCTGGCAGCCGGTTCTCGTGCACTGGTCTCAAATCTGCTGCAAAGCTCGGACGGCAATCCGAACAACTCATTGTTCCGGGTCATAGACTCACTAGATGGTGATATCGATAATGAAATAAGCAAAAAGGATCTTAATCGCTATCTTGATGAATATCAAAGACGAGCCAGGTACGGCGACATTGATACGGAGTTTTTCAACCCCGAAAGCAGGCGCTATGTAGAGAATCTACAAAACAACTGGGACAGTAAAGACATGGTCCGCCTGCGCGGCACCTGGACCCGACGAAACAACGACGGCCCTGATGAAGAAGTGCCGAACAGCAAAATTTCCGAAAAAAGCCTCAAACAAGCAATCGGGCTTTCCAAATCACAAGATATGTTTGCAGCCTTTGTGCAAGCTCCGGTAGTTGTCGAAGCTCCGCCCTTAGAAGCTCCTGCTAAATCAGAAGCAAAGAAAGCCATGGCGGAAGCCAAAACAGAAGCCAAAACAGAAGCAAAAACAGGCGAAAAAATTAAGCCTGTAAAAGCCGCTCAGAAAGAAGCTGCCGCAGAGTCCCCAGAAGCGGCACCGAAACCGGAAGCAAAGCCGCTTACGAAATCGGCTCCAAAAGCTGAGCAGAAAGCGGAGCAGAAGGCAGAAATGAAACCTGTGCCCAAACCGGTATTGAAGCCAGAGCCAAAGGCTGAGCCTCAATTTAAAGAGCCTGAAAAGAAAGAAGAGAAAGCTGCCATACCGGCTGTTGTGGAAGCAGACAACTCACAGAGGCTTAAATTCTCGCCCTGGAAAGCTGAGCCTCATGCGGTATCGGCAATGGTGGCTTCAGAAATAAGCGAGAACTATTTTGACACCGAGCGCTATTTTGCAAAAGTAAATGCTGTTGCGGCAAGAAAAGACAGCGAAGAAATAGCAAAGGCCGATGCCCTTAATGAATGGGGCAAGAACAATCTCATGCGCTTCGATACGACAGGCGACGACAGGCTCAATTACGGCGAGCTCGATCTCGGCAGCCGCACTACAAGAGGCGAAGATCGTCATATGCTGCGCTCAATTCAGAACAACTATCAGGATCTAAAAGAGCAATCAGGTGGAGGCTTCCTTTTTATCGACAGACCTGATGCTATTTCACAAAAAGACTTGCGAGTGAATCTGGAAAAGAAAGAGCAAGCTGCAGAAGCAAATGAAAGAGCAAGAGAAGCAGCCTTTGAAGAACGCAAGCAGGAAGCCGAATCAAGCATTCTTGTATCCCCCCTGCTTGCCACACCGGACGGCAATCCTAACCGCAGTCTATTTAGAGTGATAGATGATCTCGACAACGACATTGACAATGAAATAAGCAAAAGAGATCTGCGCAAGTATCTTGACGAATATCAAAAGCGCTCCAGATTCGGCGACGTAGGTCATGGGTATTTCTCAACTCCTTTGCGAAGTTATGTGGAAGAACTCCACAGCAACTGGAATTCACCTGAAGTCAAAAAGCTTAGAGGCAGCTATACGGACAATGAGCACCGTGAGCGCAGCTATGACCATATCAATCTCGACAGGCTTAAAAAGATGCTCGGCTTAAGCAAGCAGGAAGACATATTCCAACGTTTTTCTCTGCAGAAGTAAAGTTTAACTGGGGCTCAAAAGAAAAGAGCAGCTCAGCACTTGCTGAGCTGTTTTTTCTTTTTGCTCTCATTGCTTATTGTTATTGAATAACTCGCCTGCATGCTCGATTGCATAGCCCACGGCCATCATGCCCCCGGCAATCAAAAGACCTCTGGCACCGCCGCCAAGAGTTCTTGCCAGGCAGGAACCTGCACCGCGTGCCAGTATTTTTTCGCTGGCAGCCCCTTTGGCTATCGACTCTGCAAGAGCAAGTTCATGAGCGGCGGTCAATTTCAGATTCTCCACATGAGTCAGGCGATGAAGCTTCAGGAACTCAGCTTCTTTGCCTGCTTCAATATAGAGATTTTTGCCCATGGAAAGATCTGCTGCCGTTCCGATACGGGTATCAGCCAGCTGCGGATTCTTGATCACGTCATTTAGAAAGCTGACCCGCCCTTTGTATAGCTCCACGTCAGCTCCACTTAGCAGAGCTTTGCTTCCCAGCTGCTCTCGACGCAGATCAAAATAGTTTGAAATATCCTTCTGCCAGAATTTTGAAGCATCCTTCATACCGGCGCCCAGAGATTTTTCATATTCTTTTACGGATTTGCCCAGTTCGGAACTTTTTACAAAAAGCTTTTCGCCTCTAGCAACTTCCTTTGCGGTTCCGGCATTAGCTCCAGGTTTAAGTTCCTTATTGTTTGCAATCGATTTGAGATATTCTTCCTGCTTCTCAATCAAGGTCCTCTCATTTAGAGCTTTTTGCGCTGAACTAAGATCCTTTTCTGCGGCACTCAGCATTTTGTTCAATTTATGATCGGAACTTGCAATGATTTTGTTGCTTTTATCCAGTGCTTTTCCGGCTTGTTTTTCAAGCTCTTTTGCTTCTTCAAAAAGTCTCTGTGCCTGCTGCCTATCTCTGAGCATAGGACTGCGTTCCTGCCAGAACTTTGATTCAGAAACTCTATTGGCTCTGCCATGGACAATATCATTATCAAGGCTCCAGCCCCAGGCAGAGCCAGCAGCGCCCCCAGCGCCGGCAATTACTGCAAGTCCTTTTATCCGCTCATCGGTCAGAACTTCTTTACTTGGCGGAAATTCGGGTTTCTCCGGGCCAGGACGCACCGGGCACTTAGAAGCAGGTTCAATTTCAGTTGCCGGCAGGTGGGCTGCTGCTCCCGTGCCAGCTGAGGCTTCAGCTCTAGTGGACGCTGTAGCTTCAGCTCCCGGCTTCTTGCATAGATATTCCGGAGCCAATTGATGAAAATCATATACTTGTGATGCAGTCGAGCTCCCAAACAGACTGCCTTCGAATCCCTCAACCATTTTCGTTTTTCTCCTGTGTGAAATACCGGCGCAGCTCAGTTCTTGCGCCAGAGATGAAAACTTTCAAAGCTAAATCTATAGATTAAACGCGACAATCGCTATGCGTAAATATCACCGTCATAACGTAGAAACCACAGGCTCCAGGCAGCAGGAAATGCCCAAAGTCATTGCCGGACAATGGCATTAATGGAAAAACTGAGGTACTGAAGGCGCAAAGTCGTTTTTTGTTTGCGCCTGGGCCCGCTGAGAAAGCGGCAGAAAGAACAAAATGCACAAGAAGCACAAAATAAGAATCATGGTCTTTCTTCGAAAAATCGGACTGCAAGAGTCCACAGTTTCATTCACAAGCAGCGCCCGCTTTGCCCGGCTCAGAGCCGTAAACCAAGAACTGAATTTAGTCCCGGGCAAAAAGAAACTCAAAAGCAAATCCATAAATTAAATCTCAGACAAGCTGTCAAAATCCCGCTCTCCGGCGATAGAAACCATTGAGGGCTAGGTTTGGACTATTTTTGCCGATTTCTGGAAAACAAGGAAACAAAAGAATAAATCAAACCGACCTGCAACCTAACCTGAATATGGATGCAGTAAATGGGTCAATCAAACGAATTTCATGCGGAAAAGGAGCTTGAGTCAGTAACTCAAAGCCCTGTCGTAAGCCGCTTATTTGAAACACCAAAAGAGTCTCTTGAGCATACAGGCGAAGGCACAAGTGCAGGCAAGCTTTCAGAAAGAGAGCAGACCCGGCTTGACCAATCGCTTTTCTTGCCGCAGCTTGACCTGAGCGGCTTCGGTCAGGAAGCGCCTTATCATAGCCGTGGCGGTCTTAAAGACGTCTGGCACGATATTAAACACGTTTTTGCCAAAGACGAAACTCTCGATGAAAAGCTGAGACATCATGTTGAAAGCAAAATGAGCGAACCTGAACACAAAGTTTTCGAGTCTGAAAACAAAGCAATGGAAGACTACAGGCGCAATGTGATTGCCTGGTCACTTAGCACGGTATTGCCGCCGCCTCCTTATCCAAAGAGACCCGACACGCCTATGCACGAAGAAATTTGCCGCCGGGCCGAAATGCTTGAACAAAACATTACAAGAGAAGTCCGAAACAGCATGTCGCCGACGGATCTGATCCGGCTCGACAAGCAAATGAGCGACTACAAGCAGAGAGTAAAAGAATCAAGAAGCATAAGAAGCCCATACGGCACTGGCGAAGCCTTCAAAATGCAGCCGAAGCCGGGATTCACGATTCAAGACTATTTTCAAAGAGTTGCAGAAGCAACCGAAAAGTACTTACAAAATCACTAAAGCAATTAGAAAAAAATTCTATTTCGCAGCCACACCGCGCATGGTGGCAGGCCAGTTAATCGCATAAGTGCCGTCTGAGTACTTTGTCCAGACAAGCTTCTTAAGCGGCGTATCTCTCATATGATGATAGAGAATACCGGCACGCTCATAAAATCCGCGCGTATGATATGAATTCGGCAAAGAGAGATAAACTAGGTCAAGATGATGGCAGAGCTCATGGCAGAGCGTGCTTAAAAAAGTTCCGAAAGCCGACGGCTTTTTCTGAACAGCGGTTCGCATCCAGAGCCTGATAAGCCTGGTCTCCGTATCATAATCGCCGTAGAGCTCGTAAACAGAACTTTCACTCACACTACGGGGGCGTACGCCCAGCACTTTTACCGGCGCAAAGTCAATTTGAAAAGCAGCGCAGAATTCTTTTGAGATATTATTTGCCGCAAGCTGCACATTCTTTTTGTCTTCATTTCTAAGCGCGGCTTCAAGCGCGCAGGCAGAAGCACGCAATATTTGAGCCGGCGGCAGTTTTTCAAATTGTTTGAGCCCGTCACTTAAGAAATACTCGTCCTTAAGTTCTTTGACTTTTGGAACTTTGTCGGTGTTCATTTCACCCTGGCACGCTCAAGGGCCTTTTGCTCCTGTTCTTTCATAGAATAACGGTAATAAGCAAGAGCTGCAGTCGCAAGTATACCAACTCCAATAAGCCCGCCGGTGATAGCTCGACCGTAACCACCGCCTTCACCGCGTTCAAGAGCTTTTTTCGATTCGGCAAGCACTGTTTTATGGGCCTCAGCCTGCGCTTCTGCGCCCAGGCGGCCCTCAAGAGCTTCGACGGTGCGTTTCATTGCTTCGGCTTTTTGCCTGTCAGTTTCCTTATCTGACTTTGCAAGTTCTTCGGCGCCGCGCTTCATTGCATCTATTTCTTTGGGGTCGACTTTGTCCCGGCGCTCAAGCTGCTCTCTGGCAAAAACCTCGCCGGGTCTTGCATCCTTTTTCTCGAGGCTGCCGTCCTGGGCCACGGTGGTATTTGTGCCCTGTAATTTATCTGCAGTCGGCACCACCCGCTCAGGCCGCGCTTCTTGAGGGCGAGGCTGTTCAGTTCGGCTTTGTTCCGTCCGGCTTTGCTCCGTCCGGCTTTGCTCCGTCCGGCTTTGCTCAGTGCGACCTTGCTCAGGAGCCGGTGCTTCGACTTTCGCCTCAGCCTGCATTTTTGCTTGCAATATTTCGTTTGCCCGCTTCAGCTCGGCAATTTCCTGATCTCTGAGCTGAATCTGTTCTTTAAAGCGCTCACGGTTTTCATCGATGATTTTTTCATCGCCGGCCGGTGTCAGCTTCTTTCTGGCAGCTTCCTTTACCTGCTCCGGACTTGTATCAGGTGCAACTTTCATAAACAGCGAGTCACCCTTGCCGGGCTTCACAAGCTCTGTTTTTTCGCCATCAAATACACGCAGCCTGCCGTCTTCCTTTTTTACACCATCAACAGGCAGCTCTTTTCCGTCTTTGGTTTTTAAATACAGCCTGGGCTCGTCTCCCGGAATTAAAGAAGGAACAGATTCAGTCGTCAGATTTTTCATGCGGGAAGACATTTCCCAGGAACGACTCAGATAGTTCTTTCCTCTGCCGATTGGTCCGAATACATATTTGCCGATTAAATGGAAAGCTGCTGCACCAAGGAGCATTTCACCACCAAAATAAAGTGCTTTCAACCATGCCGGGCGGTCATCTGGCAGTTTGCCTTCTTTAACAAGTTCTGCTTTGCGTTTTTCAACTTCCGGCTTGCCCGCTTCTTCCGCTTCTTCGAGGCTGAAATTCTGAGGCGGCTGTTTTTGAGCAAGCAGAAGCGCCCCCTGCACAAGCGGGTTGAGTTTGTATGCCTGGTCGAGGTTCTCGGCGGCCTTCAACATTGACACAGCTTCTTCGTTTAGTTTCAGGTTCTGGCTTTCAGCGCTTGCCGCCTGCAAAGCCATCGCAAACTTAATCCTGGCCTCAAATGGCAGCCGGGCTTTCTCCACAAGCTCCACAGCCTTAGCGTCAAGCTCATTTAATTTTTCGGCGCTTATATTCTCCCCAAGCTCGTTTCGCTCCCTGCTGACTTTTTCAATTTCAGCAAGCGTCTTTTGCTGGTCTACTAGCTCGCCCTGCCCAATTGCCTTTTCAAAAAGCGGTCGAGCTTTTGCAAGTCGTTCTGTGAGGCTTCCCTGCTTTTCGTCATTCATTATCGCAAGCGCTTCATTGAGATCCTTTCTGCCCGGTACCTTATCGTCAAGCTCTTTGCTTTCTTTTTCTTCAAGCTTGTATTTGTCCACAAGTTCAATAAGCTCCGGAATATTGGCCGGCGCAAAACGATCTGCGATTGAATCTTTGAGCAGAGTTTCAAGCTGCGGCCTGTCTGCAGCCTGGCCGCTTTTATCGAGCGCAATTGCATAAATGCCCGAAACCACTGACCGTGCATGCAAAACAGACATTTCCTGCTGGTGCATGCCACGCCTTACAAGCCCGGCGGCATTTTCCGAGGTGAATTTATCGAGGCTGTCCTTTTTATCCAGATAGTCTTTGAGTGCCGGATCGCCTGAGGCCTGCTGATCGAGCATTTTTCTGAAAACGCCTCGCCTGATACTATCCTGGGGGTCAAGCAGCCTGACACGATCTTCGTAATCGGCAAGTTTTTGCCTTGAGTCAGCACCGAGTTCATTCATTGCTTTATTTGCCGAGATAAGCTTTTCGACAAACTGCTTTTCCTTCTCTTGAGTCCAGGTCGGAAGCAAAGTTCCGTCAGGCAGGCGCCGCTCCTTAGTTTGCAGAGCTTCTACAAGGATAGCTTCTTCAGCACTTACAAAGGCCGGATCAAGTTTGCCGGCATCCTTAAGGGCCTGGTCAAAAGCGCTTCTCTGTTCCGGAGCCAGAGGCTCTCCGGCTTTCACTGTCTTGAGCGCTTCATAAGCACGCTGGGTGGCATCTGCTGCACCCTGAGGCAAATCTTTAAAAAATGCAGGCATGGCGTTCTCATTTGCCTCGCCGCCCTTTTGCGGCGGATTATCCTGCGGCTTGAAGGGCGATGGATTTCTGTGCTCATCCCCATCTGCAAATGCAAGAAAGAGCTCAGAACCCTGATTATTAGAATCTTGAACCCGCTGAACTCTGTCCCGGTCCCAGTCAAGCGCCGCAGCAAGCGCATCGGAGGGGTCGCCTTCGAGCGGATGCTCTTCGCTCTCAAGATCTTCAAGAAGCTCTTCATTTTCTGCAGGCTTAGTGTTATCGCTACCGGACATAAATTAACCTCAAATAAAACCGCCGGGTCTTCCTGTCTTAGAAAGCCCCCGCACCCGCATATGCAGATAATCAGCTCCTCGGGCACCCCTTGTCAAGACGCAATTCCGCAAAGTTCACTTTAGATTTATGCCCATTCTAAACAGACTGAGACAGGGCTTGATCGTTTTTGAGGCAGCAAAAGCAGGCGAATAAGACCGAATTCGCCACCGCCGGCAGTAGCAATATCACAAGCAGGGGACACGGCTTTCGATTGCTTAGGCATGCTTTTAAATGGGAAGATTATTTAAGCCGGGAGCTCTTTTGAAGAAATGGCAGAAGCAGAACTTACGTTGAAATACAGAGAACGCCATGTTGCTGTTCTGCATCTGCTCTCACTTGCGGCAGTTCCTGTTTGCACGCTGTTTGCCTTTCTCTGCTCGATTCAGGTCTGGGGCCTGGAAAATCTACAGGCAGCCAATGCTTCACTTTTTCTATTCAGCCTCTTACTATTACTTTGCGGCGTAATACTGGCGGTTCTTATAACCTCGGATAAAACCATATTTCTAAGCAGAGACGGCATCTCGCTTCCATTTGTGCTCTGCCCGGCGTTGGGCTTGAGAAGCCAGCAGTCGTGGTCGAATCTCTCAAGTGTCACGCTGAAAAACGGCGGCACAAACGGCATATTGCTTTTGAAATTTCAGAACGGCCGAACTACCGGTATAAAACTTGATTTGCTGAGCGAAGCAGAAATCGAAAACCTGATTGTTTGCTTAGATGTCTGGACAGGTGGCAGCGACAGCTTTCCCGCCCTGCTTGAGGCAAGAATGAGAATTGAAAACAAGGATGGGAGATTAAGAAGCGGAAATTTCACCGAACTCTGGGAAGAAGAGCTGGCCAGACGCTTTGGCCCCACGAATTTTGTCCCCCTTGAAGCAGGACAGATTGTGCGGGGGCTTAAAATAGAGCGCCAGCTTGCCTTTGGAGGTCTTTCGGCAATCTATCAGGTTTCAAACGGGAGCAAGAATGAATCTTTCATTTTGAAAGAAGCGGTAGTACCTCAAGATGCTGATCAGAGCATGAAACAAGCAGCAGAAGACATGCTCGACAAAGAAGCAAAAATTCTGGCTTCGCTTTCTCACCCGAAAATTGCAAGGGTTCTGGATCATTTTCTTGAAGCAGGCAGGCATTATATCCTAATGGAACTGATTGAAGGCGAAGATCTAAGGCGGCTGGTGCTGGAGCACGGAGCCCAGCCCGAAGCAGATGTTCTCGACTGGGCTCTACAACTTGCAGAGGTGCTTGTTTATTTGCACAGTCAAAATCCACCTGTCATACACAGAGATCTTTCGCCGGATAATTTGATGCTCAGAGAAAGCGGCGAGATTTGCCTGATAGATTTCGGATTTCGGTGCAGCCAATCATTTTGCAGGCACCGCCACCGGCACCTTAATAGGCAAGCAGGCATATATAGCCCCGGAACAACTTAGAGGCAAAGCCGAGCCCAGAAGCGACATCTATGCATTTGGCTGCACTCTTCATTTTTTGCTTACCGGCTCCGACCCTGAGCCATTGAGCCAGTCGCAGCCGCGGCTTCTAAAACCCGAACTTAGCCCGGCTACGAGCCAGCTTATATCACAATGCACAGCACTTGAAGCAGAAGCACGGCCGGAATCGGCGTTGGAAATTTGCAAGCTGCTTGAGAATTTACTAAGGAATCGCTAATGCCTGATTTCAGCCAGAACTTTAATCAAAAGGAAGAAAAGATCAAGCCTGCAGCCACAGCTAATCTCCCCCTTGAATTTGCTGTGATGAACAAAGTTCAATTAACGAATATCCATGGCGCCCATGTCGATGAACTTATCGAATATGTTCCAAACCGGGAATTCGAGCTCTGGCTGCAAAAACTTTCACACACTGTGATTTTATGCATGCTCTCAGGCATAGCTTTGATAATTCTCTGCCAGTGGTATCCGATTTTAAGAGATTTGCTTTACGCTTTTTTTCGCTGGCTGCTGATACCGGTGAAACCATTATTAGTAGCAAAAGCAAACGGTGCGCTTTACCAGTTTATCTCGACGCTTACGGTCGCAAGCAATATTGTAAACATGCTGGTTGTGCCTGTTGTCGTATACTTTGCATACCGGGCAGGAAGGCTATCATCGTACTTGCTTCTGCAAGAAAAACAGATTCTTTTTTTACAGCAGGTCAGCTTCGTACCTACAGAAACAGGCACGACTGTGTACCTGAATCTCGGCGGAAAATACTACAAAATCAAGCGCAAAATCAAGCTAAGAGATATAGAGAATCTCGAAGTATTGAGACCGCAATGCAAGAAATCCTACCGAGACTATATTTTGCGAGTCACTCACATGGATACACGTCCACTGATCGGCGGACCAGTCAAAATGAACATACGCTGGGGCGATATTGTGCACAGCAAGGACAGAACTGTCTTTCTTAGTTACCTGGAAGATTCTTTTCCCAAGAAGATCGATCCTACAATTTTTGAGCCATTCAGAATGCTCCCTCAAAGGCAGAGCTATACGGAACTCTGGCTCAAAGAGCTGTCGGGTGCACCTAAAAGAGACAAACTGACACCGCTTCCTGAGATGCACAAGCTGAACCATGACAAATACACGGTTTTACGAAAAGCTGGCGTGGGAGGTCAGGGCACCGTATATCTTGCTCAGTGCAATGAAGCAGGACGCGAGGCTGTAGTTGTATTGAAAGAATTTGTTTTGCCGATATATCCCGACCTGCGTGTTCGAAAAAAAGCAGCTGAAAGATTCCAGGCTGAGGCGTCGATGCTCAGCCGCCTGAAGCACGACCAAATAGCACAGTTTCTTGATCTATTCGTTGAAGACCACCGAGCTTATTTAGTTCTCGAGCATATCGACGGGCAGACACTCAAAGATCTGGTTTTGAGCCAGGGACCAATGCCCGAAGCGCAGGTAATTGAACTTGCCAGCCAGATTTGCAATATACTTGCTTACCTGCACAATCAAGAGCCGCCAGTAATTCACAGAGACATAAGCCCGGACAATATAATGCTCGGTCCTGACGGCAAAGCCAAACTCATCGATTTTTCGGTAGCGCAGGAGCTCTCAAGCGGAGTCACCGGTTCTGTCGTAGGTAAGCCCAACTATATTTCACCGGAGCAATTCAGAGGCAAGCCCACAAACGCAAGCGATCTCTATTCGCTTGGCGCTACTCTCTTTTTTCTGCTTACGGCAAAAGAGCCACCACCAATTACGGTATTACATCCGGCGGAACTGAACGACAAGACAAGCGCAGCAAAAACAAGCGATTCTCTTGATGCAATTGTGGCTCGCTCGACGCAGCAAGAGCTTGAAAAAAGATATGCAAAAGCTGAGGAGTTGCTTGAGGATTTGAAAGCTCTTGCTTGAAGCAGCCTGACCCGGCAAACAGACATCTCAAAGATTCGCTTGGGATGCCGAGCGCTAAGCATGCTGAGCAGGATCGCAAAACCCTGAAAAACTATGGATGCCCAGTTTACCTGCCTGATTGCCCGGGTATGTTGGCATGAAAGGGTTTCGTGGAGCCTAAACGTGGATCCCCCCGACAAAGAAGTATTAGCGTTGACAAATTCGCAGACTGTTGAAGCCGTGCGTGAATCGGAGCCTTCAACTGAATCCAGTCAGATAGAGCAAATCAATTTAGGTGAAACATTTGCTGAGCGATACGAGATTCTTGAGTTACTCGGAAAGGGTGGCAACGGATCTGTATATAGAGTTCGGCATTTTCATTTAGACAAATGTTTTGCTTTGAAAGTTATTTCATCGGCTGACAGTAGAGACACTGATTCAATCCGGCGCTTCCAACAGGAAGCCAAATTCGGTACACGGCTCGATCACCCGGGCATCGTTCGTGTACATGACTTCGGCGTTCACAAAGGAAAACCATACATGGTGATGGACTTTTTCAACGGAGAATCACTATCACAGCTCATTAAGAAAAGAGAACTGACACCGGAACGCTTGCTCAAAGTTGCCGAGCTAGTACTGAACGCACTCGCCCATGCTCACGACAGATCGATAATTCACAGAGATATAAAGCCATCAAACATACTAGTAGGCAAAGACGCAAACGGAGAAGATCAAGTAACACTGGTGGATTTAGGTATTGCAAAAGAGCTCAATCGCCAAGCTCCTCAAGATATGATCCAGACAAAAACTGGGGAAATTTTTGGCACGCCGCTCTACATGAGTCCCGAACAGTGCTCCGGCATACCTGTTGATGCGCGCACGGATATATATTCACTGGGTTGTGTCTTGTATGAGGCTCTTACAGGCTCTCCACCTTTTCTTGGTGAAACCATCTTCGAGATAATCAATAAGCACGTTAACGATGCGCCGGCTCGCTTTCCTCTGGATATAAGACAGACACAACTTGGAAGCAGGATGGAAGCAATTGTTCTAAAAGCGCTTGCCAAAGATAAAGAGCATCGCTATCAATTCGCACTGGAAATGGCAATCGAGCTCAAACAAATAGCGCTTCATCAAAGCAGTATCGGCACCAATCTTAAGTTTTACTGGAAGCTTTTTTCAGGCAGAATGAACGCCGTTCAACGAGGTAAGGTACTGTCATCATGGCTCATGTGTTTGCTTTCTGTTTGCGCAATTGTTATCTCGTCGTTAGTCTTTTATTTGCTTCCGCAAATAAAATCAGAGTTCAAAGAACTAAAGCGAAACGCCAGCATTTCCGGGGCGCTCTCATCCGGAAATATAGGCGCCAGCAACTCTCTGGACAGAACAGAGATTGATTCGATGCAAAGGAAATTAGGCAAGATCAAACTGCTGAGCCAGAGTGACCCCGAACAACTAAATCGAGCATTGCGCTACGAGAAAGATTACCTTGCTGCAGTAGATTCGACAAGATCTTTCGTGGACACAGCAAAACTGTCTTTCCAAACAATGTCAGTGGATACACTGCAAAGACTGTTCGAGAATCTCCCGACAATTGCCCAACCATGGACAAACGAGAGCAAGAGCCGAGCTCTCATTTATGGTTACAGTTACCAGAAATACAAACAGGCGGCGGATCAACTTGCTTTTCATCTGGCGATTTTTTCACTCCTGCCCTGGGCAGGAACGGCATGCGTTCTGGCACTCTTCTTCTTAATCCTGCAAAGATTGAGATCAAAATACGAAACGAAAAAGGCTTACAGCAAGGCACTAGACAATTTGCACGTCGATGATCGATCGAAACAGCCCGTTTGCTTGCCAAAAGAGAACTAAACAAGATTTTCATCTGCAAGCGTGAGTCATGACTTTAGTAATCAATTCTTTGATTGAAAAAAGGATAAAACCGTGCCAGTGAAGGCCCCGAGACTTAATTTGAAACTTAAAGTAACAAATCAGCTGAAATCATGCTAAGAATCTTCTGAAAGCCGGGTAATCAGACGCTTGCGATTGGATATGCAGACAAAATCGGATCAATATGTGGTCGCGGGTTTATGAAATTGCGTAATTTAACAGAAACGGCTGTCTCGCAGAGGCATCGTCTCCCTTGAACTACAGGGCTAAGATCAAGAGCAGCAAGCATTTCTAAGAGTGCAACTGCTTTTTCGTAGTAATCGCATTAAAGAAAGCTAGGGTTGCAAAGAGTCCGGAATCAAGAATTGCTGTGTTATTATTTCGGTTGACAAGGTAATTGAATCCTTGTCTTGGCTAATTCGGATGTTCCATGTAACATCGCAAATTGAAGAGGTTTTGGGGAAAGGACCGTTTTGATTCGAGCCGTATACCCGGGATCTTTCGATCCGATGACACTCGGACATCTAGACATCATCACAAGAGCCTCCAGGCTCGTAGATGAAGTCACAATGGCGGTGGTGGCAAATCCTGGTAAATCTCCTCTTTTGCCTTTCGAAGTACGCGCTGAGCTTATAAGAGAGGTACTGAAAGATATACCGGGAGTGAAAGTGGATACATTTCAGGGACTGACAGTAGATTTTGCAAAGAATAAGAAGATTTCAGTAATCATAAGGGGATTGAGAGCAGTTTCAGACTACGAGGCAGAATTGGGCATGGCCCAGACCAACAAACAACTGTTTCCTGAACTAGAAACTATTTTTCTCATGACAAAACCAGAGTATTCTTTTATAAGCTCGTCAACCGTGAAAGAGATCGCCAGGTTAGGCGGAGACGTTTCAGAATTCGTACCCCCGGCAGTCCACATGTACTTGAAAAAGCACTTTAACTTCAGCAGAGGCGCTGAGTAATGACAACGACAGTAGCACTAAGTCCGAATACAGCTGCATATAAGCAGACATCAATCTACAAGCATCTCGACTTGCTCGAGCACCTCATAGAGGATGCATCAGGCGTTTGGAAGTTCAAATTCATAAATGCCGATCAATTCCTGGAAGTGCTGGACAAGGCAAGAGCACGGCTACCGGAAGAACTCCGTGAAGCTACCGAAGTGCTGCAGCAGCGTGATGACATAATTGGTGAATCGCAAAGACGTGCCGAGCAAATCATTTCAACTGCGCGCCGCCAGGCTGAAAACATGGTCCAGGAGTCCGAGCTCTTAAAGGCTGTGCAGGCAGAAGTTGACCGCATCCGTAAGCAAGTAGTGCAGGAAGTCGAGCAAATGCGCCGCGAGGCCCTTGCAGAAGCCGACAAGCTGAGAATCGAAGCGGAAGAAGACGCGGCCCGGGTTCGCGAAGGTGCGGATCATTATGCCGAACAGGTGCTCACCCGCATTGATACCGATCTGAACAATATGGGCAGAACGCTTGCAGAAGCTCAGAGCATTGTGCGTAACGGACAGCGCGTTCTCGGCCAGGTCAAAAGACACGTAGGTGTGTCGCCGAACCTGCTTCAAAGAGAAGAGTAAAGCCGGAACTTCTTATTGAAATCAGTCAATAAAGAGCAGCATCAAGCTCTCGAAAGTGCTCATTGCAGTGCTTTTGTGAAAAGAATGCTGCTTTGTCTTTTTCTACTTCCGTTCTGCTTTTTAGACCTGGCGGCTCTGCCATCGGCAGGCAATAATCAGGATCAGCTTGCCAGCGCAGTAAAAATTCCCAGAAACATACAGGTTTATTTTGCTTCTTCAAGACTCAACGAAGGAAGCCGCTCGAGCCCTTCATACGGAGGAAGGCGGCATCTGGATCTTGGCTCGGGCTCAATGGAATACGGAACCGCGACCTTAAAAACACCGCTCGGGCTCCTGAGTTGCAGGCAAGCCACAAATGGCGCCCAGTTCAGAGAAATGATGCGTGTGGAAAGCGAACTCTGGCATGCGGCCCAACTTAACTTTATCGGCTGCTTTACCAGAGACGACTTGCTTGAAAAAGTAAGGAATGCCCGCAATAAAATTTGCATTTACATTCATGGCTACGACAAGACATTTCTTGAATCACTTCAGGACATAGCGATATTGAGCGCTGATTTTGCTCAATATACAGAAGACAAAGAAGATTTTTTGCCAATCGTATTCAGCTGGCCTTCAGCAGGCGACAAGAAAAAATACTCCGAAGATGAAGCGAGTCTTGAGTGGAGCAAAAAAGGCTTCTGTGATTTGCTCGACAGCATAATTGCTGAAAAAAGTGAGTCTGCAGAGCTCGAAATTGTCGGGCATAGCATGGGCAACCGCTTATTAGTATCGTACCTGCAGCAAAGACAAAAGACCGGAGCAGGCAAAAAGGAAAACACTGAAAGCCCTATAAACAACATATACATGTGCTCGGCAGACGTTGATTTCCATAAATTCGAAGAGCTGAGACCGATTATTGAGTCTCAGGTAAAAAACCATGTTTACATATTCGTTTCAGACAGAGACAGGCCGCTGATCATGTCTCAGTACATGCACGGAGCGCCGCGCCTGGGAAGGCCCATAGACCCTCCCGGTGCCGAGCCGACCGGGACGGAGGCAAAAAACGTCCAGGACGTCCAGGCAAACAAAGACGAGCCGAACAAAAGTAAATTTACAAGCGGAGAATTCTGGAGCAAGCTTTTCTTAGATGCGGCCGAAGTATGGCTGGGTCCAGGCTCAAGTGAGAACCCGGACGTCTTGCAATGGCTTGCAAGAAATCCCTCGCTTAGCCAGGAGTTCGGTGAAAAATCCAGACTTATTGATTTAAGCGACCTGGCAGTTGCAAATTTAGGACATGCGCTTTCCTCACCTTTAATCTCCTCAATGATTGCCGGTAAAATGCAGCTTCCACAGCTCAAAAGCCGGATAGTACATAAGCGCCCGGACAAAGAGTACTTAAATCAGTGCGGTGGCAAACCACTGGTGCTCTATCGCTATATCAGACTCGACCCGTATTGATATAGGCTCACGCTGAGTTTTCCGTTGCAGGCATTGCCCTTTGTGGCATATGCTTTATGTATAAAAGCGCGTCCTGAGCAACACTCGTGAGGTTTTCCGTCTATATCGGACTCTATGCCGGCGAGAATTCAAACTACAAATATTACTGTTCACCTAATGAGCCTGATAGTCTCTTTATTGCTTGCGCTCTGCTTGCCGGGCGAAGCTTGCGGCCGCGCCGAAGAAGGTGACAGCTCAAGAACAGAGGAAAAAACCAGAACCACCCAGGTTTATTTTGCAACCACAAGACTTAATAAAGGCAGCGAGCAGTCTCCCGAATATGAAGGCGACCGGCATCTGGACCTGGGTAAAGGCTCACTTGAATATGGAATTGCCGGTCTTTATCAACCAAAGAACATGCAAACCCCCTCCACAAGCGACAAAGGAAAGGAATACAAAAAGCTTTTGCGTCATAACGCAAATACCTGGCGAAAAGCAAAATTCACGTTTGTAAGCAAAACCAGCGAGGAAGCATTTTTCAAACGTATCAGAGACTGGACCGGTTCAATTTGCATTTACATTCACGGCTATGACAAACCCTTTGAAGAAGCCGCAGAAGACGCCTGCATGCTTTTTCACGACTACCAGCAATACGAAAGCAGTCCTCAAAAAAAGATGCTCCCGATTCTTTTCAGCTGGCCCTCAATCGGAGCAAGAACCGAATATGGTACCGACGAGGCTAATCTTGAATGGAGCTCGCCGTCATTCGATAAATTCCTGGAGCGAATATTGCAGGAAAAAAACCCGGAAAGCCAGATTGACATTGTGGCTCACAGTATGGGCGGCAGGCTCATTTACTGGTATCTGAACAAGAACTGCATACCGCGACACGAAGCAATCTTTCGCAATCTCTTTCTCTGTTCCTGCGATATCGATTTCCTGCTATTTGAACTCAAGAAAAAAATCTTCGAAGACGCGGTCAGCAACAAAGTATATGTTTTCGTATCCGACAGAGACAAAGCGCTAATTCTCTCTCATTACTTGCACGAACAACCCAGACTCGGCCGGCCTATAGACCCGCCTAAATTCACACGCGAACGTGCCACCGTATTCAGCAGCTCATATCTGGCACAACTTACAACCGATACCGGCGACCTCTTGCTCGGCAACGACTTCACCGAGCCTACCGACGTGAAGCAATGGCTTGCAGAAAACCCCGAGCTTGACTGCGAACTCGGCGAGAAATCCAGGTTCATAGATGTGACAAATCTGGTAACAAAAGACTTCGGACATGGTCCGGCATTTTCTGTAATTGCATCTTATATTGCGGGTCTTGATGTTCCACAGTTGAAAAAACAGGTTGTGCACAAACGACCGGACCGGGCCAGCCTCATGCAAAATGGCGGCAAGCCGAAGCATTTATATCGCTTCCTGCGCCTTGAGCCATTTAATTTTTAGCTGGCATTCCGAGTTTCTTCAGGTGATAAAATTCCGGCATGATTTCAAATTTGAGAATCTTCCACAAAGGTCTGCTTCTAGTTGGCGCACCGTTTTTGCTTGGTCTGATTTTTGTTGGTCTTATCGCATCGCTTTTGCTTGAAACAGATCGAATCGGCATCGAAGAAAGCAAGCTCCGCAACCTGTCAATCGCCATGTCGGACATGATTGCCAAAAGCACCGACTCCGCCTGGGCAATTTTTGCAAGCATTCATCCTAAAATGAGCGCGGTCGGAATTGCAGATCCCCAAAAGAAAATTCAGGAAGCAAGAATTGCCACAGACAGAGTAATTGCAGCCTCAAAAGGACTGGGAAAGCTAGAGGAAGCTTTAAGAGAACCACTGCGATATCAGGACGTGATAAACAGCCAGATGGAGCAAATAAGAGCACTGGCAAAAGACAATTCCGAAGATCTTACTGATCTTCTTAAAATCTTGCCTCTTGTAAGAACGACTCAAGAAACACTGATTGAAGCGACCGAGCCCGATATGAAACTGCTTGCGCTTACTGAGTCTATGGTAAAGCAAAACGCAAAAAGAATGGAGAGCATCAGACAAAAGGAGGCAGCAATACTTATAGGCGCCGTGCTGGCAAATCTTTTGCTTGCCGTATCTCTCTATTATTACTTTCGCAAATCCATTCTTTTGCGCCTGGAAAAAATCAGCAATAAGATTCTGCTTTTGAATAGCGACAGAGCTCTGGGAGAAGCAGAAAAAGGCTCGGACGAAATCGCCATGCTCGATGCCTCATTTTGCTCCATGGATAAGTCGCTGAGAGATGCAGCAAAGCATGAAAACGCACTGTTCAATAATGCAAGTGATCTTATCTGCGTAATCGACGAGCCCTTTCAATTTAAGAAGGCAAATGCTGCAAGCAAGGAGCTATTAGGCCTTGATCCCGACAAGCTAAAACATCAAAGTATCTTTGCCTCAATCTACAAAGAAGATCATCAGGCAGTAATCAATCATTTAAAAGAGTGTAGTTCGGGCAATCCGGCTACGAGCTTCGAGGCCCGTGTTCTAAAGGCAGACGGCAGCATGGCTGAAAGCGCCTGGTCGGTCTTCTGGGAAGCCTGCGAGCGCTCATGGTTTTGCGTGATTCACGACATAAGCGAATTTAAAAAACTGGAACAACTGAAATCTCAGTATTTCTCATTTGCAAGCAGGCATCTGCTTCTGCCGCTTGAGAAAATTTCAGCTTCAATCGAACGAATGCAAACTAAGACAATAGAAAGCAACGAAAAAGTCCAGGCAAAAATCACTGGCTTGAAACAAACCCTGGGGCGCCTGCTTGCATTAACTGAAGATCTGATGCAGAAGGACTTATTTGCTTCAAATAAAACTCCCGAGCTTACACTTGAAGACTTGAATTCGTACGAGCTCATGAAAGCGGCAGCTAATGAACTCGAGCCCATAGCCTCCAAACGTGGGATTAAAATCGAGTACTCGGGCAATGAAGGCTTTGAGGCAGATAGAGGACGAATAATGCAGGTACTTATAAACCTGCTTTCAAATTCAATAAAATATTCGCCTGACAACGAAGTCGTGGAAATGCGGGCAGCATTAAGCTCTGGCGGCAAGCTGAAATTTTCAATTCAAGACAGAGGCCGGGGAGTGCCTGCCGAATTTCAGAGTTCCATATTTGAAAAATTCAAGCAGGTAAGCGCTGCTGATGGAAAAAGAGCTGCAGGCACAGGACTTGGCCTGCCAATCTGCAAAGAGCTTGTTGAATGGCATAAGGGTAGTATCGGAGTTGAAAGCGAAGCCGGCAAAGGAAGTACTTTCTGCTTCGAAATCCCTCTCACACAAATGCCGGTTCAGAATCCCGAGCATAAGCTCAGCCAGGCTCACGAGACGGCTGCGCCTTCACTGACCTGGCAAAATAATCCCGGGCGAAGCACCATGAGCCTTTCACAGATTTCAAAAACAAATTCAGGACAGTTGAGTCTCGGCCGCCAGGCTTTAATTCTTATTTCCGTGCCGCTTTTGCTTGAAATAATCTTGATTACGCTCCTGGCTTTTGTTTTCATTCAATCACAGGCGCTGGCAGTGGCAGAAACCAGAGAACGCAACCTTTCTTACGCAGCCCTCAAGCTCTGGTTTCATTACAGACAGAGCTCACTTGACCCGAGCAAGGGCTTGAAGAACGAGAGCCCCGGACAGCTTTTAGCACAAATGAAGCGCCTCTCTGCCGGTTCGAAATCGCGACTTGCCGAAATTGAAAAAATAAAAGCAAGCTGCCGCGCTTGTGAAGCTGTATTGAAAGAAGGAGCAGCAAATCAGCAAGACAATCTTCAAATGCTCAGCAATCTGGTGAAAAATCGGGGGCTGAGCACGATGAAAAGCAGCTTTACTACAATTCGCGGTTTGATGAAAACCAGCATTCTTTCAAGGCAGATACAACACTTCATCTCCGATTCTATAAAGAAACAGGCGGCCAGCCCGGCAAAAATTGCCGGGCTGCGCTCGACACAGGGCATTCTGCTTTCAAGCGGGCTAATCTTAAACATTCTCATCTCAATTGCGCTTGCTGTCTATTTCAGCCGCCGGATCACCTCAAGGCTGATTCACTTGTCGAACAACTGTCGGAAACTCGCTCAAGAGCAGCCGCTTGCCGAGATTCTTGAGGGCGACGATGAGCTGGCTCACTTAGACAGAGTCTTCCACAGTGCTGCCGAAACGTTGCTGGAAGCCAGAAGCAAAGAACGCTCCGTCTTATACAAATCAAAAGAAGTTATTTGTTCAATAGACCAGAACGGCAGATTCGTGAAAATCAATCCGGCGGTGGAAGAGCTCTGGCAATACGATGCAGCAGAGCTTGCCGATACGCTTGTAATTGAGCTTTGTATTGATGAATACAAAGAGTTGATGAAAGCAAATCTTGCAAGCGATTTTGCAAGCAATAAATTTGAAGCAGCAGTAAAACGCAAAGACGGCTCTGTTTGCCATGTGCTCTGGTCGATGTCCAAACCGCCCGGCGAAGCGCATATCTTTTGTGTAGCGCATGATATAAGCGCAAAAATCGAAGCAGAAAAACTGACCAGCGAGTTTTTGCATATGGTTGGTCACGACCTGCGCACGCCGCTTACTGCATTGATGGGCAACTCAAAGCTATTAGAAATAGGCAGCTTCGGCGAAATTGACCATGCTACGAAAGTTGAGCTTGCAGAAATCATGGCTCAGGCGAGCAATCTTCTTGAGCTCATAAACGATCTGCTTGATCTTGAGAAGCTCAGCGCCGGCATGATGCAACTGGAGCTGCAAACACAAGAGACCAGTGAGCTTGCAGAAGAACTCGCTGCAATAGCCAAACGACTTGCAATAAAGAAAAATCTGACTCTTAGTTTTAAGAGTCCTGAAGCTATTATGATGCGATGCGATAGCGAACGCCTTGTCCAGGCATTAACGAATATACTGAACTTTGCCATAAACGAGACTTCCAACTCAGGGACAATGAATTTGAGTTTTGAAGTTCTGGAAAACGTGCTGCTTATCAAAATCGAAAGCGAAGCAAGCCAAATTAGAGAAGATATGGAGATTTTCGACAGGTTCAAAGCTTTTCAGCATACAGGCAGCCTGGCCCTGCCGGTTGCCAGACAAATTATCGAAAGCCATCACGGCAAGCTGGATTTTGAGAGCAAAGGCAATGCCGCTTGCATAAAAATATGCATTCCGCTTAATGCCGCTGCCGCTAGCTAACAGTTCTGATTTAGGGGGTCTGCTTGCAAGGAAAGATGCGGAACCCTTCGCAAAAAAAAAAACGAATTCAGACTGGCCGGTCATTACTATTGTTCATGGTGTGGGCATTTTCTCCCAGCGAAAAATAATCCATTTATTAGGCTCATAATCTAGTATTTTCAATTTAATCCACAGGTCGCCGTCGATTTGATTGGCAGGCGACCTTGAGCTAAACAGCGCAGAGGAATGAATAATGTACAAATGGTCCTTGACCGCATTCGCGAAACTGGGTCAAAAACAGACTCCAAACGTTTCATTTTCAGGCAATATATCTCCTTCAAGAGTGATATCACACTTGCCCTGTCCACGATCGATTGAAGCATAGACTGTGTTTTCCTCTCCTGGATGAACGACAATTTCCCCTGCTCGTGTGCCGCGGAACGGGTGCATCATTTTGCTCATGTATACAACAGGCACGCCTTTTACCATTGCGTACACATTGGCATCACCGGAGCATTCAAATGTGGCTTTGCGAACTACCCATACTTTACCGGCGGGAATGAATCCTCCCTTGAAGAAAGTAACAGCTCGCGAACTGCGGTCAATGGGAACCGCCATGTTTAACGGAGTTCTACTCACCACGTCTACTCGCCCATTGGTTACTCCAGCCATGCAAATTTGACTTGGATTGCCACCACCAGCACAATTGAGAACTTGTAACCTGACCACGCCATCTTTGAGAACTCGCGAGACATCGTTTCGTCCATCTTTCAACTCTTGATCAGACGTCCAACCTCTAAATCCCGGTTCCCGCAATACGACTCTGCCATCTTTTGGCAGAGGAACATTGTCTAAACGCTGCCAGCGAATCTTCATCCATTCACCTGCCTGCAGTTCCAAAATTTGCATTTTAACCCAGAAATCGGCAGCAAAATCGTGCATTACGTGAACTGCATAAACGTGTCCTTCGTGGGCGGCTACGTATCCTCTATCGATCCCCATACTATCCCAGGGGATTTCTGCTTTTTCGAAGTCTATAGCGCCCATGTCATGCAAAATTGTGGCGTCACCACCATTCTCATGAACCCTCAATCCATCCATCCCACAATAACGAATGTCTCTGGGACCGTCAGCTGTGCCTGTTAAGAAGCTGAATTTACCATCCTTGGGAATTTGCACTGTAGAGTTATTTCCGGCGATCTTTGAAGCAAGAGGTGTTGATATTGGGGCAGGTGTCGATATTGGGGCAGGTGTCGATATTGGGGCAGGTGTCGCAACTCCAGAGTTTGACTTTTCAGAAAGAAAAATCTGGAAACATGCGACCACGAGCAAAAGTACAATCGAAATAGCAATATATCCAACTGGAAATTTCCCTGCTGCTCTTTCCAGATCTAGAGGCGGGCGGCTCTCGATTTTGATCTTTTTCCCACCTTTGACTTTCCTGAGATCAGTGCGAAGCTCGGCACTTGATTGATATCTATCGTTCGGAGCTTTCCGCAGGCATTTCTCAATTACAGCTTCCAGCCCTTTAGGAACTTCCAGCTCCGGGCAAACCCGAGAAATTGGAGTAGGCTCGGATGACAAATGCTGATGAAGGTACTCGATTCCATACCGGGCATTGAAAGCCTGCTTGCCCGTAAGGACTTCATAAATGATGCAACCAAGCGCATAAATGTCCGAACGATGGTCCGCCTGCCCGTACCATTGCTCCGGTGATATGTAGGGTGGACTGCCCAGTACTTCTCCAGTCATGGTAATTCTGTCAACATCGGTATTGTTTTCGATAATTTTCGCGATTCCAAAGTCCAGAATCTTGGAGCTTAACTGACCATCATCATTCATCTTAAACATTACATTGGACGGCTTCAGATCCCGATGAACAAATCCGAGAGCATGCGCGGCACTCAGCCCATCGCACAATTGCAAAAATAGTTCAAGGGCAAGGTCAAGCTCGAGCGGACCGTTCTTCTTTAGATATAGATTAAGAGGGGTGCCATCAAAATGCTCCATGACTATGTATGGAACAGGAATCATGCCGGCATCCATGACTCGAACGATCTGATTGTTATCCAGCTTGCTCAGCAGAATCGCTTCCTTCTCAAGGCGCTTCAAGCTAGCTGGATCATCGGATAGATGCTGGTGAATGATTTTTATCGCAATTTTTTTGTCAAAATAAAGGTGCCAACCCAAATACACATTACCCCAAGCACCTTTACCAATGGGCTCTATAATCTTGTACCTGCCATCAAGTTCCAATCCAATCAATTGATCCGGCAGAACAGAAGCCTCCTTCAAGACAAAGTGCTCGGATTCCGGTGCATCGTCTCTTTCGTTAAATTTTGCTGGCTGCTCAGACGGCTTTTCCATTCTCACTCCATTGTTCATTGAAACTGACTAAAGTCATTCTCTAATTTTCATATGCCATGATGGAAACAATACGGATCATGATTTGAACGCCCCCCCCCCTTTGCCAGTTCTCTTCCAGTTTAGGATCTGGCACGTAAATAAGTCTGTTCTAATGTGTGTCTTTTTTGTGTAGCGAAAGTGCGTACAAACTCAAAGCAAAAATACGAATCTACTTCTTCTGCTCGACAAATTTAAGCACAAGCATCATCAAAACTAGAAGCGGCCACAAAAAGACCGGTTCGTACAAAACCAGGCAAGCCAAAGAACTCTGCACACAAAACATTATCTTGTTAGCTCTGGTCCATTGCGAAACTGGAAGCTGGCGAAGCTTTCTCCAGGAACTCATAAGATCATTTGCAAGCAGAAAGACAAGCAAAAATGATATCAACGCTGCCCCGGCAATTACTAAATAATACGGCCAGTCTGGAAGCAAATTTTTGAACGCTTTTGCCTGCCAGATTTCTCGATAATCAAGGTCCGGCCTGTCCCAGACACAGTTGGTTTTTACCCATAAGGCCATAATATCGGCCACCAGAAACAAGCCGCCGCAGTAATATTTTTCGCCGCGCAGATTCAAGCAGGGAAATCCCAGTAATTCCAAACCACGCAGCAGGCCAATAAAACCGTCGAGGTCGTTGCTAATATGCGCCGCACCGATTCCAAGCCCGGTGGCAGCCCAGCCGGCTCCGGCCACCACAGGACCAGCCGGTATCAAAGACATCTTTTCCTGGCCAGGCCACCATTCTCTGATTGCATACATGCCACAAAGCGGCATAAACCAGTTTTGTTTGTAAAGCTGATACTGGCTTTTATTCAGGGCCGGAGCAAAGCCTTGCATTAAAGCAATCTGCCAGGACAGGCCGCAACCACGCGGAACATCGAGCCTGAGTCCGGATTTATCTACCTGTATATTCATCATGCCGTTTTCAGGATCCACATGAGTTTGCAAAAACTCTTTTGCCCGGTTGCATGCTTTTGAATAGCTTGTTCCAAACAGTTTGTCATGGAGCCTCAATGATTCCAATCCAGCACAGTTATCGATCGGCCAGTACATTTTTGGTGCTGACTCTAAAAACGGGACCGGCGAGTTTGTAAATGCATCTAATAACAGCTTGCTATTCTCATGGAAAGCAGCTGCTACTTCTGGATCTTTACCGCCGATCATCAGATAACCGGCGCGCAACAAATTAGTATTGCCTGCCGGGATAATCCCGCCTGCTGGCCTCAGTTTCGAGTAACTCTCAGTATTTAACGGCGCTTTCTTGGAAGCAGCTTCGGCAAGGATCAAAAGTTCAAGCAATTCGCGGCGGGCTTCTTTTTTGAATGCCTCGTCTCGTTTGTAAAGCAGAGCTATATTAACAATGGAGTATCCGTAGTAACAGGAAATATAGACGCTCATTTCTCCATCAGACGGAGCGACTCTCTGCACATAATAAAGCGGATCTCTTAAACGGCGCTGTATCGATCTTCGTTGAGCTTCGACTTCCCATTTAGAATACTCCGGCGACGACCGGTCGCCCAGCATAGCCAAGCTAAACAACCAGGACAACTCCATACCCAGAACACATAAGAGCATGAAAAGTTTGAATATGAAGTCAGCCGGCACAGCAAGCCTTGCCTCTTGATCTGGATGACAATTTTACTATGCTTTGCTTCAAGGATAGCTACAGGCTGAATCGAGCCTTTATCAGCTGAAGGGTTAGTTTTTGCATCTACGAAAACTTCCCGAGCGGTAAGGCTGTCCATTGAGGCACGAAAACTTCCCGAGGGGTAAGACAGCCTGGAGCTTTTGTGGTAAACTTACCGTGCGGGAAGCCGGGAAAAACAAATGAGAATAAAGAATTCCATCGATTTTGGACTGTCAATTCGAAAGTCGAGAAAAGCCCAAGGATTACGTCAAAAAGATTTGGCAGACTTCACAGGATGCGGAGAAAGATTCATTGTGGAACTTGAGAATGGAAAGCCAACATGCCAGCTTGACAAGGCGCTCGCCGTGGCCCAGCTCTTAGGCATCACAATAACTGCAAAATTGCCTCAACAGGGGAGGGCTGACGAGTGAATGAGAAGCAGCTTGTCGTTTGGCTTTGTGACAAACCCGTCGGCAAGCTCCAACTGGTTAGCGGTAGCATGAAATTCACCTACAATGAGGATGCGGGTCGCTTTTTGTCATTAAGTATGCCTTTAAGGGCTGAACCTTACAAGGCTAAAGCATGCGAAGCTTTCTTTGGTGCACTATTACCTGACGGGCCCACCATCAAGAGCAGGATTGCCAAAGTTCTTGGACTGAGATCAGAAAGCAGTTTTAGCTTGCTTGAACAAATTGGTTTTGATTGTGCCGGAGCTGTTTCCATTCGGCGTGCTGATGACGATTATGTTCCTGAAGATGGATACAAATTGCAAGGCACTCCAATACCTGATGATGATCTCTATCAGTTGATAACTCAGTTGCCCGCGAGGCCTCTTTTTGCCGGTATCGAAGGATTCAGAATTTCCCTTGGTGGTGCACAAGATAAAGCAGCACTTTGTTTGATTGAAAATCAACTCTGTGTTCCCGGCCCAAGTGTCCCGACAACCCACATCTTGAAGCCACCAATCAACGGAATTCAACACTCAGTGCACAATGAATACTTTTGTATGACTCTTGCCAAAAGAGTCGGATTACAAACGGCAAATGTTGCAATCAAAAGAATTGGCGTACTAGAAGTCTTGCTAGTTGAACGATTTGATCGTCGGATCACTGATGCCGGAGTGATTAGTCGAATTCATCAAGAGGATTTTTGTCAGGCACTTGGAGTTGTTTCTACCCGTAAATACCAGGCGGATGGTGGACCGACTCTCAGGGACTGTTTTGATGTAATTGGCCATACTACGCTCCCATTGCTTAACAAGCAGGAGCTCGTTAAGAGGGTTATATTCAATTTCTTAATAGCAAACACAGATTGCCACGCCAAGAATTTTTCTATTCTACATAAGAGTGCTGATGATATTACGCTTTCTCCAACTTATGACATTTTATGCGGTGCGGTGGACGAAAAACTTGCTTCGAAATTTGCAATGACTATCGGTGGTCGAGCGGAGATGAATAAGATCTCTAGAGAAAACTGGCGAAAATTTTGTATGGAAGTTCAATTGAACACAGCGGCCCTAAAAAGAATTGGCACAGAACTAGCTGAGAAACTAAGCCAAGAGTCATCTAACCTTATAGCAGAGATGTCTAGAGCAAACCTTTCAAACCAAACTGTAGAAAAGATTGATGAATTGGTTCAATCTCGTACAAATGAGTTCAAATCTAGTATTCAGTCATTCTCAAAATGAAGTCTATACTGACTTGAACTTAGCCGAGGTCCAGCTTCAAGATTTCCTGAACTTGAGAAAGCTCCTCGATTTTGCTGAGCTCGATATTTGCAATCAATGTTTTTCCTTCCCGCTTCAAAACATCAAGACCAAGCTTGTTCAAGCGACTTAGCAAGTAAGAACCAGGCGACTCCGAAAGCTCCACACGCACTGTTACTTTCTTCAGTGGCGATTTCTTTATCAGGGCACTTAAAGCCGGCGAAATTTTTTCAAGGCTCTTTGTAGCAGTTGCCCGGACCGTTTTATTTTCTGCTGCTTTATTATCAGAGCTGTTTTTATCCGGGCCCTTCTCTTTAGCCCACTCTTTGATGCCTGAAGCTTCCTGCTCTTCCGTTTTTCTCTTTATACGGTCACCGTAGTTGCTCAGGTATTTGCCATTTGTCGGGCGCATCATAGTGCCGCGCACGGCCGTCGTACTGGCGCCAGGTAAGCTTGCGGCTCCTCCGTCGCCTGACATCGGACCGGAAGACCAGCCACCGCCCGTGCCACCACCACCACCAGAACCGTAACGCGGCAGCGGAGACGCAGCGGCGGCGCCGCCTCCAGAACCGGAGCGAACCGGGGGAGCAGGAGCCATGCCCCCGCCATAACCGTAGCCCGAACTCGCTATCGGAGCCGGTGCATAGGCCGAGCCATAACTTGCTTTTCCGAAGGACGGACGCGGCGCATTAGGCAGCGAACGCAACGGCGCACCCGGCAGGGGCGGCGGCGGCAAACTGCTGATGCTCTGCCCTGACTCGCCTTCGACTCCGTCGGGATTCTCAACCTTTACAGGAACAAGCTTGCCTTTGCCTTTTCCCGTATTGCTGCTTTCATCAACTGCAACAAAAGAAGTGTACTGGCTCATGATGTGATACTTGAGTGCAGTCTGCACTATCTCATCTTTAAGCTCCTGATTGAGCTTGCCGAGTTGAACGCCCAGCCAGTCTTCGGACATGAGTCTTTCCACTTTCGCTCTTGCCCATACCGAAGGCAAGACGTCATTTTCAGCACTTTCCTGCGGCAGATCCACTTTCAGCTCCTGCCTGTATGCTTTGCCGGCTGAGTAGCCGCTCAGAATCACTTTTCCTGAGCCGGCTTTTTTATAACGGCCTGAAAAATAAAGCGGCTTTTGAGCCCAGAGGTCCCTGGGGTCTTTAGGAAAGAGCTCCTTTATCTCGACATTTTCAAAGTCAAGCTTGATATCGCTTAGAACCGGCGAGCTGATGCGATCATAGAACTTTTTGCCGACTTCCTGCGCCGATGAATTTAACAAGACATATTCTGCTTCACCGCCCCCCTCTTCAGCAATTTTGTCAATCAAGAACCTGTTAACCGAGTTACCTGTTCCAAACGGGAACCAGCGTGTTTGCCCTCGAAATTTTCTTATGGTTGAAATCACCTGCATGTCGTTGCCGACATATCCGTCGGTCATAAAAACAACAATTCGCAATTTATGGTCCGGATTCTCAAGCGAGCAGACCCGCTCAACAGCAGGCTCCATCCAGGTGCCGCCCTGAGCCTGTATAGGCTGGATAAAGGCTATCGCTTTATCAAGCATCGAAACACTTGCATGCTCGGCATTCTTGGAGAACTCACTTACACCGCTGTTGAAAGCAAGTATGCGGAAACTGTCTGTGGGATTCATATGCCTTACGATATACTCCATTGTTTCTTTGGCTTTCTGAATCGGCAGCCCGCTTTGCGAGCCGGAACAATCAAGAAGAAAAATTATTTCTTTTGGCTGCGTATCTTCTGCTTTTACCTTTATTGGCGGTATGAGCATCATACTGATGAAGCCGTCATCACCCCGCTTGTGTGCAAGATAGCCGCTCTGCACCGAGTCACTTGCAACAGTCCAGCTGCAAATGAAGTCTTTGTTTGGTATCCTGTCCTTCCCTATAAGTTTGACTGTAGCCAGATTTGCTTTTGTTCTTTCGGTCGCAGCCTCATGAAGCAAAGACTTCACTGACTGAATCGGCACACCGGCGTCGATAGCAAGATTTATCGAAATGTCATGGCCGGCGCGTTCTCCTTGTTGAGCCGCGGGCGGCGTTATTTTAGATGCATCCGGCACCATGTCCGTGTCCTGCAAATGCCCATGCCCGCTTCTGCCTTCAGCAACATGTCCCGGAATAAAGCGAGGACCGACTACTGTTGGAAAAACGAAGCTAAAAGCTCCATTTTCATACTTGAGCAAATTTACATACTTGATTTCAATGTCGATGTTTTGACCTGGCTCGATATTTGCCACCGACTGGTTAAATATATTCGGGCGTTCTTGATCTAAGAGGCTTGCAATCTGCCCTCTGGCTCGGGCTTCCTCATATTTTTTTCTGGCTTCTTCCCTTTTTTTGATACTGCCTTTGATTACCCGGTTACCGATTTTCATGGTCATTTCATCGACAGCCGCATCATGAGGCAGTGGAAAAGTATAGCTTGCTTCGATCTTTGTATTATATGGGTTGTGAAACTGCTGTTTTACCGTGACTCTGGCCACATATCCGGAGACAGTAGCCTTTACATCAGTATGTTTGAGCGGGCAGTTTCCCAGTTTTTTTGCACCAGCAAAAGCAACCAGAATTCCCGAATCGGAACAGTCACCCATGCTGCCTGCCGCACCCAGGCTGCCTGCATCAATTCCCAGCGCCTGAACTTTTTGAATTGCAAGAATACTGAAATTTATAAAGCTAAAAACAAATGTGAATGAAAAAAACACAGCAAAAACAGACCGCGACAAAAAAGTCCGCGGCAGCCGAAAGTGCAGCCTCATCTTAGCTTTCTCCAGATAAACTTAATTACTAACTTAGCCGCATAGCTCTTAATAAGACACAGGCTTTACCCTAGGATCGGCATGAGAAATTTCAGAGACTTTTTTGAGTTGAGTCTCTAGTTCTTTCTGTTACTCAGAGATTTTGACCGGTTTATCATATGAACTCGGGCTTAGATACTGTGGCAATGGAACGCGAATGCTTCGAACTCAGCAGGTTCCTTTCCGATAAGCGCTTATTGGGGCAGGTTTACCTGTCCCAATAACGGAAACACCCAGAGTCGTCTAAATGACACTATCTCTTGCAGCTGCGGGCCGTTCGTAATAGATGAGTTTTTAGTGTACCAACGTAGACAATCGAGAATCGAAGTAAAGCCGCCGTCCAGCGAAGCTACCCAATTTACGCTTACTTGGAAACCATCGTCTTTTAGCGTTTCGATACTCCCTTCTCAAGCGAATTCGCTTGAGAAGGGAGACTGCCCTTGAATTCATGATTTAAGCAAATTAAATTGAACTCTTGGCTTGATTTTCTCGTCTTAAAAACAAAGCTGCTAAGGAGAAAACCAATGACAAGCAATGAAAGACCTTGGAATAACGCTCTAAGCAAGAGTCACGAATACCAGGAAAACAGGGAAAAG
>CAZTQO010000063.1:0-41578 GCA_964615655.1 uncultured Candidatus Obscuribacterales bacterium | reverse complement strand
CAATGTAGAGCTCTTTCATCTCCTACTTCAGCCGGTCTCCCGGCGCACAAGATTTCTGGCCAAATATCTTAGAGCCTGGTCAAAGCGAAAAAGCAGCCCCCCTCTCTTTTCATCCAGAAGCCCATTTTCGATTTTTCTGCTTCTAAGATTTCTGGCCAAATATCTTAGAGCCTGGTCAAAGCGAAAAAGGCTCAGGGATCAGACAAGATTAATAAAGGAAGAAGCACTTGAAATCGCATTCGGTTCAGAACTGAATCAAACCTGGCTCCACATCCCTTGCCCAGGCAAGAATACCACCGGCAAGATTTCTCGCTTTAGCATATCCCCTGTCCACAAGCATTTGCACAGCCTTTGCAGAGCGCACACCGCTCTTGCAATAAACTACAATGTCTGCGTCAAATTCAATTTCAGAGAATCTGTCTGGAAGCTCCGAAAGTGGAATATGCCTGGAATTCTGTATACGACTTAAAAGCACTTCCTCATATGTTCTTACATCAAGCAAGAGTAATTCTATGCCTTCATTAAGCTCATTTTTCAGTTCACGCGGCGAGATTACTCTTGACGCCATAATGTCCTCCCCGGCTTTGCATCTCAGATCCAGATTTTGCAGCTCAGTTATTTCAGGGCTAATCCCACAACAAGGACAGTCGCTGCTCTTTTTAACAGGAAGACTGTCGAAATTCAATGACAGCGAATCATAAAGCAAAAGTTTGCCAGAAAGCGACTCACCTATTTCAAGAATTAACTTAAGAGTTTCATTTGCTTGAATGCAGCCGATGATTCCGGCAATTACTCCCAGCACTCCAGCTTCAGCGCAATTCGGTACAGCATCAGCTGCAGGCGGTTCAGGAAAGAGGCAGCGATAGCATGGTCCGCCGGCATATGAAAAAACACTTGCCTGCCCTTCAAATCTGTATATTGCTCCATGCACATTCGGCTTTTTGAGCAAAACACAGGCGTCATTTACAAGATAACGCGTGGCAAAGTTGTCGCTGCCGTCGACAATGATCTGGTAGTTTGCAAAAAGCTCCATGGCGTTTGAAGCATCAAGACGCAGATTGTGCCCAACTATTTCTAGTTCAGGATTTATATTTCTTGCCCTCGAAGCAGCAACTACGGCTTTTGCTTTTTCAACATCATCATCAATATATACAATCTGTCTTTGCAGATTAGATCTCTCTACCTTATCAAAATCGACAATTCCGATCTTTCCGACACCGGCAGCTGCCAGATAGAGCAGCACAGGGGAACCCAACCCTCCGGCTCCCACTATAAGTACACTTGCTTTTTTCAAACGCTCCTGACCTGCAACACCAATTTCAGGCAGAAGTAAATGCCTGCTGTATCTGTTAAGTTCGGATTCGCTCAAAAAAGAGTTCACTGCTCAACCACCGCTCAATGCACAAATTATGTGGATAGTCTCGCCACCGGAAAGTGGCGTTTTGATCGTACTTACAAGTTCCCTGTCGACATAAATTTTTATATGCTGGCGAATGCAATCTTGCTCATCAATCATACGAAATCGTATTCCAGGATATCGCAAATCAAGATCTGCAAGCAACTCGCACAAAGTGCTGCCCTCAGCCTCAACCTGATGTTGATTTTTCGTATATGACCGAAGCGGGCTGGGAATCATGATTTGCATCAAACTTAAACCTGCCTTTGTGAACCTGAATTTGCGAACCTGCATTTGTGAACCTGAATTCGCGAACCTGCATTCGCGAACCTGAATTTCAGAACCTGCATTCGCGAACCTGAATTCGCGAACCTGAATTTCAGAACCTGCATTTGCGAACCTGAATTCGCGAACCTGAATTTCAGAACCTGCATTTGTGAACCTGCGCATCTCAGGCATTCATCACAGTAATTGAATAAATTTCCGGCAGGTGCCTGACTATACATTTGAAAGACTCCCCTTCATCACGGCTTGCCCAGACCTCGCCCTGGCTGTTGCCGAAATAAATTCCAAGCGGGCGGCTATTGTCACAGGTCATTGCCTGTCTTTTTACCGTGAAATAAGCGTTCTTTCTAGGCAAACCTTTATCCTGCCTTTGCCAGCTTTTACCTCCGTTTTTGCTCATGTATAAAGCAGGCTTGCCACCGGGGCTGGTGCGAGGCCAGACGGTGCTGCCGTCCATAGGAAAGACCCAGATGCAATCGGGCTTTCTCGGATGAGCTAGAATCGGAAAGCCAATGTCACCTATTTCAGCTGGCATATTATTGCCAATACGAGCCCACTCCTTTCCAGGCCGATCAAGACGATAAATACCGCAATGGTTTTGCTGGTAAAGCCGTTCCGGTTTCAAGGGATGCAGAACCAGGCAATGAGGATCGTGACCGAACTCAGGGTCCGGTTCCGGAATGAAGTCAGCAGCACAGCCTTTGTTTAGAGGCGCCCAGCTGGCTCCATGATCCGTGGATTCAAACACACCACCCACTGAAAGCCCGAAATAAATATGCGCGGGATTATCAGGATGCACAATGATCGAATGAACGAGCTGTCCGCCTGGTGTAGCTCCAAGTGCAGTCCAATCACCATATTTGGGATTGTCGTTGAAGCCGTCAAGCGGCTCCCAGGTATCACCGTTGTCGTCGCTTCTGAAAATCCCCGCTGGCGAAGTGCCCGCATACCACCGATCAGACTCGCTTTTGTGAGCCGGTGAAAGCCAGAAAACCAGATCAACCGCCCGTCCTTTATCGCTGCTTTCCACCTTTGGAAAAGCCGGAGGACTCTTCGCTTCGACCCAGCTGGCACCGGCGTCGCAGGAGCGGTAAACGGTAGGTCCGAGATGACCGGTTTTAGCGGCCATCAAAAGATTTTTTCCGTTTCTCGGGTCCGAAACAATGTGATAGATAATATGCCCGAGAAAATGTGGCTCAGAAAGAGTCCATTTTTCTCTGTTTTTGTCGGTGCTTAAAAAGAATGCACCTTTGCGAGTAGCAATCAGGAGGCAAACCGATTTAGCCATGCATTCTCCTCATCACAATTTTCCAGCTCTGACCCAATGAGCAGCCTGCTTTTGATTCGGGCAGATCAGGTCCAACTTACCGAGTAGCTTACAGAACAGATAGTTTAGCAAAGGATGCAGTTTTGATTTAGTTCGGCTAGACTAAGTAAAGGATTGGAGATTAAGAGCCGGATTAATGAAGCATCGACTAATTTCAGCATTAATTTCAAGATCGATTTCAACATTATTAGTTGGCAGTAGCTGCTTGATTTATTTGCCCGCTCTTGCAGACGATGCTGTTGATGCAGGCAAAGCAACAGCTGAGTCAGAAGCAAGCCAGCCAACAGCTGCGTCAGAAGCAAGCCAGCCAACAGCTGCGTCAGAAGCAAGCCAGCCAACAGCTGCGTCAGAAGCAAGCCAGCCAGCTGAAACTTCGCCAGACACAGCAGCTGAGGAGAGCAAATTACAACTGAAGGGCGGTGTGCGAGGCAGCGCTTTGCGCCTGGAAGAGGGGCTTGTGATGATCGAATCAAGCGCCAAAATGGTGCAATCACCGGCTCTTGAAATTGCCAAGGAATGCACACGCAAAGAAACCGCGGTAATGAGCACCCCGAACTATGTTGGCAACGGAATTGTTATCCCGGCTATTGGCAATCCCAGCGGCACGATTCAACTGGGAGAACTACCGGCAAGGCTTGACAGGGTAGAAGGCTTTCTGCAAGCCGCCGAGTCTGCTATCAAAGCCCTGAAAACTCATGTGGACGGGCTGATTATTCCTGAAGACTCTCATGAGAAGCTAATGAATTTGTGGAAGGGCATGCAGAGTACCATGAATGCTGCTGAAAACAACATAAATTCAATGAGGGAACTGGTTGCCCAGGTACCAGCCAAAAAAGGCGAAATCAAGCAAAAGAACGCGAAGCCACTTGGCAGAGCGGCATTGAAAGTATATGACTCAATGACAGCGCTGGAAAAGATTCGCAGCCAGATGGATGAGATAGTCAAGCCCGAAATCAAAGAAGGCAAATAAAAACAGGGCAAGATAAAACAGGGCAAGATAAAGCAAGCCAAGATAAAGCAAGCCAAGATCGAAAACAAGGATCCGGAGTTGCTTCGCGATGTCTCCCCAGAACCGCGAAGCAAACCGAACCACGAGCTTTAAATCAAGCTCGCTTTTGCTTGCGGCCTTTTACAGTGCCGTTTCCAAGCAATAAATATCCGCTACTCAGCGAGGCGAATTCGAGTTGGCCCCGGCCAGCAATCAGCTCGAGCCGCTTGCCGGACAATGGACCGTATTTTTCACCGGGCGCGGGAGCAGACGAAAGCACTGCAGCTTCAGCGTTTTTGCTTCGAGGCAAGAACCATTCTTGCTGAACACGCCGCCACAGATCACAGCAACAGCACTTGCAACCAGGGTGAAAGACATGACCGCATTTGCAAGTTGAGGGTATGGGGCGCGGCGGCAAAGCTACGGCATTCTGCATGCAGCACTTTGATTCTAATTTCGATTCACTTGCACCGGTTCCGGAACTTTGCCCAGCAGAATTCGGCAAATTGAAATTCAAGATTTGTTTGAGATAGCGCAATGATGGCTTCACCACCGGCGGTATTAGATAGGAAGGTTGGAACAGACGAGCAAGCAGATCGCTTCTGGCACAAAAATTCCCGGCAGGAATCTCATCATCCATAAGAAGACCTCCTTGAGTGGATAACTAGGGATAGAATTTTGCTTCCAATTACCAGAACGAAATTTGACAGCAAAAAGTTCAATTTCCAAAGCTGCTTGATAACAGATTTAATTTTTTGGCAGTCGCAACTTATACCCGCAAAGTCCTTCAAACTTGCTTTTTTTCTCCAGCGGCAATTTTTCTAGCACCTCCAGATAGAGCTTCTTCGCTTCATCGCGCTGCCCGAGCTCTTTAAAACATCTGACCACATCAGCAAGAATCGACACAGTGCCTGTAGCGCCTGTTTCTGTCTCAAGCATTTTTTTGTAGCCACTTCGGCAAATCGAAAGAGCCTGCTTATAAGCTTGTGATTCGTCAGCTGACTTAAACTTATGCAACGCCACCGATAATAATTCAAAATTGTCAGCAAACAACTGGGCTCTATCAATTTTTTTGCTTGCACTTATAGCAGCCATTTGCTCAGCTGCCGATCTTATGTCATTTCTTGTGAGGTAAATGGAAATGATTCCAACTCGAACCTGCCCGTGATTTTCTTGAGGCATGATTTTGAGCATCTCTTCCAGGCAAAACAGGTAGCCATCATAATCAAGTTTTTTTTCATAGTATCGCTTCAACGCTTTGACAATCTCAAGCCTGAAAGTCCAGAGCACGGACCTGTATCTCTCAAGATACTCTTTAGCAAGCGACTTAGCTTCCTTTTCATTGCCCAGCAAAAGTAAAGTTTCGATTCTCACAGTAGCAGCTTTGACAGCTTCTACAACGCTGCCTTTATCTTTCACATAAGAAAAAACCTGGGAGTTGATTTTCTGAGCTTCCAGAGGGCGTTCTGACAGATTAAGCATGTGCGCAAGCTGGCAGTGCGCCTCAAGTCCATTTTGATCTTTCAATGGCAAATAGGCAGCAGCCTTTTCTGCACAGGTCAGGGCTCGTGATACGTCAAGTCTTTGAACGGCCTCAGACATCAAGCGGTAAGCAACCCCTCTTATTTCGTCATTGCGAGAAGGACAGGATTCAAGACGCTGATTGCACTCTGCCAACAAGCCGAGTACCAACTCTTTACTATTGCCGCACAAGCATATGCGGTTGGCAACTAACGCAAGATGATAAGGAAGTTCGAGGCCAGGACGGGCGTAATACTTCTGCATCGCCTCCTTTGTTTTTTCAAGAAAGAGCTTTAAACGGTCAAGCTTACATTCACGGGCAAGAATTATGTCTATGCCCTGCATTAAACGCAGCATGTCCGGACTCAACGGCAGCTTTTGATAAGCCGCAGCACCAAGAGCAAGTTCAAACAGAAAAGTATTCTCGCCTTGTTCGTAAACCGGGGCAATTTTACATGCAAGACCCATTATCATCCTGAGTTGCTCTTTTGAAATTTGCTGCCCTGACATAATCATAATCGACGCTGCCTGGTCCACAGAGTCAGCAACTTTCGCTGTTGCATTTTTTTGGTCAGCTCTGACAGTTTCAGCTGCGATTCTGAGAGCCTCCATCGCATAACGTGCGGCTGAGACTCTGTCGCCTCTCTTTTGAAACTGAGCGGCTAATTTCAGACAGAGATCAAGAGCCGCTTTCCGGTCAAGAGATTTGAGCGCAAGTGCGTTATCCACCGCAATCTGCACAAGGTCGGCCGCCTGATTCTTTCCCTGACTTTCCAGTTTCTCGCACTGTTCTTGCCAGTAAACGATATTTGAGAAACTCCTGTCGAATTTAAGCGCAGTTCTTGCCTGAACTGCAACTGCAAGCGGCGAATTCAAAAAAATCAAGAAGCAGATAAGCGGTATGGCAGCAAGCACAATAAAGAATAGTTTCCTTGGAAAGCCCTTTTTCTTAAAGGGCTTTCCGGGCGTGGCAAGAGCTGTTTTAAGCACCATACTGCTTTCCGGGTTTGCAGCAAGCAGTGTAAGCAATTGAAATAGCTCGTCGGCGTTCTGAAATCTATGAGCAGGATCTTTTGCCAGGCATTTGAGAATAGTCTGTTCAAAAGCTACAGGAAGTTTCTGCTGCAACTTTGCAGACGGTGGAGTCACCTGGTCGTTTCCATGCATGTGCAAATATGCAATTGCATTTTCTGCCATAAAGGGCGGTTCGGCGCAGAGCATCTCGTAAACAATGCATCCCAGCGCGTATATGTCGGAGCGTTCGTCTGCTTTCTGCCCCCGGCACTGCTCCGGGCTTAAATATTGCGGTGTACCGAGCAGGGCGCCTGTCTTTGTCAGCTTCTGCTCATCTAATGAGTCGGCATCCTGCAAGCGCGCAAGCCCGAAATCAACAACTTTTACGAAATCAGGCTCTGGTGCGGTGAGCAACATGATGTTTGCAGGTTTAAGATCGCGATGGACGATACCTGCCTTATGCGCAGACACAAGGGCATCTGTTATCTGCAGGGCAATATTAATTACGCGAGCGGCAGGCAGAGGTGCCTCTTTATGAATCAAGCGGCTCAGACTGCGGCCTTCAAGCCACTCCATAACAATGAATGGCAGCAGCTCATCGAATACGCCATATGAATAAAAACCAGCAATATGAACATGACTTAGCTGGCAAATCGAACGAGCCTCGCGCATGAATCGTGCAACTGAATTCGAGCAGGCAAGCTGCTCAGGATCAAGAATTTTTACAGCCACGATTCGCTCAAGGCCGATCTGCCTCGCTTTGAAGACCGTCCCCATGCCGCCGGCTCCTGCAATCGACAGGAGCTCATAACTGTCGGCAAAAACAGATCCAAGGAAGGCTTTCGGGTCCATGCAAAACTCGCTCCATAACGCACACTATCAGCTCGAATTTCAGATCAAGCAGGCAGTGTAAACCAGAAAGTGCTCCCCTTGCCCGGCTCTGAATCAACACCTATCGAGCCCCCGTGTTGTTGAACTATCGCTTTTGAAATAGCAAGCCCCAGACCCGAGCCGCCACGCTCAGTTTGATCAGTTTTTTCTACCTGCACAAAGCGGTCGAAAATTTTTGCTCTGGCTTCATCAGGTATACCTCTTCCATGATCGATTACAGAAAACTTGAACTCAGCTTTATTCTTGCCATTCATTGTTTTTTCCACAGTAATATTTATCGTTTCTTTCTCCGGAGAGAATTTTATTGCGTTAGAGAGCAGATTGATCAGGACCTGGCAAAGCCTGTCCCTGTCTAGAAGAAGAGACGGATCACCTGGAGGCGCTGACGATTCAAGCTTGATCTCTTTTACCTCTGCAAGCGCGCTGCTTGCAGCAATCACCTGTTCAAGCAAGTCGGAGACTCTTGTTTCTGATTTGTCCAGAACGAATTTACCAGCTTCCATTTTTTCAATATCAAGAAGATCGTTCACAAGCCTTATTAAACGAACAGCTTCTTCCTGGGCAAACTTCAATCTGTTTAAGCCCTTTTCGGATAGCTGTCCTAAAATACCTGCCTGCAAAAGTTCCAGCGCCGATGAAATCGAAAGCAACGGTGTTCTTAATTCGTGGCTGACAACTGAAATCAGCTCGCGTTTGAAATTTTCCAGTTCGACCAGCCGCTTGCCGGTATGGTAAAGAACTCGGTCCAGATGTGCAATTTCATCACTGCCCTTCAGCGGAGGCTCAAGCCTCTGTCTTACCCTCAGCCGGTTCGTATTGTCCATTACGTGTTGCAACCGGTTTGTAAGGTTGCGCATTAGAAGCAAAGCAAGCAGAACGGACAAAACAACGTTCAAAACAATTCCGCCAAGCAAAGTAAGCTGCAAGTTTCTTATCATTTTTGACCGCTGCAGCGCCAGTCTTTGACTTGTAGCAATTTCTTGATCCATAATTTGATCTTGAGCAGCCTGTAATTCAAGAAAAGGTCTGGATACTTTCACATTGACGCTGTCGGCAAACAAGGACTGCATTTCATTAAACATGCCCAGAGCACCAAAAGCGCCATTACCCATGCCACCCATTCTCATAAAAGCGCCCATGAACCTGTGCATCATATTTAGCTGCCCGCTATATGTGCTTTCCCCGGGCGGAGCGATTGTCTTAAAAGTGCCTGGCGAAACAGAGCCTGACTCAGCGTCTGCCGCAGCACTGTTATAGAACATTTTTTGCATTGCCATCATCTTGCTTGTTGCGCCTATTTTCCTAAGTCGCATCATCATTTCAGGCATACTGCCCGAATTCATCGGGTTTTCACCGGCCGCTGCGCTGCTGTCGGATTCTGTCATAGCAGCGCCAGAAGGCATAACTCCGGAAGACACAGGAGCAGCTGTCATAAGCGACATGAACTCAGCAAGGGGCATCGACTGCACCATTTCAGCCAGATCTCCCATACCCGACATCTCCAGAATCTTTTTGGCGCTTTTGTTGTTGCTTCCTTTTTGCGCTTCAGAATCGATCACAGCTGAAATCTTATTGACGGAATCACGGGTATCTTCAATAGCTTTTGCTTCTTTCGGATTCGATGCACATAATCTGGCTGCCTTTTCAAGACACTCAAGCACCTTATCACGTCCCTTTTGCCATGGCTCCTGGGCTTCCGGATTTTTGGTAAAGACATAAGTCATTCCAAGAATACAGGAGTTTGTAAGTATTTCTGCGCCCCGGTTCAAGGAATCAAGTATTTCTTTTGATCTCTTTTCAAGCCTTGTTTGTTCCTGAACCTGATATACCATGTATCCAATTACAGAGCCGAAAACGAGCTGAAAAATAAGCGGCACAGAAAAAAGCAAGAGTCCCTGCTGAAATACACTGAATTTTCGAGCACCTCGAGCTAACTGCTCGCTTGCCGATTTGCCCGGAAGCATTGCAAGCGTAGAAGCTTTATTTGTTTTAGAGTCTCCGTTCAGTCTAAGAGCTCCGCTTCCGCCTTCTAATGGAATCTTGAACCAGAATGTACTTCCCTTGCCTACCTCCGAGTCAACCCCGATTGTGCCGCCATGCTGCTCCACTATCGAGCGGGATATAGTTAGTCCAAGCCCCGTGCCTTTTTTTGTAACTGCATCAGTTGCAGCAACTTGCCCGAAGGGTTCAAAGATCTGTTTGCGAAACTCCTCAGGAATACCGCGCCCTTCATCTATAATTCGAAAGAGAAAGTTGTTTCCGTCTTTTTTCGCCTCTAACACAACCGTGCCTTTCTCAGGCGAGAATTTTAAAGCGTTTGAAAGCAGATTTACAATTACCTGCACAAGCCGATCTCGATCTGCAAAAAGCCGCCCGCCCTCGCTTCGCACAACAATTTCGATGCCGTACTGTTCGGAAAGTTCTTTTACATTGTCGATTGCAATTGCAAGCAGATCCTTTATTTCAATCGTTTCGGCTTTCATATCAAGCTCGAGCCTGTCAAGATAAAGAAGCTCTGCTACCAGTCCCATCAAACGCTTCACATTGTTATAGGTGCGGTCGATTCTGTCTTTTGCTTTATCACTTATCTCTCCGTAAACACCGGCCCCCAGCGAGGAGAGAAATCCGCCCACCGAAGACAGCGGGCTTTTTAGTTCATGGCTTACCACTCCAACCATTTCTTTCTTAAAACGTTCGAGTTCTCTTATTTCTGTTCCTGACTTGTAGAGCAATTGATCGAGTTCTGCAATCTCATCACTACCTTTAAGAGGAGGCGTAAGCGGCAAATTATTTGAAAGATTCATTGTGTTATTCACAATAATCAGCAAGCGATTAGTAATAGTCAGGCAGAAAAAGACTGCCAGGCCAATTGAGATACAAACGCCAAGCAATATACCGCCGTAAAGCACCATCTGAAGGGCTCTCATAGAGCTCAAAGCAGCTTTTGTCTGCCGGTCGATCATTCTCTGCAATTTAAACAAAAATGTGGTCTCGGTCGTAGCGCCATGCACGCGCCCTTGAATTACCTGTTGCCTGGATAAATCTAATGGCGGGATGCTCAGCTTTTCGTTTTTGAGCAGCTCTTTCAAGCGCTGAAACGAGCTTAAGGATCGCCGCCTGTTTGATTGATACTCCTGCGCAAAATATGAATCGCGGCTGCCAAGGAAAGCCATCGCACACATCTGCTGCGCAGCAGCAGAGCGCGCTGATGTAATATGCGTTATCATCGCATCCTTGAGCTTGAGCTCCCGCTCAACAAGACGATTGGATTCAGCAAGCCCGCAATACAGAAGCAAGACAAAAGCTATCCCTAATACGAGAGGGATTGCAAGCAGTATCAAACCCTTGTGTACTATTTTCAGTTTCAACTATGCTTTTTTCCAGCTTTTACGAGCCATCATTCAATTATGATTCAATATTCAGGTGAGATCAAGCGCACTATGTCCATGGCGATTTGATAGCGAAAAGCTTGATATTCCACGGGTTTAATCTCCCGGTAGGGTAGATCTAACCCGCCACTTTCCAGATCAATTTCTTCAATGACGATACGATTCAAAAAGGCATCTCGGCGCTGTGCAGCTTCAAGCGCCAGTGCTCTTCTGGCTGAACATTCTGATTCCAGCGCAGTTTCTATTGCAGCTTCCAGAGTCGCAAGATAACGCAGGTCTAGAAGACCGTCACAGAGTCCTTCCCACTGCAAGGTCGAAACTGTACCGCGCCTGGCCGGATAAGTTGTTAGCTTATGGCGTAGAAGTGCTTGCTTGCAATCCGGCTCCCATGCTTGAAAATCGTCATAGGGCGAAAACGGAAAAACCGGCGGATGCTGGAAGCAATAAGGAGCAATTCCATCTGCGCCGGACTTCCACAAATACAAGCCGGAAAGCACACGGTTCAAGTTGGCTTTTTCAAGATGGCAATACCAGTGATAGTAAGTTTTACAGTTTGTATTTGGGTTATTCTCGGCAAAATAGCTCCGGTTGCCTGCAAGATCAAGGCTGAGCAGATCGGGAATGTAGCCCTGTTTTTTGTCTGTGATTAGGCCAAAAGCTTCGCTGTTCTTGATTGATGCAAGAGAAGCCCAGCCAAGAATATCGCAATAGGCTCCATGCGCCCTGTGTTCATTTAAATAAGCTTCCCGGCTTGAATCAGTCCGAAGCTTGTGAAGATCGAGTTCGTCACTGAGATAATATACCGGCTTCAATTTTTGGAATCTAAGAGATTCGGAATTTTCAGGCACATTCATAAAAACTATGAGCTGATCAAAGCCAAGCTCTTCGGCAATCTTAACCGCCTGCTGCGCAAAAGCTGTTTCTCTTTCGCAAATTGAAATGCTCGTGAATCCGCGCTCCCGAATCTCAGCAAGCTGCAGGCGATACAGCTCCGGAGCAAGATAAAACTGGCTCTGAGCCGGGTCAAGCGACCCTCGATACCAGATCATCAAATCTTTGTCTGAGTTTCTCAATTCAAAAGGCAAGACTTCAAGCTCCAGAGGCAGGCCGGCAAGCTCTTGAGCCCCCGCCTCCAGGTAGATTCGCCCTGAGTAAACACCGGCAAGAACGTCTTTTGGAATCTTGCAACGTATTAAAACTTGTTTTGCTTCTGATTCCAAAAGACTCGTACGCGCCGGACCCTCTAACCTCAGATCAGGTGCTTGATAGAGCCAGGCAGGATTTTCGCAACCAAGGGCCCTAGAAGGATTTTCCATATAGCCTTCGGATAATGGCTCCCGGTCATCTTTGAGCAAAAGCTCAGCTCTAGATACAGCTTCGCCTCTTTCCAGACCGCTACCTGATAGTTCCCAGACCTTGACAAAATATACCTGACTGGATTCGGCGCTTACAATGCATGCTTCACCATTAGTAAAGTCGCCCAGCAAAACAGCCAGCTGCGGAATTTCATGATCGGACACAATACTTACACTGAAGACAGCAGTCTGGCCGGGGCAGCCGAATGCCTTTATTGAGCATGCTTCATCTTGCAAAGGATGCGGCTCGTACTGGAAGTGGTCAAGAAAGCGGATCATTGTGATATATATTAGTCAAATTTGACGCAGGATAGCGGCATGAGCCATACACGAGCTGAAGTTTTTAACTTACTCAAAGAATTCGACCGGGAGTTTGGAGTTTTCCAGGGCAATGAAGAGGCTTTTATTCTTGGCCTGCTTGCAAATGATTCAGCATGTAAAGACTACAGCGGAATCAACTGGGAACGACTCAGTAAAGCTTCGTTTTTGCTTCCCTATTGTCACTATAACGAAAATATTGAGCTATTGAGCAGCGCCCCGGACTGGTTTTGCAGCAAGGCAAAAGAAGTTTATTTATATCAGGTGTCAAACAACGAAGACCGGATCGAACAAATTCAGGATCTTGCCTGTCTCTTTGAAAAAGCGGGATTGAAAGTGCTCTTTCTCAAAGGAGCGGCAGAGCTTGCTTACTTTCACGAAGACACCAATTTCCTAGGACGCAGATATATGTGCGACATAGACCTCTACTGCCGTCCCGAAGATCTCGAAACAGTAGACAGCTTGCTGCAAAAAGAAACATACAGGCTCTGGGACCACAATCTCAAGCACTGGGACAGGGAAAGTGCGGGCAGATTCACACTCGACAAAAGCGCCCATTATATTTACAACGCTTATGGCAAAAATTACATGGAGCTTCACACCCAAATAGCCGTAGGTCCAAATCGCCTGAGTTATCCACCGGATTTTGAACAAATCATTTTTTCAGGCAGCCGCAAAGTGGATCTGCGCGGCATTGATGTCTGGGTGCCAGAACCGGAGCATCTGTTTCTTCATTCTCTCTGCCACGCCGCTTCACGAAACAACAATCAAGAGCTTATTTATCTGGACAGCTTTTTCCTCGATGAATTTTCAAGTACAGACTGCGCGGTATCACCACCGGTGCTCGTAAACAGGCGTCTGGATATCTGCCAGTTGCGTTATTTGCTGCAGATGAGAGAGCTGCTTGCACGGTTCAAGAATCTCGATTTTGCCGAAATAGAATCACAACTTTCAAAAGTAGCGGAGCGTGATTTGACGCAGCTCTATACAACGGCTGCCAGATATGTTTTCAAAGAGCAATTTCCTGTGGGGCCGGCTGCCGATCTGGATACCATAAGCCTCTGGCGCCAGCGTTATGTGACGCGTTATATGCTGCCATTGCTGGCTGAAAGAATTGAGAGCCTGATAGAATCAAAAATGGAAAACCTGGTTTCAAGTTATATTCAAAAAGAAATGGACAATATAAGTGCAAGAGTAGAAAGGCGCGCCGTGCATCAAGTAACCGAAAAGCTCTTGAATGCCGGCAAAAGCTTTGTGAAAAGACAAACCGGCAGGCTGCTTGCACCAGGCAAACAAAGTGAAGCTGAGTAAATATGACAGGCGAGCATCACAAGAATAAAAAAGAATCATCAACAGAGCAAACTTACACGCTCGGGCGAAGCTGTTTCAGACTGAAAAGCAACGACAAGGAGTTCAAAAAAGCCGCCGGCAGGCTGCTGCTTCCGGCAGTGGATGCAAAACCGGAAGACATAATTGATTTTCCTCAAAACGATTTTCGTAAACTGGTAGGCGAGATTCTTGATCTACACAAAGAAGAACTGTGGCTCGATGCAGCCTGTTTGATATCGCCAGCCGGAAAAAAAGTATTGATTGTAGGCATGTCAGGTGCAGGCAAGAGCACCACAGCGGTGGCACTTGCCATACACAAAAGAATGGAAAGTGCTTTCAGAAGATCTGACATTCATTGATCTGAAAGCTAACAAAGTTCTTCGTTTTGCCACTCCATTCTCAATGAAAAGCGGTACACTGGCTTTATTGCAGGAAAGCATCGGTAAAGCGCCAAGCGAAATTCTGCTAGACGAATGGGTGCCTATAGAAGGCATGCAGGCCGAAAAAGAGTGCGACAGCTATTTTGATCTGGCTTTGTATTTTGGAAATGCCAGAGAAAATCATGACTTTGAGATCAGCCGCTTGAACCCGCGAACATTTGTTCGCTGCCTGATACCATGCTCGAATCTTATCTACATAGACGAAGCTCAAGAAAAAATGCTTGACTATCTATCCTCAGCCCAATGCTATGAAGTAAAAGGCGGAACGCTTAAAGAACGAATGAGTTTTATAATAGAAAAAGCTTCATCATCAGGAGCATCGGCAAAATGAAACCCAAAAGACTGGCCGGCGTCAAAGCGAAAGTTTTGCCTGATGGCTACGTATTACTTCGCACAAAAGACAGTGATTGCGTCTACACACTTAGCCCAATAGGCGCGATTGTCTGGGAGTTTTGCGACGGCAGCAACAGTATTGACGAACTGCTCGAAGAAATGAAAGCCCTGCCGGATCTCAAGGTAGAAAAGGGAATAAGAGAGCAGGTTATTCAGCTCATAGAGGATCTCAAGAAGCAGGGGCTGCTCAGCCAATGACAATTGCAATCCTCAGCGTTCAGGCTCTGGATTGGCCCATAGTGCATGTCAGGAGCTGTTCTGGAGAATTTCATCCTTGCCCATAAAGCCAAGTCCTGCTATGGTTATTGTGATTTTAGTGACGCATCCCTTAGCAAAAAGATCTTTCTCAAGCACTTTAGTATCCATACAAAATGATAAGTGAAGAAAACAAACCCAGCTGTTCCGAGAAAATCAGCAGAAAAGAATTTCTGGCTAAAGTAATTCAAAATGCTGCTCTTGCAGGTGTTTTGATTGCCACACCGTCGCTTACTGCGCTTCCGGCTAAGGCTCAGGCTCCCAGACTGAGCCCCGGACAACAGCCACCGCTTCCAATGACATAATGGTTTAAGCAATATGAGAACTAAGCAAGAGCAAGAGCAAGAGAGCTGCGATGATAAGATAAGCAGGAAAGAATTCCTGGCTAAAGTTATTCAGAACGCTAGTTTAGCAGGCGTTCTGCTTGCAGCACCGGCGCTAACCTCGCTCCCGGCCAAAGCTCAGACCCCCAGATTAAGCCCCGGACAACAGCCACCGAATCCACCCCTCTGAAGCAAATAGCTGAAAAGCAAGCAAAACCCAAAGAGCTGATAGATTAATCCGAATCGCCAAAGGTTAAAGAAGTCAAAGTGAGCAACGAAATTCATAAGAGCTGCGACGATAAAATAAGCAGGAAAGAATTCCTGGCTAAAGTTATCCAGAACGCCTCTATTGCAGGCGTTCTGCTTGCCGCACCAGCGCTTACCGCGCTCCCGGCTAAAGCTCAGACCCCCAGATTAAGCCCCGGACAACAGCCACCGGTTGCACCAGATTAAGGGTCAAACTCAGAACTTTACCGATCAAAACTTCATCCATTCAGCAGTTAATCCGAATCGCCAAAGGTTAAAGAAGTCAAAGTGAGCAACGAAATTCATAAGAGCTGCGACGATAAAATTAGCAGAAAGGAATTCCTGGCTAAGGTTATCCAGAACGCCTCCATTGCAGGCGTTCTGCTTGCAGCACCGGCGCTTACCGCGCTTCCGGCTAAAGCTCAGACCCCCAGATTAAGCCCCGGACAACAGCCACCGGCTGTAGTAGGTTAAGGGTCAAACTCAGAACTTCATCCACCAGAATCTCATCCATCAAAACCTCTTCCATTCAGCAGTTAAATCCGAATCTCCAAAGATTAAAGAAGTCAAAGTGAGCAACGAAATTCATAAGAGCTGCGACGATAAAATTAGCAGAAAGGAATTCCTGGCTAAGGTTATCCAGAACGCCTCCATTGCAGGCGTTCTGCTTGCAGCACCGGCGCTTACCGCGCTTCCGGCTAAAGCTCAGACCCCCAGATTAAGCCCCGGGCAGCGCTTTGATTTACCCGCATGAGCCAGCCCTGGCTGAATCCAAAAGAAGGTTCAAGCTCCAAGGCTCATTTGTAAGCAACACTCATAGATTGCGTCCCCTTTCGTTCGCCGTCTGCCCCGATTTTACTTGCCGCATCTGCAAACTTGCTGTCGGCCAGATTAGTTGCAGCAAGTTCCAGTGGCGCATCTGCTGAAACAAGTGCTTCCCTTACCAGGCGCAGATCTTTACGCATATCTTTGACCATGAAGCCAGGCTCGAGATCGCCTGCGACAATACGCGGGCCCAGATTCGAAAGCGCCCACGAACCCGCAGCCCCCGAGCCGCAAACTTCTAAAATCAGAGCCGGATCTATCTCAAGTAAGTCCGCAAGTTTAAGAGCTTCGCAACAAGCAAGCATGTTTACGGCACAAAGTATTTGATTGCAAAGCTTCACTGCCTGCCCTGCCCCACAAGGACCACAGAGCTGAATTTTCTTGCCGATGCATTCAAATACCGGCAGGCATTTTTCAAACGCATGTTTGTCGGCTCCAACCATGACAGTTAGTGTTGCATTGCGCGCACCAATATCGCCGCCGGTTACAGGTGCGTCTATAAAATCCAGTCCCTTTTTTGCCAGGAGTCCCGCCACTTTTTTTGCACAAGCAGGTCCGGTGGTGCTTAAATCCACAACAATAGTACCGGGGGCTGCAAAATTCAGAACGCCGTTATCTCCGAGCAATACCGATTCGAGATCCGGTACGTCGCTCAAACACAACATAACAATATTCTTGTCTCTGACAGCTTCTTGAATCGAGAAGGCGCGGCGAGCGCCGGCCTCAACAGCAAGCGCCAGCTCTCTTCGGTTCTCAGTTCGGTTCCAGACTGTTATGTCGTAACCCGCTTTTGCAATGTTGGACGCCATGGCGCCACCCATGATTCCCGTGCCCAGAAAGGCAATTTTCGCTTTGCTTTTATCGCTCATTTGGATAGCTGATGGCAAGATTTTAAATACCTGATGACAAGATTATGATTTCAAAGAGAATAGCGGTTTCGAGACATAATGGTAACAGTTGGTTCAAGAATTATCCGGTGACTAAAACAAAACATAAGCGAAAGAAAAAGCGGCTGCCGCTGCCCGGCTGGCTCAGTGACGGGATTGCCGATGCTGAGAACTGGTGTCAGGGTCGCATCTGGTGGCCGCGCCTGCTCATGCTTTTCTTTTTCATGCACTTGCTTGTCAATCATATAAAAGACCCGATGTACAGCGACATTTTCAAGGGAATTAATTTGGGCTTCCATGAAATCGGACATATGCTTTTCGGACCCTGCGGTGAATTCATGACAGTCGCCGGCGGCTCGCTTTTTCAGTGTCTCGTTCCCTTGCTTTCAATTCTAATGTTTTTGCGACAGCGCGATTATTTCGGCATCGCATTCTGCTTTGGCTGGCTTTCGACCAACCTTTTCGACGTTGCAGTTTACGCAGACGATGCCAGAAAGTTGGCACTGCCACTGGTGACACCATTTAAAGGCAGTGAGACAATTCACGACTGGAATTACATGCTCGACAAACTTGACCTGATGCCGTACGATTATGTGATTGCAGGTTATTTGCGTGCTTTCGGAGTGATATCCATGCTCATTTTTCTCTTCACAGGATCATGGCTTGTGTATAAGATGATGAAAACAAGCAAAAAAGCACAGCCCCTGGCAGAGAATTCGGAAAGCTCATATTAACGTAAAGCTAAGGTTTTGTGGAGGCCGCGACCTCCTGGCATTGCAGCCTCCTGCACTATAAGCAGCTTGCTATAACAAGCCCTTTCCTGAGGCGTGCACATAATGCGTAAAGACTGGAAGCGGGCAAGTGAGACGCTCAAATTCACTAAGGAAGATCTGAGCGCGCTTGTTTCGGAAGCATTTCCGCAAAGCGAAGTAATATCATTTGAAGAAAGTCCGGGCGGTCTTGCAAACACAAACATCAGGCTGCAAGTGTCCGGAGGCAGCAAGGCTGAGAGCAAGGCTGTTTTGATTCGATTTTTTGTTCGTGACCCGAAGCAAGCAGCCAAAGAATGGTGCATCAATAAGTTGTTGCAAGAATCAGTGCCTATGCCCGAGTTCTACTACTACTCAAAAAGCAATCCTATTAGCGGCCATCCATTTATTTTAATGGAATATCTAGAAGCTCAAAGAATGGAAGAGGTAATTCTTGATCTGGATCAAGAAAGTGCAAACAAGCTAGGCAGATCGCTGGGCTCTGCACTCGCGTCGATTCACAGTTTCAAGTTTGCAGAAGCAGGTTTTTTCGACCCGGAGCTTTTGCCCGAAGAACTGAAAGTTTCAAACAAAATCGAAACTGGCGCGAACGGCCTGTTGACTTATGCAAATCAGTGTTTGATTGAGAATCAGGCAGGCAAGAGAATTGGCGATGAATTAAGCAAACGGCTGCTCAAGTTTTTGCAATCGGAAGCCGGATTGCTTGATGAATGGCAGGAAGATCCGTCTTTGACACATGCAGATTTTGGTGCCTCAAACTTGCTTGTCGAGAAAGTAAACGGAATCTTGAAGCTTGCAGCTGTTCTTGACTGGGAATTTGCTTTCAGCGGCGTCAAATTAATGGACTTCGGAAATTTATTGCGAGCTCCGTTTGGCTCAATAGCCGGATTTACCGATGCGCTTGCCGAAGGATATCTCAAAGCCGGCGGCAGGCTGCCTGATAGATGGAGGCAGATGAGTCTTTTGATTGATCTGACAGCCTGGCTTGAATTCATGTGCAGGCCTGAGCCGGGCGAAAATTTGATAAATGACGCCAAACGTGTGATTGAAGCAACAATGGAAAACTGGCAGCGTGGGCGCCGTCAGGTCCAAGAGTAACCCTCGAAAATTCCTCCCGCCTGGATAGGAAACCTTGCTTGATTTTACCTGAGAATGAATTTGTCGCCGGCTTTCAGCTCCCAGATCAAGGCATCCTTGCCTTTGCCGACGCCATCCGATCCAGTTATTGTCACAGGATTTATCTTGCGCTTTGATTCAAATTTCAAGTCCTGGTCGGGTCTTCTGATAACACGCGCTGAGCCGTCTCCGCCGACCTCACCGACAAGATGCTTTCCTTCCCAGCGAAAGATAACACGCGTATCTACGTCGAGTCCGACCACAGGCAGCTCGCCTTTATCAATTGCATAGAGCGCGGAAACGTCACGGTCTTCTCTGTGCCGCTCACCGACGTGAGTGTCCATCACCGCCCATGGTGTCAGTCCAAAACCGCCGGAGTGGGTGAGATCGCCAGGACCTCCACCGGTGATCATTTCGCAAGACATAATGGCTGTGCCAGCACTATTGCCTGCAACGATAGCTCCATTTTCCAGAGCCTTGCGAAGCTTGTCCGCCTCGGAGAATCGCTGCCTGAGCACAGCCTGATCTCCGCCTCCGAAATAGATCATGTTGAAGTCGTCGGGAACTTTGTTAGTATAATTGTATTTGCTTTGCTTCGGGAAAGGCTCATCCGTAATTACTGTAATGTTTTGAGCAGCAATTCCTGCGTCTTCGAAATCTTTTGCCAGCGCTTCATCCTGTCCGGGCTCACGAGACGCCAAGGTGCAGATCACAATCTTCGGATTCTCCGGCAGTTTCTTTACGAGTTCGTACCAGGTATCATTGGCACCGCCTCCAATCAAAAACAACTCGCCTTTGAATTTGTAGTCGGCGCAAACCTGGGGTCTTTCGGCCGGTTTTAGCTTACTGGGAGTTTCGGGACCGACTTCGTCCTCTCGACCCTCTACGCTCTTATGAAACACTGGTTTAGGCTCGGGTTTAGGCTCGGGTTTAGGCTCGGGCTCAGCCTGAATTCCATCTTTTGGCGCTGTGGATTTCCCAGGCTCCGACACTGCCGCGTTTTCAGTTCTGGACGCTGGCACCTCAGCGACAAGATATTCATCTAGAAATGCCAGACGAGCTGTAAAACAACACTCTTCTGATGCTTTATTCGCAGTCGCCGTCGAATCCGAATCCAGATCCAAATCCAAGCAAAATGCAGCCACCTCGGAACCTCCAAAGTAAAAGTAAAGGATGTTCCTGTCGCCAGCAAATCCATTATATGCCGATCCTAAAAAACCAGAGCCTTAAAAGATTTTAGAGATGCCAAGAGCTGCGGGTTTGCAACAGTCACAAAATTTGCACGAATCCTTCCAGATTAATACCGCAGATCCAGATTAGTATTTTTTCAGTTTGAAGGAAGGCTGGGTCTAGTGAGAATGCAGGGTCAGAGCATTAGCAGATTATTGCTGGCAGGAATTGTCTTTGCCGCACTCTTTCAATTGCCGCTTGCAACTGATGCAAGAGAATCGTTGAGCAAGGGACAATCTCCCATGAGCAACTTCAAGAGTCATGCTGAAAACAAATGTCCGAATGAATGGAGTGATTACCAGAAAGACAAGCGCACGCTTGCAGAGCCCATACAATCAGATCCGCCTGGTTTAAGAACAGGCGCGCCTTCAGGCACCAATTCCAAGACTTTCGATGACGGGCAGGGCGTGCAGGCAAAATCTATGGGCATCATGATCAAGCAGAAGTGCACCGACGACCAGGCCGGTCCTGCTCAACAATGTGCCTTATCAGTGCCTCTGGGCGGGCCCCGGCCGGTGACTTCAAGCTCGCCAGACATGGTTAAGACCGACTATACGCAACCCTTTATAAGACCGGCTCAAATGACCGGTTCGGAAGCTCCCCGTACTACATTAGATTGCCGGCTCAGACGAAATGCAGCACCGCTTGGCTCAGCCGCCGCTCCCGGCGCCCCCGCATCAAATGCTCAACAAAGCGGGTCTCAACTGTGGGCCAATCTGCCTCTCACATCCAATGGCGCCTCCGCTGTCATGATGAGCGCTTTTGGCGATCAGTTTCTTTCTGCAGCCACAAACCCGGCGGCTAATGCGCTGAAAGCCAAAGCCGACCAGCAAATCAAGAACATGCAAAACGCAGACAATCAGGGGATTAGCGCCCAGGAAAACACCCAGACTTCGATTGATTCGATGACTCAGGCTCTCATTAACGTAGCAAATGAAGATGCGGCTGCTGCGGTTTCTTCAGACGCGGCCTATAAAGAAGAATCCAATGTGATCTGGATGGTACAGCAAATGTACAAGAAGTGCTATGTGCCGATGGCTGTTCTTTTTCTCTTACCAGGTGCTGTTCTTACCCAGCTCAAGTCAACAGTTGCGATTTCAATTCTTGGAATGGGCAATTCAAGCACCTATGAAGATGACGACAGCAAGAGCCCTTTTTCAGGCATCATCAGATCGATAGTAGCAATCTTTTTGATACCTGCAACCCAGCTTACTGTCAGCTATTGCATTGATATAGGCAACGCACTCACAGACCCGGTTGCCCAGCAGGTAAAAAAGCAAGAAGAAACGCTGATGAACTGGGTAAAAGAACAGGCCTACGCAAGCAATCCATCAAATCAAGACAACCACATACGCAATCTTGACGCTGGACAGTTACAGGGCAAGCTGATGGGAACACCATCTTCAAGCGTCGTCCAGGAGCGCCAGTCTGATCTAACAGTCACGGTTCAAAACACATTGAACACCATCAACGCCATGATGTCTCAGGGGCTAAATATCCTGAACGGATTTCAGCTGGTAATGATCTGTTATCTATTCCTGCTAGGTCCAATTGCAGCCTCGTTATTTGCCTGGCCTGCATCTGTGGGAAGCGGCCTCTTCAAGAGAGCTTTCTCAAGCTGGCTTGATGCGGTTATCGTTCTTTCGCTCTGGAAATTCTGGTGGTGCATAGTTCTTCTGTGCATGGCCGTTCGCCTGGCCCATGGCGTCGATCCGACGAGCCAGTACGAAATGTATTACTACACTTCTTTTATGGCCATACTTGTGATGGTTCCGTTTCAGCCCTTCGATTTTCGTCCTGGTGACATAGTCAGCCAGGTACTGGAAAAAACACAGAGTGGCTCAGGCGGCTCTGGTTCTTCTTCGGGCGGCTCTTCCGGCGCCTCGAAATCGAGCGGCGGTTCAGGTGGAAGCTCACGAGCTGCAAGTGCAGGCCAGAATGGCAACATGACAGCGGGGGCTGAGGCAAGCATGCAGAATATGGCTTCCTCACGCAATAGCGCCTCGAACCCGAACTCAGCAGGCTCGGGAAGCGGCGCTGCCGGATCGCAAAATCCGCAGCAAGGAAACGGCTCCGCAGGTGGAAGCAGCCAGGCAAGAGCTGGCTCAGGCGGAGCAGGCAGCCCCGGCAATGAGCAACCCGTAGCAAACAAGAGTTTTGATGTCGTTATGAATGATGTTAAACAACCTCCAAGATCAGAAGGATAAAGGCATGAAAAAATCCTGGATACTGACTGTTATCGTTTGGGCTTTCAGCATGAGTCCTTCACTTGCGCAAGACAAAGTCAGCGCGGTTCATCTTTCGCAAGCAGGCAGCCAGGCACTTGATGAGGGAAATGCAAAAACAAGCTCCAACAGATCGCAGGCAGCGAAATCTTCCGGACTCTTCTCAACCGGTCCTGCAATTCATACTAATAATTTAAACAGGCTCTGGAAAAATCCGAACACTGGCATTAACGGCCTTTATCTTAATGCCGGTCAGGGCTCGCAAGCGAAGGGAAAGAATATTGTTCCAGGGGCAAGTTCAATAGATTCGGCAAGTTCGCAGGCAAAAAGCGGTGCTGCTTTTGATAACACAAAAAGCGATTCATCAATATTCCAGTCCGGATCAGCGCAAGATCAAAATAAGAACGGCAATAACAGCAACTCTCAAAACTACAAGAACATCTCTCAAAACAACAAGGCGGGCGGGTCTGCACCATTCATCAGTGGTGGCACTGCCACCGCCAGCCCGGCTGCAACCATGCAGGCCTTTATAGATAACTTTCCTGAAATACGCTCTGCTGCAGATAGTTCCTTTGGCGGCATGATGATACACGCACCGGGCGGAAGCGGCACTGCCGGCCGCTTGCTAAACCCGACCAGCACTTTTATGAAAGCACCAATAAGCTGGCCTAACATGGTTCCGGGTGGAGCAGCTCAACTGGCGACCACCAGCGTCGGTGCTGCAAATAACATTCCGGCATCTATAAGAAACGACGGCACCGGCCCGGTTACAGCAACACAAATGGCTGCTATCGCCTCAGCCGCTGCCTCCTATGCAGCAACGGCGCCGATGATGCCGGATGCACGCTTGCAATCCACAAAAGAAGAATTGAATGCTACGACCCAGCAGCAAGCAGACAATGCGGCAGACATGGAAAAGCAGCAAGCCGGCAGCGCCATCGACTATGTGCGTACTGCCTTGAATAACTTCACTGTTGACGCCGACAATCACTGGAACCAGGTTAGAAATCAACTCTTCTTGCCGATTGCTTTTTTGTTGCTTCTCCCCGGTGCAGTAGCCGCACAAGCCAAAGCCACAGTCGGCGCCGGCATTCCGATCTGGAGCACTGACATAAACCCCTTCGAGGGTTTGATCCGCTCGATAGTAGCCGTCTTCTTGATTCCGGCTACTTATTTAATTGTCAACTACGGTATCGACCTATCCAATTCAATTGCTTACACAATTCAGTCTGAATACCAGCAGATATTCGGCACCAATATGTACAGAGACGCAGAGTGTGCACATATTCGTGCATTTGGAAGCAGGCTTCCAAATGAAAATCTTGGATACATACCTAACAAAGTATCGCAAATGGCGCAAAACTCAAGTTCGGTAAGAGGAAAATTCGAGCAAGGAAATGTTGATGTCAAAATGGAAGATCCCTGCGCCGGAGTTTATAACGTAAGTCCAGATAAAGCTAATGAACAGGTTCCTTATGCAGTGAATGCCCAGCGTGCTGCATACAACGGCGCCGGAGCAGCCCTTGCTATGACCTGGAACATACTCTGTGCCTTCCAGATGTGCTACCTCTACTACCTCTGGTTTGTAGGGCCAATAATGGCCGCTCTCTGGGTTTACCCAGTAAGCCAGCTGCGATCGGCTTTCCCAAACTGGTGTGAAGGTGTAATTACAATCTGCTTCTGGAGCCTGTTCTGGAACACTGTTGTTTTGTTGATGGCCTGCTTCCGGGGCATCGACGATACCGGAACGATAATTACCGAAGCGCTAACTTTTCTATCAACCGCCTGTGTTAAGTACGCATTTGACTTTGCCGGACTTGTAAAAGCTGCCGGTTACCAGGCAGGCAAAATGGCAGAAAGCGCTGCTTCATCCGGCAAAGGCTCGTCAGGCGGTTCAAGCTCCGGTTCAGGCTCCGGCTCAAGCTCAGGCGGCAGTAAAGGCAGCTCAGGCAGCGGCGGCTCTGGCAGCGGCAAAGTTGCGGCTTCCGATACACACAACTCCTCGCCGCTTGCCGGCAATTTATTTGCTGCTTCTCCATCGTCGACAAACTCTAATGCAATCGAACCAGGAAGGCTGTCGCCCACAAATAATGGTGCCGACGACAAAATGAAAACAGCTCTCGATACTGCGGCTGCCTATGCAGCAAGAGCGTCTCAGACTTTGCCGGCAAGCGCAAATCAAGGCGGCAATATAGACCATTCGAGCAGCCTCCCAAGCTCGTCCGGCAGCATCGCAGCTGATTCTGTAAAAATCGATCCGTTTACCCAATTAGCTCCAATGAATCCGGTTTCACCGCTTAACACAGCAAACCCGGATTCTAAACCGGGTGGAATCGAAGATAATGCCAGGCAACAGTTGCAGGAAAGCGAGCAAGAACGACTTAAGCAAAATCAGAAAGAAAAAGCAGAAGAGCAAAGGCTCGAACAAGCAAAAATAAACGCTTCGCTCCATGCGGGACTGGGACAAAATCCACACGCTCTTCACAACGAGGCAAGTCCAGGCGCAATGCACCCACAGACCGCGCCCTTGAATGCCGCCAGCGATCTTGCTTCCGGCAATCCGGCATTTCTCAATGCAGCAGGTGCAAGCAGCGACTCAAAAACCCTGGACCTGATTTTCGGAAGCAATAGTGCAAATCAATCAATATTGCCTCCTGTTTACAGCGACCTCAATTTCGATCCGCGGGTCAGTGAAAAAGGCGCTCAAGCTGCTGCAAACAGCAGCCAGGCTCAATACCAGGATCTAAGCGATTCAGCCTACGCCCGCGCCAGCCTTCCAGATACAAGACCAACAAATCAATACAGCCAGGCTTCACAGGATTATCTGCAACTGGGCCAGCTCTACTACGACTCTTCTGCGAATCTTTCAAGAGAATCAGCTTTTAGCGCTTCAAACAATTTATTGAACTCCAGCCTTCCTGTACCTGATAGCACGGATTACTCACCGAACCAGTATGCGCGTTTGCAAAACAGCGCCCCGGATCAAGATGCCGGCCATTCACTTACAAATACGAATGAGCAGCATGCCAGATTTGTGGACATTCCGGGAAACACAGAGAAAGTTGTGCTCGATTCAGGCATTGCCGATGCGTCAACACAAATGGCACGCACAAGTACAGCTTATGAGCAGGCAGCATACTCGAGCTACGCTCAGTCGCAAAGCAACAGCGAAAGTTCAGTTTGGAATCAGAGCCAAGATCAAATCAGCTCCGGTGAACGAGGCATGCTTGCAATTGCGGCTGCAAGCTCAATGAATAACTCTCCGATAACTGCCAATTCCCCATCAACTCCATACTCAGACCAGACCATCTACAGACAGAAGCAAAATACAAAAATCGTAGAAGAAAAACATCGCAGCCAGGTGCCCCAAGCACAAAAACATGAGCAGAGCCTGAAACTCAATACAGCAAACAGCGATCTTGCAAAAAGAGCAAAGAATGCAATTGGAACTTCATGGCATGCTTGCGTAAATCAAAACGGCGCAGTTTTGCCACCACCACCCCAGAATGCTGACGAGAAGCCGCCAGCTGGATTTCTGCCTGAATCGCAGGCTCTTGCCAGAGCAAGCCTTGCCGAGCAGATAGTTTACCGAAATATTCTAAACAAACAGAGAAAGCATGACGAGGCAAACGCTGAAGAAGAGGAGCTCATGCACAAACTGGCCCATTCAAATGTTTCCAGAGGCTCTGATGCGGATAAATCAATATCACAGTCAAAACCAAAACATCAAATAAGCAGACTCAGGAAAGCGATGTCGGCTTCAATTCAATAAGACGATCACACTGGTACAGCACTGTTCGGGCCTGCGGTGGAAGCGAAACCGATGCAGACAGAATCAAAAGCGCATTTGTTTATGAAGGATTCGGATATGATTTAGGAAAGTCACAGTGAACTGGTGCTTTTCAAACATAAACAGTCATGCAGTACAACGCAGGCGCTTCCATTAATGCTTGACTCTAAATACTTCTCTGTCACCCACGCTTGTCTGGCTCTTAACAGAAGCAGGAAGACCACCCTCGTGCTTGTTGTCGATTAAAAATGTAAGCAGATTGCGCTTTGAGCCAGCAGGAAATTGCAGTTCCGGATTGGAATCGAGCGTTTTGTATGCTTTCAAAATCGCCTGATCGAATTTTGGATTGCTTGCCTGAAGCAAGCGCACATTAAGCCTGTGATTTGCCCCAACTGTAATTTCAACAGTATTGGCTCCCGCAGGGTTGCCTGCTTCACTCACGCAATTCAATATCGGCCCTTGTGCAAGTTCGGCAAATTTTTTATGCCACTTATCCCAGTTTATTGTTTCAAGTGCGTCTTGAGAGCCTGCAGAAAGCGGGGCGCTACCCTTGGGCGCGGCTCCTTCAGGCAGGCGAAGCTTCGGGCTTACTCGCAGCTGAGTCATGATCGCTTTGAGTTCCTTGCCTAAATTTCTCAAAGCCGCGTCGGTTTCCTTTTTTGCAAGAGCAATTTCAGTTTCCAGCGATGCTCTGGGAGGCAGCACATTTGCCTTCACATTTTTTTCCGGCATCTTGAGAGGTTTTGCGCCTTTGCCAGTAACCGGTTCCGGCATCGTTATCTGCGCCTTTGTTTTTGTTTCAGGAAGCGCGGGAAATTTGTCTCTGTTTACCTGAGGAAAACTCAGATTTAGATTTGGAAAGCCCGGCATTTGCATTTGCTTTCCACTATTGGTACCAAGCGCTACAACCCTTTCCTGATTCATTTTGTTGGCAGCAATTTTTGCATGCTCAGCCGCCTGCTTTTTTGCTTTTTCAAGCTCTGCAGCCAGAGCCATTCTTTCATTTTTGTTTGCGTTGCCGGCAAGCTTGCGCGAAGGAAAATCTGTTTTGGGTCTAAGCGCGTTCAATTCCTTTTGCTCTTTTTGCATAAGCGGTTCGTCATGAGCTACCGCTGCAAGAGCTTTGCGCCTGGCTTCCTTAAGCCTTGCATTCAAAATTCTGGATAGAGCCGGCGCATATTTTGCTTCCATCCTTCTGAAGTCTACGTAAAACTGTGTCTTAACGCCGTACTCCATGGTGTTTATGATTGAAAGACGTTCAATCTCGCTTACCTGTCCTTTCAATACGCTGCTGTCTGCATGCAAATCTACGATTGCGTCCTGCTTCTGAAGCCCATCGCCAATCTGTGTTTGTTTTATGCCGAGTTCAAAAAACGATTTCTTTTTGAAACTGTCATCAAAGATAGGCGTCATGGATTTAAGCGGCAGCTTCTTTGGCGGCGCAGCTTTTGCAGGCAAGAAGCAAAGCAGAGCCAGTAAAAGCACTGCAAATTTAGTGTTTGCAACTCTCTTACTTAATTGAATAGTCCTGCACTCGCTTGTATTTCTCTTCGCTTAAAGGATGGCTCTCCCGGGCTTCAATCAGGTCGGTGGAGCCCGGTATCGGATAAAAATCAGATGCATTGAACTCGGTAATCTTAAAGCCCGTATCGTCAAGCAACTGCACTTCGCATAGATTTTTGCCCGTGACTTTGTATAAAGTAAGCCTGTAGTTCATTTTGCCGTTTTTGTGCTCGGAATCATCCCACTCATAGGTGGTCCACAACTGAGCCAGCGCTCCGGGCGCATCGTTGAGGGGCTTGGGCCGCCATTTTATTATTGGATAATTGTATTCTTCATATGGACTGTCCTTATCCAGCTCAGTCTTGAGCCCCGGCACTTTAGAGAACAGAGATTTCATCTCTTTTACGGGCACGCTGGAATTCAGCTGCGGCGCAAGAAAAACTCCGGCAGCCAGCCCTATGCCCAGGCAAATCAGGCCAAAAAAGAATGTGAATAAAGATCGCCGCATGCAGCCTCTTGTCTTCCTCTAATAAGCAACACAGCTTCTATGTTAACCCAAATTACAGGTTTCTAGCTTCAAGAATATGAGAAAGCCGCGGAAGCTCGTCGGGAGAAAGATCTAAAAAGGAGCGAAGTTTTTCTGTCAAGAACCTGATTTCATCGACTTTGTGTTTCAAAAGCCTGGCAAAAAGCTCCGATGCCTCAGGTGCCCGCAAGTCATTCTTTCTAAATAGCAGGCATTCGTCTCCACCTTCATGCTCATACCAGAGCGAGGAATCGTGAATCAGACAGAGCAAGGAAAGATCAATTAAACAAGCAGAAAAGTTATCAAGCTCAGGACCGAAGTGTTGTTCAGATCTTGCCGGATGCTGGTAACTGCCATGTCCAAGCTCCAGGCTCTTTCGTCCTTGAAGCGCAGGCACATAAAATGCATCATAGTCCACAAGGAAGATTTTTTCACTCTTGACCATGATGTTTCCATGCTGGAGGTCACCATGAGCAATACCATTTGCATTCAGCCTTTCCATCAGTTCATGGAAAGCAAAACGCAAAGCCTGTAATTTTCCTTGCTTGTCGAGATTGTCTCTCAGATACAGATCAAGTGTTTGTCCGTCAACAAAATCCATTTTAAGTACCGGATACCAGGCACCGTTTACTAAGATACCTCTTTCAAGGTAAGCAAAATCCACGGTTTCAGGAAGGTCATCAGAAAGAATAAATTTGCTGGTTTCAATATAACGTTCGTGCAGGTCTTGAATCGGATGATTGAAGCAACGCACAGCCCATTTCTTTCCAGGCAGGGACAGCTCAAATACACTTGCAAACATGCCGCTTGCAACCTTTGGAATACCGTGGGCATTAAACTCCACGCCTGCAATTTTAAGCTCCGGGTCATCAAAGGAGTTTGCAGGATTTTGAATTGCTTCGGCAAAATCCTGCGGAGAAGGCCAGCCTGTTTTTGCTAGATAAGCAGCAGGCGGCAGCAGGACTCTGCTTTTTTCAGTACTCCGGGTCGGCGGCGGCGGAATCTGGGGACTCAGGTTTCCGATGCTGCGTGCAGCATCCGGACTCTTGTAAGCAAGAATGGTTCCGCCTGAACTCAGGGCGGAAATCATCTGGTCGAAAACAAACTTTGCCACTTTCATTTCGAGGGCGGAGGCAGCAGCAGCATTCGAAGAAGAAGAGGAAGACGAAGAAGAGGAAGAAGAAGAAGAAGAATGCGACAGTTTCATTTCCACTCTGCTTATAAACATGCTTTCGTGCTGAGCAATATGAAAAATGCAAAATAACTGAAAGCTGTGTTGAGGCAGCCCCTGCCTGCTTCCCAGATTCATCTTCACCACGAAATCTTGGGGCGCCATGCCTTTTCTCAAAAGCACAAAAGGATCTCCTGAAGCAGTAAGATCGTAGCCAGCCAGATCAAATAGCTCGTAACTTGCATGCAATGCGAAATGTGAAAAATCCAAGTTGTCAAAGAACCTGTACAGAACAGCACCCGGGTGCCTTCCGGAGCTTTCGACGCTGGCGCTGAAAACAGGCATTGCCGACTTAAGCAAGAGTAATTTCGGCTGGCTGACCAGCGAAAGACGGTAAAAAAGCACGGGCACCGCCAGAAATGCCGCTGCAATTACAATCGAAATAATAATACCTGAGATAAGCTCCATGATTGTTTTCTCTTTGCTTTCCCGATTACTCTTGCTGCTCAAGCTTGTTTCTACAGACCCGCTCAAAATACGGATCAGCCAGTTCCCAGGGAATCGGGAAAATAAGCGTGCTGCATTCTTCGGCAGCTATCTCTTCGGCGCTTTGCAAAAAGCGCAGTTGCATCGAAGTGCCTTCACTTGCAAGAATAGCGGCTGCTCTGCTCAATTTCTCAGCAGCAAGCGCTTCGCCTTCGGCAGCAATTATTCTTGCCCGCCGTTCTCTTTCAGCAATCGCTTCTTTTGCCATCGCCGCCTGAAGCTGTGGGGGCAAGAGAATTTTTTTCAAATAAATCCCATGCAAACAACCCCCGAAAGATTCAAGCTCTTTTCCAATCATGCCCTGAAGCTGCGCTTCTAATAGCTCACGTTCAGAAAGCAAGGTATTTAAGTCGTTCTGACCCACAAGCCGGCAGAGTGTTTGTTGCGCATGTTGATTAATCCACCAGTATAGATTTGACTGAGATTTTGTCGGATCGGTTATTTCCCAGATGCAAGTTGCTGAAACTGTAAGAGTAACATTGTCTTTAGTAAGCAAATGCTGCTCCGGGACATCGAATGTTTGCAACCTTGTGTCAAAGCGCCAGCCACCATCTATAAACGGAATCAAAAAAATCACCCCGGGTCCGCGCACACCGACAAATCGCCCGAAGCGCATTATTGTCATGCGTTCGTAAGTTTTAAGCACACGCAAAGACATGAGCAGAAACAGGGCCATTAAAAAAGCCGCAGCAAGCAAGATTTCCAAATCAAGAAAGCCCTTTGAGTACGACCTTAAAGATTATGACAGAAACACAAGACAGAGAGGTCTATTCTATTTCTTGCTTTTTTGCGCCGAAGACTGAATCACAAAACATATAGCCGCAGGCAAGCAGGTAACAGCAATGAAGCAAATCAGATGGGTGACTGCCGCATATGCAAGAGACTGAGCCTCATCTACACCGGCTATTTTCTGCAGAGTCTGGCTGGTAAGAAAATGATAGCTGCCCACGCTTCCCGGGGTCGGCACCAGCACACCGACTGAACTTATTGTAAACAGAACCAGCGACTTGGCAAAATCACAAGCCTTTTCCAGATGAAAGGCAAAAAGCATCAAATACATATTTGCCCAGTAGCAAGCCCAAATAGCCAGCGAGGATAAGGCAATAATAAACAACTTAGGAGCGCTCTTTAAACTCAGGGTGCCGTTATCGAATTGCAAAAGCAATACGTTCAACTTTCTAGCAATTGCTTCTGGTACAGATTTCTTTATCGGCTCAAATTCAAGCAGCATTCTTCCAAACTTGCCTACAAAAGGAAGCGCAATAAGCCCACCCGCCGTAGCTATACACATAACTAATCCCAGGGGGCCGGTAAGACGTTCATCAAGAATTCCCTCTGGCAATTTTGTCAGGGTCAGACCAAGAAGCAAAACGAGCATTGCTAAATCAAGCAAGCGGTCGATAAACATTGTAGGAAGAACGCCTGCCCATGGTATGGACTCCGTCTTCGAGATTGAAACAAGGCGGGCAACTTCGCCGCCTCTGGGCACCACAATATTTACAGCATAGCCGTACATCACAGCACAGAATGAATTGAAGAGGCTTATTTTCTTGCTTGAGAGAGGTTGCAAAAGTATGACCCAGCGCCAGGCTCTCAACAAATGGCTCAGGATTCCACTAAAGGCAACCGCAATAAAAAATCTCAGATCGGCTTCTTGTGCATAATGCCAGAGCTTGTTAAAGTCGGCGTCTTTGAATGAAAGATAGAGCAGGCCGCCTGCAAGTAAAATGCCTACAAGCTGCTTTGTAATCGTTTTGGCAAGCGGTTCCTTTTTTGCCGTTTCCGGTTTTGTTTCGTCGGCCTTATCCATTGTCATCGATGAATACTCTGCGCCTTCCAGCATGTTTTGCCTCATACAGTCGTTTGTCCGCCACAGTCAATAACTCGTGCAACGTCTTGCCGTCATCAGGATAGCTTGCAACGCCGCCACTGAAGCTGCAGTTGAATTGCCGTCCGTCATCACTTTCAAAAGTAATGCTATAAAATTCTTCCTGAACGCGATTAATAGCGGCACGCATCGTTTCCTTATTTTCTCGGCGAAAAGCGATAATAAACTCTTCACCACCCCAGCGCCCGCGCAGGTCGTCTACTCTAAAGCGGCGGGTAAGAAGCCCGCCGAAGCCTGCAAGCACGTGGTCGCCTGCTATATGACCATATGTATCATTCACTTTTTTGAAATGGTCAACATCCATCAAACAAATTGACATTACCGAGTTTGCTCTTTCGACATCGGCTAGCATGGCGTTGAACTGCTCTACGAATGCCCGCCGCAAAAGCAAGCCGGTAATTGTATCCTTGTCTGAGCGCTCTTTTAAGAGACGTGATTTTTCAAGGCGCACTCTTACGCGAGCCAGAAGCTCCTCGGTAACAACCGGCTTGGGCAAGTAGTCATCGCCACCGGAGGTGAATGCTTTTACTCGGGCATCAATATGAATTTCGGCAGTAATGAAAATAATCGGCAGGTCGCGCCAGCGCGGCATGCCTCTGAGCATCTGGCAAACTTCAAATCCGTTCATGCCCGGCATCATCACATCAAGCAACATTACATCAGGTGGGAACTCTTGCAGAGCTTCCAGCAACTGCATCGGATCATGCACTGTACGCACAAGCAAATTGTCATTACGCAAATCAAATGCAATCTTAGCTGTAAAATCTGGGTCATCGTCAACAACCATGACTTTCGGCCTGCCGCCCTGCCTGATTGCAACCAGGTGCCTGACGGCAGCCTCAAGCGCTGTTGAGTCAATCGGTTTGTCCAGATGGAGCGAAGCACCCACGTGAGCAGCTTCAACCTCCGGCCGGATGCCTTCATCAGAAGAAATAAAGGCAAGCGGCAAGGTATCGTAACCGGGCAGGCTTCTCAAATCTATTGCCAGCTTGAATGCTCTTTCCGGATTCTCAGCTTTCAGATCAATAATGGCAGCATCGAGCTGATGCATCAATGCTGAATTCATTGCAACGCCCTGGCTGGAAGCTTTGATAATTGCTACATTAGCCTGCCGTCCCAGATGTTCCACAACATCCAGAAAAGCTTCGTCTTCATCCACCATTAATACCCGCGCAAACACCGGTCCGAGAGGGCGGTTATCCTCGGGAGCTTTGTTTGCCTCAAGCGCAGAAGCTTCTTCTGCAATTTTTTCGGCCTCGGCCATTGATAGGCGCAGAGCTTCTTCGATTGTGCTCCAGAGTTTACTCTGTTCTTCTTCGCTTTCGCTTTTGCTGATTTCAATTGCCGCTTGCTCTATAGTGCGCATATACATGGCGAACTTCTCATAACCATAGGAACCGGCTGTGCCAACTAATTTATGGGAGACCTGCCTTACCTGCTCAAGAGCGTCTTTTTCTTGCGGGTCGGCAACTGACGCAGCAATATCGCGCCCCAGTTCTTCTACCTTTTGCGGCAGGCTGCGCGCATATTTTATTTTCACTACCAGAAAAAGACTCTGGAACTGCTTGAGTTTTTCTTGAGCTTCGGCATTCGGTGCCGCAGCCTTTGCCGACTCGGGAGAAGAAGCTTCTATCGGAGCAGGCATCACCATGGTCACAGGAGCTTCACTGGAGCGGCGCCCGTTCAATTTTTCAAGCAATTCTTTGATTTCGTCTTTAATCAAATCCGGGGCAACTATAATCGCATCAGGACTTTCTGCCTGTATAAGCTCAGTGGCGTCATCTGTCTTGCGCAACTGCAAAACAGAATAGCCATAGCTTACAAAGGCCTGCCTCAGACTGTCGCAGATTTTCGGGTCTTCATGAATCAGTAGGATTTTCTTTTGCATCTCAATTTCACTCAAAAAACGCCGGTGTTCGGCCCGGAGCCCGGTAAATACTGCGGTCTGCCATAATTGTTCAAGCCCGGAAGCTCAACAGGCGAATCCAGCTGCAATTGCATTTGGGTTCCCGGATGCAAGAAAACGTCCCGGTGACCGTGCCGCAAGAAAATGCCGTCAAGCACCTGTGAGGCTCCGGCCATAAACATACCGGCATAGGCTCCGCTGCCCGGACCGAAGCCGCTGCCGGAGCCGACACTCATCATAGAGCCCAGTCCGCGACCCATGCCGGAACCAACGCCATTTCGCCAGGCACTATTAGCAAGACGCCCGCCGACGCTTCCCTGCTCACGATAAATATAAGTACCGATCCGCCCCAGGAGATGAGCCTTTATCGGAATCAGAGTGCCGCTTGGTGTGCGTATCTGAGTAAAATTGATGGTGTATTTGGAACTGCGTCCAAAATGTCCCTCCTCCGGTGCTTTGGCTACGAGTCCGGAGAATTTGCTGCCGCCAGGCAAGTAACCAACTCCACCGGCGGAAACATTTTGAGCTATATGAGCCTGCACATAATCTCCCTCTTCGGTTTTGTTAGTGTCTATAGATGTATCGAGATCCACAGTCAAAACGAGGCCTGATTGCAGCTCCGGTCTTTGAGCCCGCAAACTGACAATACCGCCGCCATATTGATTATATTGAGCGGACTGATATTGACCGAACTGGCCCGACCGGCCCTGCTGATCAGGGTCCGCTTGATATTGGCCCGACTGGTACTGCCCAGGCTGGTACTGTCCCGATTGATACTGACCGGACCGGTACTGCCCGTACAAACCCTGAGACTGCGCCGGATAGCCTGCTGCCTGCGACGAGAAGCGATTTTGATCGCTATCGAAGGGCTGCGCCACCGCCTGCGGTGCAAAGCCCAGGAGGAAGAAAGAAGCAATCAAATAATACGCAGTTGCCTTTGCTCGCGGTTTCCAAGAGTTCATAAGTCTGATTGAAGCGGCTGGAACAGGAAAAGTGTAGCAAGTTTTAGCTTAGCCTCCCTTATGCCAAAATCATGCCCGGGTTCAACAAAGACTAAGATAAATGGACAAAGGCTAAGATAAATGGACAAATATCTTAGAAGGTGCTTCTTTTCCTTAGCTGGCCTGCAATCCGGGCTTTAAGTTCCTCTGCAAGCACAGGCTTGGCAATATAGTCGTCATACCCGCAATTAAAGGTCTGGCGCCTGCTTTCCAGATCAAGCCTTGAGCTCATGAGCAAGCTCGACACCGAGGAAAATCCGGGCTCAGTTTTCAGCTTGCCCAAAAGCTCGACGCAGTCTAGACCATGCAAATCTATGTCAATCACAAGCAAATCAGGCTCAAGAGCCTTAAGTATCTCACTAAATTTCAAACTGTCGCAAAAAGAATAAATCCGCAAATCAGGCTCTAGAAGCAGCAGAAGCTCCTCATCTCTCAACTCATCTTTATTGCTGAAAATCGCAAGCGATTTTCCGGAGAATTTCAGCCGTTCCGGAAATGCCGAATCTGGCTTACAAGCAGCCGCGTACGCCTCCTGCCTGCTTTCGGAAACTGCAGCAGCAAGTGCCTCGGCGGCGTGCAAAGCAGCCAGCTCCAGAGCAGTTTCCAGCCTGTCCCAGAATTGATCTTCAAGCGGAGCCCTCCCGCCTGCGCAAATACTTTTCAAGCACTCGTCGATCACTACCGCCTGCTTGCCGACAGAATGCACACCATAAGACGACGCAGTGCCCTTAATTTTGTGAGCCTCGTTTTTTGCCGCCTGAGCATCTCCACGACCGTGCTTTATTTCTTCAACCTGCATTGAAAGCAGCTTAAAGCGGTCGGGAAGTTCTTGCATATATTCAAGTGCAAGCGCCTTAATTTCACGCTCAATTTCGTCGAGCTGATTTTCAGAACTTCCTCCACTTCTCTTTTTTGCAAGTTCGGAAAAAATCGATTTGAGAAGCGGAGCCGCAAGCGGCTTTTGCAAAACCGCCAGAGTTTGCGGCAGGTCCAGAAGCTTGCAGAATCTTTCTGTATTAAAAAACGACGGACAAATAAAAAGCAGCGGCAGGCCGGCTTGAAGCTCCCAATCTGAGCTGCAGGCAGCTTCATCAACTATAAGCAGATCAGGCAGTTCATGTTGCAACTGCTGCTTTGCTTCTGCCAGGCTTTGAAAATGAAGAGCCCTGCCAGACTGAAAGTCGAGAGCCTGATCGATCTGAGTTTCTAGTTCCTTATCGATATTTAGAGTTTGAACTAACATCTTTGAACCCCTTACTCGGCATTCAAAATGCGGCGAATGTCTTCAGCTAATTTCAGCGGATCAAACGGCTTGCTTATGACACCTGCCACTCCCAACTTTCGATAAGCCGCAACTTCGTCTGTCATAACGTGACCGGTCAGAAAAATTACAGGCACTGCCGAGCTGGAGTCAAGTGCTTTAAGCTCGGCAAGGGTAGCAGGACCATCAAGCCCCGGCATGGTCACATCAAGCAAAATCACATCCGGAATCTCGTTTGCAAGCATGGCAAGAGCCTCTTTTCCGGAGCTTGCCATTAGCACGTCCCACTTGCCAACCTTTCGCAAAGCAATTTCTGCAATCCGGCGAATATAGGCATCATCATCTACCATTAAGACCTTAGCGATTTTCACTTTAGAGAGCCAAGTCCTTTCACTTTAGAGAACCAAGTCCTTTCACCTTAGAGAACCAGGACCTTCATTTTAGTCTTTTCAATTTAGATTCTAGCCTTTTGCTTATACCCTCAAGCTGTGTTTTTTGCTCCGGACTCAGATCTTTTAATGAAGTCGAAAGAAAAGCTACTTCTTCAGCCCATTTGCCGAAGCGTCTTGCAGATTCGAGATTTTGACTGTTGAGCTCCTTCAAACAGAGCTCATCAAGACTTGCAGCCGCATCCAAAAACCTCCGGGTCTTTCGCTTTTTCAGTTCAATTATAGCCAGTTCCTCATTTTTCTCAGCTTCTTCGACTTTCCCCTGTCTTATCTGAATATCTGCAAGCCTGAACAGTGCTACAGGCACGCGCTGATCATCAATGTGCAGCTTGTCTTTTACAATAGTGACTACATTTTTCATTGCAGCTTCAGCATTGGCATAATCTTTATCCAGGAGAAAAATATCTGCGATGCGAGCCTGCGCGTATGCAGTGCTTCGTTTGTAAGCCGGAAACTCGGAGAATGATTTGAGTGCTAAGTTTGCAAATCTCAATTCCACTTCTTTGTTTTGACGCATACCCTCAAGTTCTGCAAGATCAGCATATGTTTCATTTAAAAGCTCCGGGTAATATTTCTTGCGCAGGATCTTTTGCTGCTGCAATAGCATGAAAAGCTCTTCGTACTTGCCTGCCTGCTTCAAGCAAAAAGCTTCACGGCTTAGCAGGCTGTCCTTGAAACTGTAAGGAGGCTCTTCCATGCGTTCAAGAGTTGCATACGCACGGCGGTCAAAGAGCGCGGCTTTCTCCGGCTCCCCAAGATGCTGATATGAGTTTGCCATGCTGTGCAAACTTACAGCCACTCTCAATAAAGAGTTCTCACCCATCTCTTCTGCAATTGCAAGTGCCTCTGAATAAACTTTTGCAGCCTCGGCATAATTCTGCTCAAGATAAAATCCCCGGGCCTTAAGGCTTGTTGCCAGCCAGTCTTTTTGATAATTCAATTTTTTAGCTTCTTCGATCCTTCCATGGTCTTGCAAAAACTTCGTATAAGCTGAACGAACACTCTCAGCAATCGGAAACTCATTAGTTTCCGACAGTTCAAGGGCCCTGGCAAAGTTCTCACCGGCAGGCTCGACTCGATTCAGTTTCTGGCAAGACATCGCCAGCCCGAAAGCAGACCTGGCATAATCTAAAGCCAGCGGATCACCCCTGTTTACTTTGCTACTTTTAGATCTGGAAGCATAAATAGCAACTGCGCCTGCATAATTATCTGCAGCTTTTGCATAATCTCCTTTGTTATAGGCAAGGAGTCCAAGATTTTTCAAAACACTTGCTTTTTCTACTTCAATTATTTCAGCTTCAAGTGTGTTTGATTTTTGCTTTTCGGCGCGCCCAAGAACAGCAAGAGCCTGCTTATAATAAGACCGGGCACTGTCATGGTTCTTTCTTTTCATATGCAGCAGTCCCAGATCAGAAAGGCTGACTGCCAGCCTGAAATCAGAATCTCCCAAATTTTTGGCGTATGAAACGGCCGACTTTGCAAAACGGTAGGCTTTATCGTAATTATGACGCGCGGTTTCTTTTCTGCAGCACAAGCGGTTGAATTCCCAGAAGCGCAAGTTATAGGGACGATCAATATTCTGGCAGGCACTGAGTGCGTAAGCAGAACAGAGTGCAGCAAAAAGCTTCAAGTGGTATGAATTGCTTGCTCGCCTGAACTTCAATCAAGCCTCCTCAATTTGGAGATTGGCCGGAGCCGGGCAATCGGCACCAGAACGTGCTTCCTTCTCCCACAACGCTTTCCACTCCGATTTTCCCACCGTGTCCTTCAACAATCAGCTTGCATATAGGAAGCCCGAGCCCGGTTCCTTTTTTTTCAGCCGGATTGTCCGGGTCTACTTGCGAAAAGCGATCGAAGATCTTTTCTCTATGGCTTTCTGGAATACCCCGGCCTTGATCAATGACACGCAACTCCACCATGTTCTCATACGGCAGTGCAAGAAGAGTCACAACTGAGTTTGTAGGTGAGAACTTAACTGCATTTGAAAGCAGATTAACTATCACCTGCACCATTCTATCTGCATCAACGCAAACAACAAGGTCAGACTCCGGACATTCGATTTTCACGCCCTGCTTCTCCGCGAAATCATACACTGAACTCAGAGAAGCATCAAAAATGGCCTGCACCGGTGTGTTTTTCAAATCAAGCTTCATATGTCCGGCTTCAAGCTTCTCAATATCAAGCAAATCATTGATCAGGCCAATGAGCCTTGCAGAACTTTTCTGAGCCATCCCGATTTTTTTGTTCGCCTTTTCAGGCAATTCACCCAGCACACCATCACCAAGCAAAGTAAGCGTAGTTTGAATTGCATGAAGCGGAGTTCTCAAATCATGCGTAACCATATTCACAAGCTCCTGCTTGCGGCTGGCTGCCTCTTTTAACGCATCTGCCATTTTGTGGAAAACGCTATCAAGAAACGCAATTTCATCACTGCCCTTCACAGGCTCTGCAAGCACTTCACCTTTTTGCAGGCGCTGGGTGTTATCCACAAGAACTAATAAACGGTTGGTGGTGCCTTTGTTAAAATAAAGCGCCAGCCCAACTGCAATAGCTATGTTAGCGACCACACCAAAAGCAAGCAGGCTGCGGATAAGAACACGAGTTCGTCCTTCAGCGTTGGTGTCTGTTTCTTCGATCAATTCCTGCTCATTTACAAAACTGCGCAGACCTTCAACCACCTGCTGGGTTATTTCAGCAAGCTCCGTGTTCGAACCGGTCCAGTGATAAACCTCAGAGTCCTGCCCGGAAACACGCCTTGTTTCGGTCATCAGCTGCAGCGCTCTGCGCGACTCAGCCTCCAGACGCTCAATCATTTCTTTCTGCCTGGGGCTATCGGCAACCATGATTTTGAGAGAATGGAACTGCCTGGGTATTTCATCACAAATTTCTATCTGTCTTTTCATATAGTCTTGCTTCATGGTTTTGTACAGATAGATAAAGATGCCTGCATCCATAAAGTTTTTCAGCAGACTGTTGCTCTCAGCGACTATAGCTCTTGCATGTCTTTCTCTAAAGGTTTCAGCCTCCGACTGAGCAAGCAAAAAAGCAAGAATTCCGCAAAAGGCAAGCTCGAAAAACAAAGGCACCGCCACAAGAATCAAAGCCTTGTGTGACAACTTGAGACTCAGTCGCGGCATTTCAAGAACCTGGCAAAACTTACTCTCTTTGATTTACGCCTGAACTTTGCGCAAAAACTCTTCAACCTGCAAGAAAAGAGCTTCAATATCTTTCAACAATGTTTCAGACTCATCCCAGTTCTGAGCCTTGGCACTGCGCTCAAGTTTCTGAGCCAGTTCGGCCACTCGTGACATCGTCATTGTTGCCGACATTCCCTTGAGCTGATGCGCGTCTGCAACCACTGCATCGGCCTGGCGAGCAGGCACCGAGCTTTTAAGGGACTCAATAAGCCCTTTGCCCTCGCTCACCGACATATCAAGAAGCTCTTTTACGGTTTCCTCTCCGTAGAGATTCTTCAACTCGTCAATATTAATGAGCTCGCTTTCCATGACTTCTCCTGCAAGTTCAGAAAAGCGTAGCACAAAACCGGTTTTCAAGGAGTCGATAAAGCCGGAATCGCCTTTCTGTATGCAAAAAAAATGAAATCAGCAAGAAAAGACCTGATTTTCAGGAAAATTGGGAATGAACAAGATAAGCTAAATGATTCACGCTTAATTCCGACGGTGGAAAAAATGACAGAAACAAGCACTCCCAGCCTGGTATTCGACAGCTTTCTTGACTTCATCAAAAATCTTGCCTGGTGCAAGCAGGGAGATTCAGTGCTTGTGGCAGTGCAGGCCTGCACCCCTGAGATAATCGTGGCTCTTTCAGACAGGGAAGCCCGCGTCTACCCGGGCGGCACACCCATAAAAATCAACAAGTCATGGCTCAGTACCTTGCAGGAAAAGAGTGCTGAAGGCACTCCGGTGCCGTTATTAATGGTCTGGAAAACAGACTGCCTGGAAATCTGGTACAGGCGTAACAAAAGCAATGACTTTCCATATGATGCCTGGCAGAATCCAGCGGCAGCCGCATATGAAAAAGAATGCGTGAGAATTCCAGCTGCAACGGGCGGCGATAAATTTTCGACTTATCACCAGGACTTGCTTGCCAGAGCAAAAGCTTGCCCATCTGTGATTCCGCAGATGTGAAACAGCAGATCTAAAACTCAAGTTTATGGGAATTTAGGCTACAAGATGATGGCGCATTTTGTAGCCTGCCCTGATCTTTAGACCCCGAAAGTGGACTTAGCAAGTGTTTCCTTTCTGGAGTCCGCTTGTAGCACAATATATTAAGGCGGATACCAGCTTGTTTTGGCGGAGATTTCATTGCGCGGACCTCCGCGAGGGTCTGGCATGAATATGATTTTTTGCCCGTCGATTAATTGTCGAGTCAAGCCCCTTTTTTGGCCTGCCGATTCAACCCCTGTCGATTCAGATCCGATTCAAATTCGACTGAGTCGGATCGTTTTGCCGATTCTTTTTGGGGCACCTTCCCGATCATAGTAGAAAAATGGAGAAAAGTAAAATGCCAAGCCGCTCTTGCCACTGGAAAGCATCTAGCTTAAACTATAAAGTACTTCCTTCTCATTGGGGCTTCATAAAACATGTCACAGCCAAAACGAAAAGAAGAAAAGCCTACTGTAAAAGATGTGCTCAAATTAGTTCATCTTCTTTCGCCGGAAGAGCAAGAACAGCTCGTTGAGCAAGTAAAGTTGGAATGGCTTAAACGTGAAGTGCAAAAGGGCATTGATCAGGCTGAGAACGGAGAATTTGTCGATGGCGAAGCTCTACTGAATGAACTTTGCGTACGCGCTGAGAGCAGGCTGAAAAAGAGCCAAATGTGAAAGTTCGTGTTACGAAGCAAGCAGCACAAGACTTGCGTGAAATTGAAGATTACATTGGAAAAGATAGCCCTGTGGCAGCAGTTAAGTTTGTGCAGAAACTAGCAGTGAGATTCGGCGAACTAGCAGGGTGTTGAAAAACTCTAAGATTAAATTCGGGAGAATGGATTTACA
>CAZTQO010000062.1:2743-41849 GCA_964615655.1 uncultured Candidatus Obscuribacterales bacterium | reverse complement strand
CACCGCCGCCGAAAGTTCTGACGAAGCCGGTGCTTATGCTCCCATTCGATCTAATTGCTACATTACCGCCGGCTCCACCCGCTTGCCCCGTTGGACTCGAGATGCTGCCGCCGTTACCGCCGCCGCCTGCTGTCAGTATGTTACCTGTGCTGATTAGCGCACTGTTGTATGTGCTTCCTGTTGGTACAAATGGTGCCGGGTAAGTGCTTGGCACGGCGTTTACAATTGAAAATGATGGAGAGGTGAAAGGCGTTGCAAAAATACCGACATTTCCGCCGTTTTTTGCACCGCTTGCAGTAGAGGTCGTTATGTTGCCGGTGCTGATTCCCATTCCTGAGCTTGCGCCGGAAATAATTACGACGCCACCGCCCTTGGTACTTATGTCTCCTATCTGTATCGAGCCGGGGCTAAGGCTTGAGCCGGCACCGCTGCCTGAATATGCGGCAATCTGTACAATGCCGCCGTTTGTGCTGATGCCGCCCGGAACACGAATAGCTCCTCCTGTTGCGGATGGTCCTTGTAAAGTGATGCTTGTTGTCGTGTCAGGCCCTGATTGCTGGTTTTGAAGTGGTAGAGGAGCAGTAAAATTTGCACCGGCAATAAGAAAAACATCTCCAGGCTGTCCGGCCCCCGGGTTTGTGATTATGCCCTGCCCGGACGGGCCGTTTATAACTATGTCCTGGCTGGCGACAACAGCGAGGTTTGCATTCACCTGGAAAGCGGCCGGGTTTGTGAGCGTTACTGAACCACCGCTGTTATAGAAGGTAGGGTCGCCGCTAATATTTAGATTGCCGAGTTTGAGTTCCGGGCCTGATACGTATAAATTGGCGCAAGCTGCATCTATGTTCACGACTCCGCTTACATTGCTTGCGGCTAGATTGACTTTTCCTTCCCCTGCTGCGAGGTTGAGGTCTTTAGACAACCAGTCTCCTCCATGGAGGCTGATGCTTCCTGTTTCGTCAGTAAAAAGACATTCAATATTGATCTGCCCGTTTAAGGCACTTAGCACACCCTCCGAATTGTTTACGGCAAGTGATTGAGCAATCTGTGAAGATAGAGCTATGTTGCCCGAAGCTGCAGATATAAGTCCTGAATTTGAGATATTTCCGATGCTCGACACAATTGAGACGTTCTGAGCCGCAAGTATGTTTGCAGTGTTCAATATTGAACCTGTGGTAGTCATCAGGATATTGCTAGCCGTTAAAGTTCCGGAGTTATTGATGTTTCCCAGTGCAGTCGTGAGAGTGGCATTTTGCACGGCTGAAATTACGCCACTGTTTACTATGGAATTGCCGGCACTTAGAGACAGGTTCCCAGATGAGCTTATAGTTCCAAAATTCAATATATCGTGTACTGCATTTAAATTAAGATTCAGTGATGAAAGGACACTGCTGTAGCCTGCAATACCTGCTGCCGGCAGAACTGAGCTGATCAATGCTCCTTGATTATTGACTATGTTATTGCTGTTTATGTTTGCATTACTAACACTTGGGTTACTTGTAACGGCAAAGAACGCGCCCGAGTTGTTGAACGTGCCAGTGAGATTTAGCGCCGATGCCAGTCCGAAATCGTGAACGGCTGTGACTCCCTGCGGAACGAGTAGATTGCCCAGAGGCTCTGAAATGGCGCCAGTGGCAAAACTACCGCCGACGGCATTGCCTGCTGAGCCGAGAAAGAGCGTTTGACTGCCTCCTGCAAGTACTTGCTGGGCTGCCAGGTACTGAGCCGGAGTGAGTAAAGCCCCTGGTTCTATCAATATTGAATTTCCGCCAGTGACAGACAGCTGCACTGGAGCAGCTTGTCCCGGCAGAGAGATTGACTGAGTGGTTGAACTCAAGTCTAGGTTTAGCGCTGCCGGGCTTGCAGATGCTGGTGAGACCTGGGATTCTTGCGATGTTTGATAAGTCGCAGAACTGGGCTGTAAAACGCCAGAGCTTTGCGTAGCAGCTTCGCTGTGTGAATCAGGCAGGGGCAGGGCTAACTCGGTCCCGAGCGTCACCGTACAAGCAATATTCAAAAAAAAGAAATCTAAAACAAGAAAAGTAGAAGTGAGCTTCTTTTTGCCCCTGGTCATTAAAGGACTCCTGGCGGACATTTTTAATCGTGTCAACTTCTGTAGATTGTCGGTTAAACTCGACACCTTGGCAAGCTGGCGTCACTTAAAACTTTCATAATTAGCCGATGCTAAGCAATCCGGCGGCAATCAGGCGTCTTGCTTTTTGGGGATTTATTTTGAAGATGCAGTCTTTTGTCCGGCCGAGTTTCAATTTGATTTTGAGTGGCAATACCCGCAGATTACTTAGCTCCTGATCTGTGAAACTGAAATATCTCTCGTTCTTTAAGAATTGTTTGGACCACATCTCTTAGTCTGCCTACCTGAGCCATTCAGGGTAGCTTTCCAACCATTCGATTAAGTCGTCGATTTCAGGTGCTAGATTTTCGACTGCTCGCGGACCTGTGCTTATTGCATGGGCGCAACGCGGTCTTAACGAGGCAAAATCTCTGAGTACTTTTGTCTGAGTGCAGCTGAGATTCTTGTTTCGCTCGACCAGGCTGATGATTTTGCCTATGATCAGCCTGTCGCGTTTGGCAGAATCATAGGATACGCCGCTTGTATAGATAAGCAGTTCTTCAAGCGCTGCTACAGCCACAAGCCCGGCTTCGTTTACTGCTCTAGCGTTTAAAAGCTCTCTTGCGTAGCGCAAAAACTCCCAGCACCTGCGAACACCTTCGACTGACCCTGACCTTTTGTTTTGACGCCTGGCAATTGTTCGCAAAACCAGTCGAAGTGAATCAAGCTCCTGCAATGATGCTGCAAAAAGATCGGCTTCTACTGTGTCTCTGGGGCGCTTTATATATAAGCCGTAAATCGCCTCAAGACGCCTGTCTCTTGTTTCGTAGTCATCTTGCATTGGAGCCGGCTCAATCCAGTTGTCGTAACTTAGTAAGCCTGAAAGCGGCAATATGGCTAAGACCTTTTCGATTACAGTTTCGGAAAACTCTAGTTTGATGAAGTTCTCGAGCTCTAATGCGCGGATTAGTGTTATGAGCGATTCAAGGGCTTCTTTTGTTGTAGCTCCAAATACCAGCGCGTCAGCTTCGTTTTGCTGGGTTTGCTCGAAAACCAGCTCTTTGTATGAATAAATCGAGCCGAAATAAACCGCGATTAAAGGAATGCTGCCGGGCTCAAAACACTCCCAGTCGAACTTTTTTGAAATTAAAGCAAGCAAGTGCATAAAAGTGCCATGGCTATTTTGACTGGGCTTCAGCCATAAAAGCGCCAGCTGACCGCAAATCTCAAGTTTGGAATTTCTGGCGAAGCTTTCTTGCTCGAAAACTTCGTCGAGCAAATTATTGCTACCGGTGTTTCTTGTGATTGTCATTTTGCTCACGCTTACCCTTATTTTGTTTTTCTTTTTTTCTCTTCGTTTTGTATTTTTGCAATTTGTATTTCTTCGTTTTGTATTTCTGCCATACTTCTTTTGTTCTTGGGTTTTTGTCTTTGAACCCCGGCTTTCTTTTCCGATTCTTTATTTGCTGTAGTAATGCTTAAGAACAGGCTTGCTAATTTTTTTGTCCAGATCCAGCCGGTTTTCTTCGTTGAATCCGTGGACCACAATCATGATAAACATGATGGCGAAAACGGTGACGAGCATTACAAGAAAAAGCTTGTCTTCTTCATCTTTTTTGTAAGGGTTGTATTCCCAGTGAACTCGTATTTCTGGTTTTTCCTCTAACTCAGGCATCCTTCCTCCTTCTGCCTGAAAAACACAGCTATTCAGGCAGCAATCAAGAGGACTAACAACTGTTTGTGACGCAGTTATTTAGTTCCGGTTTCCGGAAATGCAAAGACAAATCTAAAATTTTAGGACTGGCTTAACTTGCCTTGCCCGCGGACTTATGGATATAGCCCGCGCGACTGCCGGGCTTCAAACAAGCGTTCCAGTGCAAGTGAAATGGCTGCGGTGCGCAGGTCTGTTTTCTTGTCTGCTGCATACTTGAACATGCGATTGCAAGCTTTATCTACAAGCGAATCAAGGCGTTCGTAAACTTCGCTTTCGGTCCAGAAAAGTTTCATGGTGCCCTGCACCCACTCAAAATATCCGGCTGTGACTCCGGAAGCATTTGCAATGATGTCTGGAAAAACATAAATGCCACGCTCATTTAAGACCTGGTCGGCATCATGAGTTATTGGTGAATTTGCGCCCTCGACCACTGCCCTGCATTTAAGCCTGGCTGCATTTTTACTGTTTATAACATAAGGAATTGCGCAGGGAGCCAGAATGTCGCATTCGAGTTCCAGAAGCTCCTCGTTTGTTACCTGCTCTCCTTCCTTATAGTCTTTTACATGATCATGCTTATCGATATGCTCACGCAATTCAGTTACATCAATACCTTTTTTGTTATAGACGCCGCCTGTACTGTCGGATACGGCCAGTACTTTGAAGCCGGCTTCGCTGAGATTTTTTGCAACGACTGAACCGACCTGCCCCATACCCTGTATCACTATGCTAGGTGAGTTGTTCAGTTTCAAATGTTCTACCAGTTTGCGCGTGCAAAACGCCACCCCGTGACCGGTGGCTTCAAGCATGCCCAGGGAGCCGCCAATCAGGCGTGGTTTGCCGGTTACAACTGAGGGTACTGAGTGGCCGACGTTGACGCTGTAAGTGTCCATGATCCAGGCCATGGTTTGCTGGTTGGTGTTTAAATCCGGCCCGGGCACGTCCGAATCCGGACCAATAAGTGCGATGATTTCAGATGTATACCTGCGGGTAAGCCGCTCGAGTTCGCTGCGACTGAGACCTGCCGGGTCCATGCAGATGCCGCCGTGGGCACCGCCGAAAGGCAGGTCCATAATTGCGCATTTCCAGGTCATTAGCATGGCCATGGCGGCTACTTCACCGAGGCTGGTGTTTTTGTGATAACGGATACCGCCTTTGGCTGGACCAAGAGTTATGTCGTGGTGAACCCGGTAACCTGTGTAAGCCTGCACCCTGCCGTCATCACGCCTGAGAGGCACGGTTACTGTAAGGCAGCGCTTGGGATGGCGCATCGGCTCATATGTTGATTTGTCGAATTTAAGCAGTTCAGCTGCTTTGTCCAGTCTTTGCTGAATCTGTATGTATTCGTCCGTTTCCCATTCGTTTCGCAGCGTGCTGTAACTTGGCAGCTTGTCAACAGTTTTGCTCATGCTCGTTCCCAAAATTTGCCGTACAAAGCATATATTCAATCAGGTTTTGGCATATCTTTCAGCTTCTTAAGCACGCTCTAACTGATTTTGTATTTTTGAGTGCTGTAATTCTGCTTGCTCTGCCAACCTGGCATGCAGCTCAAGAGCTTCTGCCCTCTTTGCTTTTACAAATTCCTGGTCATTAATACCCGGCAAATTTATAAGCACGTTATAGAATGCCGCCGTGCCGCAGCTGTAAGCACTTAGCGCCGCGACACCGGCATCGCTAAGGGTATTCGGATTCCCTTTTTGAGCTACTGTAGAGGCAAGCTCCATTGCTTCCAGAGAAGCGTCTAAGACTGAAAGTGGCACCAGGGTCGCCTGCTTCTGGGCCTCTTCAATTGCTGCCAGGCGCTTTTCCTGGTTTTCGGGGCTGTCTTTGGGCAGCCTTTGTGCCCGGGCGATCTGATTGAAAGCGTCAGTGTCCTGGTCAATGGCTCTTAGAAACCTGGCTTTGAGAGCCTGCCCTTTGCAAGCTATTTGATTCATTAGTTCTGCTTGAGACTCAAATCCTTTTTTGCCGAAACTGAGATTGGCCACCATGGCGCTGAGTGAAGCCGAAAGCGCTCCACAAAGAGCCGCCACACTGCCGCCGCCCGGGGCGGGCGACTCGCTTGCCAGCTCATCTGCAAATTCGCAAAGGCTTAAAGAACGAAGCAGCTTTCGCTCCGGAGCAATTGCGTACTCGATCACTTTTTTGACCGGATCAAAAGGAGCAAGCTCCGAAAGTCCTAAAGAAAGCACTGCCGACTGAATAAGTTCGGCTTCGCTTACGCCCTGGCTGCGGCCCTGCTTCTTTAAATAATGCCTGCCAGCATTTAAGAGAGCCTCAAGCGGAATCATGCCTACTAACTCGCTGCCTGTTACTCTTAAGCCGAGTTTTTCTGCTTCGGCAACACACTGATCAAAAGCTTGCTCAAGCGAAGTTATCTTGTAATCGACTAAATTTATGGAAATTTGCGCCCGGTTATATTCTTCCACATACCAGCCTACGGCCTTGCAGGCTTTGAGTTTGCCGGGTTCTTTAACTGTCTGGCCTTTAGAGTCTTTGACAATCGCGCCTGAAGCATCGCGCTTTGCACGCCCTGCTTCTCTTATGGTCAGTGCGATTTCATTGGCGAGCTTTTTTGACTTTGTGTTCAGGTTTACATTGTAAGCAATCAAAAACGGTCGTGCACCAATTACGGTGGCACCCGATTGCGCGTTGAATTTGCCCGGACCAAAGTCCGGCTTGAAGCCGTTTTTCATGCGCTCTTCAAGACCCTCATATTCTCCCTGCCTTATATCGGCTAAATTAGCTCGCTCAGGAGAACTCGCTGCTTCTGCATACAAATAGACAGGAATGCCGAGTTCAGTTCCAACTCGCCTGCCAAGATCGCGCGCAAGTTGGGCGCAGTCTTCCATTGTCATTTCCGAAACCGGAATAAAGGGACATACGTCGGTGGCGCCTATGCGCGGATGCTCGCCTTTTTGCTCTTTCATGTCTATAAGTGCGCTTGCTTTTGCAATTGCCTGAAAAGCAGCTTCGCTTACAGCCTCGGGTTCGCCCACAAAAGTAAAAACTGTTCTATTGGTTGACTTGCCGGGATCGACATCTAAGAGTCTTACTCCTTCAACTGCGTTAACCGCATCGGCAATTGCTTCGATTACTTTCTGGTTTCGACCTTCACTGAAATTCGGAACACATTCGACAAGACGCATTTTTTATTCACTCTTTCGTATTGTATTTATATGACTCTTTGCTCTATGAGATTCTTTTGCCTTTAATCTTCAGCCCGGGTAACTTGAAAAAGAGCCGGGATTTTTTTTACTGGGCTCTTTGAAGGCGTTCATATTATACTGAGTCTTTCTCAGCCTTTTATCTTTGTAATTTTGAGGATTTAAAAATGTGGGGTCCTGTACCGGGCTTATCAATTGAAGCAGGCGAAAGCGCTGATCTCGAGAAATGCAGTTGCTGCAACGGCAGATCCAAAGCGGTCTGGGGTTATGTTTCGAAAAACGGCGCTGCCCACGCTGCGTACTATGTAGTCTGGACCGAGAACCATCTTGATAAAGGTGTCAAAGTGCTTGTAAGCATCGGACAGTGGGGCGAAGGCTCAAGGGCCGATTTACGCAAGCTCTTTGCTATGGATTGTCGCATGCAGAATGAAAGACCCTCATTCATGCTAATTGATGCGTCAAAAATTCAGCTCGATGAAGAAGGCACCTTCGGCAGGGGATTGACAAGAGAAGAAGCCTTAGAAGACCCTTCCAAAAGTGACGCTTTCATGACTGCGGATCATCTCAGCTTTTGCGATCAAAGAGTCAAGAATTTCTTGCTCCAGAACAAACAATAAGTCTGTGGATTTTGAAAGTGTCACTGGCGGTGGTGGCGCTCTTCTTTTTTGATTTTGATTTTCTGCCCCTGGTCCAGGCTCTGTTGTAGCTCTAAAAGCTCATGCTCGATTGCTTGCTTGGAGTCTATGCTCTTTACTTTCTTTTCCTCAAGCTGTCTTGATTTTTCTTTCTTGTCCAGATGACCGTCGGCTTTGAAGCTGAGCCACATAACCCACGAGAGCATGCCAACCGAAAACAGAGACCAGCCGATGCCCCAGACAAAAGCCGGTATATGCGTCATCCCTGCCATATTGGTCGCATCCGACCATGTGCCTGGAAAGAGCCCCAGCGACTGCAAGAAAAGAGCCCAGATTCCCGAAAGAGAAGAAAGGCAAGACTGCACGGCGATGAAAAGCAGAAGCCCGTGTGCCCAGGCGTTGGATAGTTTGCTGCCTACATAAATAAGTCCTGCCGAAATTGCAAGCCCCCAGAGCAGGCTGAAGAGTCCCTGAAAAAACATGCCCGGCATAAACATGGCGCCGGTCATGAATGCGACGCTGGCAATGCCCATGACCACGCCTATTAATATAAGAATCGCCCGGGCGATTCTGGGAAAACGCGAAAGTGCAATAAGCAGGCAACCCCAGAGAGTTTCGCCCAGATAACCCGCCTGCATGTATATAAAAGGAATGCCGCCGTGGGTGAATGTCAGACCGCCATGCCCGTTGCCGTCCTCTACGATTGTGAGCCCGCTTACCCAGCCGCCAGTGAAAACACATGCAATTGCATGACCCATTTCATGCACCAGCACTTCGAACTGGTTGAAGGGCGCAAATAGCATTGAAATTATGGGCAGCTCGCGCAAAAAAACCGAAAAAATAATCAAAGCCAGAAGCAGCCAGAAAGTTTTGACCGTAGTAAACTGGGACTTGATTATTTGCGTGTTCATTTTTTCTTGATAATTCGCTATCTGTTCTAGTGCCCATATACCAAGATAGCAATTTTAATCTTTTAGTTCCACTCAGAACGGTGGCTGCTGACTTTCTTGCTGTCACCTCTGCAGCTGCTAGTTCCTTAAGCTTTCGGCACCGTATCTGATACCGGCACCGGCCAGGACAGCCCGGTGGGATCAAACTCTTCGTTGCTTGGCTTCCTTTAGTTTAATATCCTGAGCTGGAGTTTCATACTGATCAACTGAGATAATAAGCTGCGGTTCAATGGAGTTGCGGTATGCCCAGAAGAAAGAAGGAGCACCTGGACTTCCAGCGTAGCTATTTCGACAGGAATGTGGACTTTTTCAAACAGCCGATTCCTGATGAAGTAATTGAGCGCAGTCGGGAAATAGCAAGTAACATAGTTGCAAACAGCTCGGTTCGCATTCTTGATGTGGGTACCGGTATCGGCGCCTTTCTCAAGTACTACCACGAATGCGGCGTGGATTACGGCAATATTCTTGCTTGTGACTTGAGCGCCGGCATGCTGGCAGAAGCAAGAAAACGTTACCCGCAAGTGAATTTCTGGCAGGGGGACGTTCTTGATCTTGCAGATGATTCCGGACCATTTGATCTTGCAGTTTTCAATGCCTGTTTCGGCAATATTATCGATCAAAAAAAAGTACTGAAAAAAGTCCGGGGACTCCTTTCGGAAAGCGGGCGGATAGCAATCAGCCACCCGATGGGAAATCAGTTTGTTTCAGAGCTGAAAGCCAGGGAACCGGAGCTTGTGATTACCCTGATGCCGGATAAAACCACCCTGGAGGGCTGGGCGAACGAGCTATCGATGAAACTTGCGATATACAGGGACGAAGATTGCCTCTATCTTGCTCTGCTTGAGTGTTCTTAGTCAAGGTTAGCAGGGTAGCAGGCATTAATGAAGTTACTGGATATCAACATAATTCTCACTCTTTTTTGCTGGGGCTTATGGGGAATCGTTGACAAAAAGGCACTGGGAGAAGTCAACGAAGAATCCGTAGTTCTGCGTCTCTATCTGATTGCTGTTTTGTGGATACCGGTATCATTTTTTGCGCTCAATTATTTCGAACCATCATGGACTCTTAATTCAGGCATAATTTTATGGACCGGTCTTACTTCAATTGCCTATGCAATTGCATTAGTTGCATATCTTGCGGCAATGAAAGCTACAGAAGCCAGTTTCGTACTTGGAATGACTGCTGCTTACCCGCTGGTTTTTCAATTTCTGGCAACAATGTTCCTGAAAGAAGAGCTGGTAGGCGAGCGCCTTATAGGTGCGCTTATAATCGGCTTCGGCCTCTTCTTAATTTCAAGTTCTGCAAATTCAAATAAGGATAACGGGCTAAATGAGCCTGCCGAAAGCAGGAGAAATCCCCTGCTTTATCTTTGTATCATCGTGGCGATTTTGAGCTGGGGCACTTATGGATTGTTTGACAAAAAAGCCGTTGGCTGCGGCTCGCCTTTACTGGTGTTTTTTACAAAATCAATCTGGGACATGATTGTTTTTCTCTTGCTTTTGCTTTTTTATCGCGCAAGAAAGGCGGACCTTGACTGGCAGAATAAGAAAGCCTGGTATTACTGCAGCTTTTCAGAGCTCGCTCTTGGCCTTGGCGGTCTGACTTATTTAGCCGCAATGTCCATGGCTTCTGCATCTTATGTGATTACAATTACTGGTTGTTATCCGCTTATAATGTACCTTTTTGCTATCTGGCTTTTAAAAGAAAAATTCAACCGTTTGCGCTTTCTCGGGATCTTACTTGTTGTAGCTGGAGGAATTCTGGTACAGGCAACAGCAGGTGCCTGAATCGCGTCCTCCAGCATCAGAGGCTCCTTTAAAATATGCGGAAGAACAATTTCCATCTCTACTTCGGGAATTTGGTGTTTTTCGTCAGACATTTTTCAGCTCGCTCTAATCATGGGTCTTGTGGATTTTTAGGAACAACCTTCTTGAGGTATGCAGCACCTACAATTTCGTCTTTACCTGATTCAAAGTCAACATAAACAAGGTTCCCAAGCTTCTTGGAACAAGACAGCCGAACAACTACACCTATTCCATAATCACGATGTTCTACTTTATCGCCAATAGCAAGAAGCTTCCCATCATCAAGAACTATCGGGTCTTTGAGGATCTTCGGTAGCTTGATTTCCATTTCTACTATTAGTGGTTCTTCTTGTTCGTCTGTCATCTGGTCATCTCTTTTGGGACTCAATTCTCAAATACAACCTGGCTGCAACCGATCCATCAGCCAGTTTTGGCACATTACGCACCCATCCGCGCTCTTGTTGAGCTGAAGGCACCGCATCTAAAGTCTTGAGACAAACAGAAGCAAACGGATTGTTCTTCTCTCCAATTACTACATCAGACCGAGACGATCCTAGTTTGCCCCAGTTCGCAGGCTGTCCTTTTAGATAGCCTTCTTCTGCGTGCGCAGGTCGGTCTGCCTTTTCCCGTCCCTTGTGCCTGTTCGGCTCCTCCAGCGGCAGCAACGAATCTGCAGATGCTAAACCAGGTTTGCCCTTCTCAGCAAACTTGCCTGTTACACCGCTTTTTCTTGTGACTCTCTTTTCTTTAGTTTCAACGGCAACTTTCTTGCTGTGATCCTCCATCCCCTCGGAAGATTCAGCACGCTCTTTGTTCTCGGCTTTCTTTTCTGTCCGCTCGGTCTTGCTCTCAGCTCTTTCTGAGCCTTTATGATCACTCTCTTGAGGGATTTGAGCCACAACTAAAACCAAGATTGGGTGCTGTTCTTTATTATTCCCAGGCAACCGGCTGCTCGCATTAGATTATTTTTTGCTCCGGTTCCGGCTTCTTCTTGTCCTGGACGGCAACGCCCAGCACAAGCACCGCAGACCGACCTCAATATATAAACCGATCTTTTTTTTGCTCAGCATCCCCGCCAGGCTTTTTGACAACACAAAAACGAGTAATTTTGTCCCGTTGCTCTTCCAAAACGCATTCCTAAAGCTGCGTTTGAATAATACAAGCAAATCCGGTTACTATCTGTTCCTTAATCTGCTGAGCGCAGGCAAGGGACGAAATTCAGTAAATAAAATCCGGAGAGGGAGAGATTCGAACTCTCGGTACAGCTTTTGACCGTACAACTTCTTAGCAGGAAGCCGCTTTCGACCACTCAGCCACCTCTCCATGGAAAGACTCTTTCCAGAGCTAGTTAAGAATATAGCACATTATCAACTATCTAAAGGTCAAGTGGAAAGCTCCAGATGTTTCTTCCAGAGCTCGGCAGCCATTGATGCTGCGGCTCTCGCGCTTTCTTCAATCAGCCTGCCTATGGAAGAGAGCATTTCGCTGAAAATTGTAAGCAAAAAGTTGATTAAACCGCCCAGAAAGCCCATTGGGCCCTGGCTCAGGCTTCCGAGCATCTCGGACATCCGCCCGAGCAGGTCGCCTGCGGCTTTGCCTATATCCATGGTCGCGGAGCCGGCATCGCTTATTGAGCTGCCGTCGCTTAAACCGGAGCTACCGTCGCTTAAACCGGAGCTGCCGTCATTGAGAGCGCGGCCTGTGTCTAAGTTCTGGCCCGGCTCAAAATAGCTTTCGGAAATAGGGCTTTGAGAGGGGCTTTGAGATATTGACGAGAGCTCGTCAAGGGTTGGCGCCTGAAGCGTTTCAATCGCCCCTGCCGGCGCCTGTATTTGCATTTGTATACTTTGATCAACCGGAGCTGCCTGGGCAAACGCTTGAGCCTGATTCGAGTCGAAAAGCTCGAGATCGGGCAGACCCGAGGTGCCGGTTGTTTCCGGACCATACATTAAAGCAATCGCGTTATGAAGCTCGGGCATTGAAGTTCCGCCCAGCAAAGAATGAAGCGACTGCTCGCCAATTTGCTGCAGTCCTTCGACCATTGCGCTGGCTTCGGTTGGCGAGTTGGGCATCAGGGCCTCGCCAAGCTGCTGCCATCCTTCTCCTTCATCACTGGTAAACACGCAGGTTTTATGCCTCCGAATGAACCAATTTTATTTGTTGTCAAGTTGGAGTCAATACACTAAAGTGCCTAATCCCGGACTGGATAGCAGCCAAAGAACCCGGAATTCAGCAAAATGCTTTGATTAAGCTGGCAAAGTTCCTGAATCTACTGATTAAATCTGTTTTTATCTGGACAATGGAACGACTCAACTTGCCCTTAGATTGAAAGTCTATCAGCGAGTCTGGGCTTATGGTGTTCTATGTCCGCATGTACTTCGGTTATTGCCAAAAACTGTCCTTCATTCGGACGGTAACTGAATACCTCTCCGGTTTGAATCTTGTAAGTCCAGGCGTGCAGGTTGAGCTCAGCTCGGGCCAGCCGCACGGCTACTGCCGGGTGAGTTCTCAGATTTTCGATTTGCACAAGAACATTTTCCTGCATGGCCACATTCAGCAATTCGTCGCTGTCAAGGCCGGCATAGTTCTCCGTGACTATACGTTTGGTAGCGTCAGCGTGAGCCAGCCAGCTGGACAGAGCCGGCATCTGGCTCACCTTTTGAGGATCTAACAAGCCCTCGAGAGCACCGCAATGTGAATGCCCGCATACGATAATATCTTTAATGCCGAGTCCACTGACTGCAAATTCTATTGTGGCTCCTTCACCTCCATTTGCAGCTCCGTATGGGGGGATGATATTACCTGCATTGCGCAGGATAAAAAGATCACCAGGATCAGTTTGCGTGATCAGGCAGGGGTTAATGCGTGAGTCTGAGCAGGTAATGAAGAGTGCGTCCGGCGTTTGTCCTTGCGAGAGGCGCTCGAATAATTCCTTATGAGAAAGGAAGATTTTCGATTGAAAGTGATGCAGACCGCTTAGCAATTTTCGCAATTTTCCTTCTCCTTAGCATTCTCCATGTCTATTTCTTTTTCCTTTCTCATCTCATCTCCGATTAACTCAACCGCCTCTTCCAGTGTGTTGAAGCACTTATGCGCTGGCTCGACAACTCCCATCTCAAGCAATCGCTCTTTGATGTCTTTTCGAATCCCAACAAAAACAATCGTCACGCACTTCTTCTCAAGCAGTTTGTCTGCTGCCTCAAGAGCCAGGGCCCCGCTTTGATCGATTATAGGCACATTGCTGAAGCGCAGAATCATGTATCTTGCTTTGTCCACAGCTTGCATTGCAGCCTGAAAATTTTTCACTTCGCCAAAGAATAATGGACCGTTGAAAGTGTAGATGTAGATTGCTTTTCTAAGCTCCGGCTCAAGTTCTTCTGTGAGTTCTGCCAGGTGCTCAAGGTTATCTAAATTTCCGTGCTCTGAAAGCTGCGCATCACTCAGACCTTTTACAAAGAGGGCGCAGGCCAGGCAAACTCCGACCAGAACTGCAATAATCAGATCTACAAAGACCGTTAAGAAAAGAACCACAAGCATTACAACGACATCGGTCCGAGGAGTTTTGCCAATTTCTTTCAGACTTCTGTAGTCGATTATTGAAATACCCACTGCAATCAGTATTCCGGCAAGAACTGAAAGGGGTACTTTTGCTGCCAGGGAACCAAAGCCGAGCAAAATTATTAGAACCACAATCGCATGAATCATTCCGGAAAGTTTTGTTCTTCCTCCGGACTGAATGTTAATCATAGTGCGCATTGTTGCACCGGCACCTGGCAAGCCGCCAAAGATCCCGGCTGCGATATTGCCGACTCCCTGACCGATGAGTTCTTGATTGCTGTCATGACGGCTTGCCATAACTTTGTCTGCAACTACCGAGGTAAGCAACGAATCAAGCGAGCCGAGAATGGCCAGCGCAATTCCAGAGAGTAGAACCTGCTGAAGTTCGGCAAATTGTATTTTAGGTAGGCTAGCCATTGGGATCTTTCCGGGTATTTCCCCTATTGTCGGAATATTGAGATGAGCCCATAAAGCAACGGCCGTGCCAACGATTAAGGCAATTAAGGAAACGGGAAGTTTCCTGGTCGAGCCTGTAAATAACGCCGAGAATAACGGCAGCATATAGATTGTCGTTATCGTCAGAATGCCTAACATTAGAGCATTTGGATCACAATCGATTGCAAGGCTGGCAATCGATTGAACTGCGTCTATGATTTTGCCCGTTCCTTCTTTGCCAACCAGTGGATTCAATTGCAGTAGAATTATAATCAAGCCGATTCCGGTCATAAAGCCTGAAACGACTGGATAGGGGATGTACTCGATTAGCTGGCCAGCCCGAATGCGACCCAGAACAATCTGTAAGACGCCTGCCGCAAGAATGGCAGCAAATACGAGTTCCGGTCGATTCGGATTTGTAGCGTACAAAGAAGCTACTACAACTGTCAACGGACCGGTAGGGCCGGTAACTTGTGCATTTGTTCCACCGAATAGGGCAGCAAAAAAGCCGGCTGCTATTGCTCCATATAAACCGGAAGCTGCACCTAAGCCTGAGGCCGCTCCAAAAGCCAGCGCAATCGGGAGAGCCACTACAGCTGCTGTAAGCCCTCCAATTAAATCCCCAGTTAAGCCGGAGAAGTCTCGATTGCGGAGAAAAGTGCTAATTTCCATTTTACTTAGAGCAAACGAGTGTCTTGGCTTGAAAGAGTTTCTTTGCTCTTGGTTATTAAAAGATAGAGCTGGGCGTATGTTACGCAAGAAAACTTGCGACTAACCTTCGTGAATCTTTCCCTGCACTTTCGCAGTGACGGACAAAGCGTAGAGTTGTGTATAGAAGCCAATCTCTGCTTCTACTCAGGCGTCCATCCTAAATCGGGATATCCCAAATTAGGATAGCTGCCCGCACTTTTTACCGGCAACTCAGAGAAGCTCTTTTAGCACATTTTCAGGGCTGATTTTATAAAGCTTGCAGAAATCTAGAAACTCGATGATATCAATGCGGCGTTCTGATGATTCGATCTTCGAGATAAAGGACTGGTGGCGCTTGAAATAGTTGGCTACCTCGGATTGGGTAAGATTCGCGTCCAGTCTTGCTGTAGTTAGAACCTCAATGATTCGTTTATATCTTCTTGTGTAGGATGATCTTGGCATGGTGGTGTTTCCTGGAGCCGAAAGCATATTTTGATTTCACGAAATTGGAATCGAGATTCCCGATTTTAAAGTATTCCCAGTACCACAAGGCAGACCCAGTAATAGCTGATTGCGCCTCCGAATATCAGCCCGTCGCCGCGATCGAGCATGCCTCCGTGCCCCGGTATAAGCGTGCCTGAGTCTTTCATACCTGCATCTCGTTTCAAAAGCGATTCACAAAGGTCGCCTAACTGGGCTCCGATTGAGACAAAGGCTCCCATTAAAGGCGCCTGCCAGAGGTTCCCTCTAAAGGGCTGATCTGGAAAAACCCATTTGTCGGCGCAATATACTACTAAAGTCGCAAAAAAGATCGAGGCAAGAAAACCGCCTACGGCGCCTTCAATTGTTTTTTTTGGGCTTATTTGCGGATATAGCAGGTGCTTTCCCAGCTTCTTGCCGGCATAGTAAGCAAAAACATCTGTTGCCCAGATTATGAAAAGGCTTGCCCATACATATGCCAGACCCGGCTGCTGCAAGGGGTTTTGAGATGCCACCATATTCGGTGGTACAAGATTTCTCAAAAGAATAAGATGACTGGGCAACCAGCCTACATAAATGAAGCCCAGAATTGTGGTGGCAATATCTGCAATTGTGGCAGGCGGATTTTCGTTGCGAAAAAGCAGGCGGAAAAACGAGACGCAGATGCCGATTGTCAGAAGCAGCGGAAAGTGGTTGATGGCCCAAGCAGGCTCAAGCTCGACTCCCGGAATGCAAGGTACTGCTGAAACTGCAAAAAATGCAAAGATCATATTGCGCACAATTCTTGGAGAAGGCCTCATTCCTTTGGCCTGAGTCATGGTCACGAACTCGTTGCCACCAATGATGCAGGCTGTACCGAGCGTAAGCGGCCAGACTACCCCACCTGCTGCCAGCGCGCCAACAGCAATGAGAAAGAGCCCCAGACCGTATATTACTCGTTTAGACACTGCTTGCTATCTCAACTGTCCTTTTTGCTTCTGATATATGATTCTTTTTCGATCATGGCTTTTGCTTCGTCGAGTCCGGCAAAAGTATCCGCAGACTTCAGTGCTGCTTTTTTGCTCTTTTCCTCGCTTCTTTGTCCGGCAGGACTTTTGCCAGACATCAGACTTGCTGCTGCAAAGGCTGTAAGCGGAATTGTCAGTACAAGCCCCAGGCTGCCTGTAAGTGCTGCGGCCAGCTCACTTGCCACCAGATCCAGATTTATAAGTTTTAGAGAAGGCATGCTCGACATCAAGAGCAACAGGGGCAGTGCCGATCCCGAGTAGGCAAGTACTAAAGTGCAGGTCATGCTGCCCATGATGTCGCGCCCTACATTCATGCCTTTATCATAGAGTCCGGCAGCCGTAAGTGAGCTGTCTGTTTGGCTTAATTCAAAAACAGAGGAGGCAATTGAAATTGCTACGTCCATGATTACTCCCAGGGCTCCAATCAACATAGACGCTGCAAGCAGTCCGGAAAAGAAGCTTGCCGGCTGTCCTGTCATTGTGGCTCTTAGAATTTGCGCTTCTTCGGACGAAAGCCCTGTAAGCGGTGCCGCATCTATTACAATCTGTGCTGCAATCCCGGCTACTATGACACCGCCTGAAGTTCCAAGCAGCGCGGCTGCCGACTTCTTAGAGAAGCCGGCAATGCAGCAAATTGTTGCAAAAGCCGCAGCAAAGCAAATGACGGTGGAGCTGATAAGCGGGTTGAAGCCTCTTAAACTCAAAGGCAGGAGCACATAGCCTATCAGTGCGATTGCAATGCCAAGTCCAAGCAGTGATTTTAAGGCGCCTTTGCCCCCAAAAAATAGAAACGCCACAAGGAAAACCGCCCCCAGTATGTAGAGAACCGGCGCCCGGTGGTAATCGGCAATATTCATTTCGACCCGGTTTTTGCCGGCGCCGCCTGTCACCACAGACAGTATTACTTCCTGCCCTTCTTTCACCGAAATATTGAAAGCAGGATTGTCCGTGATTTCATTTGCCACTTCAAAAGTTTGGCCTTTAAGCGGGCCCTCTTGAGCTTCGACCAGCACTTTCTGTGTTCCAGTTACCATGCCGCTGCCTTCAAAAATCTGCTTGTTGAATTGAGGCTGGGTACATGACTTGACCCGGGCTACTACGAAATCTTCTTTGATTTTGTTCAAGTTCTTGGCGGCAGAACTATCCGTTTCCTGGCAAAAAGCCGGGACAGCAACTGCAATTTGAATGAGAAGCGACAGCAATATCAATAAGCCCACAATTAAGAAAGCTGAGAATCTTGCAGAGTTCGTCATAGTCAGGCATCCTCGCTGCCGCCGAGCTGCAAGCTCAACTGGCCGCCGGGAGCAATCTTTCCCAGGTGCGCGTAAGCAGCCGCCGTTGCTACCCGGCCTCTTGGAGTTCTCTGGATTAAGCCGCATTGTATTAGATATGGCTCATAAACATCTTCCACCGTATCGCTGTCTTCGCCCAGGCTTGCTGCCATTGCTTCAAGACCCACAGGTCCTCCGGAATACGCATCGATAATTACAGAAAGCAGGCGCCTGTCTGTGGGGTCAAGTCCCTGTTTGTCTACTTGATACGTTTCAAGTGCAGCGCTTGCACTTGCCGCATCCACAGATGAAAGCCCTTTGTATTGTGAATAATCTCTTACCAGGCGCACGAGCCGGTTGGCGATTCGAGGAGTTGCTCGGGCTCTTGAAGCCACTATTTCGACCGCTTCTTTGCTTATTTCTACTTCAAGAATCTTTGCCGTACGGCTTACAATTTGAGAGAGTTCTTCGATGCTGTAAAACTCGAGTCTCAAAACAAAACCAAAGCGATCTCTTAAAGCATTTGAAAGCATTGCTGCTTTGGTGGTCGCACCTATCAATGTAAATCGCGGTAAGGGCAGGCGCATGGTTCTTGTTGCATGCCCTTTGCCGGCTGTCAGATCAATTGCGAAATCTTCAATTGCCGGATAGAGAAGCTCCTCGGCGATGCGGCTGAGTCTGTGGATCTCGTCGATGAAAAGAACGTCACCGGTCTCGAGCTGGTGTAAAAGACCTATGATGTCCCGGGGTCTTTCCAGAGCAGGACCGGAGCTTAAGTGAATGCGGGCCGACATCTCATTTGCGATCACATTGGCAAGCGAGGTCTTTCCCAGCCCGGGAGGGCCGTAAAACAAAATGTGGTCAAGCGCTTCTTTTCTGGTTTTGGCTGCAGCAATTGACATCTCGAGCATCGAGCGCGTTCTTGTTTGACCGATGTATTCAGAAAGCGTTCTGGGGCGCAGGTTCTGGTCGGTTTTGCGGTCCGAATTGCTTTCTTTTGCCGAAAGCACTCCGGAGCGCTGGCTTTTCTCGCGTCGCTTTTCTGCTGAACCTTCATCAGGTTCAGGCACGCCGTCAATTGAGCTTGGAACAATAGTCATAAGTGATAATTATAGGTCTATGAATTGCTGATTAAAATCTAAGTCTTTATGAAGAGGCGGCAAATCAAGGAGCTTGCAGGGTCTTAAGTTTCTTGTCAGGGCAAGCTTATAGGAAACCAAGGTGTAATAAACTGGTCGAATCTATAATCGTGCCATGAATTATGAAGTTGTCACATTTATGAATACGGATTTTAGCCCTGCAGGCAGTGATGCTTCTTGCAATGAGAACTCGGAGCGCGTTCATCTTGCAAAAGCTGAAGCAGAGCTTAAACCTGTACCGGAAATATCAGTTCTGGTGCCGGTTTACAATGAAGAAGAGAGTCTGCCGGCACTATACGACAAGCTTAAAGGGGCGCTTGACAGCCTGGGGCGGTCATGGGAAGCCATTCTTGTCGATGACGGATCTAAAGACAGATCCTGGGAGCTGCTTGAAGAAATGGCAGCTCGTGATAAACGGATCACATGTGTTCGCTTTGTAAGGAATTTCGGTCAAACTGCGGCCCTTGCTGCCGGAATTGACTATGCAACCGGCGAAATAATCATTCCGATGGATGCTGATCTTCAAAACGATCCGGTGGATATAATTCGCTTGCTTGAGAAGCTGGATGAAGGCTATGACGTAGTAAGCGGCTGGCGCAAGGACAGGCAGGACGAGTTCTTTACCAGGCTGATTCCATCATGGACGGCTAACAAGATCATTTCAGTGATTAGCGGTGTGCGTTTGCATGACTATGGTTGCAGTCTGAAAGCATACAGACGGGAAGTCATAAAGGATGTACGTCTATATGGAGAAATGCACAGATTTGTGCCCATATATGCCAGCTGGATGGGAGCCAGAGTAACTGAAATTCCGGTTACTCATCATGCAAGGCAGTTCGGCCAGTCCAAATACGGACTTTCAAGAACATTCAAAGTCATGCTTGATCTGATTCTGGTAAAGTTCATGGCTTCTTATGCAACAAAGCCGATTCATATATTCGGAGCTATGGGTTTCCTCTGTTTTGCAGGCGGATTCCTGGCATTCAGCTGGATGCTGGTTCTCAAATTCTTTTATGCAACCTCGTTCATTGAAACTCCATTGCCGGTACTTGTTGCCATGTGCATGATGCTCGGAGTCCAGTTTATTTTCATGGGGCTGCTTGCTGAAATCTTGATGCGCACTTATCATGAATCGCAAGACAAGACCATTTATCGTGTCAAAAAAGCGCTGAATACGACTCTAAGCAAGTAAGAGTAGAGTAGAATCCATTAGAATCGGGAATCGGATTAGTTAAAATCCTGATTTGCGGGTAAGATTGATGGTGTTCTCAGCTTTTTCATTGGTGCCACTCAGCTTCTCATGCCGTTAAGCCAGAACACAGGCTCAAAAACTGCAAATTATTCGATTGCCGGTACCTTTGCCTGGTTTATTGTGGTGGGTCTGAGTTATTTCCTGCTGCTGTTGATTTTGGCAGGACCGCACTATTTCGGGCACCATATCAAGGCCGGTGATCTTTCGGAGCAAGAGATCATTGCGCCTCGCAAAATATTTGTAGTAGACGAAGAAAAGACCCAGGAGAAACAGGAGATTGCACGGCATGATGTCTTGCCTGTGCTTAAAAGAGATTCGCGCAAATCAAGCGAAATCTTTGAAAAAATCAGAGCCGAAATTGAAAAGATCCAGCTTTTACGCAAAGAATCCATATTGATTCCGGCACTGGCTGGCATCCTGAGCGCCGATGAGCAGATCTATATGCTCCAGTTGTCGGATGACGACTACAAAATTCTGCTTGAGAGGCTGGCAGAGTCGGTCCCCAGTGCTGAGCTGGATCATAAGAAAAAACTTGATGCTCTTTCTTGGAAATTGCTTGCTTTTACAGAAACCCAGCGTCGGGCTGAAGCCGAGCATCTTCGCATAGAAAAACAAAAGCCCCGGCAAAAGAAGGGCAGAAGCAGCAAAATTCAGGCTAAGGATAAAGCTGCTAAGGAAACTAAAGATGCTAAAGCTGCCGAAGCGCCTGAATTTATAAGCAATGAAAAGCTCGTTGAAATGCTCGAGCGCTCGCGCAGGAATTATGAAGGGCGCAAGAAAAATCTGGATTCGAGTTTGATTAGAATTGCGGTTTTGCTAAAGCCTGAGGAAAGCGAGGTTTTTTGCCAGCAGGTGTCAGATTCGTTAAAGCGGCTTTTGACCAATCTGAGTTTGCAGCCCTATGTGGACAGGCATGAATGGGAAGAAGAACTCTTTGAGTTTTTGCCTGACAGCATAAACTCCGATCTCAGGCGAAAAACTGCAGTCTTTGTTGCAAGCAGGCTTGAACCAAATGTGGTTGTAGATCAGGCTGAAACCGAGGAAAAGGTCAAACAGGCGGTAGAAGCTGTTGCGCCTGTCATTAAAGAAATCGAAGTCGGTGCGGTGATTGTTCAAAAGGGAGAGACAATCAAAGAAGAACAGGTCAGAACCCTTGAAAAGCTCGGGATTACAGAGGTGAGCGATCCTGGACTTGCTTCTGTGCTTGCGATTTCGCTTTTTGCCGCGTATTTGCTTTTCGGAGTATATCTATTCACTTACGAAAGCAAACTCTTCTTTTCTCCGTCTGCGCTTGCCTTGATGTCGACGGTGGCTATAACTACCTGCGGACTGGCAATTTTTGTGGCACCGCAGTTACCTGCTTTTGTGCCATTGCCGGCCGCAACCTTAATACTTGCAGTAACCTATGGCAAAAGGCTTACAGCGATTCTTACTGCATTGATTCTGCTCTTTCTCAATGCAGGTGAACTTGTTGTGGGTGCGGACTTAGTAGCGCTGGGAGCCGCCTCAGCTATGGCTCTGGGAGCCAATGTAAAGCGGCGCCGTGACCTGATGATTACAGGTTTGCTTTTGGGTTTTATGCAGATGCTCGGATATGCATCGGCAGTGCTGATTGCCGGTAATCAGAATCAGATAGCTACTATGCCTGCCTTGCTGCCCATGGAGATGCTGGGCGGTCTGGTTTCAGCTATTGCAGCGATTGGTAGTTTGCCGTTTCTGGAAAATATTTTTGGTATTCTCACTCCTTACAGAATCGCCGAACTTGCTGAGCCCGACCAGCCTTTGATGAGGCAGCTGGAAGAAAACGCACCCGGTACTTACCAGCACAGTCTGGCTGTGGCCAATCTTGCAGAGGGCGGTGCCAGAGCTATAGGTGCCAATGTGAACCTGGTGCATACAGGAGCCATGTATCACGACATCGGTAAAATGGTTACTCCCAGGTACTTTATCGAGAACCAGCTGGGCGACAAAAATCCGCACGATTTCATTCCTCCGGAAGAATCAAGATCGAAGGTGCTGGCTCATGTTACAAATGGTCTTTTGCTTGCACAAAAATACGGGCTACCCAAAGCCGTCCAGGCTTTTATTCCTGAACACCAGGGCACTACCGTTATTGCCTATTTCTATCACAAAGCCTGCATTCGTGACGGCGCTGAAAACGTCGACCCGAACAACTATCGTTATCCCGGTCCGAAGCCGCAGACAAAGGAAAGCGCGATTGTGATGCTTGCAGATGTTTCTGAGGCAGTTACCCACAGTATGAAAGAACCCACGATGGAAGATGTTGAAAACGCCATATCTGCGGTATTCCAAAACCGCTGGGATGACGGTCAGTTCTCGGAGTCGGAGTTGACAATCGAAGAACTTGAAAAAGTAAAGCGTGGTTTTGTGCGTGTCTGGAGAACCCTTCATCATGATCGCTTGAAATACCCGTCTACAACCACCGGACGCATGCCGGTCGCGCCTGAAAAGCGGCCTCCAGCCGGTGAGCTTGGCCCGGCCGAGACTCCAAATCAAAAGAACGGTGACTCCGGGGCGCCGGAGCCGGAAGATGCAAATGCAACAGTGCAAAAAGCTGCATCCGAGTGGGATTGCTGAATAGGCATTTAAATGGTAGTTATAATCCCTGCTCTAATTCCAGGTGAAATGCCGGTGGGCTTGAATCCGAAGCAGAATAACAGAGTTGCCGGTGCTTGTGGCTGCAGGCTGCTCTTGCTTGGTTTTGCGTTCTCTTTTGCAGTTCTGCCGGCTCAATCGCAAGACCAGCCTGCGTCGAATTTCTTTCAACTTTTCACGCAAGCCCCTACCTATATCAAGCTCGGAAAATCCGGCATTCCTTCCCGGTTCTTTCTCTATGTTGAACCGAGCCCTCGAATTGGCCGGGAGAATTTTCGAATTAACCAGATGCTTTTACGGCAGGGGCTGGCCTACCAGCCGACATCATGGTGCCAGGCTCGTGTCACTTACGATTCGGCTTTTAATTTTCAAGACAATGGTGACGATACGCCCATTAATTACTTCTACGAGCAGCGCATTGGCTCCCAGCTTTTTTTCAAAAGGAAATTTGGCAGGCTTACCACTACTTACCGCACTCGTCTGGAACAACGCTGGTTTCAAATAGCAGAAGGTGTGTCTAATCGCTTCAGGCACCAGCTGTCTTTTGGCTACCCGATTTCGGAAAAATACGGAGTTTCAGCCCTCTTTTACGATGAGCTGTTTTTGAATCTAAACAGTATCGAAAATGGTCCCCAGAGAGGTGTTGATGCCAATCGCATTTTTGCCGGCATAAGCAAGAGAATCAAGAATGACATCAACCTGCAGCTTGGTTACCGCTTGCAATATGTTAACCGAAGCGATACTGATGATGAAGGGCAGCACCAGCTCTGGGTTAACCTGACATCTGCATTTTGATTCGATAGTGTCAATTTGTCAGCCAGAGGAAGAATCGTCTTGTGGTGAAACAATCTTGATTTTGTCCATAGCTTCTTGTGCTTTTTTCTTTTTGTGATCTTCTTCCATCTGGCGCCAGAGAGCTTCTTCTGCATCGTCTAAGTCTTTGAGATTCGGAATCGGCTCTGAAAATGCAGCAGCTGCTGCTTTCTTTTCGGCAATTTTACTCTTGATTTTGCCGGCAGCAGTAATAGGATTTTGAGTCAATGATGGTGGTCTGTGCGGATCTGCATAAATGTCGCGCACGCTTGGCCTGCAAAGAACGCTATATGTAAAATAGCTGATAATGGCTCCGAGAGGAAACAGGGTCATGGCATTTAGACCGGCAACAAAAAAACTCAGCTGAGGCTCTTCCCTTGCGGCGATTGCTCTTGCTGAATTGTAGTTTGCATACGCATAAAGAAGGCCGAAAACAACTGATATCAGTCCGAACACAAGTGACAAACCGTCGGTCCAGAAAGCTGAAAAAAGCAGTACCCCCAAAAATGCTAATGTTCCCAGAGCCAGCAGTCCGGAAAAAACATAGCCTCCGATAACCAGGCTGCGCAGATCCCGCTCGTCTTTGTCTGCCTGCGGCAATAGCTTTTTATTCTCCAAGCAAGTAAATCCCCGGGTTTACCATCTGCCTTACTTATACCCCCCGCTTAAATAGATAAGCGGGTCTGTTTACAAGGCTCAGACTTCTTGCTGCTTCCAGCTGCCGCGCTTGAACTGGAGAATCAGAAAAAGACCAACAATAACCGAGCTTAAAGCCAGGCTTATCCATGTGCCTATCGGTCCCATTTTGAGCGTAATTGTCAGATACCAGGCAAAAGGCAGTCTGAAAAATACCAGCGAAATAACAGTCACAATCATCGGCCAGCGCGTATAACCGGCGCCCTGAGTCGCGCCTGCAAGAATAAGCCAGGCGGCTACGAAGGGCTGCGAAAGCCCTACGATTTGCAGGTACTGGGACGCGTATTCAATCACAAGTGGGTCCTTGCTCATTATCGAGGCAATCTGTTTTGAGGCGCAAAATAAAACTACACCCACGACAAGATTGTAGAGAGCACCAACTGCGGTGACTTTCCAGCCGGCAAGTTCAGCGCGCTCCGGTTTCTTTGCTCCCAGATTCTGACCAATCAAAGTAGCTGCTGCAGCTGAAAGCGCGTAAATAGGCATACCGCCGAAGGTTTCCTCCAGGCGCAGGCCAATTGCCCAGGCTGCCTCGCAGGCAGTCGGGTTTATGGTTCTTGCAAGTATATATAGCAAAACAAAATTGCCTCCCACCCAGGCAAGATCTTGCACGCAAGCAGGTATTCCGATTTTCATGATTCTCAAAAACCAGTCTTTTGATAGCCCAGGGCCATTGATGGCAAGACAGGCTTTTAGTTCGCTCTTGCTCTGGAAATAAAGCGAGAGCGCAAGCCCCAGGCAGCTTGCCACCGTCCATGAGATACCCAGACCCTGTATGCCTATCTGAAAAGGATGGACGCAGAGAATTATATTCAGTGCCACAACTAAAAGCACTACCAGAGCCATGGTGAACATGGGCAGTATAGTATTGCCCCGGGCTCTGAAAATAGAGTTTGAGACCCAGTGAATCGTAATCGGAATCTGACCTACCATGTCGTATTTGAGAAAATCCCAACCAAGCTCTTCGACTTCGGGGCTTGCACCAAGCGCGTGCAAAAGCGGTCTGCAAATCGCAAGCCCCAGAACACAGCTGAAAATACCGAAAAATATCGAGAAAATCAGGGATTGGCGTGCTGCCATTACGGCATTCTCCAGGTCGCCTGCCCCCCAGAATCTCGCCACAAGCGCATTTGTGCCTGCAGAAAGTGCAACCACCAGAATGATCATGAAAAACCAGATCTGGCCGCCAAGCCCGATGGCTGCCTGGGCTGCCGAGCCCAAATGCCCCCCTACCCAGATTTCGGACATGGTAGCCAGCGAAATGATCATCATGTTGAGATAGAGCGGCCAGCTAAGATTCCAGATAGCACGCCACAAAGAACCGGAGACAATAATCTCGTCGTCCGGGCTTCTTTCGATTTTATTGTCTTTAAGATCCTGGCTGGAAACTGAAGTGCTCATAACAATCCTGCCTCATAGAGCTATAAATAGGGGCGGCAAAAAGCCAAAAGAAAACCAACAGCTATTGCTGAGTCCTTCAATTTCGGACCTGGCAACTCTGTCGGCGATCTACCTATAGCTTCATAAGCTCTAGCATAGCCTCTTTAATGAATTAAGCAAATGGGAATTCTGCCATTGCGGAACTAAGTTTACACTTATGCGCTAGAAGCTTTCTGCCGGATAAGCTTACCGGGAAGGCTCTTGCTCTTTCTTTCCTGCTATTCAATCTATTCTATTCAATCTATTCAATGTGCTACGATTTATTGCCGTTTAACTCTTAAATCCATTGACTGAAGCAAAAGGCAATACAAAAGGGCTGAATTTCAAAGCCGCGAACCTGGATCAAATCTGGTCCTGTTTGCAGCGTTCTTTGCTTTTTGAGGAGCCCTCCGGTCGCTGGGCGAAGCTTCTTAACCAGCTTTGCCGGCAAATTTCAGGCAAAAGCAAAGATCTGACTCTTTTGACACTCAGCCAGCAGGAGTGTTACTTCAACGAGGTCTTCGGCACGCCAGCCGATATCCTTGATAGCACTGCCCGGATATTCAACCTGGTTCTTGCACTGGAAGATTTGAAAAGGTTTGAAGCAGCCGATTTTGATATCTGGTTTTTGTCTTGTGCCGGCGGCGCAGAGACAAAAGGCGATGATGAGTTTGATTCAATTCCGGACATATTTTCGGAGCTTGCCGCGGCAGTTTTGCAAAGCACTCCCGAGCAGTCCCAGCTTGCATATTTGAATCATGCCTGGACAACTGTTCCTTACTGGCGAGTACTTGAGTCTTACGGCCCCTGGACCGGTGATCCGCTTGCAGACTTTGTTGCTTCTGTTCTTGCAAGCTTCGACAGATTCAAGCTTACATTGGATACTGAGTCCATAGCCAAAGCACAAGAGCTCTTTCTTTGCGAGCTCAAGCAAAAAAGAAGCAGACTGCCGGCAAACTTTCATCCTGTAGTTATTGTTCTGGTTGAAGGAAACACCGAAGCGGTATTGCTGCCTAAATTTTTGCATCTTGAATCAGGATCTTCGGCATACAGCAAATGCATGTTCATAGCCTGCGGCGGCGCCAATCAGCTTTTGAGAAAATACCTTCAATTGCGTGATACTACAACTCTTGCGATCATGTGTGTTATGGATCATGATGCAATAGAACAGATTGATACTATTGAGCCGATTTTAAGAAGCGGCAAAGATGCAATGCATATATGGACCGTGGGTGAAATTGAAGATACTTTCAGGCAGGACTATTTGCTTGAAAAACTGAATTCTTACCTTTCAACTCTGGGAATGCAGGAACAGCTCTTGCCTAAAGACCTGAAGTCCAATTGCAGGCGAACCGAACTGCTCGATAGAATCTGGAGAGCCAGAGGCCTTGGCGATTTTGACAAGGTGGGATTTGCTCAATATCTGGTTGGCAATTCCAAAATGAGCAGGCTGGAGGATGTTCCTGAAGAAGCCAGAACCCTTGCTAAAAGCCTGATTGAAATGGTGGCGGCCTCCGATGCTTGAAAGTGAAAATCAAGGTGGCAAGAGTAATGAGAATCCGGATAAGCCAGGCAAAGGCAGCTTGAATACAAAAAAGATTGCCGGCTGGGCTGCCTGTGTGCTTTGGCTACTGAGCATTATTCTCAGCTTTTGCATTCCTACAAGTTCGCCTCTTATTTTTTTGCCCGATACTGTTTTATTGCTTGGCTTTATGCCGCTTATTTTAATTTGCCCATACAGTCTCGTCTGGATTGCTTTTGGAGTGCTTACTGCTTTTATTGGCTGCTTTTTATTGCTGCTTACGCATATTCCCAACAGTGCCTTGCCTGCCGACACTCATGCGATAAAAATGCATCTGGCTGAGTTTCATCCTTCTTGGTCCTGGATGATTATCGGCGGTGTTTTTGCAATTGCCGGAATTTTGAAACTCTTTTACAATCTGGCTTTGCGGTTGCAAGCCGGAAGAACGGCAAAAGAAGAGCTGCCGCAAAGCCAGAAAGCAGATTGAATCTGCTATTTTGGTTCGGCTGCAGCTAAGCTACCGAAAGGCACGCTTGAGATCTTTCCGCACAGGCTCGTCTTGTTCTTCCGGCACATAGTCTGGCTCCGACAAAAGTAGATGAAGAAGGGCTGGTCTTGTATATTGCTGCAATAGCATGGAGACAAGGTCGTACTAAACTTTCTTTCCTTTCCGCAAGCGCTGCCTGAACCACTCAGCCAGCTGACTTTCTTGCAATGTACCAGCTGCGAGTGCTTCCATTGTTTGCACAGCATCTGTCTGGTCATACGAAAGAGAATAACCATTATCGACCAAGAATAAGCGAGCAATCACCCATGCGGTGCGCTTGTTACCGTCCATGTAGCCGTGGTTGCGTGCCAAACCGTAAGCATACGCAGCCGCCAAGTCGGCTGCGTCGGGCTTTCCATACGACACAAGATTGAGCGGTCTAGCAAGCGCCGACTCCACAGCACCCATATCGCGTACGCCATCAAGCCCGCCGTGTTCGGCAAGTTGCCGATCATGAATTGCGTTCACCACAGAAGAATCCACCCAGCGCCAAGTTGTCATTTCGAAAGAGCACGCAAGATGTCGCGGTCATCATGCATAATTTCTTCAGCCAGAGTCATCTGCCGTTCGAAATCAGGATTGTACGGTGTAATGCGATAACCGCCATCAGGAGCTTCAGTTAAGTAAATGGTATCGCCTTTCTTTACTCCTAATCGAGCCATGGCTTCCTTTGTCAGGATCAGCCCTGAAGATGCTCCTACAGTCGTAATCTTGAATTTCAGCATAAGGTGCACCCCTCTATATAATGTTTATTATATAGCAGCAGTCGGAAGGCGGCAAGCGGTCAGGGCACTCTCTTCCATGGCTCAGGCAATTGAAGGTTACAGCTGGTCTGGTCTAGTCTAAGAAACTAAGGTTTGCAGGCGGGCTTTTTTTTAATTTTTGCAGCCGGCTCCAGCGGTGGATTGCACCACCGGTAGTGACTCGTCGAGCCATGCTTTGATGCCGCCGCGCAAATCGCTAATACTATCGAAGCCGTTTGCAGCAAGTATGCTGGCTGCAATCATTGAACGGTAACCTCCCAGGCAATGAATGACCAGCGGGCGATTTTTCGGAACGTCTTTCAGGTTGGCAGAGAGCCTGTTCAATGGAATATTGAGCGCGCCGTCTATGTGTTTGTCTTTGTATTCCGCTTCAGTGCGCACATCAAGAATTTGTGGCGGTTCTTTTGTCCTGAGCTGGCTTGAAAGCTCACGAGCTGTGAAACGCTCTATCTGATTTACCATCTCCGGGCGAAATAGAAATGCAGGCGGACCACCATCCACATAACCAACCACATTGTCATAGCCTATGCGTCCGAGTCTTAATGCGGATTCTTCTTCTGATCCCGGATTGGCTACTACTATTATCGGTTTTTTGTGATCGAGTATTGTCCCGGACCATGAAGCATAATTGCCGTTCAGTCCTATATTGTAGCTTCCTTTCATATGACCCTGGGCAAATTCACTTGGACCTCGTGTATCAAGTACCTGGGCACCTTCCTTTTGCAATTTGCAGGCGTCTTCAATTGCAAGCGGTGTGAGTGCTCTGGGCATATGATCATGAAGCGTCTGCCTTTCCTGTTTGTTAAGGCTGGCGTTCATCGCAAAATAAGCCGGTGCGTCAGGCTGGTCGGCGCTTATTGTTTTTATAAACTCTTCTTTGCTTTTGATATTGAGTGCGTAGTTGAATTTTCTTTGTTCGCCGATTGTGGAAAACGATTCTTTCCCCAGATTCTTGCCGCACATGGAGCCGGCCCCGTGGGCAGGATAAACCAGGGTCGCATCCGGAAGTTGCATGAGTTTATTGTGCAATGAATCATAAAGCATGGAGGCAAGTTCCTCTGCCGTCATGCCTATAGACGCTAGCAAATCCGGGCGACCAACGTCGCCTACAAAAAGAGTGTCGCCGGTCATTACAGCAAAAGGCTTCTCATTGCTTTTTGCCCCGTCGAAAACCAGAATAGAAATGCCCTCAGGTGTGTGTCCGGGTGTTTCAAGAATCTCGAGTCTTACATCAGACCCCAGTTCGATTTTGTCGCCTTCTTCTGCTGCATCGAATTCATATTCGGCCGCGCCTGCCCGACCAAGCAAAATTCTGGCGCCTAATTTATCGCGCATTTCTAAGTGACCGGCAAGAAAGTCGGCGTGGAAATGTGTCAAGAGCACATACTTGATTGAAAAGCCGTTTGCTTCGGCCTCCTGCACGTACTGCTCAATATCTCGCTGTGGATCGATAACAGCTGCAATTTTGCTCTTTTCGTCTGCTATCAAATAAGATGCGTGTGCCAGACAGCCCAGATAAAATTGCTTGAGATACATCTTAAGTCGTCTCCTTGCCTGAATTCAGAAATGGTCGCCACAAAACTGATCCTACTACAATGCCTGCTTCAAGCCTGCATTCTTCAGATCACCTTTAGGACTTAGATAAACAAAGGTTTGTTCTGAACCGCGAGCAAGAACCCCTTGCTTAGAACTTCATTTCACGATCAGCTTTGGCATCTTCGTCTTTATCCCTGGCGGCCAGCTTTCTGGCGGCTTTGCCGCCGCCCATCACCACAGGTTTGGAGCCGTCTTCCGGCAGCAGTACTCTTGCCAGGTACTTGTGCGGGCGTTCCCACATTTTGGGAGCTGAGCCGACCATTTGAATCAGGTGGCCACCGGCTTGCAACTTTTGGTCAGGGAAGTCAGCTTTCTGAAAGATAAAAAGCCATTGTTTGACCACGAAGTTGAAAAAGCGTGGGTCTCTGTCTTTTACCTTCTGAGACAAAAGCTTCTTTTCCAGAGCTTCTGCATAAAGCATTCGCTTGTCGGCGTCAAAAGGTGCCAGTTCGATAGCTCTTTGCAGGGCGACAATGGCGCGATCCAGCTGTCCCATCCTCATGGAACTCTCACCTTCAAGCTGCAAGGCGCTGGCAGTAGGCACTCCCATTTCCAGGATCTGGTCGTTTCGAATCACACCGTTCTTGGACTTGCCGATTTCGGATGTGTCCATAATCCAGTGGTCTCTATCATCCTCGTCTGCAAACGCTTGAGGCGTTGCCAGAAGCAGAACTGCAAGGCTCAATATGTATTTCTTTACTGACACGATCGAACTCCTTTAGAGGTTGATAACTATAGCGCACCCGCTTTGAGATTGACTGCAGCCTGACGAATGTCGCCGATAGCTTTAGCCACGTCTTTAGAACCGTAAATACTGCTGCCTGCCACAACTAAATTTGCTCCGGCCTGGCTTACTAATTTTGCAGTTTCGGCATTTATGCCGCCGTCTACTGAAATCAAGACGTCGTTGCGGCCGGCTGCATCTAACATGCTTCTTATTTCTGTTATTTTCGGCAAAACTGCTTTCAGGAACTTCTGCCCGCCAAAACCCGGATTTACCGACATGACAAGCACCAGATCCAGGTCGTCAAGCACGTATTCGAGATGCTTTGCCGGTGTGGCCGGATTCAAAGCTACGCCTGCTTTCATGCCGAGTTTGCGAATTTCGGCAAGTGTTCTTTGCAAATGAATGCAGGCTTCCTGATGAACCGTTAAATAAGCCGAACCGGCTCCGGCAAAATCTTCCAGATATCTGTCCGGCTCTTCAATCATCAAATGAACATCAAGCGGCAGCCTGGTGCATTTGTGAATACCCTTGACTACAGGGGCGCCGATTGTCAGATTGGGCACGAAATGCCCGTCCATCACATCCACATGGATAAAGTCAGCGCCGCCGTCTTCGGCTCTTTTGATTTCGGATGCCAGATTGGCAAAATCCGCAGAAAGAATCGATGGCGCAATTTTCAAAGACATTGCCGGAATTCCTTATAACGCTATCATGACCAGTCGGTTCTGCCAGGCCAAGAAGCACTTCTAAAGTGTAACCTGACAAGGCGCCCTTATGTTTGTGAGTGAGAATTTAGGATCTCCGGTCCTTGCGGCAAATAGCTTGTGCTCCAAGAGTTCATAGCTTGCATATTCAAAAATGCCGGGGCCTTGAAAATTATGTAAGGCTAGAATAATCAGCAAGAAAACGAAACTTAGAAGAAGAACTATGAACGATTTATTTTTGTCCGATGAAAGCAAAGAATTTCAAGATCTGGCCAGGAACTTTTACCAGAATGAACTGGCAGGTCTGGCAGAGAAACTCGATCATGAAGGCAAGTTTCCCATGGACCTCTATAAGGCCGCCTGGGAACTCGGGCTTGCTACGAATTTCATTCCGGAGGACTTCGGAGGGCTGGGGCTCTCGCTCTGGGACTGCGTAGTAATGGCTGAAGAAGCCGCAGCCGCGTCTTGTGGTTTTGCCGCTGCTTTTGAAGGCAACCTGCTTGCAAGCGCACCGCTTTTGAGAGCAGGCTCAGTAGAACAGAAAGAAAAATATCTCACCGAACTTACAAAAGATGCTGCGCTTGCTTCTTACATATTTCCTGATCTTTCAGCCGGAGGTGATTACCCGGCGCCTGTTGCAAAAGTGAGGCGCAAGGGCGAAAGTTTCTTGCTTGATTGCAGCGAGGCCGTAGCTTTGAACGGCAGCCTGGCTTCGTGGTATTGCCTGCTTGCCGAAGATGCGGAGCAGCCGGATAGTTTTAGCGTATTTGTGTTTCCTGCAAATATGTCTGGTATTGCCCGTGGTGCGCAATTAGATAAACTCGGAAGACGTTGCGCTGATCTTTCTTATCTGAGCCTTGAGAATCTCGAGCTGGATAAGACGCATCTTATAGGCAATGCAGGTGATGGCAAGGCAGTTATGCTTGAGTCGGCCTGCATAAGTGCAAGCTATGTGGCTGCCCATGCAAGCGGCTTGATGAAAGCAGCGCTTGAGCACTCACTTGCCTATTCAAAAGAAAGGGAGACATTCGGAAAGCCTATCTCCGGGCACCAGGCTATTGCCTTTATGATGGCCGACATGGCTAAAAACACACAGTGTGCCCGCCTGATGACCTGGAAGGCTGCGTCTTTATATGACAATGACTGTATTGATCATTTTGCTGCGCTTGCGGCAAAGGCATTCTCACTAAATGCTGCGCTCAGTGCCGCTACTGATGCTGTGCAAATTTTCGGCGGCTATGGCTATTCCAAAGAGTATCCTGTCGAGCGTTTGATGCGTGATGCAAAAATGATGCAGATGATGGCTGAAACCTCATTTGATCTTAATTGCTTCATCGGTGAAGAGCTTCTGATTTCAAGCTAGATCTGGCGCCTAAAGGAGCTTGTAAAAATAAAACCTTCCAGAAAAAAATCAGAACTAGATGCCGACAGGCTGAAAAAGGGATGCTTGCTTGTTGTTAAAGCGCCGCCCTTTTTTGATCGTGAGTATATGTATGAAATAACAAGTGCCGGTACTTCGCTTGTGCGCGCGACTTTGCAACACTCTCCCAAAGTCAAAAAACAATGGACTCTTGACGATCTGGAGATTTTGTTTGAAAACGGCATGATCCGATTTGCAAACGAAAAAGACCTGCTTTCAAAAGAACGGGCGGGCGATTCGGCTGCAAGCGATTCATCTGGGAGCGATTCGGCTGTTGATGATTGAATAAAAGCAATTTTTTGTAATTCAATGCAAATTTGATCGACTGACTGCTTGACATTTTTGCAGCGCCTTCCTCAATTTCCAATAGCTTATTTTTAACATGCAAGAGAATTGATTACATTGTATGGTTACAGCTTCTCGGGTGTGCTATAGTTCGTCGTATACAAACTGTAGTTGGATAGCTACTGATGGGCGAAAAGACAGCAAACATAAGCATTCGAATACCTGACGAGTACCGGAAGCGGCTGCAGTTGCAAGCCGACAAGAAGGGAATGAGTTTCCATGCTCATGTTTTGAGGGTTCTGGAAATTCATCTGATGAACTCGGGATTCGGTCCGACTTCGCTTACTTCCGCCAGTGGCCGGCTATTTCAGATTCGTTGCGAACCATACATAGATAACGTTGAAGAAACGACCTGGGCCTTCTTTATAGATGAGCCGAAATTCGAAAAAGAAAGAGCTTACTATTTGATAGGTATTGGACGAACGGTTCTGAGAGACTGGCAGGTGAAAGATAAAGCAACTGTCGCCAAGGAACTGGGGCTTGCGCTCTTGAGCTTCTATAACCGCAAGGGTCTGGAGCTTGACCGTCTGGTTTTCAGTCAATATCCCGGTCCTGATAATGATGGCAGGCGGGTATTGCAGGTTCCCGATCTGCCCGAAACACTTCAGGAATTTCTTGATCTGCTAATGGCAGGAAACTGGACCGATAAATTTGTTGAACAGTCCGACAAAAGTCAGGACATCAGAAGAGGGCGGTCTGAATCCGCTCTTTACCGCTAATTACCGCCCGAGGCACGGATAAAATTGTTGTTGAACGAAATAGTAAGATTTGAGTCCGCAGTCACCGCTAGTGGTGGCTACCTCGCGGCATTCATTTCAGTGAGCATATTAGACAAGAAGGATTGAACATGTACGAATTTGTCTCTATTTTCCTTATCTGCTACTGTCTGCATGCGCTCGGCATAACGATTGGTTATCATCGCTTGCTCTCCCATCGATCATTTTGCGCGCCTAAATTTGTCGAATATTTCTGGGTCTTATTGGGCTATCTTGCATTTGAAGGATCGCCGATCTGGTGGGCTACAATACACCGGGCCCACCACCGGCATGTTGACACCCCGCTTGATCCCCACTCACCGAGATTCGGCTTCTTCAATGCTTTCCTCGGCTGGACCATGCATGACGGATACCCGAGCCATATCGATCCACAGCGTCAGGCAAAAGATCTTATAAACGATCCGATTTATTTATTTCTGGAACAAAACGGTTCATGGTGGCGTGCCCACTTGCTTGCTTTTTCTCTGAACTGGCTGTTTCGTCTTGTCATTTTGAATGTTTTTGGATGGGTGCCTGCACTGGCAAGCCTTCTTGCCGCCTATGCGGTTTTGCATATTCCGCTTTTGCTCAATGTTGTATGTCACATTCCCGGCCTGGGATACAAGAACTACAACAAGAGCAGCGACGATAGTGTAAATGTGTGGTGGGTCGGGATTCTCGCTATGGGCGAAGGCTGGCACAACAATCACCATGCTTATCCTGGTTCGGCAAGATCAGGCATGCACTGGTGGGAACTGGATCTCAGCTGGCACGTTATCAAAATAATGCGAAAGCTGAATTGGGCTTATCAAATAAATGAAGCATCAATGGATACCCTGAAAGAAAAGCCAAAAACAGATCCGGTCAAAGTTGCTGTTGTTCTTGATACAAACCGGCCGATCCTACCAATTGCTTCGTCGAATCACTGGTCGAATTTGAGCAACAGCGGTTGCCTTGAATATGCTCAAGCCGGATCCGAGAAAGGTTACAATTCAAATTAACGATGCCGCGCGAAGCGTGAGCAATTCTCAGAAAAGCATTTGGTGGCATCCTAGATCATTTGGAAGGACGACTGAAGCTGTGGATTCTGAAACTTGCAGATCAGTTTACTCATGCGCGAGCTTGTTAGCTTGAGGCTGGTACTCCATCACAAGGTTTTCCACAATTCTGGAACGTTCTTGAGTAGAAGAACCGTCCATCATACGCACAAAAATAAACAGGTCTTCCGGGCCGCCCCCTTCTCGTGACCATAGCTCACTCATATTGTCTCTGATTGAGCTTGCATGTCGAGCCATGTTTTCGGTTTCGCCGAAATAGAGTACTGTATGGCCTTTTGGCTTGTTGTTCGGGTCTCGTTGATATGTAACTGCAAATAAGGCTGGTGTCGTAAGTGGTGCCCAATCCTGCAGTCGCCCGCAAGACAAAAACGAGACCTTCTCACGCCTGCCCCAAGATATTATGCTCATTGTTTACCTTATTGAAAAAAGAATTGACCTACGCTTGCACGTTTATCTAAATCTCGATCCTTTCGACCATAGCACTCATCTACAGGATTGAGAACAGAGGCCAACTATGTACTCTGATTATCTCACCTTTTTTAGTTCTGGCTGAGTCAAATTTCTTTGAACAGTAAAAGAATGGAATTATCACTATCAGGAGCTCATTGCGGGCTATTTTGCCCGTAACCATAGTTATCTTGCTGATATCCCTGCCCCGCTGTCCCCTGAGCAGGCATTTCCTGTGCCGGACCCGGACTTGCCTGCCCCTGTAAGAGCTTGCCGGATATGCTTTGCACAAACTGAGTCAGTTCTTCTTCAAAGGGAATCGGCTGGTGAATCACGAATTTCATGGTGAAGTAATAAACAAAAAAGATAGTCAAAAGCGTTGAGATACTGATAAAAAAGGTTCTGAACTGGCGGATTGAGTCATATGAACTGCCCCGGGAAAGTTTATATCGGGCTGCGCCTTTGTCTTCCTCGTCTTCTTCGGCTCCGGCACTCATTGTTCTTGTATTAATGCTGCCGCTCTTTCTGATCTTGTCTTCGGTAACTGAACGACGACAGTTAACACAAAACTTCAGGGAAGTTGTAAGAAGAGTTCCGCAATAAGGACACAGCTCACCTGTCATAATCGATCCTTTTCAAAACTCCAGCTTAAACCCAAGTTCTAAACTCAAGGTCCATTTTAGATCGCTTTTCATTTCAAATTAGTTTCGCTGCTCTCGACTAGAACTCTAATTGGGCTTCCGATTCACCACAATAGCGTTTATACATTTCAGCAATCGATTCCCGGTCATGGGACAGGGTTTGTTGTCTGCCGTTCAGCTCGACGATGCGATCCTTGAGTTGCTCGATTTGTTGCTCTATAACATTTATTTCTTCGCCAATTTCAGTTTCGGTCAGAGTCAGTGCATCGGCTAGCGTGCCAAATGCCTTTTCAAGCTCAGTTTCTGCCATTCGCTTTTTCCCTTCAAAGCGTATCTCTTACAAACAAGCCTACTTATTGTACCCACTCTGCATCCTCGACCCGTCGATTTAGGCTACCGGCTTTCTAATTAAATTCCGGCGCCGTGGAGGAAGACTTCGACGGGATCCTCCTCTCCTTCAGGTGTTTCGGGCTCAGGCTGGCTTTCGCTTTCTGCGACTAATTCTCTTGTTTCTTTGCTTTGCTGTTTTAACAGACATTCAAGCCTGTGCTCGAGGTCTTGAATTTTCATTTTCATACTTTTAAGTGCTTCAGCCTCGATATCCGGCACTTTTCCGGAGTCGACCTTCTTGCCTTCCCTGTAAATAACTCTGCCGGGAACGCCGACCACGATTGAATCGGGGGGAACGTCTCTGAGAACTATCGACCCGGAAGCGACCCTGACATTGTCACCTACAGTCACTGCTCCCTGAATTTCAGCCCCGCTTCCGACGATTACTCCCTGTCCCAGGCTGGGGTGTCTTTTCACTCCCCTGGTCGTTGCTCCACCCCTGGCTTCACTGCCTGCCCCAAGGGTTACGCCCTGGTAGAGAACGCAGTCGTCACCTACCTCTGCGGTCTCGCCAATCACCACGCCCATGCCGTGGTCTATGAGCACCCGCCTGCCTATGCGGGCGCCCGGATGGATTTCGATGCCGGTAAGCATTCGTCCCAGATGAGAAATGAATCGGGCAATTGTAAACTGCCGCCATTCATAAAACTGGTGGGCAATCCGGTAAATGGTGATTGCGTGCAAGCCCGGGTAGCAAAGAAACACCTCCAGGCTGCTTCTTGCTGCCGGGTCTTTGTCTCTGATGTTTTTGATGTCTTCCGCTAAACCCATATAAGACTTTTTCCGATACTTTTTAATCTTACAGTTTAGCTTAGCCAAAAATCCTGTGACTCTAGCAATATCGGCACTTTATGTTAATTCTGTCCTTCTAAAGGGCAAAAGATAAAAGGGCAAGTCGCAGACCTGGAGTACAGATTAGCTAAAATTAGCAAGATCTCATACGTAGGATTCCCACCCTAACTATAAGTTTTTTGCCACATTCAGGTATATGCTCTTTGAGATACTCTTTAAAACTGTCCAATAATTACATTAAAACGGATAGAGTCTAGAGGGTATCTGGGGAAGGCAAAACAAAACGAGCAGAGTACAAAAAGGATGAGTTAGAGCGCGGTTAGAACCAATGTCAGCAGGAGATGGAAAACCTGAAATCCATCCATCGCTTCCTAACAAGGACATGGTGGAGTCTTTAGGCACGAGCCCTAATATGGCTACGGCCGAAAAGCTGTTGAGCGACGCCGAAGGGCCGAAGCTTTCAACGGGCAGTACGTCACGCCCGCTCACCGCCAACACTTTCGGAATGGTTAGCCTGACAAGTTCAGACAAGCTCATTAACACTGGAGTTGAACATAAAGCTGTAAAGACCGGGATGGGCGGCGTTGCCGACTTCGCGGTCAACTTTGTTGACGGCGGTGTCCGCAATCTTGCAAATATCGGCGATCAGACGATTCGCTCGATCAAGGACCCCTTAAGCACATTCCATGATGTAGGCACTGCAGTCAAAACCATCGCTGAAAACCCGACAGTAGTCAAAAATATGGCTTCTGATTTCGGCTCAAGCCTTATTGGTGACAAAGGAGCCGGTGAGGCAGGCAGCAGCTGGGGTAATTTAACAACCACGGTTGGGATATTCTTTGTCGGCGGCAAGCATGCGGTTCAAAGAACCGAACAAAGAGCCGTGGAAACAGCAGCTTCCATGGAGCAAAAAATAGCTCAAACAAGTAAAATTCTGAGCTCGGCAGAAGCCAGCACTGTAAAAGCTGATGCTATTGCAACAAGAATCGGCACTGGAAACGCGGCAAAGGAAATTGGACAGGTTTCGCGCACCTTGCCTAATAGAATCGACGGGCTCAAGGTTCCCAAACCGTCAATGGTGCTAGAGCCGGTTCCGGCACCGAAGCTTGAGCCGCTTAAAGTAAGCCCGAAAGCAGTAGAGCCGCTTAAAGTTCCAAAAGCAGTAGAGCCGGTAGTTCCGAAAGCCGCAGAGCCGGTAGTGCCTAAAACTGAGCCATTGCCGAAGCTTAATGAACCTGTTATTCCCAGAGAGCCGATAGCTCCTAAAACAGAGGTATTCAAACCGGCAGCGGAGCCTGTGGCCCCGAAAACTGAGGTATTCAAACCGGGACAGGCACAGAAAGGACCAAAATCCGAGGTCTTCAAGCCCGGTGGCGAGCCTCAAGCTAAGCCCAGAAGAATCGAAGAACCGGCACTGAAACCCAAGGCTGAAGAACCGGCACTGAAACCCAAGGCTGAAGAACCGGCACTGAAGCCCAAGGCTGAAGAACCGGCACTGAAGCCCAAGGCTGAAGAACCGGCACTAAAACCAAAGACTGAAGAGCCTGTAGCTAAACCAAAGGCAGAAGAGCCTGCAGCTAAGCCAAAGACTGAAGAGCCTGCAGCTAAGCCAAAGACTGAAGAGCCTGCAGCTAAACCAAAGACCGAAGAGCCTGCAGCTAAGCCAAAGACCGAAGAGCCTGC
>CAZTQO010000062.1:0-2643 GCA_964615655.1 uncultured Candidatus Obscuribacterales bacterium | reverse complement strand
CGGCTAAGCCGAAGACCGAAGAGCCTGCGGCTAAGCCGAAGACCGAAGAGCCTGCAGCTAAGCCGAAGGCTGAAGAGCCTGCTGCCAAGCCAAAAGCTGAAGAGCCTGCGGCTAAGCCAAAGACCGAAGAGCCTGCGGCTAAGCCGAAGACCGAAGAGCCTGCGGCTAAGCCGAAGACCGAAGAGCCTGCTGTTAAGCCCAAGACCGAAGAGCCTGCGGTTAAGCCAAAGACCGAAGAACCTGCGGTTAAACCCAAGACTGAGGAGCCTGGCAAGCCTGGCGACTTGGACCGGAATTTGAATCCGAAAGAACCGGGCAAGCCTGGTACGCAGGAAAACTTCGTAAATCCTTCCAAAGAACCGGTAAAACCGGTCGAACCGATTAAACCTGGCAAACCGGGCGAACCGATTAAACCGGGCGAACCTAATCCGATTAAACCCGGAGAACCGATTAAACCCGGCAAACCAGGCGAACCCAATCCAAACATTCTGGACAACAATGTCAAAACGCCTGAACTTAATCCAGCAAATCCGCGAAATGTAATTAAGCCTAATAATGTAGAGCCGGCGCTTCCGGATACCTTCACTCCCAAGGTGAAGCCGATTGAACCTGTGGCTCCCGGACCACGTCCGGTCACGCCGATTGAACCCGTGGCGCCCGGACCACGTCCTGTCTCACCCGCTGAACCGCTGCCGCGTCCTTTCGAACCTTCTGTGAAACCGGCAGATATAAGCAAGCCGATTGCTGTTGATACGCCGGCTCTACCTCGCAATTTGACTCCGAAAGATGCACCACTTGTAGTTGCGCCGTCGGAAACCCCTCAAATTCGAAATCTCACAAAAGAGCTCGACAAAGTTCCGGCTAACGTGCCGGGTGCAAACGATGCTCAAAACAAGCTCAGAGTCTTTAACGAGCATCCGAGTCTGGATAACTATCGCAATCTTTCAGATTCGCTGCAAACTTTGAGTGCAAACAAAGTAATTGCTCACGAACAGGTTCAGGTCGCGCTTGAGGCGGCCAGGCAGTCGGTAGTTGCAAGTGCGGTAGCAAACTCAACAAGCAGTCTGGAAGGTTTGCTTGCCTCGGCAAGAACTCAGGTTGCCGGTCTTCCTGCTGAAGTCCAGGGCAAAGCACAGAGCTTGTTGCAGGAAATGAGAGCTGCGTCAAGTTCTCTCATGAGCGCAGAGTTCGCCAGTGGGCAGAAGCTGGCAGTTGAACAGCTGAAGACCAACACCTCTGAATTGATTGGACTGCTTCAAAAGGGCGGCACGGCACATGCCGAAATTGAAAGTTCGCTTCTCAAATTAAGCAATGCCCAGCGAGAGCTGATTGCAGCAAACTACCTGGTAAGAACCGGAGACAGCCTGGGCGGCAAGACCGCGGATTTCCTCAAGACTTACTGGAGCAATATACTTGGTGGTCTGGCAGTAGGACTTGAAGCCAGAAGCTTGCTTGGCACAACAGCCCAGCGCATGGAAGCTGAGCTCAAGAAACTCGAAGAAAGCCAGCCGGCAGAAAAGACCGGAGAAGCTGGAGTTGAAGCACAGCGTCAGTCTGCAGAAGAAACTCGCTCACAACAGTCGCTCTTCTTGAACTCGAAAGAGCCTCTGGGCAAAGCTCCGCATGAGAATGAGGCTAAGGAAGCTATTCGCAAGCAGAATCTTTCAATGTACGGCATCGACGGGCTGGACTTTGTATATTATCAAAAAGGATTCGGGCAGATTCTGGCGCTTGAGGATGCAAGACCACAGTCCCAGCAAAATAACAACAAAGCGGGATTCCGTGGAAATACAAGTGAGCAGCAAGACAAAACTTCGGCTCCGAGTTTTGACTATACAAAAACAAGGATGCCGGCATCCAGAGCCAGCGGCGACTCGGCATATCTTTCCTCTCCAATGTCATTCCGTCCGGGAAGCAAGTACGGTCAGGGTGGACGCGGAGGTGCTGCGGCTGCTGCAGCAAATGATCCGAATCATGCAAATTCACTTATGTCCAAGAACTATGCATTTGTCGTGGGACCGGGCGCAAATGCGAGATACGGCGGACCGGCAGCAGGAAGCGAGGCCGCAGAGAAACAGAATCCTGACCGTGGTGCCGGTGGCGGCAGTAGATCGAGCAACGCACCGGCAGTGGTGGCAGTTGCGGCCGCGTCGGCCCAGAATGATCCGCCTCAAGCTGGTCAAAAAGCTGCTGGAACTCAGACGGGCACTGAATCCTGAGCTCTTAAAGAGTTTAGCGTGAGTGGCGGCGAAAGAAATCCCAGAGCAGCTGTGATGCATTGATATCATTGGTGGTGCGCCCCAGTTTCTCTTCGGCAACGAATCCCAGCCCGCCGGGCCAGGAGTGGCCGCCGCCTTCTATTTTGTAAACCAGCACTTCCCGGTCTCCGCCCCCGTAACTGTCTCTTGCGACACGGCAGCCATCCCTGCTGTCACGATCCGGCATTGCTTCATGGCGGGGTGAACCGGAGCTGTTGTGTTCAACCCAGAAGTCAATAACTTGCTCGGCGGTCATGAAGTCCGCATATTTTGCGATTGTGGGTGTAAGAGAGAGGTCTCCGATTCCATATTTTTCGCCGAATGCGCCAAGTTTTTTTGATACGCCGTCTTCCCACGGAACAAGAGAATCTTCGGTGCCCAGAAA
>CAZTQO010000061.1:0-41934 GCA_964615655.1 uncultured Candidatus Obscuribacterales bacterium | reverse complement strand
CCGCGCAAAAGATCTGGAGCGTCTGGCACTTGCAGGCGCATTCGACAGTTTTTGCAAAAACAGAAGACAGGCTCTCTGGCAGGTGCTCAAGCTGGTCAAAAGAAGCAAAGAAACTCCACTTTTAGATTTTTTCGAAGCAAGACTGAGCCCGGCAAGAAAACAAGGCGCAGGAAACGAAAGTGAAGCAGGAAACCAAAGCGAAGCAGGAAACCAAAGCGAAGCAGGAAACCAAAGCGAAGCAGGAAACGAAAGCAAAGCAGGAAACGAAAGCAAAGCAGGAAACGAAAGCAAAACAAAGAGCAAAGTAGCTGAAGCAGAAGAAAGATACATACCTGAAATGAGCGATCTTGAAACAACAATTGCAGATTACAAAATAGTCGGTCTTTCAATAACCCAGCACCCCATGGTTTATTTCCGCAACTGGGCCAGGGAAAAGAAAATATTTGCATGTGCGGAGCTGAGCAAGCAAAAAAACGGGCAGCTGCTCACAGTTGCCGGAAGCGTAATTTGCAGGCAGCGCCCACACACAGCAAAAGGCTTTGTATTTATAACACTCGAAGATGAGACAGGCACTGCAAATCTAATTATCCGCCCACAAGTTTTTGAAGATTACAAAGAAGTCATACTCACGCAGAACTTCATTGCAGTGTCAGGAAAGTTACAGCTTGAAGAAGGCGTCGTAAATATGCTAACTGATACAGTCAGTGCGCTTCCAAAACTATCTGTCACCGGCGAACTAGCAATCAGATCGCGCGACTTCCACTGAATGCAGCAAAACTGAGGAAACGCAATTCAAACAAATCCTCTCAAATCCGGGATTTTATGAGCGTTTCCTAACTTGCATAGAGAATCCCCTTAGAATCAGCGTTTCACTATCTGTCCAGAATACTTGTCTCAGCCCAAGTGGGATTGCTCCCATTGACCCTCGCTCATGCAGGTATTTCAATGCAACTACGGGGCTGGAAAAAAATATATGGGTGAACACGCTGGTAATCAGTCGGAAAAAAGTTTTGAGCAGCTTCAAAAAAATGCTCAAAACAATAACGATGTCGTAGAACTAAACGGCAAAATCCTTGCTGAAATTTACGATAGTTCGGGAAGCAGCCAGGCTCAGGCAGGCAGCAGAGCTCTCGATTCCGCTAATTCACCGCTGCAGAGGTCCGGGTCCGGATTGGATCTGCCCGGTTTAATCCTTGTTGCAGGCGAGCAAGAAAACGCAGGCGCAAAAAAACAGGGCTCTGACAAAGCAGAAGCAGGCTCCGAAAAGAGTTCCAGAGAAAGTGCCGTACAAGAAATAGTATTGCCATGGACACCTGATCCAAATGGCAGACTTAAAATGCACATGAGCTACGGGCAAAGCAAAGACGCAATAGTCAGCCTGGGTGAAGGGCCATTTCATGTAGCAAAACGACTTCTGGGCAAAGATGCAGCGGACGCAGATGTCAAAGCATTCTCGGATGCTTTAAAAGAACAGTTTAAGCAGGATGAAAGCGCAAGTGATCTGTCCTCTCTTAGAAACGGACACAAGCTTTTAACTGAAGAAAACATAGCCGAAGTTCTTTCAAGGATAGCCGATAGACAAAGCCGAGAGAGAATTACTGAACGCTTAAAAGAAGGCTGGACAGACAGAGAACCTCCTGTAGCAGTACCATTCAAAGGCCATAACCGACCTGGAGAAACCAATCCGGATCGCATAGAAGATGCCGATCAGTTTTTGAAAGATCTGGCAGATGCTGCAATAAAAGTAGGTGCAGATAAGTTAAGAGCAAAAGGTCTTTGCGCACAGGGTGCAAGACTGGCGTTTAATACTCTGCCTTTATGGCGCATTGACGGCGGCAGCGTGGATAAAAGCATAAACAAAGACATAAACGGCTGGCGCAGTGGTATAACTCTGGCACTCGATCTCGGGGAAACCGGATTATTCGACATAGTTCCACTTAAAGAGCTCGGATATAAGAACCTGAAGGAAGGCTATGTTCTGGGCCGCTATCATTATCCTGATTATGTAAAACAACGTCCAAAATGGGAAGGCGAGGACTTCGGTGATATTGACATAGTCACTAAAAGGCATATGCCGCCAAATGACGACAGTAAGATGTATCGCGACAGCTTTGTGCTGATACCGAAAAAAGATCAACTGCGAGCTGAGCTTGCAAACCGGAAAAGTTGATCGAAACCCGGAATGCCTGCCGGATTGCTCGAATCTATGCTGCTCAGAGTGCATACAGATCGAGTCAACTGATCGAGCCAGGACAAATTTATTCTGCTGCAGGACTATATTTAGGCATGCTTTATCAGCAGTCGGGGAAGATAGACTAAGAGCAGATGGTTTTTTCTTTTCATGGAAACTCAAAAGCAGCATATTCTCACAATTGAAAATGAGTCTTTGCAATCCCGCGCGGCCTGCCCTGAAAGATACGAGATCAAATCTTTAATTGGCGAAGGAGGCATGGGAAGTGTTTTCCATGCTTTCGACCGGGAACTAGGTCGGCAAGTTGCAATCAAGATCCTTTCATTGCACGCAGAAAACGTAAAAGAGCTGAATGAGAGGTTCTTGCGTGAAACAAAAGTTCTGGCCTTATTAGATCATCCAAATGTCGTAAAAATTTATTCTTCCGGCATAAATAAAGAAAACAAACCTTATTATGTAATGGAACATATTGAAGGAGTTTCTTTAAGCAAACGCCTTCTGCAAGGTAGCCTCAGTTCGGATGAATTTCTTGATATTTTTATCCAGATTTGTGCGGGTCTCAGCCATGCACACAACCAAAAAATCATTCACCGCGATTTAAAGCCAAGCAATATAATGTGCTTGCTGTCTCAATCAAAACCGGTTTATAAGTTGATTGATTTCGGCATCGCCAGAATCGATGACACTACTCAGGCAGGCAAAAATACCCTGACGCGAACTGATGCAGTACTGGGCACTCCGCACTATATAAGTCCTGAACAGTGCCGGGGTGAGAAGGTTGATGCAGCATCAGACATTTACTCACTTGCATGTATCATGTTCGAGTGTATAAGCAATCGTACTCCGTTTGAAGGTGAAACATGTTTTCAGATCATGTATAAACACATGAGCGAAAGCCCGCCAGTTTTAGATGATTATCTCAAAGTCAAATCAGCAGGCGCTGAGCGCTTATCGGCCTTGCTGATCAAATGCCTGCAGAAAGACCCTGCAGCAAGACCTCAATCAGCTGAGGAAATATCAAAAGAGCTGAAGTCCATTCGTCAAGACTCAAAGCGGATTGAGTTTTTCCACCCTTTTGAAAGGCAAGCAATAAGCACTAAGAGCAAAGTTCATCTTATAGCCCTAATTGCCGGGCTTTGCTTGCTGGTAATTCTTGTGTCAACGCTTGCGGCTCAGCATCTAAAAGAAGAAAACAAAAAAGCAGCAAGCAAAATTAAAGTGAGCACGGAGGCCGATCGCCTGGCCCGCGAAATTGCAAAGAAAAAAAGCAAGCTTGAAAGATGGCAAAACGAGGACGCGCTTAAAACTGAAAGTGCAAGAGAAAGATATTTCAATGATCTTTTGGCTCTTGGTAGAGACGAGCTGAATTCACAAGATTCCAGAGATCACAAAGACGCACTCATAAACTATGAAGAGGCGCTGAAACTTGCAAGCCATGAAGATAGCTCTTTTGAGAAGAGAATTACAGCTACTGCGCTGAAGGCCAAAGCGGAGTATTTTCTTGGCGATTACAAAGCTTCTGCTGCAGATTTTGAGAATGCGCTTTCTTTAAGTAAGAAACTGGGCTCTGGCACCGAATTGCAGACCGACATTTTGATTGAGCGCTCTGTTCTTTTTATACACCTGCATGATTACAAGAAAGCCCTGTCCGATCTGAAGGCAGCAATAGAACTCTATGAGCGCGGAAGCAAGAATTATGTGGACGTTGACATAATCCGGCGCATGGACCATTTCGCCCAGCATCTGGATAAGGGCGGTCTCAGCAGGGGCAGCATGCTGGTTTATGTGAGCAGGCAACTTGCTTGCAGATCAAAGTCGGTTTCAAGCAAAAGCGCTGTAGAGATCGCCGAGCTGTCTTACTGGCTTGCAAAACAGCTGGCGAGCTACAAAATCGGGTTGAGAAAAGAAACCGTTGAAATCCTGCGCTTTTCACTGAGCAAACTGACAGAGATTGAAGGTCACGAGAAGCTAAAAACTGACATAGTCAAAATGTTGGGTGAGATTGAAAGCAAAATCAAGAGAAAGGGCTTCTGAGTCTCCGCATGTTTTTCAATTAGCTCAGTAGACTATTCGCTTTCTTCCTGAAAGGGAAGGCAGATTCTCCGGGTAGACTTCTATGCTTAAATTCTTTAAAAGCGCATCGGTTGCGCGCCTGGAAACACCGTACTGCCCTTCCATCCACGGGCAAGGATAAAGAGCCAGTTCAAGCGATTCGGGCTTGTCGGCGAATAATTCAAGCGGAACGATATCGTCGATTTGAAATCGCCGCCAGTTTTTTGAAGCCGTAATAGCTCTGGGTGTTTTACCGAGAATCTGGACTTTCTGGTTCTCGCCTTTAACTGCACACAGAAGCCCAATATCTCCCGGATTATTCAGGGCTTTCAGCTCGCCTTTTATGCGAACTTTCCAGTGGCTTGCTTGAAGAATCTCCGGAGAAGTCTGCCAGTTTTTCGGATATGACGCACCAGAGTCGGTCGGAACAAAGTCAGCAAAAGGGAAGGTGGCCGCCACTGAGTGTGCTGCATAAAGAGCGACTCTGTTAATGCGCAAGCAATCATTTGAATTATTGTCCCAGAGCATCGGGTCGAAACTCTGGCGTTTGACTTCAAGCAAACGCCTTTGCCAAGGCTCAGTTTCAAGCTTGCTGATTCCCTGGCAAGGATTTTGCCTGGGATTCGCCGACGAAACTTGGATTCTGCTCGGGGGTAGATTTTGTGCAGTCCCGGCATCAGCATTGTCGAGTTCCACCAGCAGTCTTATTCTAAGTGAGTCTTTGAGCTTGTTCTTCCCTTCAAGCTTGTTTGTCAAAAAAGACTCCTCATTTACTTCTGCTGCAAGAACAGGATCTTTCATTCTGGTTTCGGCACCTGCAGCCAGAGGTGAAGCCGCAAGCAAGCCATAATTGCAAAAATCAGGCGACAATACAAAACGATTTTTTCTCTTGTCTCCATAAACAACACAGTTTCGAAGCGGGTTTTTCAATACAAACCTGTTCCTACCCTGCCAGTTGATCAAAGACGGCTCTATTGAAATAGCCCGCCACTGCCTGAAGTCATCCACTGAAATGCGCATCGCCGGGCCGAACTCACGCAATTGATCGAAGAGAGCATAATGCGCGGCGTCAAAATGCATGGTGGACACGAGCGGCGACCTTGAAGCTACGCCGTTTACAAACAGCTTTGCTTTACTGAGATTCTTGTCTCCATCAACCAGCAAAAGCAGAGATTTTATTTTCTTCGGGCTTCTGATTGCACTGAGATCAATTATTTTTTCTACACTGTCATTTAAGCCTAGCTGATGCCGGGCTTCTTTCAAGCTGCCCGGGTCCAGTTCTCTGCAGATATTTTCAGCATGAAGCAAAAACGCCGTCGTTGTAAGGGCAATCGCCACAGAACTTAAGATCACAAAACGCCTGATCGGATCATGAAAAGACAGGCATGAAACCTGCCACAGTCCGTAAAAAGCAAGCAAGCAAACAAAAGGCATGGCAGTAAAAGCATAACGCGGCTGGCATTCAACCATCAGGTAGGCAAGATGAGAAGCGGAAATGAGAATTGCCATTTGCAATATTTTGGACTGTTCCTGCTTCAGATAGCGCTTTCTGCAAAAAAGAAAAATAGCGGCTCCGAAAATACCGCAGGCTATTAAGAGACGGTGAACAAGTATCTGTGAATTCTCGTCGAGGCCAAGTGAGCGTCCTTTGAAATCGTTCCAGGGACAAGAGCTCAGCCTGCTCAGCTTGCTGAATGCCAGCCCAATTGATTCAAGCGGGTGGCTCTGCCAGATTCCGGCAGCCGCAGCAAACGGACCGTCGGCTTCAGTAAAGATGGCTGTAAGCTGCGGTGTTGGGTTATGGGCCCAGGCTCCGGCCTCATAATTCCAGCCGGTAACAACGTTGAAGAGGGGCTGTCTCTGTGCGGTGGGAAAGATACTCTTAGTTGTATTGAACGAAAAGACCATCCAGGGAATCATTACCAGGATAATGCCGCATATAAGTCCAGAAATCTGCAGGCGCCTCCTGCTGAGAAAGTCGATCACAGCAGCAAATGGAATCTGCATTTTTGTTTTTTGCGCAAATTTGCCCTGTGGCTCAGATAGCTCAAGATCGGCTTCTGAAGCATCTCCAGCCCCGGTATGCCCGGTATGCCCGGTCTTCTGGGCGGTCCCAATCGGCCCGGCCCCTGAGTTAAGCGCAGAGGCTCCCAATTTGAGCAGCCCGAACAAGGTCAAAAGTACAAGGCACGGTATCAAAGCCGGTTTTGTCAGGAAAACCAGCGAAGCCAGGCAGCCTGCTAGCAAGAATGAAAAAAACGAGGGAGAACTTTTTGAAAGGCAGTAAAAAATCACAGTAAGTAAAGCTACTACCGGAATCTCGCTCATGAAGTGCCCGCTTTGCAAAACTGCAGGCGGATAAAGCGCATAAGCAAGGGCGGCAGTCAAACCCAGAATCCGGCTTCCTGTCAGTCTTATGGCAATTAACGTCAGAAAAGCAGTACTTAGCGCATGAAAGCATGAATGCCCGTATGAAAGTAGCAAACAATCCCTGGGATCCGGTATTTTGCCGAGTAGCAGGAATATTGGTGCATAAATAAGCGAAATGAGCGGTCCGTCAAAGATTATATGTGAGGCAAGGTCGGAACTTGCAAGAAATGCGGCAGCCTGAGGACCGCCGGCAAAGTCTCGTAGATACTCGACTAAGAGAGCGACGGTATGCAAAAAATGCTTGCCGTCGCTAGACAACATGATACGAGACTCACAAAAGATCAGATTATGCAGTAAACAGGGTACAAGTCCAAAAACAAAAGCAATGGCAGCAAAAACCCAGTCAGGCATTACATTCTTTAGCTGACGGTCCTGTTTCTTGCTGTTTTTTTTCTCGAAAGTAAGGCTGGACATAGGATCTATATAAGTCGAAAGAGGTTTTCAATGGTAAAACAATAAGCCCGAATCTCCTTTAAGGAAATCCCATACAAAGCCCCGGTTTGGCTGGTATTTCATGCAACTTGACTAGCTCCGGTATTACAGATTCTCTAAATTGCGCTTAAAATATGAAATGGGAGTCACTTTGTCAGATCCTGTGCACTAAATCGAGACTGAATTCAATTCGGAAAACGAGCCAGAAAAAAAGGAAAAGGTTTTGTACTCCATTTGCAAAATATGCGGTCGCCCATATTCCGGTATCAATTGCCTGAAGTGTACTCAGCAAGCAATTTCACTTACAAGTTTCGGAGCAGAAACCATTGGAGCTTCTACAAAAGCTTCAAGCGGTATCATTGCAAAAATCCCCCCGGCTGATAATCTGGCAAAGATCAAATTGGCCGACGGCCAGTGTTTTGCAGTGTCCAAGCCCTCTTGCCGCATCGGTCATGATCTGGACAATGACATAATTATCAACGATGACGAGGGAATTGCACGATTCCATGCCCAGATTCACTTTGACGAAAAGGAATCGGAATACGTATTGCGGGATCTTGGAACCAAAACGGGCACTTTTTTGAATGGCACACAAATCCATTTGGATACGGCGATATTCGACGGCGACCAGCTGAAGATCGGCAGCTACAAATTTTATTTCGTCTCAGATCTGGATTATTGATTTAATTGAAAATAGCTCAGTTTCTTTGAGCGGCCTGCTCCGGAGAACCAAGCACGGTACCGGATTGTCCTTTCTTCTTGGCTTCGGTGCCGGCTTCCATTTGAGAATGCTTCAAAACAGCTCCGACAAATCCCAGAAAAAGCGGATGTGGTTTATCCGGCCTGGATTTCAATTCCGGATGAAACTGGCATGCAAGAAAGTATGGATGGTCGTTGAGTTCGATCATCTCAACCAGCCTTTCATCAGGTGATACTCCGCAGAAAACCATGCCATGTTTTTTCAGATCGTCTCTGAAACGATTGTTCACTTCATACCTGTGCCGATGACGCTCATAAATAACCGGTTCTTTATAAAGGCTGATTGCTTTGCTTCCTGGCTGCAAATGACACGGGAAACGCCCCAGGCGCATGGTGCCGCCCTTATTGACCACATTATGCTGGTCGGGCATCAAATCAATTACCGGATATGGTGAATCAGGAGCAAACTCGGTTGAGTGAGCCCCTTGAAGTTTAGCCACATGCCGGGCAAATTCAATTACGGCAACCTGCATACCCAGACAGAGACCCAGATAAGGAATCTTCTCGTTGCGTGCATATTCTGCGGCGCTTATTTTGCCTTCGATGCCGCGGTCGCCGAAGCCGCCTGGAACCAGAATTCCGTGAACATCGTTAAGATATTCGGCTGCGCCATTTTTCTCGATGTCTTCGGAGAGCACCCATTTTATCTGAACGTTGCAACCAACCCGGGCGCCGCCATGTTTCAGCGATTCCACCACGGAGATATAAGCATCGGAAAGCATCACATACTTTCCTACTATTGCTATTTTTACAGTGGCTTGAGGCTTGCGTATGCTTTCAATCAAGCTGCGCCAGTCTGCAAGATCCGGAACCGAATCTTTCATATGCAGGCGCTCGAGAACTCTTGCAGCCAGACCTTCCTGTTCCATTATCAACGGTACTTCATAAAGATTCTGAACGTCATGGCACTGGATTACCGCGTTTGAATCCACGTCAGTAAACAATGAGAGTTTTTCTCTGATAGCCGCTGAAAGATGTTTTTCAGTGCGGCAAACCAGAATATCCGGCTGGATACCGCGGCTGCGGAGCTCGTCAACACTGTGTTGGGTTGGCTTGGTTTTAAGTTCCGAAGTGGTTCTCAGGTTCGGTATCAAAGTGACATGAATATAGCAAACATTGTCTCTGCCCACTTCTTTACGCATCTGTCTTATGGCTTCAAGAAAAATAAGACTCTCAATGTCACCGACAGTGCCGCCAACTTCAACAATCGCAATGTCCACATCTGCTTGCTGCGCAGCTTTGTTTAAAAACTCCTTGATCTCATTTGTGACATGAGGAATCATCTGAACTGTGCCACCGAGATAATCGCCCCGTCTTTCCTTTTCAAGCACGGTCTTGTATATGGCCCCTGCCGTCACATTATTCATGCGACTGAGATCTGTGTTGATAAATCTCTCATAGTGACCCAGGTCAAGATCGGTTTCGGCGCCGTCTTCAGTTACAAAGACCTCACCGTGCTGATAAGGACTCATGGTTCCCGGGTCCACATTCAGATAAGGATCAAGCTTAATAATGGTCGTAGATAAGCCGCGGGCTCTCAAGAGTCTGCCCAGCGAGGCGGCGACGATACCCTTTCCAAGAGAAGAGACTACCCCACCAGTGACAAAAACGAATCTGGTGTTCATGCCTCCTCCTGAAATTAAAGCAAACGCAATGCCTTACTCCCAATAGCTTATCAACTGGAAGCTCAGCAAGCACTATGAATTTTCTATCATTCGTGCTTCCTTGCAACATTTCAAGGGAAAGCCTCATTCATTCGCTAATCTTCGGCACCTTGAAAAAGCCGTCTTCGGTTGCTGGAGCGTTTGCCATCAGTTTCTGGCGGTCTGAAGATCTCAAGCAAAGATCTTCACGAAGGACATTAACAATAGGCAAAGCATGACTTAACGGTTCTACACCGGTTGTGTCAACAGCGGCCAGATCGTTGAAATTCTCGATGATTCGAGCAAGTTGCTCGGTATAAAGTCTTTTTTCTTCTTCGGAAAGACTGAGACGCGCCAGTTTTGCCACATGCTCCACATCTTTGATGCTAATAGCCATTTCGCCCTCAAATTTGTGACCAAAATACTGATATAGTGAGCAATATTAACATGGCCAAGCAGCTTGCTGCCGGAATAATTGAAAAGCCGCTCAGGGAAAGGACTTAGTAAGCATGGAGCTCACTCCGCAAGCACTCATAGATACAGCAGTGCTTGTTTCGGCTCTTTTCATTATCTTGCTGGCAGCAGAATTATTCACAAACGGCATCGAATGGCTGGGGCAAAAATTGCAGCTATCAGAAGGAGTCGTAGGCAGCGTACTTGCGGCTGTCGGTACAGCATTGCCGGAAACACTGATTCCGATAGTTGCAGTAACAGGACGTCACGAAAAATTCCATGATATCGGCATCGGTGCGATTGCAGGCGCACCTTTCATGCTGACGACTCTGACCATGTGTGTATGCGGTACGGCCGTCTGGCTTTTTTCACGCTCGGGAAAAAGAAGCACAACTTTGAATATAAACAAGGTTGTGCTTGGTCGAGATCTATCCTTTTTCCTGCTTGCTTATTCAATCGGTCTTGCCTCAACCTTTGCTTCAGACTTCCTGGCACTCCGGCAGGTAATCGCGGCTTCTCTGATTCTTGTTTATGCAATCTATTTGCGCGCAACATTTTCGCACGAAGGTGAAGTAGGTGAAGCACCGGAGCACCTGCATTTTGAAAAACTCAAACTGGGCAGAAGTTTGTCCGTGGTAATTTTCCAGGTTCTCGTAGGTCTTTGCGGCATTTTCTGGGGAGCACACATATTTGTGGAGCGCATTCATTCAATCGCTGACATAATCGATGTTCCATCCGTGATACTTGCAATGATAATCGCGCCTGTAGCTACAGAGTTGCCTGAAAAATTCAACAGCGTGCTCTGGGTGCGAAGCAAAAAAGACACGCTTGCTCTGGGAAACATAACCGGAGCGCTCGTTTTTCAGAGCTGCTTTCCTGTTGCTTTCGGCGTGGCATTTACTAAGTGGCAACTTGGACTGGGAACTATCTTAAGCGGCGGAGTTGCGCTTGTATGCGCTGCATTTTTTCTTTTCATGATAAAGAAACACGAGCTCAAGTTTCAGCATATGATTTTTGCAGGGGTCTGTTACATGGTCACAGTCGGTTATCTTTTGTACACGCATTTGACGGATTGAAGCATGCTTTCCCCCGTTCTTTGTCCTGTTTTCATAAAAGCAAAAAGCAAAGCCAATTGTTTTCTTGCCATTCTTTTCACAATCACTGCAGTCATGGCAATCATTCTTTTTTCAGGTTCATCACCTTCTCTTTCTGGCAACTTCATTCAGCAAGCCGCTGCAGCGGAAAGCAGTGCTGAAAAAAACGAAGCCAATGAGAATGGCGGAGCCGATAAGAATGGCGAAGCCAAAGAGAATAGCGGAGCCAAAGAGAATGGTGAAGCTGATGAAAATGGCGAAGCCGGTGAGAATAGCGAAGCCGGTGAGAATAGCGAAGCCGGTGAGAATAGCGAAGCCGGTGAGAATAGCGAAGCCGGTGAGCATGGCGGAGTTCTGAGCATGCAAGAGCAAAGACGGCTTTTGAAAGAAGCCAGCCTGGCAAGCCGGAGAGGTAAGATTAAGGAATCGGTCGAGCTTTGCCAGAAAGTCTTGAGTCATGATCAAAACAATCTGGCAGCGCTTGCAATCAGAGGTACTGATTATGTCTCACTGAAAAGATACAAAGAAGCGATTGCCGATTTTAATCGGGTATTGGAAGCTAAGCCCAATCCCGCGCTGCACGCTTTATTAGGACAGCGGGCACTTGCCTTTTTTCAGCTGGACAATTATCAGGATGCCATAAATGACTGCAGTCAGGCAATCAAGTTTGATTCGAAAGTTCAGCAGTACTGGCTCATAAGAGCGATGGCTTACCGCAAGCTCAAAGAATTCAAAAAAGCGCTTTCTGATTTAAAGCACGGGATAAATCTCGATCCTGAAGGACAGAATCTCAGCATTTTTCTCCTTCACAGATCCGAAGTTTATGCCGACATGCAAATGGAGCATGAATGTCTCAAAGACCTGGATAGAGTTTTGAAACTAAGTCCTAAGGATCCACAAGCCTGGATGAACAGAGCCGCGCATTTTTTCAAAAGAAATGAATGGGAAAAGTCAGTTGCTGATCTGGACAATGTAATTGATTTTGCACCGATGGGCCTGCTGAGCAATCAGGCTCTTATTATGAGAGCAAAAGCGACATTTAATTGCAAGCGTTATAAAGACAGCATTTCCGACTACACAAGCTTGCTTGCCGGCTATCCAAAAGAGACCGCCTATTTAGTCGGACGGGCAGAAGCTGAGCTAAAAGCCGGCGAAGCCGAAGCAGCATTGAAAGACATCGATAAAGCAATAAAACTAGATACAAAAAAACCAGGTTTTTATGAACTGCGCGCCCGAATTTATGAAGCAATCAATAACACGGAAATGGCTGAAAAGGACAGATCTTATGCAGAGAAATACAGATCAGAATCTCAGGAGAAATCTCAAAATGAATCAGCGAAAAAGTCTCTTAATAATGAAGCTCACTAATTTCAGGCTGCCGTTATTGCTAGTTTGCTTTCTTACATCTCACTTATGCCAGCTAGCTTCGCTTGCAGCAGAAGAAGCAATTCCAGGCACAAGAGTATTTCTGGAGAAACCGCTTGGATTTGAGAGAGCTTCAAATTTTTCCGGGTTTCAAGATCCAAAGAACGCTTCATCTATCATGATAAGCGAAATCCCCGGCCCCTTTGACAAAGTCAGTGCCGGTTTCAACGAAGATCAAATGAAACCGAGACAGATGACCCTGCTTTCAAAAGAGCCTCATAAAGTAGGCGATTTTGATGGATTGCTTGTTGAACTGCAACAGCAGGCAGGGGCCGCAGAATTTCACAAATGGCTGCTTGTATTCGGAGATCAGAGCTTCACGATTCTGGTAACGGCTGCCTTCCCTGAAGCGCTCAAAGCAGAAATGGCCGAAAGAATGAAAAAAGCCATTTTGACAGCACGTTTTGTTAAAGCTAGCCTGCCACCACAAAAACAAAACGATCTGAACTTTGCGCTTACTGAAACTAAAGGCTTAAAGCTTGCAGGCCGGATACAAAATGCACTCTTGTTCAACCAATCAGGAAGCCTGCCTAAAGAAAAGCTCAATTACGTTCCGGTGTCTTTCGTGGCGGCTCAGGCATTAAATGATCTAAAAATCGACAACAGAGAGGCTTTTGCACGCAAACGCCTCCATCAGACCACTTCCATTTCAAAAATAGAAATCATCGAAGAAAAGGATATTGAAATTGGCGGCTTACCCGGACGAGAAATTCTTGCCAGAGCCGAAAGCAATGATTCACACGAAAAGCTGTTCTTGTATCAGGTAATCCTTTACGGCGCAGGATCCTATTTCATCATGCAGGGAGAATGCAATGAAGACCAGAGAAAGGTTCAGGAAGCTGAGTTCAAAACCATAAGCAAAACTTTCAGGATGAAAAAACAAGGCTAAAATTCGTTATTTGTGTCGGTTCTTTCCTCTGTGCTCAGAGCAAATCCATAATTTCATTGCCTTTGAGCACAGATGCAAACTCGCGATCGAGACTGGCAAGATGCGCTGAGTGGAGGTCTTCGGCTGACCAGTGTCTGCCGTCAGGGCCGGTTTTTGCAAATGTTGCCACAGCATCTGAAACAAGATAGGTCTTAAAGCCCAAGTTGCCGGCCATTCTCGTGCTTGTGGAAACACAGTGATCGGTTGTAAGACCGACAATCACGAGTTCGTTAATCGAAGCAGCTCTCAGCTCGTTTTCAAGATCTGTGCCTATAAAAGCGCTGTTCACATTTTTCTTGAATACAGGTTCGCCGGCTACAGGAATCACCAGTTCTTTGAAGCGGCAACCTGGCAGGTCCGCTCTTAATGGTGAGTCGGCTTCAAGCGAACAATGCTGTATGTGAAAAATCGGTCGTTTCGACTGCCTGAAAGCGTTGAGAATTTCTGCGGCCACAAGCTCGGCCTCGGGATTATTTCGCTGCCCCCATTTCTCATGCTCAAAGCCCTGCTGAATATCAATCAGGATCAATGCCGCGCGTTCTCCCAGTTTTTCAGGCATTTCAGATTTTGTCTCCGGATATGAACTGCGGATATTTTTCAGCAAGTTCCTTTTCTTTTTCGTTCACTTCTTCCATAAACGGGTGTTTGGGATAAAACTTGCGCGCAAGCTCATAACAGTCCCAGGCATTAGTATGCATGTAGGAATCCTCGTAGAGCTTGCCCAGGTCATGGTAAACACCTGCGATAAACGGATTATGCTGCAGTACTTTCAAAAAGGCCTTTTCCGGATTGCTTTCCTCAGAAGTTTTAGCTTCTTCGATGCCGTTTTTTCTCATGTTCACAAGCAGGTTAGCCCTGAAAATATCAATCAGGTAAGATTTTGCAGATTTGCTGCGGTCAACCATATCAAGTGAACCCAGCTCTAAGACTGCCTCCTGCTCGCTTTCAGGATTTTGCAATCCGGCAATGAACTTGCGGCATTCAGGATCATCTTTTATGAATTCCTTCAAGTCGGACATTTCTTGACTGAGATTCTCACCGGTTTGCAAGCCATATTCGGTCACTGCAAGCATTGCATCCAGGTAATTCTTCTTGTCCAGTGCTTCTTTATAATAAGCAATCACCTGCTCCTTCAAGTCTTTCGGCGGAGCGCCACCAAGTTCTTTGATCCGCGCATAAATATTTACGAGCGGGCTCTTTGGGTCAGTAGTTTCTGTAAGTCCGTCCGTTTTGAATACAAAATCACCGCCACTGTATTTCTTGAGCACCAGCGACACACGTTCTTTAGCCACCGGCGGATTTTCCAGATAGCAACTGAGGGCCTTTGGAAGCCTGCCCTGTTTTTCAATATCGAGCCTGATTGTCGGGTGCAGATGGGTGGAATAAATCAAAAAGCGGCTGAACTGCCTGCGTTTGTCGCCGGAAAGCGCTGAAGAATCAGGGGTAAACGAAGCCACCTGCACATTGTTATAGCTGTAGATGTCTTGAAGCGCTTTTTTGCTTTTGGCGATTTTATAGCCAGAGTTCTTGTCTGCAAGACAGAGGCTGAAAAGCTCTTCACTGTAAAACCTATCGAAGAACAACGCAGCCTTCTGGCCTTTAAACGCTTTTTCCATCATTTCATGAAGAAAAATACGATTGCTCAGTTCAGCCTGCCTAAAAGCCAGATTACCGAACAAAGACCTTTGAACATAGTTTTTTTCCACCTGGTTGATATCATAGATTTTCTTGTTTTTGAAATCATATACAAGTTTGTAGTCTTTGCCTGTTACTGCCAGAGTATCAGGACCGGTGGCTACTTTAAGCAATGATTTTTCAGGTGCTTTCCATTTGAGCTCGGCATCTTTGCTTATATGCTGAGCCTGGCCTGAAGGAAGAGCAGCAGAGGCAGCACTGAGCTTACCAAGATCAATCTTGCTCGATTCTGCCTCAGCCAGCTCTCGTGTCATTTCGAACTCGTAAAAATCTGCAAAAGCAGGCATTTTCACAAGAAAGCAAATAATCAATAAAAACAGAGTTTTTGCAAATATATTTTTCAAAGTAAAAAAACTTCCAGCTTCACATTGAAGAAACTCGGTCATAAAAGGACATACTCAGGATTGTTTATGAAAAACATACTTATTCGACCTGCTGCTTTTCTTTGACAGCATCGTTAATCTGATGAATAGCTTGAGCATTTTCTTCTTTCGCCGTATTTGCGGGAGCCGCTTCCAGTGCTGCATCTGGCGATAGCTCTAGAACTGCACCTGGAGATAGCGGCTGCTGTTTTTTTCTCCGTTCCGGAGGAGCTTTGGCACCCGGAAGTTCACCGGTGTAGAAGTAATCGAGTATAAGCTTGATGCATGCTGCTACCGGAATTGCAATCAGCATCCCCAGACCGCCAGCAAGTGTTTCACCACAGAGTACCGCAAAAATTACAGCCAGCGGGTGCAACTCCACGGCATGCCCGATTACTTTTGGCACCACAACATAATCTTCCACCCAGCGAGCCAGCGTGTAAAACACGATAATTGCAAGTGCTGTATGAGGTCCATATTGTGCAATACCGACTATTGTGGCAGTCGAGGTTGCAAGAATAGGACCAAGAACTGGAATAATCTCCAGAAAGCCGCTGAAAATTGCAACCGGCAGTGCGTACTTCATATGTATAACAAAGTGTAGGAAAAGCCAGGCAACAGAGGACATGATCACAATAAGCAAAATCTGTCCCTGCACATATTTTGAAAGCATGCGGTTCATTTGCCCGAAAAGTCCAATTACACTTTCTTTTCGATCATCAGGAATATAACGCAGAAAAAATTTGCCAACCGACTGGGCATCAAGAGTAAAGTATATCGATGATACCGTGCAAACAAGCAGCGAGAGTAAAAGGTGCGAAACCTCACCCACTCCCTTCTGTAATTCTTCAGGTCTGCTTATCGTGTTGATAATGCCGGTTAGAATCTGTTCGGTGAGCTGATCTGTGTCACCCTGATACTTGATTATGCCGGTGAGCTGTTCAACTGCTTTGTGTACAAGCTGATGCTGGTTCTCCGGATCTGTAAGGTCCTTCACTTCTTTCATGATTGAAGGACCAAGAAAATAAAATGCGGAAACTATTGTGCCCAAAAGACCCACATAAATGACGGCAGTAGCAAGCCCTCTGGACAGCTTGAATTTCTGGTTGAGAGTTTGCACCACTGGCAATACCAGATAAGCAATAATTGCGCCCACAATAATAGGTGGAAACACGTGCCTTACCTGGTATATAAACCAGAGCAGGATGAACATTACTATCCAGCGAAACATTATTACCTTATCGCTTCTATTGCGTTGGCTATCTAATAAGCGCCGACAGGTTCGGGGTTAAGCGCCTTGAAATCATGAATTCCGCCCCGTACAAGTTTACGCAAAATCCAGGCGGGCCGGAACCTTTCTCCGTACTCGTGTTCGTTTGTTTCAAGCTCGTTCAAGCACCATTCAAGGCCCTTCTCTTCAGCCAGAGATATAAGACCTCTTTGCAAACCGCAACCCCATTGCATTGCCACATCCACATCTTCTGCTTGCGACACTTTCTCCTGTATAGCATAAAGAGCCTCATTGAACATCGGCAAAATGATTCTGTATACATCGAAAGTCTTGGAAGCCTTTTTAGCCGGCTCTTCAGCTTTTATTTGCTCCAGCAAGGCCTTGAGCTCGGGATTGACCTTTTTAGCTTCACCCTTCTTCGGAATTTCGCCAGCAGCATGTACATAAAAACCCATACCTGTTTTCTGTCCGAGGAATTTCTTTTCCACCATCAACGAAAGAAGCCTGGCCGGTTTAAATCGCAAACCGTATTCCTTATATAGGAACTCAGTCACATGTGCACATACATCAATGCCTGTCATATCAAAGAGAGTGAACGGTCCCATGGGCAAACCAAATTCACAGGCAGCCCTGTCGATTTCTTCAGGACTCAGCTCACCTTCTTCAAGTGCATAGAGAGCTTCGTTCAAGTAAGGGAAAAGCAGCCGGTTGACTAAGAAGCCGGGACATTCCTCAACTTTGACAGCCACTTTGGAAAGCTCGCGGCAAAGTGCAAGCGCTCTATCAGTAACGGCTTTGGAAGTTTTGATTCCAGGAATAACTTCCACAAGCTTCATGCTCTGAGCCGGATTAAAGAAGTGCATCCCCAGAACTCTTTCAGGTTTCTTTGTACAAGAAGCTATTTCGGAAATTGAAAGTGCCGATGTGTTGGATGCCAGAATTGCATGTGCCGGGCAGATTCTATCGAGGTCGCTGAATATCTCTTTCTTGACTTCTATTGTTTCAAGAGCTGCTTCAACAACCAGATCGACATCTTCGAAACCTTTATAGTCTGTTGAAGCTTTGATATTGGCAAAGAGGTAATCAGCCTCAGTCTGAGTTAAAGTGCCTTTTTTTACTCTTGAATCATACATTCTCTTAATGTTGGCCAGTCCCTTCTCGACATAATCCATGCTTATGTCTTTGAGAATCACTTCAATACCTGATGCACTGAGGACCTGAGCGATTCCTGCACCCATGGTTCCCGCACCGACAACAGCAGCCTTGCCAACCTTCATAGAAGCACCTCTGAAACTCAATCTAACTCTGAAAACAGATACTTCATGCTAGCATAGCCAGGTTACTAATTTTCCCTGCAACTGGTGCAAGTCAAGTTCCGTGGCTGACTTTATGACAACGCTTTTAAGACGCATGCCGGCTGTCACGAGCATGGATGCTGCTGAGGAAAAAAATAAGCATTTGGGCTGGTTAATGCTGACTGCCCTCGGCATAGGGGCCACAATCGGCGCCGGAATTTTTGTTATGCCAGGTAGAATAGCCCTGCTTGCAGGTCCTGCCGGCATTCTTTCATTTGTTATCACCGGTTTTGTTTTTCTATTTGTCGGAATCTGTTATGAACGCTTTGCACGCGTAGTACCCCAGGGGGTTTCGGCATACAGCTATGTGTATCATTCGATTGGCGAAATTTTTGCCTGGATAGTGGCTTTCGGGCTCTTTCTCGAATACAGCTTTGGAGCCTCGGCCGTGGCAATTGGCTGGAGCGCTTATCTTAAGCGTGTGGTCGACCTTCATCTGCCTGATTTTTTCAGAGGCAGCACTCTTATAGACGGTCACTTCACTTTCGGAATTAACATAGTCGCGCTTACAGTTGTGGCAGTTGTTACAGTTATCTTGATTTTCGGCGGTGTGCAAAAATCAGCAAAGCTCAACTTCTTACTTGTTTGTTTGAAGTCGGCACTGCTGGTCGTTTTTATGGTGGGCGGTCTCAAGCATGTAAACCCTGCAAACTGGCAGCCCTTTATGCCAAAAGGCTGGGATGGCGTATTGCAGGGAGCAGCAATTGCTGTGTTTCCTTATGTGGGCTTCGACGCCCTTTACACATTTGCTCGCGAATCCAAAAGCCTTAAAGACACGCGCATTTCCACTTACTTATGTATTGGCCTGGTTGCTTTCCTTTATGTAGCAGTAATGGCAATCGCCACCGGCATGGCACCGGTATTTACAACGGATGCTTCAGATCCAACAAAACTGATTCCTAACGAAATCTTTGCCGGAACCGAAGCATCAGCGCCGCTTGCAAATTTGATGATCGAAGCAAAAGAGACCTGGGCAGGTCAATTAATTGCAGCCGGTGCCGTAATCGGGATTTTCAACGTATTGCTGGTACTTTCGATGGGTGGACCGAGAATTTTCAGGAATATGGCTGAAGACGGTCTCTTACCCCCGATTTTTGCCAGGGTCAAAAACGGTAATCCGGTTGTAGGGCTTGTGTTAAATGGAGTAATCGTAGGCGCAGTCGCAGGCTTTGTGCCATTTGAAAGCGTGACCGACATTATGGTTCTGGGAACTCTCGTCGCCTTTACTTTTGTATGTATTGGAGCAATCAGAATGAAACTGGTGAACCCACTTGTGGGTCTGGCAGGTGCTGTAGGGTGCGTGCTGCTGGCCTTCAAGCTGGAAGCACTGGTCTGGCAGGTATACAGTATTACCTGTCCGCTTGGATTAGTATTTTATTTCATGTACGGAAGGTCTCACAGCCGTCTGGCAAGCAATAGCAAGCCTTCCGAGGAATCCTCCTGATTTTGCTTCCTATTGACACCCTGGGGTAGATGAACGATAATTAATTAAAGACAGCTAATCTTTTGTCCTCGTCCAGGTGGCTAGCCAGATTTCCATGCAATGGATTGTTCGTGCCACGTAACTTACTACCGCAAGGAGGCTACATATATATGAGGCTCAGGCAGAAACGAGGTGGTACTTTGGCTTTAGTGGCCGCAGCTACCATCACACTCATCTTGTTGGGTATCTGCTTCTTCTTCTTAGCCCAAATATTCGGGGGAGAAAGAGAAATACAGCACGCTACAGACTCAGGTAACCTGAATGTTGCCAAGAATGCATTGCGTAAACCAGCAGTTGCCATTAAAGCAGGCGAGGAATTCAATAGTTTCGGTCAGTTAGGAGATCGGACACTTATAGGCAATGCGCCGCCTGCAAGCACAACATCAGCATCAAGTGCACCTCCTGTCAATCTTCTGACATATAACCGTATGTTTGCCCATGCACTGCTAGCAGCTGTGAACGCGCAAAGAGATGGTGGCAGCGGAGCCGGCAATGTAACTAAAATGATTGATGCTTTGCAGAGCGGTCAGAATTCAATTGGCGGCAGACTGAGCACGGAACTATCAAAAAAATCCGGAAACGAGTTGTTCAGTGATTTCGGCGCCACCGCCAATCAAAACTCGCTGCGCATGCTTGGCAACAATTCGGTTCTCGGTCACAAAGACTCCGAATTCTCAGTAGCATTTCTAGAGCAAAATCCAGCTGATGATATCGGTGCCACGAACATCGAAGTTACGGATTCAGTAAGAAATCTTTTCTCATCAGCATTGCAAGGAACTATTTTCACGACCAAGGGCGGCAAAACCTATTTAAGAGGTTATGTCGCACCAAGCACCACTGCCGGTACGCCGGTAGGAGTGCCTGTTCAACCGGGCGACCAGCCTCACCTGGTGTCGAACAAAACCTTCAGCAACCAGGAAAGCCGTGGAAGTGCATTCAAGAATTTCATGGTTCCGCCAAACGGATTCAGATCGCACACCCAGGCTGCAGAAGAGCGTTCGAGCAACAATGCCAGCACTCTTTCTTGCGCCGAGGTCGGTTCATTGAACATGACTTTCCCGCTTTCGATTCCCTATGGCTATATCAAAATAGTCAACGGGCCTGATGACGGCACCGCAGGCGCGGCCACTGTATCAGGACCATTTGCCGGACTTGATCATGTGCTTAACAATGAACTGCTTGAAGGCATCCTGGTTTCAGGACCTGTGTTTGCCGAAGCCGATCATAAAGACGACCGGCTTGACGCCTGGGCTAAATACAACAAAGATGTAAAAGACGGACGAGATCCTGGTAAGCAGCCCCCTCTTGACGGCCTCTATGACTTGCAGGGCAATCCGGCAAAACTGGCAGATGCTCAGAAAATTCCTTTTGACAGTGACGGCAACGCGATTGCCACAACCTGTACTGACGAAAACTCAACCGGTTGGTCAAGAAGCGATCCGGATGTGATACCACAATGCTGGGACCTGCTTGGAAACGGCACTGGCAATGGTGCATTCGACAAGGCCTATCATGGTGGTGGCACTTACCAGGTCAACCCTGGAAGCGCAACCGACCTGATTGCAGTAGAATGCGCAAAGTGTCAGTTGCAGCACAAGTTCAACACCTGCGGCAGCCTTACTGTAAACCAGGGCAATTGCGGTGTTACCGGACTGAGAGTCCCATCAAACAAAGACTGGTCAAAAGAACCAACACCCTCGGCCAGCATGGGCAACTGCCTTGTATCAAAAACAGCAACTGTTGAAGAACTGGGTAACTGGGTCAGCCCTGGATTCGGCACCCAGATGGTCAACTGGATTTCTGAAAGATGCAATCAGATAAACCCGGCCAATGGTGAAGCGCAAGCTAAGAGTGAGCTTGCAAAAAATCCTCTGGCTCTAGGATCCGTATGGTATATTTATGCCGCCGGTCCTGACAATGGTCAGAAGGATCTTAAGATGACCACGCAACCGCCGCCCTGGCTTGTGGCAGGCACAGTTGCCGATGGTGCCAAAAAGGATAAAAGCAGAAGCTACAACATTGTACAGACCGCAGTTAATCCTCAATATGATGGAGGCATCCACGATATAATGTATAGGGAACATCCTAGCTCTGGGATCAATGCAACCGATACAGCAACTTGGATTCCCTCATCCGGCTACCAGAACCTACTTGGTAAGGTTACCTTTACTGATACCGCATCAGGAACAGCGGCAGGATTCTGCAAACCGGATTGATTCAAATTCCTCCTTCAGAAAGGATGAAATGATGACCGGTAAGGCAAATTCGGATTCGGTTTTGGATAGACGAAGAACGCATGGTTGGCAGCTTGTTCTGCCAGCCATGTTTTCTTTGCTCTCTTTGCTCTTAATGGCGCAATCAGTTGCATATGCACAATCGCCATTTCAAATGCCGAAGAAAAAATACAACAATGACAATGAATTCGTGCCTGAGAATTTGAAAGAGCCGCCGAGCTTACCTTACCTGCCACCATACAGCGGCTCGGCCCCACCCAAATACGATAGTATACTTGCATTCAAGCGCAAACCTGAAAAACCTGGTTTTACACTTACTTTTCATGTAAAGGAAACCCCAGAGGAAGTTCTTGCTTTTTACCAGAATGCTTTTGCACAAAATAAATGGAAACCGCAAAAAGGCGGCGATACTACAAAAATTGTTTCCGGTATTCGCAAGGGAGCGCTTGCCACAGTAACAATCATGAAGCCGGTTACGCCGGGCTACAAAACTCAGGTGTATATAGTCTACAAAGTTTCAGGGCCAATTCAGTAGTTGGCTCGGGCTATGAAACATCTAAAACGAGCAATTTACCATTTGCTGATTTTGTTTTCTCTCAGCACTGCTTCAGCTCTTGCAAACACCGAAAGCGAAATAGACAGAAGCTTTGCACTTGTCGAAAAACACATTGCGCTTTTCAAAGTCGACGAGACTGACTTCAAGCTGCTCGAATCCGTGCTTCAAAAAGAGCCGGATGATCCGTATGCACACTTTTTGCTGGCTCGTTGTTATGCAAGAAACGGCTTGCTGGACATGTCCAGCAAGGAGTTCAAGCTTGCCGAAAAGCTTGAACTGAAACCCGAGCATTTATTGCGCCGCTTGAGACATCAAATTGAAGCAGGCGAGTTATCTGAAGCATACAATCTAAGTTCATTTGTAAGAGACAGGGCACCAGATGATCCTAATCTGCTTTTTTTGAATGCTCTCTTTTACCAGGAGCAGAGTCTTCTGGATATAGCAATTCCTGCATACAAAGAGCTGCTTGCCCGAGCAGACTGCCCGCTGGGAGCCGCAACTGCTTATGCAGGAATCAAAATCCAGCAAGGGCATTACAAAGACGCAATTGAACTTGCTCAACGCGACCTGAAAAAAAATCCCGAATATGTTTCAGCCAGAATTGCCATTTCGCAAGCCTGGCTTGCGATCGGCAACGGCAAAGCCGCTATTAAGGCTCTTAAACCGATGCTTGAAATTCAACCATTTAATCGCAAGCTAAATTTGCTGCTTTATAGAGCCTATATGCACGAAGGCATGGAGCAAGAAGCATTTGCAGCAGCACTGCGCAACCTGGCAGGTTCCGACTATATTTCTTACATCGATGACGCCAGGATCAGAGTAAAGAATTTGCTCAAAACCCTGCCCATTTCAACAAGCGATCAAATCATCGATCAAATAAGCAAAGATGTAGACCGAACCGATTATTCGATGAAGTTCCATTTTTATCTCGGCTGGAATTATTACGAGCTGCATATGGGCAAAAGAGCAATGGAACAAACTAAGCTAGCTCTTGATCTCGACCCTTATTTCGAGCCAAACTGGTACCAGCAGGCAAGAATTAAAGAAGTTCTTTTCGGCGACCTTGAAGGAGCGCTTCACGACTACAAAAAAGCACGCAGCTTGCAGCACTCGGACACCAAAACTCTGAGAGCCTCAAAAAGAGTATCGGCAAGACTGCGAAACAAAAACGACCTGGCGGCTAAAATGAAGAATCTGCTAAGAGCCGCTACCAGAGATCAGTAAAAATCAAAAGCCTGAAATGAATTCTGCTTATTTTGCATCCATCCAGTTTTTGCCCACGCCAAGGTCTACTTTTAAAGGCACTGTGAGCGGCTCACCAAGTTTCATTGCCGAAAGCAGAATTTCTTTAGCTTTCTCCAGTTCATTTTCAGGCACATCCAGGACCAGTTCATCGTGAACTTGCAGAATCAAGCGGGTGCTCATCATCTTTTCATCAAGCTGCTTCTGCAAGCTTATCATCGCAAGCTTCATTAAATCAGCAGCGCTGCCCTGCAATGGTGCATTGAAGGCTGCACGTTCGTCTGCTTTTCTGATGCCGTCGTTGCGGTCGTTTAGATGGCTGAAATAACGGCGGCGCCCCCAGAGAGTCTGCACATAACTCTTCTCTCTGGCATCTGCAATTATGCGATTCATAAAAGCTTTCACTTTAGGAAAGCTCTGGAAATACTTTTCTATAAAACTGGATGCTTCTCTTGTAGAAATACCTAGAGACTGGCCGGTTGCATAAGCTCCCTGCTGGTAAATCAGCGCAAAATTCAGAGTTTTTCCAATAGCCCTTTTGTCTTCATCAATAGCATCAACCGGAAGATCAAAGATAAGGCTTGCGGTTCTTTTATGTATATCGAGGTCTTGACTGAAAGCTTCGATCAGCCTTTCATCACCGGACATGTGAGCAAGCAGTCGCAGTTCTATTTGTGAATAATCCGCGGACACAAGAAATGAACTCTCGTCACCTGCAATGAATCCCCGGCGGATGCGCCTGCCCAATTCAGTCCGGATTGGAATGTTTTGCAAATTGGGATTAGTGCTAGAGAGCCTGCCTGTGGAGGTAACCGTTTGATTGAACTCTCCATGAAGACGCCCGTCGATTTTTGAGACCTGCCTGGGAAGTGACTCAACATATGTAGACTGAAGTTTGGCAGTATGCCTGTAATCTATGATTTTTGCGATAATCGGATGCGAGTTCAAAAGTGATTCAAGCACTGAAGCATCAGTAGAATAGCCTGATTTGGTTTTGACTTTGGCAGGCAGTCCCAGCTCTTCGAATAATACCTTTTGCAGTTGCAGCGGTGAGCCTACATTGAAAGGATGACCTGCAAGTTCATGTATTTCTTTTTCCAGGCGGCTGATCTCAGAAGCGAGTTCTTTTGAAAGCGCCTTGAAATAGGGCAGATCGAGTTTGACGCCATTTTGCTCGAGCCTGGCAAGTACCGAACTTGTGGGCAGGTCCATTCCCCAGAGCAGTTCTTTTTGATCCTCGTCCATTACTTTCAGAAAAGTCAAACAGAGTTCTTCCACAGAACGAGACTCTTCAATAGTCAGTTCGGCAAGCTGGCTTACAGGCAGAAAATCAAGATCAATTGAAGCCTTGCGCGGCTGGCTTGAGGGCAACTCAGGCAGCCTGCGCATTAGAATCGCTGCTACTTGATCTTCAAGTTTGTGTTTTTCATCCGGATTTATAATGTAGCTTGCAAGCATGGGATCAAAGATCACCCCTTTGAGTTCAATCCCGGCAAGATACAGAAGGTTCGATGTAAATTTTGCATCGTAAACAAGTTTGCCGATTTGCGGATTTTCAAAAAGCTCTTTGAAAAGCATAAGCACTTCGGGAGCGCAAAGTGGCGCTTCGCCTTCTTTTTCAAGTGCGATATACACGGCTTTTTGCAAAGGTCTGGCTTCATGCGGCAAGAGCCGCCCATCTTGAACTTCAAGAGAGCCTGAATAAGAAATGGAAATTCCGTGCAACTTTGCAGAATAGGCATGCTCACCAGAGCTTCTTAATGCCAGTGCAAAAAGCCCGACTTCCTTTAGCTCGTCTATGAGTGCCTGAATTTCTTTTTTGCTCCTGAGAATATCGTATTTGACACTGCTTTCCAGAATCGTAACGCAAGGACTGTCTGTTCCGGACATGGCATCAAGCAGGCTCAACTGGCGTCCTTGCTGGGGAGCCGCCTGCTCGACTTCTGCTAGCTGGTTTGCAGCCGTTTTTTCGGCTGCCGGAGCAAATCCGGCACCACTCTTTATGCGGCTGCGGCTGGGAACTGTTAGCAGCTTGCTGTCGATCTCAGGCATCATGCCATTATTGAAATGACTCAAGACTTTTGGCAGCCTTTTGAGCAAATTGCGAAGTTCAAGACTTACAAATATTTTGCAGATTTCTTCAGGCTCAGGAAGGCTCAGCTGGCAATGATCGAAATCAAATTCGAGCGGCACATCAAGCCTGATTGTGGCAAGATCACGGCTTTCAAATGCGTTTAGTTTTCCATCTGAAAGCTTGCTCTTTTGAGACGCCGATTTTATTTCTTCAAGGTGCTCGTAAATACCTTCCAGATTGCGGTACTGGCCAAGCAGTGTTACAGCAGTTTTCGGACCGATACCTCGAACCCCTGGAATATTGTCGGAACTGTCTCCACAAAGCCCTTTGTAGTCTATTACTTGCTCCGGCCAGACGCCGAGCTTTTCGAATACTTCATCCCTGCCATAAGTTTTCAATCCTTCTTTGGTCGGCATCAGCACCTGAATATGACCATCATCCAATAGCTGGAAGGCATCCTGGTCGCCAGTCAGAATCACGGTGGAAAGCCCGCGCTCAGTCATGGCTTTTTTAGCAACCGTTCCGATAATGTCGTCTGCTTCCCAACCTGAAAGCTCATAAACAGGAATACCCAGGGCTTTGACTGCATCTTTGATTATCGGCCATTGCTCCACCAGATCATCAGGCATTTCATCTCGGTGGGCTTTGTAATCTTCAAAAGCTTCATGCCTGAATGTGGGCTCTGCCATATCGAAACAAACTGCCATTGAATGAGGACTGCGTTTCTCAATCAAATCAAAGAGCGAAGCAAAAAAGCCATATACAGCCCAGCTTGGCTTACCTTCTGCGTTTCGCATCCCGGTGGTGAGCAGTGCAAAAAAAGATCTGAATGCCAGCGAGCTTCCATCTACAAGAAACAAGGTATTGTTTTCAGACATGAGAAGACTCCGGTTTTCTCTGATACAAGAATTTACTGGCTGGGCGCAGGGCTGGCAGCCAGTCCCGGTGGACGAGCCGGTCCGTAACGCTGTGCGATTGCTTCGTGCAAAACTCTGCCTTCACAAAGAGACGGAGCATTTATGTGCAATAAAGCAGAGATTGTGGGGGCAATGTCTGCGGGGCTGCAATCTTGAGTGTAACGTCCCGATTTGACTCCCGGTCCCATGATTATTAGAGGCACTTGCGAGTCATATCTGTAAGGAGAGCCGTGCCCGGTGCCGTTCAGCTCGGAACTGAATATATAACCCGGTCTGGGAGTAATGTAGAGGTCGCCGCTGCGGCTTGGATAATAACTTCGCTTAACCGCATCTATATTTGGTGAGGGTGGCATCTGGTTCATATAAAACTGAAAAGCAGTGTAGACGTCACCAATCCCTGACACAGATTCGGCTGCCTGTGCCGCAATATCTTCCACATCTTGTTTGCGCACTTTTTGTTTTGCAATTGTGCCGCGATTGAAATAAAGATTGGGCGGTAAAAAGGAAGCAATCCAGTCATCGGCTCCCAGTTTTTGATCGAGAGCGGCTTCTAAAAGCATTTGCATTGATTTGCTATCGATTCTGCCGGCATCTAGCCCTTTGTCCCTGAGAAACTCAGGAATAGGCTGCACGCCGTGATCGGAGCTTAAGACAATCAAGCATTTATCGAGCCCGATTTTTTGATCTATATACTGGAAAAGGCTTGCAAGAGTCTGGTCCAGGCGCAGCATCAGATCTTCCATTTCCTGGCTGTTGGGACCATATGCATGACCCAGAAAGTCAGTGGCAGAAAATGAGACACCAAGCAGGTCGGGATTGTCGCGAGTTCCCAGTGATTCTCTTTCCAGAGCGTCTCTGGCAAATTCAGCAAGCATCTGATTTGCAAAAGGAGTCGCCTGAAAATCCTCGTAGTACTTCTGGTTCGGACTTCCAGCCCCGCCTGTTATGCTATGGGGAAACTGCCTGCCGTCACCGGCAAATGAACGCTCGTATGTGTAGTCGTCTTTAGTGGATGCGTTGTAGAGATTCTCAGGCAGAAGCCGCTGCCAGGGCTTGCCGAAATATGAATCTGCTTTGCGTTGCCCGTTGAAGGCCATTACCCAGCCTGGAAGCGTACTGCCGAACTGCGAAGAACTTACAAACTGCCCGTTGCGGGAATCAAACCAGAACGCACCGTTTGCAGCGCGTCCGGCAAGAAATAGTGCAGCACGGTCTTTAAACGAGCAAGTAATGACTTTGGACCTGCCATTGGTGGCAAGCCGCATCTCATCACCTATGGTGCTGCCTCTCATAATATGACAGCTTGCTCCAGGCCCGTTGGCACCAACCAGTTGCACAGAGTCATCATCAACTGCTTGCAAATCCTTTTCTTTTCTTTTGCTGTACCAGCTATTGCTTATAACACCGGTAGACCACGGAAACGCGCCAGTCGATATTATTGAATGTCCTACGGCAGTAACGGTAGTAGCCTGCTTATAATGACAGTTCAAGAAGTTTGCACCGTTTTCCATCAAGTATTTGAAGCCGCCGGCACCGAATCTTTCATAAAAACGGCTTAGATAATCAAATGAGAACTGGTCCACTACAATGAGCAAAACCAGCTTTGGCTGTCCGGCAAGCTGAGCATAAGCCGCCTGGGTAAAGCTGGAAAAGAGCAAGATTGATGCAAGCAGGACAAGGCTAGTTAATTTACGGGCAAGGCCAGACAGTCCGTACAAAGCAAAACCTCCGAATTCCGAATCAATGTGAGAGCTGCACTAAACTAAACTAAACTACTAATGATTGATGATTGACAACCTTAAGTGATTACGCAGGCTTAATCACAACAGGGCTTTATCGGGGCAAAAGCTGTGCAAGTCATGGCCGAGCTGTCAAAATCTTGATTGATTGAAGCCTTTGGGTCAGAATAAATTTCATGCCAAAAACAAAGCTCTTTATATTTCAATTTTTAACCTTATTTCTAATGCTTAACTGCCTGAGTACGCCAGCGGCTTTCGCCCAGCTGGATGAAAACGACAGGGCCTTATTGAAGATTATCGAGCAATTAAACGAAATGCCGGCTGACAGCCAGAGTCTGTCAAATGATCTTTTGCCTTATATGCAAAGCGCAGCAGCGCTCTTAAAAGCTGACCCGAATGATTACAGGGCACATTTTCTACTGGGCCAGGCATATGACAAGTTGGGAATGGAAGACCTGGCCCAGTCAGAATATGAAGCATCCAAGCATTCTCTTAAAAGCTACCGGAATTTTGTGCTTTCGGCACTTAAAGACAAGCTTTCCAACAACGAGTTCAGCTCTGCTTTAGTGTATTACCCATTTGCCAGAGAGCTGGACCCGAATGACTCTTCAGTAATAATTATGGATGCAATCGAACTGGGCAGGCAAGGAAAGATTGAAGAAGAAGAAGCCCTGCTTTCAAAAGTAATTCAAAGTGCCGGAACGCAAACAGGCGTGTTCAGCACACTTGGAAGCGTTAGATTTCAGCAAGGTAAATATGCAGAGGCCATCGAGCTTTTTAACAAGGAGCTTTCTAAGAGTCCGGAATTCGAGCCTGCGCTTTTAGGCAAAGCCAGAGCTCTGGAAGCTTCAAGACATTACCTTGAATGTATCCGAATTGCAGTACCGCTCTATTTAAAAAACACGCTTCGCTTTGAGCTTGCCGAGCTTGTAACAAGAGCAGAATGCCAGCTGGGGCGCTATCAGGAAGCCATGCAACCGGCGCTGGTATCACTGGCAGTGGCAAAACAAGAGACCCAAATGAAGAGAGCCAAAAATACAATTATCTTTCTATGGCCACGCCTCGCTTTTGAACAGAGGCAGGCTGCACTCAAAGAAGTCAGTGATGTTCTGGATAAAACAATTTATGGTGCCCGCATGCATTTTGCTCTGGGAGACGCACTGCAAAAAGCAGGTTTTGTGCATGCTGCCGAAGAGCAATTCAGGCTGGGACTTAAGCTCGAGCCCCGGCATGCCAACGCCTACAAGCACCTGGCTGAGATTTTTCAATACAATTATCACAACCGTTCAGCTGCCATCTTCAATTATTTCAAGTACCTTTCTTATGCAGGCAACGATGAACTCATTGTAAAAAGAAGGCAGCGGCTTATTGACGAAGCTGGCAGATACAAGGACGTGGCGTTGCGAATTAAAAACAAAGCCAATGAAAAAGCAGGCAAGAAAAGAGCTGCTCAAAAGTAAATGCCTGCTCAAAAGTAAATGCCTGCTTGCTTTAGCTCAGGATCAGTAAAGACAAGAAGCTCAGTTGTTGCTTGCCATAATAGAAACAATTGGCTCAACGTCTCTGGATTGAAACTCCCATGTTGTCGGCAAAACCGGGAAAGGCACAGGAAGTGTGACTTTCATGGTGGTGATACATGCCACCTGCCCTTTTTCCGGAGGCGGCGGATTTCCGGCGCCGTTTGCAATTGGACCCGGATACTGGCCGCCGCCGGTACTCGGCGTACCGTTGGCGTTATAGCTGAAGCCCGTAAGAAAAGAGCCACCGCTCTTGTTTATGATGGCTGAGCTGGCAAAACTGTTTGCAACACTGTCAGCCGCATCAAAAGCTGCTTTGGCGGTTCCGGCTCCGCTACCATCAGTTGCGCTGGCGGCAGCCCTGCAGGTGCTTTTGGCCAGGTTGTCGTTTGCGGTATTACACAATACCAGCACCGCAATATCAAACAAGAAGAGTACGATCGGAACAAGAAACATAATACCGACCACAGTTTCGATAATACTCTGCCCCCTACTTCCGCACTTTCTTGAAGACATTTTTTTCCTCCTTAGAGAACAAGAGAGTAAGAGTAAGAATACGATAGTAAGGCCTTGTGAGGTCTGCATTTCCCGGCATTTAATCTGCTCGAGCTTGCCAACATTATATCAGATCAATCTCCATGAAACCAGCATGAATTGTGGTGATTAGAGCCCTATTGAGTCACTTCTCTGGGTCTGGCACTCGTGATTTCAAATACCATCTGTTCATTCAATCCGGGAACTCCTGTCCACCACGGAATCGTAATAAACGGCGTCGCTTTAATCGTTGATTTGCAGGTAACCATTGGCTGCATTCCGTTGGAGCCGGCCTGTTCGTATGTAGCTTCGTGCGCCATATCCGCCTTAGTTTTCACTCCAATAAAAGGCACAATGCCGCTTGAAAAAAGGTTGTCGTTCACCTCATCAAAAACAATAGTGCGGTCTTTTTCTTTGCGCACTGCAAGTTCACGACAGACCATGAAATTGCAATACCATCCGGCGCAATAGGCTGCGCAAAGCCCCAATAGATCGAGCATCGGAAAGAAAATGATAACAACAAAAAGGAAAAGCGCCGGCCCGAATTCTGTTATTGCACTGCCTTTCTTCCGCCCCCTGTAATTTCGCGCATGCATTTGCAGGTCCCTCACTTCAAAAATACAACATAGTAATAGGCAATAGCCCCGGTTTTAGAGTCAAGCGGCTCCATTTCCATTATACCCGTCAGAGCTGCCTTAAAAGCCTGGAAAGAGTCAATTTGAAAGAGCGGCAGAAAAGCGGCAATCCCAGCAAGCACGGGCTCAGTTGCGCCCTTTCTCTTCCTGAGGTCTTTGAGTTGTCAAAATAAAGGGAAATGGTTCGTTTAAGCCGGGTACACCGGTCCACCAGGGTATATTTATGAACGGACGTATAGTACAGGTAGTAGTGGCCTGGATCACAGTCGGATTTGTGTTATCGGGCAGATATTTTATATCTGAGACCTGCAGGTCGCCCGGGGTCATTTTCAGAAAATTGAAGAAGGTCGAATTCTGGAATTCTAAATTTACCTTTTCTATCGCCTTCGTCTGGGTTTGAATTGCCGGATCTGTAGTTACGCCCGGTGGAGCGCTCAGGGCAAGTTCCCTGACCATGTGGTCATGATAAATCCCCGACATGATGTAACCAGCTGCCATCCCGAGCAAATCCAGCATTGGAAAGAAAATAATTACGAAAAGCAAGAAAAGTGCCGGTCCGGTTTCGGTGATTGCACTTCCACTTTTACGCCGCTTTCTCATGAGTTCTTTAGCCTTTCAAACAAGCTACCCAGGAATTATACCCCCGAAAACTTCGCATTTAACAGCACTGGCCCGGCTGGCCAGATGCAGTACGAGTCAATATTTGCAAAAATAGTTTAGAATCTACAAAATATAAAGGCTCCGAGCAGCCAGGCAAAATGAAAGGAGAAACCTTGAAAACACTGCTGATGAGAACGCTTGCCTTGCTACTTCTTTTGAGTTCAGGCGTTCTGTTTGACCAGAATTTATCAGAAGCCGCCCCGGCAAAAGCTGAAAACAGCGCAAATACGGCAAGCAGCAAAAGCACCCCAAATCCTGTTCAAAAGTCGGGACAGAAGCTGAAGCGCGCTGATTTCAGGGTCAAAGGAGCAAGTTGTGTTGCTTGCTTGCGCAGAGTCGGCAAGATCATGCGCGAGCAAAAGGGTGTGTTGAAAGCAGATGTATCAATATTCCCCCCCTACTGGGCAATAGCTATATTTGACGGCAATCAAACAAATATGGATAAGATTTTCGAAGCCGTCAAAGAGGAAAAAGTAAATTTCCTGGAGATCGAAGAAAAAGAGATTTCGACACTGCCTATGATCATAATCCCGCGCTCGGGAAGCAAACAAGAATCTGCAACAAATGAAGCCGCTTCCAAATAAGCAGTCTGAAAATCAGTCAAGACAGCTTGCAAATCCCGGCTCTTAACCTGAGGCTCTCATTTGCTCTTTGCTGATACGCCAGAGCAAGCGGCAAGCATCGTCCGGACATAAGCTTTGAGATCATCGATTTTGATTTTGCCCTTCTTTATTTGAGTTTGCATTTCTACAATTCTAGAACCGGTGATTACAGCATCGGCACCAGAATTGAACATTTTTTGCGCCTGCTCAGGAGTCGAGACTCCAAAGCCCACTGCAACCGGGAGTTTTGCAAGCTTCTTAGCTTTCTCAATCAGAATCTGCAGATTCTCATCATATCGTTCTTCGACACCTGTAATTCCCAGGCGCGACACCGCATATAAAAAGCCGCCGGCCTTTTGAGAAATGAGCTGCAGGCGCTCTTCTGAAGTCAGCGGTGAAATAATAAAAACCTGCTCCAGCTTTTTTTCTGCACAGATCCTGCTGAATTCTTTCGAGAGCTCAGGAGGCAGATCGACAATCAACAATGCATCAACACCAGCTTCTTGAGCTGCATTACAAAAGCCTTCGCTTTTATGAGCCAGAACCGAGTTGTAATAACACATAAGCGTGATCGGTATCTCTGAGTTGAATTTGCGAATTTCTTTTATAAGCGCAAACGCATCCATGGTCTTAAAGCCAGACTCGATGGTTCGTGACGCAGCTTCCTGAATCACCGGTCCATCTGCAAGCGGATCTGAAAATGCAAGCCCGAGTTCAAGCGCCGAAACCCCGCTTTCAATCATGGCTTTCACAGCTTCAAGACAGTGTTTTTTGTCAGGATAACCAAGCATTGTATAAGGAATGAAAGCTTTGCGTCCTTCATGCTTCAACCTGGAAAATAGATGCTCGTATCTAGATGCCATAATTCATCACCACCTCGAGATCCTTGTCTCCGCGTCCGGACAGATTTACAAGTATGTCCTTATCCGCACCCTTTCCTGCGGCAAGCCGTTTTGCATATGCAAGCGCATGCGAACTTTCAAGAGCGGGTATTATGCCCTCAAGCCGTGAAAGCTCGTGGTAAGAGGCAATTGCTTCTTCATCGCTTGCAGACTCATAAATAGCTCGACCGCTGTCATTGAGATAAGCATGCTCCGGTCCAACCGAAGGATAATCAAGACCGGCAGCAATGCTGTGTGTTTCAAAAATCTGTCCATCTTCGTCCTGAAGCACTTTGCTAATCATGCCGTGCAGGCAACCGTCGCTTCCTTTTGCAATCACTGCGCCGTGTTTTTTTGAATTGAGTCCCTCTCCGGCGGGCTCCACTCCTACGAGCTGCACTTCAAAATCATCGATAAATCCGGCAAAAATACCGATGGCATTGGAGCCTCCGCCTACACAGGCAACTACATAATCGGGAAGCACTTCATGTTCTTCGATTATTTGCTGCCTGGCTTCCTGACCTATGATGGCTTGAAAGTATTTGACTATGCTTGGGAACGGATGAGGGCCGGCAGCAGTACCCAGAAGATAGTGAGTGTCTCTGACACTGGCAATCCAGTCTCGCATGGCAGCATTGATTGCATCCTTCAAAGTGCGTCCGCCGGTTTTTACCGGATGGACAGTCGCACCAAGCAGCTTCATTCTAAGTACATTTGCGTGCTGTCGTTCCATATCCAGCTCGCCCATATAGACCTCGGTCTTGAGTGAAAATAGCGCCCCGGCCATTGCTGTTGCCACTCCATGCTGACCCGCTCCGGTTTCGGCAATAATTCTTGTTTTGCCGAGCTCCTTTGCTAAAAGCGCCTGCCCGATTGCATTGTTGGTTTTATGAGCGCCGCCATGAAGTAGATCTTCTCTTTTAAGATAAATATTGGCGCCCCAGCTCTGAGATAAATTTCTTGCAAAATAAACCGGCGTCGGCCGGCCGGCATACTCTCGCATCAGATTGGCATAGCGCGCATAAAAAACTTCGTCATCTTTTAATGCAAAAAAAGCTGATTCAAGTTCTTCCAGCGCCGGCATAAGTGTTTCCGGTGCATAAATACCGCCGAATCTGCCGAAATAACCGGTCTTCAACATATATTTGCTCCTTCAATCATAGTCTGGAAAAACTCAGACATTTTACTGTGATCCTTAACTCCGGGTTTTGACTCGATGCTTGAAGCAAGATCCACGGCAAAAGGCTCAAGACTGAGGGCCAGATGCAGATTCTCGCTTGACAGTCCACCAGCGATAAAAAAAGGCTGATACTTTGAAAGCGATTCTTTATAGTGTTTGACTACATTTGCAAGCCAGTTTGAATTATTAGAATCTGATTTCGGCCTGTCGAATAAGAAAGCATGGCAGGCTAAATCGGAAAGAGTTGAGAAATCGAAATTTGTATTTTCAGGATCTGGGAGCTCGACGGTTTTAATGACCGGATGATTCAGAATCCTGATAAAATCAGCTGTTTCGACGCCATGCAATTGAATGAAATCCAGCCCCAGCACATCGGCCGTATTATTCAGAAATGCTGCTTCTTGATTCTGGAATACACCCACGAATTTGACCTGACCTTTCAATTTGCGTTTTATAATTCTTGCAGCATCAAGTTCCATTTTTCTCGGGCTTTCAGCAAAAATGAAACCAAGATATGCCGCTCCGAGTGATACAGCTATTTCTGCATCTTCAAGATTGGTGATTCCGCAGATTTTTACTAGAGGCTGCATCTTTGCTCTTCCTTCTTGCGCTTCAAAAAACTTTTTTCTGCTTCAAAAAATTCTTCAAACTTTTTGCCGATATCCGCCGACTTCATCAGCGCCGAACCAATCAGAAAGCAGCTGGCAAAAGACCTCAATCCAAGCAGATCATCACCGCTTTCAATACCACTTGCAGAAATGATTTTACAGGGATAGCCCGGCAGCGTTGCCAGCCGCCCGGTAGTATTCAGATCTATTTGAAGATTATCAAGATTGCGATTGTTAATGAGTACTACAGAAGGCTTCAGAGGCTCCACCATTTTAAGCTCTGCCTCTGTTTGCACTTCAACAACTGCAGTCATGCCAAGCTCGGCTATCAGTTCAAATAATGACCTGAACTCTTCAAAATCGAGGATTTTTGCAATCAGAAGAACAGCTTCTGCTCCTGCCTGCCGCCCTTCGTAAACCTGATATTCCGAAATGACAAAATCTTTCAGCAAACACGGCTGCTTAATTCTTAAGGTTACTGATTCGAGCAAAGCAATACTGCCTCCGAAAAAACGCTCGTCACACAAAACCGATACACAGGCGGCATACTTCTGGTAAGCTTCAAGCCGGCAAATCAGATCATCATTTTGATCCAGCTGGCCAAGCGACGGCGAGCGCGGTTTCAACTCCGCGATGATCTTAAGCCCGTCTCCTTGAAGGGCGAGTTCAAATTGCTTGCTTGCTTTTGAGCACTTATGCTTGAAAGAAGAAAGCGGGCGTTTCATTTCTTTTTCAGCAATTTCAGCTCTTTTATGCTTTATCACCTGATTAAGAAAGCTGTCCATAGAACCTCCGGCAGGTAGCCATACACTCTGCAACCGTTCGCGAAGCAATCAGATCTGCTGCCAGGTTAATGCCTTCGTTAATGCCGCTGCACGCTTTCAATGCAAACAGAGCCGCCGCCGAATTCAAAAGAACCATTTTATAAGCAGGAGAATTGCTGTCATCTCCTGCAACAATTTCAGAAAAAACCCTGGCATTTGCTCTGGAGCTGTAATCAGAAAGCTCGCCTGCGCCTGCCGAATCAGCATTTGACAGCAGGTAAGCTGATGGTGAAACGCTGAATTCTTTTAACTCGTCACCATCGATCATTGACACTTCACTTGCGGCTTCGAATGAAAATTCGTCGAGATTTCCACCTGAAGTTACAAGCAAGGCTTTTGACATTCGGCTGTCTTTTCTAAGCTCTTCGGCAAGCAATTTTCTAACCCGGTCGGACGAAACTCCCATCAATCGGCTTGAGGGGTGCACCGGGTTAAGTAGCGGTCCAATAAAATTAAACAGGGTTGCTTTGCCTAATTTTTTGCGCAATGGTGCCAGTCTTTGCATATGCGGATAAGCAAGCGGAGCATAAATAAAGGCCAGCCCGCATACAGAAAGGGCATCGGCTACTCTTTCAAGCGGTAGATTCTTCGAAAAACCCAGACTTTCAAGAAAATCGAAGCTGCCTGATTTACCGCTTTGAGATCTGGCACCGAATTTGGCAATCTTAAATCCTGCAGCGGCAAGAACAAAGGCCACGCTTGTAGATGTATTAAAGCGAGCAAGACCGCTGCCGCCGGTGCCTGAGCAGTCCATAGAAAATCTTCCTAACTCGTAAAGCTCCCGCTTCAGATCCGGATTGATTGCCTTTGCTTCTGTCATCCTTGTAATTGCTTCAGACAGGATCTCGCCGTCAAGATTTTCGAGCTTGAGTTCTTCAAGAGCCGCAAGCAGCTCACCGTCACTTGCCTCCGATTTGAATATCGTGTCCAGGGCTCTTTTAGCTAGCATAATGAAATGAAGTTCCTGAGTATACGTGTGCCGTCTGTGCTGCCAATCGACTCCGGATGAAATTGCAGACCAAAGAGCTTGAGTTTCTTGCTCTGAACTGCCATTATCACTTGATCCTGCCCTGAAAGCACTGCAACTACTTCCAGACTCTCAGGCAGCGTGCTTGCATCTGCTATCAAGGAATGATATCGCATTACTTTAGCACCCGAACTCAGACCTTCAAAGAGGGGGCTTTGTTTCTTTATTTCAATCGGGCTGCACTTCCCATGAACAGGCTCTCTTGCCCTTATCACTTTTCCGCCCGAATGCTCTACGATGCCCTGATGTCCCAGGCAAACTCCCAAAATTGGGCAGTCCAGCTCTTGAGCTTCCAGAATCACATTTTTGCAAACTCCAAAGTCACGCTCGTTTGCCGGATGTCCCGGGCCTGGCGAAAGCACAATATGCGAGGGTGCCATTTTTTTGATCTCGCCAATGTTGATTTCATCATTTCGTTTGACCAAACATAAAGAAGACGGCGAGATGATCGACGATATGAGCTGATAAAGATTGAATGTGAATGAATCGTAGTTGTCTAAAATCAACACTGACATAAAGAACACACCTCACATGGAATCTGCAAGCCGGCAGGCTTTTAAGACACTGAGAGCTTTGTTTCGTGTTTCCAGATATTCTTCTTCCGGCTTGCTGTCAAGTACAATACCCGCTCCCGCATTGATATGAGCCTGGCCGCCGGTAATTAATGCAGATCTGATTGCAATTGCAGAATCACTGTTTAAATTGATATCGAAATACCCGACAAGTCCTGAATAAACTCCTCTTTTTTCGGGTTCCAGCTGGCTGAGAAGCTCCATTGCCCTTATTTTAGGCGCGCCGGAAACCGTACCTGCCGGAAAACAGCTGCGCAGGGCGTCAAAACAATTACGACCGGCAGCAAGCTTTGCTTCAATGTCGGTGGAAAGATGCATAACCTGCCCGTAATGTGTGATTCTTGCAATTTCCCCGCAATTTACCGAGCCAATCTCGGCAACACGACCAAGATCGTTTCGGCCCAGATCAACCAGCATATAATGCTCTGCCATCTCCTTTTCCGAGGATCTGAGCTCAATTTCCATTTCTCTGTCCTGGGTTTTGTCTTTACCTCTTTTTCGCGTACCGGCAAGTGCGGTCAGTGAAATTGCGCCGTTTCTGCAGGCAAGCAAGCGCTCAGGACTTGCTCCCAGATATACGAAGTCTTGAAATTGCAGGTAATAGCCATAAGGCGAAGGGTTGATCGACTGCAAAGCCCGGTAAATCGCAAATGGATCACCGTCAAAACTTCTTGTGAAACGGTTTGCCAGAACAATCTGAAATACCTGACCCTCTTTAATGTACTCGATACAACGCTCAACCCGTTCCATATATTCGTTTTTCTGCAATGCAAAGCGCACATCTCTAAAAGCTTCTTCAAGACTGATTTCAGATCTCAAAGAACCAAGAACAGGCGAAGAATCAGATTCCTCAGGCTCGGTCAGCAAAGCGAGCAGTTTCTGGCACTGATTTTTTCCCCGAAATGAAAGAATACGCATTTGCCTTTCTTTGTGATCGAAAATAATCAATGAGTCATAAAAGCTGAAAATTCCGTCGGGGACATTTTCGAAAGGATCAGATTCTTGCTGGTCTATCGCATCAAAAATAGCTGTGGCACCGTATGCAAGATAACCAACATAAGCTGCCGTAAAAGGAAGGTCTTCAGGTATTTGCAGTTCCTTTACTCTGCGGTTTAAATCCATGCATCTTTGAGCAAGGAATGCAAAACCGTCCTTGCTCTCAATCACTTGCGGCTCTGAATCCTTCTTCTTAAGCTCCAGACAGTTTTTACGGATCACAATCGTTTCGACCGGGTCTATTGAAAGAATCGAGAATCTGGCAAGGCGGCTATCCGATTCAGAGCTTTCAAAAAGAAAGGCCTGAGTCGAATGTCGGCGCAATTTTTCAAAAGCCAGAACCGGCGTAATCTTATCGGCCAGAACAGAGATCAGATACGGCTCGCCGAGTTCAGGCAATTGCTGTTCTTGTTGTACATCTGTTTCCAGCTTATTGTTTGAGTTTTCTTTGTGCATGATTTTAATGAATCCAGGAACATAAAAAAGACCGCATTACTTATTAGTCAAGCTGCAGTCTAGGAAATTCCAGTTATAGATGGATGATTAGTTCAGGAGCAGAAAAAAGACAGCAGCTTGCCCGGTCGCTTGTCCCAGGTCCACCAGCTTTTCTTATCTGTCTGTCCGCTCATTTAATCATCCTGAATAAGGCAGTTTTGAATACTAGCACGGCATTTAAGCAAAAGGAAGACATCTTGTCGAAAAATTTTCACAGGGTTTTCAACATTGCTCCCTAATATGAAATCAATCCTCAATCACCCCCTCAAAGAAATGCCTCGTTCCCAATCGCGAGGCATTTTTTCTTTTATAAGCGCTCCGTTCGGCTCCTTCGTCGCCTCACTCCGCACGATTACCCGCTTCGCTTCGCAACGCTCCTCGCATTGCTTCGCTTCGCTGCCGGTCCCAGAGGCTCCTTCGTCGCCTCTCTCCGCACGATTACCCGCTTCGCTTCGCAACGCTCCTCGCATTGCTTCGCTCGCTGCCGGTCCCAGAGGCTCCTTCGTCGCCTCACTCCGCACGATTACCCGCTTCGCTTCGCAACGCTCCTCGCATTGCTTCGCTTCGCTGCCGGTCCCAGAGGCTCCTTGTCCTTCAAAACTTCTCCGGGTCGCAATACAACTCGTAGTATTCAACAAGCTCTTCAATAAATCCCCAGAATGATTTATACACTTCACCCTGATAACCACAATCGCTGTAACCGTAAACAGGCGGATCACTAGTAGTGCCATCAGCTATGAAATAGAAATGCACATCGCCAAGCCTACTGGCAAATACAAAAGAGTGTGGCGGCAGTTGCAGGCCAAATTCCTCCGCTAGCTCTACCTTGCCACCAAGGTCGGTGCTGTCTCGAAAATCGTCAAAAAAGGCGGACCAGTGGTCGCTCTTCAGGAAGCACCCAGCACCGCGCCCCATTCTCAACAGAAACGTCTTATAAGACTGCGGCAGAATCACATCATGCAATCGCTCCAGTTCAGCAATATCTTCTTCAGAACAGGGACGCAGGTCATTCTCATTTATGATATTTCTTATCAGCAAGCGCTCGATTAGTTGCTCAAGAGTTTGTTGCAGTTTTGGCGGTTCTGCAATGTCTCGGCGCAGCGGCTCAAGCAGTGCCAATATCTCAGGACTGTTGGAAGCCTCATCAAAAGCTGATCGCTTGTTGAAATCGCGCAGGTTGGGGTCGGCACCGTGCGCCAGAAGCAGGCGCACAATGCTCACATGAGCCAGGCTACAGGCTTTATGCAGAGCCGTGCTTCCAAAAACGTTAGTAGCGTTGGGCTCAGCGCCATGAGCAAGTAGCAGTGATATGATCTGTGCGCAGCGCTCAGCATAGGAACTTTGTTGCTCCCAGTCCTCCGTCATGGACCATTGCATCATCGTGTGAAAGTGCTTTGTTCTTGGCCTGAAATTCGGATCGGCACCGTGCTGCAGCAGTACGCGGACTACCCCCTCATGCAATCCCTGACAAGCATAGTCTAGGGGCACTCGTCCTTTTGTTGATATGAGATCAAGCTCGGCCCCTTGAGAAATCAGCCACTCAGCGATATCGTCCGTTGAAGCCTCAAAAATTGCCGTGCTGCGGTTAACGACACAGCGAGCATTCACATCAGCGCCTTTTTCCACTAGGTATTTGACGCACTCTAATGAGCCTCTGCGCGCGGCATAGTGCAATGGCTTTGTACCGAACCAGCCGCTGGCACGGACTGCGTTTGCGTCCTCGTCGATAAGACGCTGTAATTCCTGCAAATCACCGCTAGCCGCAGCCCTATGAATGTCCCGGTCTTCCATGCCATTCTGGTCTTTCATCGCCATAAAGTCGCAGCTAGGCCCTCGTGCTGAAGATAACGTCACCTTCCTCGGTTACAAGAATCTCGCCATCGAGGGTCTGTATTTGTTTACCGTCTTTGTCTCTGCGAGTCCAGGTGCCGTCCTCGTTCTTAGTCCAGGCACCGCCGTCCGGGAGATTCATCTTGCTGAGCGCGCCATTCTGATCATATTCGAAGCTTGCCGTATCGCCATCGGCTTGAGTGACTGAAATTACCTTGCCGTCGCGATCAACCGTCAATTGCGATTGATCGGGATAAATGAAAGTTTTTGACCCATCCAGATGGCTGACCTGCACATTGCCGTCTTTCTCGGCATAAATCACATCTCCATCTTCACTAACGCTAATTGTTCCGTCCAGCTTATCGACAACATTGCCGTCTTTGTCGGTTCTTGTATAGCTTCCGTCTTCGTTTCTTGACCACTGACCGCCGTCCGGTAGTTTCATGTTGGAAATATTGCCGGCATCATCGTAGTCGAATTTTGCCGTATCCCCATCAGCCTGTGTTGCTGATACAACATTACCGTTTCGGTCGAAAGTCATTTGAGAACTGTCTGGATTGACGTAAGTGCGTGATCCGTCTAGATGGCTTACAATGATGCGCCCTGAGACATCATCCACCATGATCACGTCGCCCTCGTTGTTGACTTCGAGCGTGCCCTGAAGCTCTACCACAACTTTCCCGTCTTTGTCCGTGCGGGTCCAGCTGCCATCCTTATTCTTGTTCCACTCACCACCATCCGGAAGCTGCACTTTATTGAGAGCGCCATTCTCGTCGTACTCAAACTTTGCTGTGTCGCCATCCGCCTGAGTAATTGAGATAACCTGACCTTCCATGTTTACAGTCATTTGAGACTGGTCGGGATTGATATAGCTAAAAGAGCCGTCGAGATGGCTTACAACTGTATAGCCATCTTTATTGTCTAGAACAATAACATCACCATCTTCGGTGACTTCGAATCCTCCGTCGAGATTATCCACAACTTTCCCGTCTTTGTTCGTGCGGGTCCAGCTGCCGTCTTTGTTCTTGTTCCACTCACCGCCGTCCGGAAGCTTCAATTGCTTGAGATTACCGTTTTCATCGTATTCGAATTTGACGGTGTCTCCATCCGCCTGAGTAAGCGTAGTGATGCGTCCATTTCGATCAGTAGTCATCTGCGATTGATCGGAGTTGATAACGGTCCTGGAACCGTCACGATGGCTTATATAAATACGTGCTTCTGCCGAAGGTGGAGCGTTGTCGCCCACCGCTTGCTGTCCAGGTAACATTGCCGCCATAA
>CAZTQO010000060.1:0-42068 GCA_964615655.1 uncultured Candidatus Obscuribacterales bacterium | reverse complement strand
GCAGCGGTTCGATCTGCTGCCTGTAGTTTTGCACTATCTCAGTTATCTTTTCCCTTTGATCGCTTGTTGCGTTTATATGTTTCAAAATTGGATTCAAATAATAACCATAGGGCTTGCTGAAAGCGTCTTTCTTGCCGGCTAAGAGTGAGTTTACGCTGGCGGCTTTGTTCTTGTCCTGCTTCTCCGGCTTTGAGCAAGCAGCTCTTACTGTCAGACCTAAGGCAAGCGCCAGGCTCAAAAGCGACAGGATAAGCTGTTTGCCCGAAGACTGACCTGGCTCCATTGCCGCCTGCTGAATCTTGTTTGTCGGTTTAGTATGCATGACTCTTAATTCTGATTCTTGAAAACAAGCCGTTCAGAAGCCTTTCAGCTTCATCTATATACCCAGCCTGTATATACTAGTCCCGTTTTGCTGATTTTGTCTCTGCCGGATTTGCTCAACCAGTATTTATCAGCATGACGGAGCAAAACCCAATTTGTGCCCGCAGACTACCCTGTCTTGTCAAGCGCTGTCGAGCATGCTTAAATCTATGCAGCCGGAATGAGTTTATGAGTGTAAATAAAGACAGACAGGCACGCAGATTTCAAAATCTGAGAGAGCGGGGTATGGCAGCCTCGGATTCGCAAGGAATGCTTTCCTTGTTGAAAAAGCTGTTTCTGCTCTTATTCACTGTGATTTCAATTGCAATTGCATTCATCGGCTTTAAGGTCGGCATTCATTTGATGAAGGTTCCGAATCTAAGCTTTCTTCATAAATACAACCCGGTGCAAACTATACAGATTTACGACCGCAACGACAAACTTGTAGTGGCCGTGGAAGGAAGCGAAAAACGGGTTATGATTCCGCTTAATAAAGTGTCGAACAATATGATAAAGGCGCTGCTTGCTGCCGAAGACCATCGTTTTTACGAGCATCAGGGCTTCAGCATGAGCGGAATTGGCAGGGCACTTTATTCCAATATCAGCCACGGCAAAGTTGTCGAAGGTGGATCTACAATCACACAGCAGCTTGCTAAGAATCTTTTTTTTGAAGGCGAGAAACGCAGTTTTGACTTAAAGCTTGCAGAGCTTGTAATTGCAATTTCCCTGGAAAAACAGTTTTCTAAAAACAAACTACTCGAGCTTTATTTGAATGAAGTGTATTTCGGCAACAATTCATATGGAATCGAGCAGGCAAGCAGAACCTATTTTTCCAAACATGCCAGTGATTTGAGCCTGGCAGAGGCAGCCTTTCTTTCAGGGATCATCAGATACCCTCGTGGCGGTCAGCCTCAGTACCGGCAGAATGCTGTAAAAAGACAGCAAGAAGTTCTGGCTAAAATGCAGCTGTACGGATTTATTTCCGAAGCTGAAAAGAACCTGGCTATGAGCGATTGGCTTGAGTTCAAGTCTTTCAGCCCTCAGTCTGAGAAAATCAAAATCGCCAGGTATCCTTATTATGTTTCAACCGTGATTGAGTCTTTGCATGGCAGGTATGATGCTGCTTCTATTGAAAAACAGGGGCTGAAAATTTACACCAACCTGGATACAATCGCGCAGGAAGCAGCCGAACGTGCGCTCAGTCAGGGGCTTGCCCGAGCTCCTTACGGTGTGAACCAGGGCGCGCTTGTGACAATAAGAGTTTCAGACGGTGCGGTGCTTGCTCTGGTGGGAGGCGTGGGTGATTATGCCGCCAATCAATGGAACTGTGCTACCAATCCCCACACGGCCGGCTCAGCATTCAAGCCTTTTGTATATCTGGCGGCCTTTGAAAAAGGCATGATTCAAGAGTACGATACTGTGGATGACAGCCCATTTGCAATCACGGATCAGGCAGGCAAAGAATACCGGCCGAAGAACTATGACGGCAAGTTTCTGGGCGGAATAACAGTGGCAAAGGCTTTTGCTTATTCAAGAAACATTCCGGCTCTGAGAATCGGGCAAGCAGTCGGAATCGACTCTGTAATAAATGTTGCCGAACGTGCCGGCATCAGTGAAGCTCTTGCACCGGAGCTGTCGCTTGCACTTGGATGTTCCGCGGTATCGCCTCTGCATATGGCAAACGCTTATGCCACCATAGCTCGTGGCGGTATTTTCATGACACCGTCCCTGGTGCGCCGGGTTGAAACCCGGGCCGGCAGGCGTCTTGAATCTTTCAGTCAGGAAAGTTCAAGAGTTTTCGATCATCAGGCTGTTTCCCAACTAGTTGACCTGATGCAAGACTGTGTTGCTGAAGGCACCGGACAGTTAGCCAAACTTGCCGACAGACCCGTGGCAGGCAAAACCGGAACGGCAGATCACGGCAAGGATCTCTGGTTTGTTGGTTTTACGCCCGACCTCGTAACAGCCGTCTGGGGCGGGAACAAGGACAACAAAGCAGTTGGTGGCTCTGTTTCGGGCGGCACACTAATGGCAAGGATCTGGCGTGACTACAGCCAGGACTATTACAAGAAAGTTCCAACACCGGCTGGTTGTTTCATTGCTTCAAACCGGGCTCCGGCGTCGCTTGGCAGTGATATACCCCTGATGACTTCCGAAGAAGAGAAAAGAAAAGCACTTTCTCAAACAAGTGCAGCTCCGGCTTCAATTTCGAGTTCCACTTCCACTTACAGAACTTATTCTCAAAGCAAAAGGCCGCACGGGCAGAGCCGGCGCCGCACTTATGATCACAGACGGGCTCCTGCCGGTGGAGCTATAGTAAAGCAGAACCGGGGCATAACTGAATATTCCTGGAGCCGCAGGTAATAGCTGCAAAACAATGAAAATCCCGAAGCCCCGGCTCTTGCGAACCAGGGCTTCAGGAGCAGATTTCCGGGGGCTGAAAAAACTTTCTAGGAAGCAACCAGTAGGCGGCGCTTTTTTGCCAACATCGATTTGGTAGCCGGGTGGCAGCAGGAAAGACAGATGCCGTCTTCGGCAATCACATGCTTGCCTGCTTCTGCCAGATGAAGTATCATCTGGCAGCCTTTTACCTGATCTGAGCAGATATGTTTGAAGCTTGTGGCGATCAAACCGTCAAGACCCTTGCTCTGACCGCAGTGGCAGGGTGCAAGTGCTTGAGTCATGAAGTCGTCTATGTTAAGGAATGACATTGCCATTCTCTTTGGTGGGCATTTGTCGCAAACCAGTCTGCGAAGAGCTTTCCAGAGACCCATGCGTATGGGGTTGTTGCCGGTGCCGCAGTCCCATTCGACTGCGCTCAACTGGCATCCCTGGTGGTTTGCCAGGTCATCTAGCCTTAATTTGATTTCGTTTGTGGTGCCGTCAAAACTGGTATTGGCATTAAGCCAGTAGCCAACCAGCTTGTAGTGTTTACTTGTTCCTCGGGATACAGGGGCAAAATAGGTGCCGGTGATATATGCCATAGTTCTTGTTCTCGCCAACGTTTTAGACCAATCTCGTATCTTCATGCTATTACTCGAGAGTCCAACATGTGAATTGGAAAATTGAAAGAATTGCGACTGTATATAAATGAAGCCGGCGCGCAGTCCAATTTCATTGTTGGAAGGTCTTCAGTCATGATCGGGCCTGGACTATTCTGTGACGCTTTAGGCAGAGGAACCTTCAACATGGCAAGACTGAGCTTTGATTGTGAGGAACTATTACACTGGTGGGAGCCGAAATCGGATATCTCATTTATATTTGATTTCAACTGGCGCAGCCTGCAGCAATTAAGAGAAGCAATAACGATGTTTCTGACGGCAAGACTTGTGTCAGTGGCAAGGCGAGCAACAATTGCCGTTACTGAAAGCGGTTGCCCAAGGCTAAAAAGCATGCTGGCATCCAATCCAAGGACTCCAGCCGATATGCTCGACTTTCTAAGCAATGTGAGTCCGGTGGATATTCTGTTGCGGGTTGCCGAAAATCCGAGCAGCGGCAAAGATACGCTTTCACGCCTGGCCTTTCATGAAGACCCGGAGGTGCGAGCAGCAGTGTCAGAAAACCCTAATACGCCGGAATCTTGTTTTAAAAGACTTGCAAGTGATGAATCGGTTGATGTGCGCTATCGCCTGGCTGAAAATCCGCATTCACCGGCAGCAGCTTTGTATAACCTTTTGAAAGACGAGAATCCCTATGTTGCCCAGCGTGCAAGGCAGACGCTTTCAAGAATTCTCGGAGCTAGCGTGCTTGAAACAGCAAGAACTCTTGAAGAGCAGGAAAAAGCACAGCCGCGATTCAATACTGACGAGAGTGTTCAGTGCCGGAGTCGGCAGGCAATCGAAGTGCTTTCGGAGTTCTGCGGATCGGATTTTGTGACTCTGGATTTCCGCTTGCCTGAGTCGCCGCCGCAGATCTGAGAAAGCGGATCGTCTATTTCGTTTGCTGCCACTGCTTTTCAACAGCTGCAGGAAGCCTGTCCTTGTTTTTCAGGAAAAGTGTAAGCTGCCAGATCTCCTTTTCGTTCAGCATTTGCTTAAAGGCCGGCATGCCGGTAAAACGGATGCCGTGATCAATAATCCAGAATATTTTGCTGTCGGCGCTTTTCAGGTTTTTTTTCAGAAAAATCGGCGCCGCCGGGCTGTATGCGTTTGCAAAGGACGGCTCAGGTGAAAGCGGGCTGCCGTGGCAGCCTGAACAGTATGCTCCATATAATTTTACGCCTGCCATCAAATTGTGCTCGTCGGCAGTCAGTGGGTTGCTTGCCTCACCAGCTTCCCGGCTGATTGTGGCTTTTAATGCTTGATGAGCTGCCCATTTTTCAAAGTCGCTTGCCGGCTCGTCCTGTCTTGCAGGCAGAAAACCGCTCGTGATAAGCAAATATCCAAGCACGAACATCAGCACCAATGTTGCACTGAATCCAGCCAGAAATCCGACCAATAGATGCTTCATTTCAGTTGTTTCTGTAATGACCGAATTCTTGTATAAGTATTTTGGTTGCTTCTTCGCTTGTTTTGCCTGCGGTGAGTTTTTCGAGTTCAGCCGGATCAACCATGCTTAAAACTGCCTTCTGTGCCTGCTCCCTGACCTTTGGGTTGGGATGGTTTTTGCTTACAAAATAAAGCGGTGCAATTGAAAGAGGCCTCTTCTCCTTTTCAAGCTGGCTTATCGTATCAATAACAACTTGCAGGTCATTGGCTTTCAAATTGTCTATGAGCATTTTGAAAGTAAGATGATCTAAATAAGACATAAAGCCTTTTGCTGCGCCGCTTATCGATTCAGTGACGCTATGAAGCTGTTTGCTGAATTCATCCATTCTTCATTCTGATTTCCCTAGTTTCCGGTCTTGTTCACAACCAATAACAACCTGGCGTTTCCACCAAGTTTTTCCCCTCTTTTGATGAAATAGATCGGGTTCAGGCTCCTGGGAATGAATGGACTCTTTTGCAAAACCCGGCTATTTGCTTTTGCTTGATCGCTCATTTGATTGTATTCAGATTCCTGAATCAACAATACCGATTTAGAGCTGCCTTTCAAAAATTGCTCAGCCATTTTGATGCTTTGTATCTTCATGGGTTCTTTGTCTGTCTGGAAGCTCAGTTCGTCAATCCAGTTTTGCAAAGACGTATAGACTCCGATTCTATCGTCCTGCTTCAGTTCTTTCAGGTAGGGAATGTATTTCAACACTGCCTGCTTGCTTGAAATCCAGGGATAAAATTCGAATGAAAACGCAATTGCAATCAAAGAAATCGAAACAAAAAGCATTTTGAAACTCTGCCGGTAGTCTGTTTTTAAAGTGAAAGCAGAAAGGCTCAGACCGCAGCCAACAAGGACAATCGGCATTGCAAGCCAGCCGCTCAGCCCTTCTTTGAGCCCGAGTCCGGGCAATATCAAAAATGAGGCAGCCCCAGCAAGAAGCATCAATACCGAAACAAGCCAGGCTCCAATAATAGCCACCCGGCTCTTTGCGTCACAGGCCTTGCTCAAATAATCACCTACAATTATTGCAACTGCCGGATAGCAGGGCAGTGCATAATAGTCTATTTTGCCCCGTGAAAGGCTGAAAAAACCAAGGACTACTAGAGTCCAGAGCCAGAGATAAAGAGTGGCATTTCTTTGACTGCTTGTATCCGTGCTTTCATGAATTTGCAGCTGAGTATTTTTGCTTAAAGCTTCTACCGACTTAAGAGCGGCAAACGGGATAAGTATTGACCAGGGGAGCATGCCGCCGAATAGAGAAACAATCATGAACCAGATGGGCCGGTGGGTATCATAGGTCGCACCGGCAAATCGTTCGAGATTCTCGTGAATAAAAAAGTAGCTGAGCGCAGCGCCGCCGTTCTGCCTGTAGGCTGCCATAAACCAGGGTACGCCTGCTCCAAGCAATATGAGCGAACATGGAATCACGTGCCTGATAAAGCTTATTTTCTTCCAGTTTTTCGTCAGGCATAAATACAGGGCAAAGCTAGCCGCAGGAAGCACAATGCCTACCGGACCCTTTGTAAGAAATGCCAGCCCCATCGAAAGTGAGCCCAGGTAGAACAAGCTTGAACGGTGTTTTTCATTTTGCAAAGCCGCATATAAAAGAATCAGGCTTGTGCAGTCGAACATCACAAGGCTCATGTCCGACATACAGAGGTTGGCAAAAGAAAGGTACATGAGCGAGCTGGCAAGCACAGCTGCGGCCATGATTCCCGAGCGGGCTCCGAAGATATGTTTGCAAGAAAATCCAGTAAGAGCTACCGTTACTACTGCCGCTATAACCGATGGAATCCGTGCTGAAAAATGACTCAAGCCGAAAATCTTATATGCAAGTGCGATGAACCAGTATGAAAGTATTGGTTTATCAAAAAAAGGTGTACCGTGATAAAGCGGTGTTACAAGGTTGTCGGCCTGGAACATTTCTCTTACGCAATCGGCAAAGAAAACTTCGGCCCGGCTGAATTTTGGCCAGTTATAAGCAAGGCTCAAATAAGCAAAAGCCGAAAGAACCAGAATTCCAGCAAGCACCAGCATGAACCTGCCATTACTCATACCAGAATGAGTACTGGCTTCTTCTTGCGCCTGAGCCGGGGCTTCCTTTTCTTTCAGCATGCTTTCAATTGGACTCATCAGAACTCCGGGATTTTCTTCTGAGGAATTATGGCAAAGATTCAGGCTCTTAATGTGAGTGGAAACACAGACAAAAGCGAAGCGCCTGCGCCTTTTTACTTTGCTTACAAGCATGAAAGCCTATTCTGAAAGCTGCTTAAAGCGTTTTTGCTTAATCTAAACTGTGTACATGCTTACAGTCCTTATTCTGTAAGAGTTTCCGGCTTCTGGACAGAGCTTGTGGGAATTTTACTAAGACAGACGTAATTTCCCCAATGTACTTCCTTAAATTCAACACATAACATTTGCATGTGTGGAAATTTAGGCAACTTGCGCGAACGCGCCCGGGTAAAGGTTGCAGAAAGCATTAATGTGGGGTGTATATGACAGGTGATCTCCATTTTGCCGAGTTGAGCTCTGCTAAAGATGGTTTACTGACCGATTCACAGCCGGCAAGAGACGAAAGCAGCTTTAACGGCGCATTGCAGTCACAGTGGCAAGTAATAAGAGACGGCATGGCCCAGGGCAGCTCTGCCAGAGTAGGCCAGATGCAAGAGCATGGTTTGCTTACGGCCGTAGAAGTTGCAGGCACCTTCGGGCTCGGCTCCGCGATGGCGCTGGCTCTGAAAGCAGGAGGACGCTGGGGCAAAGCCGCAGAAGCCGGTGGAGCAGTGATGCTCGGGCTCATGGGCTACGACGTTTATAGAAGAGCCTCAAATATAGCCGATGTATATTCAAGCACGAGTGCGGAAACCCTTGCAGGGCAGACTATGCGAAAGGAAGCCATAGCTGCAAATGCCGGAGCCGGGCTGGTTGACTATTCAATGATGTTTGCTGCCGGCGGCCTTGGTGTGGCTACTGTTCACTATGGTCCCAGGCTTTCCAGCCGACTGAGCACTACCGTCGAGCCACTCGGTAAATATGCTGCGCTCGAGCCGGCTCTTGTGCCTGTTCGCAATTCAAGGCTAAATATGATGGACCTTGGCGAGATTGGACGCCTCGGTGCCAAAGAAAGAGCTTCGATTTCAGATCCGATTATGCAGGCACGTGAAAGGCTCGAATTCCCGCATAAATCTGTGGGCTTAGATCAACTTTCTGCTCTTGTGGAAGCAAAACAAATTGCAGCGCATCCTGAAGTAAAGCCTGTATTTGAGAAAATGGCAGACACGCTTGCCAAAGTAGATAGTCTCAAGCCGGCGCTTGCAAAAGAAGAGTCGCTGCTTGCAGGTCTCGATAAACAGATTGCTGAAATCAAGTCATTTAAGCCTGAATTGCAGGCAGTCAGGTCGGCCGAGTCGGCTTTGAACGGCATTAAAGCCGATCTGGAAAGAGTGCCGGTTTTAAGAGAGCAGCAGTCTAATCTAACAAGGCAAATACAGGAAGCCAAAGGCGGTGCTGAAGACGCAACTGCAGCTGCTTTAAAGAAAGGCAAAGAAAAAGATGCAGGTCCGAGCCTTGAAGATCTCAAAGCGCAAAGACGAGAAGTATCAGAAAATATTTCAAATATTCAACAAAGAGCAAGAGAGCTTCCAGCCTACGAACAAAAGCTTGCCGAAGCCAGAGACAATTATGCAAAGAAAAAGGAAGCAATCGACTCAGGAAGCGACAGCGGCTTTAAAACGCTTGAAAGCCAGGCGCAGACCCTGAGAGAATCGGTGACTGCCAAAAAGACCGAAATTGAGACCCTGAGCGATGCCCTCAAAAAGCTTGACTCTGAGTACCAGGCAAAAGCAGATGCCGTAAAGCCGTTATTGAAAGACATGGACAGCGGACTTCTTTCAAACGTACCCAGATATAACAAGCCCAAAATCGAGCCCGAGATAAAGGCAGCTCCCAAGCCAAAAGTTCGCGAGCCGCAGTTAAAAGAACCTCCGGCTGAGGCAGTTCCGCCAAAGACCGAAGTAAAAGCCGAAGTAAAAGCCGAGCCCAAAGCTGTCGAAACAAAAGCCGAAGCAAAAGAAACTAATGCAAAGGCTCCCGAAAAAGCCGATGCTGCAAAAGATAAAACCGGCGGCAAAGAAAATCTTGAATCAAGAACTGAAGCACGCCCTCTTACAGAACAGGATCTGAACCGTTCGTTTTCTGAAGCCAGAAAGGCAGTAGACGACTTTGCTTCAACTCATAAGCGTCATACAACGGCGCTCAAGAAAGTGAATGATTATATCGAGTCGGCATTCTCATATTTTGCAAGTGATGCAAATGCAGCTGCAAATTCAGGTAAGGTCGCAGCAAATGTGGAGAGCCTGCTTGCCAAATTAGATAACTGGGAAAGAGCACCCGGCTGGATTAGACCGGCAGACAAAGCACAGATTATGCAGCGCAACGGCTTAGATGCGGCCCAGATGGCCAAATTCGACCAGTGGTATCAAACTCAGAATAAGCCATTTAACGAAAGCAGCATGATGAGCGACCGGCGCCTTGTGGAAATACAGCAGCATCTTTCAAGACGGGTCGCAGTCGAAAGCGTGAAAAACTTCTTGCGTACTTCTTCGGAAGTGGAAGCCGCCGTAGCTCCCATCGTAAAAGAAGGATTTGAAATAACCGCATCAGGCAAACTGCCGGACGGCCGCCCGATACCGAAGGGCTCCGACATGATTGTATTTGAACAACGAACCGTTCAGGGTGCAAACGGCCCGCAGGAAGTGGTGCTGCCATTTGCCAAACAGGGTCAGCATATTCAAAGATTCGACGATTGGCGAATTGCAGAAGGCCTGCGCAAGCTTGACGCCATGAAAGAAGGCGGGCCTCAGGCACTCACGCAAAACGAGCTTTACGGGTTCAGGCTCGATCACGACCCGAGCCGCCTGACTGCAAGCTCCAGGCAGGTTGGATTTGCAATTCTCAGACCGGGCGGCCAGTATGGCAAGAACATTCTCTATATGAAGTTTGCCGAAACTATTGATCCGGCAGGACTTTCATTGCGTGCAGATATTCCAGGCGGTAAAGCCGGCACCAACACCGGTGTTTTGTATAACATGCTTAAAACCACACCGCGCGGACCAAAATCCTGATTAGCGAATTGAATTTGAATTGACTCAGAATTGATTTGACTCTGACTAGCTGCTGACGCTTGCCGGCACGGTGCTGCTTGCTTTGCTCGGTCTGGCGGTAGATTCAGCTGAAAGCAGCTGGTAGATATTGCGGCAGTCAGAAACTATGTCTTGAAGTTCGTCCGGCGTAATTGCTTGCTCGCCGTCACTAAAGGCCAGGTCCGGATTTTCATGAACTTCGATAATCAGCCCGTCGGCGCCACAGGCAACTGCAGCTCTTGCCATTGCTCTTACAAGATCGCGCCTGCCGGTGCCGTGGCTCGGGTCTACAATTACGGGCAAGCTGCAACTCCGCTTTAAGACTGCCACCGCACTGAGATCAAGCGTATTGCGTGTCTGAGTTTCAAAAGTGCGGATACCGCGTTCGCAAAGAATTACTTTCATATTGCCGGCAGACATTATATACTCGGCTGCATTCAGCCATTCGGCAATCGTTGCCGAAAGCCCGCGCTTGAGCAATACCGGATTCTTGCTTTTGCCGAGCTCTTTTAAAAGCTCGTAGTTATACATATTTCTTGCGCCTACCTGTAAAACATCTATAAAAGGCTCGGCAAGCTCTACATGTAAGGGTGCCATTACTTCACTGACCACGGGCAGACCGCAAGTTTTCCTGGCTTCGTCAAGATATTTCAGCCCTTCAATTCCGAGCCCCTGAAATTCATAAGGGCTGGTTCGTGGTTTGAAAGCTCCGCCCCTGAGCATTTTTGCGCCGGCTTCTTTTACTTTCTGGGCGCAATGCATTATATGTGCCTGTCCTTCAACCGAACAGGGACCGGCGATCACCACCGGTTCATGAGTATCGCTGCCGCCGATTTTCAGTCCGGCAAAGTCTATCGCCGGAATCAAAGAATTTGTAGCAAGGCTTGCCTGGCTTTGCACTCTTATGACCTTTTCTACGCCGTTTATTTGAGTAAACAAATGGCTTGCAAAAGTACTGACATCTTCAAGTATCGAGATAGCGGTGCCGCGTCCGCTTTCAAAGGCCCGGCCTGAAAGCCCCATTCTTTTGAGCCGGGCGCAAATTTCGCCGACCAGCTCTTGACTTGCGTTTTTCTGAAGAATCAGTATCACTTCTAACCTGCTTTCTTTAGCGAGCGACTAAAATCTTAGTAGATAGAGCGAGGATTCTGGCCGTTTTTCTAGAGTTTTGACGCTAAGACGCCCGTAATTCTCTTTCATCTCTATATTTCATGTGATTTGATTAAAGAAAGATTGGCTTTTCTGAAGCTTGCTTAAACTTATAGACTTGAGCGAGTGGTCTGGAAAACTTTCTTTGTGAAGTATAAAAATGTCAGTCGAGCCAAAAAAAATCGATTTTTTATTCTCGAAGCCTTTCTGGCTCAATTCTATGAAGTTGTGTTTTTCTGAAAGCAGAGCTTTTTTATTTCCAGCTTTTTTGCTTGCAATCTCAAACATTGCTCTGTTATATACAGATTCTTTTTTCAGAGGCGGCCTCGATATTGCAAATCTAGAAGGGCAGTCATTGAGCCAGTTTCTGAACTTGCTTGTCATGCTTCTTGTTTTGTCGATTGTCGGTCTCACAAGCGGTTTTGCCTCGCTTTCGATCTGGCTGATGAAGCTTACAGCTCTTGCGCGCATGCAGCTTATGCAGGCTGAAAATAGCTTAGATAGATGCCTGAAAGAACTGGCTGCATCAAAAAAATATCTCGGCACTGTCTGGATACTAGGGATGCTCTATCTTCTGGGGCCGCTTTTGCCGATGAGTGTGCTTACGGCAGTCAGCCTGCTTGCCTCAATGAAACTGACTGTTTTTGGTGAGCCGATCTTAAACCTGCCTGATTCCTGGATCTTGCCAATAAATCTTGCATCCGGCCTCCTGTTTTTGCTGGCGCTTGATTATTCCCTGATTTTGACGGTGCTTTCGTCAGTTACAAGCTCTGAATGGACCCCCAGAAAGCTAGCCTCTCATTCAGCAGATATTCTCTGCAAGTATTTCGGCAGAATCTCAGTTTTGAATCTTGTGCTTCTGCTGCTCGATTTCGTCATCTCGGCCCCTTTTTTATTACTAGCTCCTTTACCGCAGTTTGCATTTCTTGCTAATAACCTCCAGATTGCGCTTGCCTGCCAGCTCTGGTTTGCGCTTGCCAGCCTCATCTGCTGGCCGCTGTCGCTTCTTATTTTTGTTGAGTTTCTAAAAACAGATCTTGCAGTCTCGACGGGCAGGGAGTATGCAATTGCCTGATTATGATCAAACTCGTAAATGATCCATATAATAGTTTCGATAATGTTTTTGATAACTCAATCGATAACTCAATTGATAACTGTCTTGAAGAACTGCAGAGGACTTTTAGTAGAAGCGGGCCTGCCGCTTTTGTTTTATGCAATGCCGGAACCAGAGTAAGCGATCACGAGGGAATTTCGGCTGCCGGCGCTGACCCGCAAGCCAGGCGTTTGACGCCGGCACTCGATGCTGAAGCTCTCTTGCTCGGGCGCACGCTTTCTGCAAAATGCCTGCCGGTTTCACCCCGGGGTATAGTATCACCTGTGGTGATAACTAGAGCCTGTTTGAAGCTCTTAAATCTCGACATAAAAATTGTGGATTGCGGCAGTTTCAAAAGTCCGGAGCTTGACAGTTCATGCAAGATCCAGCTTTCAGATCAGGTTGCCGACTGCCCCTCTTCTGGTGCTGCGCTTTCTTTAACTCATGTTGAATATCTTTTTCAAAGAGGGCTTGAGTTAGGAGAGAGTCTTTCAAAAGACAGGCAGTTTTTGCTGCTGGCAGAATGTGTGCCGGGCGGGACAACCACGGCACTTGCGGTGCTAACTGCCCTTGGTTTTAAAGCAAGCGGCCTTGTTTCGAGCAGCCTGCCTGAAAGCAATCACCAGGAGCGTTTCGCTTTAGTAAATGCCGGACTTTTACGATGCAGCTACAAAGAGCCGGATTTCATAAATAACCCGCTGCTTGCTATTTCAGCCTTTGGCGACCCCATGCAGGCCGTGCTGGGCGGAATTGCAATCAGCGCCGCTGCAAAAATCCCGGTTTATCTTGCAGGCGGCTCACAGATGCTTGCCGTCTGGGCGCTTATCAGGGCAATTTCTGAAAAGAGAGCTTCAGGCAAAACTACCATTATTATGAACAACATGATGGTAATGAGCACCTCCTGGGTTGTATTTGATCAAAGCGCCGCCGTGGCACAACTTGCAAAATTAGTGAATGCGCCGATGCTTGCAAGCTGCATTGATTTTGCCAGATCCAGGCATCCCGGATTGAGAGCTTATGAAGAAGGTAATGTCAAAGAAGGCGTTGGTGCAGGCGCCGCCATGTGCATGGCTTTTATGCACGGGTTCAAAGAGCAAGAAATAATGGATGCAATCGACAACTCTTATGATGAGTTGCTCGGTTTGAATTGCTCCAGCTGAATTTTTCAGAATGAGCAAAATTCTATCCGAAAAAAAACTACAGCTCCTCTGCAGTCTTTTCAATCAATCCTGGATCTATTGGATTATTATGCATAAATTCAGTCCGAGACGCAGTTGCGCCCTTTTTCCTTTGCGCGCATGAGGGCGTCTTTTGCGTCTTTAATAATAGCCTCAGGGGCCATGTCGTGCTGGTTGAACTGCGCACAGCCGACGCTGATTGTTACCCGGGGGCTCTTGCCGGTTTCTTCTGTGGGGTTGAGTTTTTCTGCTTCGGAGCGCAGTTTTTCAGCAAGAATTTTGGCTCCGGCCACATCCGTATTCGGCAGCACCACAACAAACTGATCACCGCTGTAACGTGCCATCAAGTCGCTTGATCTGATGCATTTGCTCAGGCGCTCTGCCAGAGTTTTGAGCAGCAGATTTCCGGTTTCGGTTCCATATTGGGCGGTTAAGCCCACAAAACCGTCCACGTCCACGATGCAGAGACCAACAGCTAGCTCCTGTCTTTGAGAAAAAAGCAGTTGCTGTTGCAAATAACCCATGAAAAATTCCATGTTATACAAACCGGAAATCGGGTCTACCATGGTCCAGTATTGAGCCTGAGCCTCAAGATTTGAGTATGCGTCTTTTTCAATCAAGAGTTGAAGCACGGGAGCCATCTGGTCTTTAAGATGCTCGAGGGCGGTTTTTAACACACTGTCTATATCTTTGTCGCTGGTCCAGCCTATTAAAATTGCTCCGAGAATTGAGCCGTCATTTGCGGGAACCTCAAGTATTCTTGCTTTTTGCAGCCTGGCACCTTTTTTATCGACAGGCTCGCCGTAAAAATTAGCGGGCACCTGGGTTTTCAATCCCATGTTTATAGTGGCGTTGCTAATTAGGGTCTCAAGTATGTCCTGGTTTATAGACTTGCTCACATGATATACACTCCAGGGTGATACCCCTAAAACAATGATTCCCGAAACATCCGGTTTGAAGAGTCTGGAGATCAGATCGAAAAACTCAGTGGTGAACTCGGTGCGGTCATGGACTGTGCCTGCCAGGCGCCTGGTGAAGTGTCTCAAAAGTCTTTCTGCAAGAAGGCCATTTAAGAGTTCGCCATAACTCTTGATAAGGTCGGCGCCGCCGAAACTGCCCGCAATAACCGGAGAGTTGTCTATTTGTTCGGGTGTGAGGCCGCCTGTGGCTCGAGACTCAGCGAGTCTTTTTATCAGCTTCACCGAATCTTCTTCGTTTTGCTCTACCTGCTTTCTTTTCAAAACTGAATCTGCAAGGCTTGCACGGCCCCAGAAGCTGTCATTTGCATCATTGCCGCAAACAAGCACCACCGGCAATTCACTTGTGACAGGAGTGGATTTCAATAAGCAGGATAGCTGGAAGCCCGAGATGTCAGGGAGTTCGCTTGCTAGAACCAGGACATTGCCGCCGGAATTTATGATCTCGTCAAGAGCATCAAAGCCGCTTGAGCAAACGCTAAGCTGGCAGCCGTTATTTTTGAGGCTTTCTTTTAATACAAGCATCGGATCGTTCTGATTTTCAGCCAGAACTACCTTTATTTCCGACATTTAACCCCAACTGGAAACTCACCCCATAGAGACGTCTAATTTTAGAACATTGTTTTGCTATTGAAGCAAAATTGAGACATTTCGATTAGCTCAGACAGACAAGCAGGGGCTACCAGATGATAATATAGTCGCTCAATCTATTAGGCTTAGCGCGATTTTGCGTCATATTTTTCAGAGAGCCGGATGAAGCCCTGAGGGCTTGTAAAGAACAGCATGCTATTTGAAGGTGGAGGAAGCAAGAAAAAATGGTGGCAGAAACAGAGCTCAAAGAGTTGCCTCTGAGCTTTTCATTGACTCAGGACCAGCGTGACATCCAGGAAATGGTGCGAGAGCTGGCTGAAAAGGAGTTTGCTCCCCGAGCAGCTGAGGTCGATCGTAATCACCGCTTCCCCAGAGAGAATTTTGAGTTGCTGGCAAGCTCAGATCTTTGCGGTCTGGTTTTTCCAGAGGAATATGGCGGAGTCGGCTTAGATCATGTTTCTTATGCAATTGTCGTTGAAGAACTGGCAAAAGCATGCGCCACCACATCAGTTCTTTATTCGGCTCATGTTTCACTTACAGCCTCACCGGTTCTTTACTGGGGCAATGAAGAGCAAAAACAGAGGCTCTTAGCTCCGATGGCACGCGGTGAAAAACTCGGTGCTTTTGCGCTTTCAGAGCCGGGAAATGGATCTGATTCGGCAGCGGCTCATTGCAGGGCTGAACTAAAAGGCGATCATTTTATTGTAAACGGTGTAAAAAACTGGATCACAAATGGAATTGAAGCCGACTATTATCTGGTAATTGCTCAAACCGACCCGGCGCTCAAACACCGTGGGCTCGTGGCTTTGATAATTGAAAAAGGCTCAAAAGGCTTCAGCTTTGGAAAGCTGGAAGATAAACTCGGCATCAGAGGCTCTTCAACCTGCCAGATTATTTTTGAAGATACGCCGGTGCCTGTTGAAAATATGCTCGGCAAAACAGGCGACGGTTTCAAAGTCGCAATGAGCACACTTGATGGCGGGCGTATTGGAATTGCTTCGCAGGCTGTGGGCATTGCCCAGGGAGCCTGGGATCATGCGCACAAATACTCGCTTGAAAGAGTTGCTTTCGGTCAGACCATAAACAAGTTTCAGGCTATTCAATTCATGTTTGCGGAGATGCAAACTGAAATCGATACAGCAAGACTTCTTACTTATAATGCAAGTGTTGCCCAGGACCGCGGCGGCAGATTCACAAAAGAAGCTGCAATCGCCAAGCTCTATGCATCTGAAATGGCAATGAGAAACACGGTTAAATGCGTGCAGATTTTTGGCGGTTACGGTTATGTGACAGACTATCCGGCAGAAAGATATATGAGAGATGCCAAAATAACTGAAATATATGAAGGCACTTCGGAAATTCAAAGACTGGTTATAGCAAGCAATCTATTAAAAGGACAGTAAATTATGAGCTGGCAACCACCACCACCTCCTCCAAAACCAGGTCCAGGGCAGGGACCCGCTCAAGGACCACAGCAAGCGGGTCAGCCACAGCCGGCCAAGCAAACTTTTTATGATCTATTGCAAGTGACCCCATCTGCTCACCCTACCATCATCAGGTACGCATACAGATTTCTTGCCGGTATTTATCATCCTGATAATGTCGAAACCGGCAATTCCGAAATTTTCAGGCAGATTACCGAAGCTTTTAAAACTCTTTCGGATGGCGGCAAGCGAGCGGCATATGATGCTCATCTGGGCCCTCTTCTAAAGAAAGAAGCAGAAGCGCAGGGGCAGCCGGGGCAACCCAAAGGACCGGGACCGCTTCCTCATATTGAAAAGACCTCGCTTTCATATAACGAAATCGAGCTGCGGCTGGCAATATTGCAGTTGCTTTTGCAGGCAAGAAAAAATCGTGTGCAAACAGGCGGCTGCTCGGCAAAAACGCTTATGGATGTGCTGGGCGTCGGCATGGCCGAAATGGAATTCGCGCTCTGGTACCTGCGTGAAAAGGCCTACGTTGAGAGATCCGAAGCTCTGTTTATGATCACTGTTATCGGTGTTGATTATTTGGTCGACCAGCTGAGCAAAGCTCAGATAATCGACGAAGGACCGAAGAACGTGCCGAATTATCCTTCGGGCGGCAGTTCTCAAAACCTGCCTATTGTTGCCCGTTGAGAAAGCCCGCTGAGCTGAATCTCAAGCGACTTCTGTCTTAATTCCGCTTAGCCGGGCTACTGGCTTTCCGGAAGGAACTCCCATTTCCGGTAGAACTATTTCACCTGGAAGCGGTACCTGATGCTTTTTCATAAATTCGTCCAGATCTTCTTTGTTGTCGAAAACTTCGCTTGCGGGCAAGAAGATAAGTTCTCTTAAATTGCGCAGATTCCATTGCAAATGCCGGATCCATGCAGGCTCAATTTCCCTCAGCTTTTCAGCAAAAGCAGCTTCGAAGTATGTGTTGAAGCTGCCCTTATCACCTGTTTGCAGTGCCTTTAAGTAGGCTTCAAGTTTCTTGTTTAACTGTAAAAATACAGCGAGTAATCTGCATCTGGGATCCTGTTCTTTGTTGCTTTTGATTGCAAGAATCTCGCTGATTCGAAGGGCCGTGGGGTTTGATAGAAGTGCAGCAAGTGACCAGCTATTTTCGTAGCCGCAATATGCGTGCAGCTCAGCACCGTCGAAATAAGCATAGAACTTCATGAACAAATCGGGAATACCGTTTTCAGCCCAGGCTTCTAGCTCGGTCAGATTTTCCTTCATGGCTCTATGTACGAGCTCATAGGCAAGCGGTGCAAAAGACTGGTCGCAATGAGTAAGAAATGCGTTTCTTGCCTCCCAGTAATCGGCATCAAAATATGTATGGCTGAGTTTTTGCTTCTGCGCGAATTTTTCAAGCTCTTCTCTGTTTGCAAATAAATATACCTTTCTTTGAGCTTGCTCCGGATTTTTCAAGGTGATCAAATCTTTAAAGATGTAGGATCTGAAAGCTTCACAAAACTGGGCATAATAAGCTGTCTTCAGGCTGTTCTGATTAGACAGGAGCAGAAAGTGTTTTGTGGCGCTTTTGTTGGAAAAAGCAGAGTCGATCTCATCAAGATCCTGGGCTGTATCAGCGCGGAAATCAGCACAAGTTTTCTCCCTTTCGATTGTTGAAAGATAGTGCTTTGTGTTGCGATATGACTGTTCTACATTTGCAAGCTCGGAAATTTTCTCAAGCATTTCGCTGTCATTATCCAGGGTCTCTTTGAGTATTTTAGCTGCGTCCAGGCATTCACCCATCTGGCATAGTGCCTTTGCTTTGCGCACGGTGGCACGCAAAATCAATGTCTTTGCGTGCTCATCTGTTTTTCCCTTTTCTTTTTCCAGGACCTTATTGCAATCGTCCACCGCCTGTTTGAATTCCCCGATAGAATTGAGAACAAGAACTCTGCTCATGAGCAGGTCGGGATCGCCGGGAGCAAGACTCAGGGCAACGTTGTGGTCTTGCAGCGCTTCGCTGTATCTTTGCTGCAAATACTTGTAATAACCCCTCCTTCTCCAGGGTCTGCTTGAGTTCGGCAGGCGTTTAATTAGATTGGATTCTTCTTGAATGGCCGAATTCAATTGACCGTGCTCGTAATAAATTTCGGCTCGGGCTGCAAAAGCTTCAGTGTCGTCGGGTGAGAGCGCAATTATGCTGCTGTAATCAGAAAGAGCCTTGTTATCATCTCCGAGCCGCCGGTAAGTCCTTGCGCGTAATAGCAGTGCATAGCGATCCTTCGGCTTGCTCTTCAAATAGAGGCTGTAGTCTGCCAGAGCCTTCTGGTTTGCATCAGAGCCTGTGTAACAACCGGGCCGTTCAAGCAGAGCTTCCCGGTCAAGCGGATTCTTTTTAAGTAAATCCTGGTAATCTGCCAGTGCTCTGGTCAAGTCGCCACTTGCAAGAAAGGTTCTTGCTCGCAAAAGCAGTTCCTCACGACTCTCCGGCTTGATTTTTAAAGCACTGTTGAAATCGGCCACGGCCTTTGTATATTCTTTCAATTGTTTGTACAGGAGCCCCCGCCTCTGATAAATACGTGACGGGAATTCAGGATTGTATTTCAAGGCGTTCGTGTATTCGGCAAGTGCTTTGTCGTACTGTTTGAGATCCTGGTAGCATAAGGCTCTCCACTCCATACTGTCGCCGCTCTTCGGATTCAATCTCAAAGAAGTATTCAGGTTTGTAAGTGCTTCTTCTGGTTTGTTAAGGGCTTCCAGAATATAGCCCTTAACCTGGTAGCCGGTCCAGAAGCCAGGATCGAGCTTGATTGAGTGATTACAGTCTGCAAGAGCTTGCTGATATTTACCGGTTTTGTAATAGACCCAGGCTCGTCCGGCAATGCACTTTGCGTCGGGCTTCATTGCGATTCCCTTATCCAGATCGATAAGAGCCTCTTTCCAGTTACCCAGCTTGCTATGGGCATAGCCCCTTATTTTTAGAACTTCTTGCTGGTCAGCCTTTAACTCAAGACAACGGTTCAGATCCTGGAGTGCCTCTTTGTATTTTCCTATATTCGTATAAATAACCCCGCGGCTTTCATAAATGGATGCCACATCAGGACGCAGTTTAATTGCCTGGCTCAGATCTGAAAGGGCGTCCAGGAGGTTCATTTGCTTGTTATTTATGGCGGCACGCTCGGCATAAGCCACTGCAAATTGACTGTTTAAGGCAATTGCTCTATCCAGCTCCTCTTTGGCCTCTTTTAGTTTGCCGAAAGAATGGAAAAGGATCAGTCCCCGCAAATAATGTGCATCTGCTGAATCAGGATTGAGTTTAAGTGCTTGATCCAGTAAGGAATTAGCTTCGCCCGGGCGCTGCTGTTTGTAGAGGCTGAAAGCTGTTGAAACGAGGTCCGCATCCGACTGCCCGTGCGCCTCCGGTGCTACGAGAAACAGGAGCATCGAAAAGATAATTACCGATACGGCAATTGAAAATCCTGCGCTGGCTCTTACAAATCCTACAAAGGCAGAACGAAGGTTCTGCGTATCCTGATCGCGGTTTGTCTTGCGATTAAGGTGAAAAGGTAATCCAGTCGTCAAGAGATGCGTAACCTGATTGATTGAGAACCTGATTTCAGCGCCTGCAATTCTAGCAATAATTCAGAGGGCTTGTGATGGCGCTGCTCTCTTGAATGAAAGCTGGCCTGCATGAGAGACGCTCTCTTGCTTTTTTTTCGGTGGGCAGCTGCTTATATAAAGGTCGTGAAGGCTGAGCTCATTTCCAGCAAGACGATCGCTTGTGCTTCCCCAGAAGTTATCAAGCATCACGAGGCCGTTTGCGCGATCAAAATCATCTATGCAGATTGCATGCCAACCTGAAGCGGTCTGGCTTGTTATGATTGGGGCTTTGTCCGAATTAGCAAGAACCAGTCTTGGTGCAGGTGAAAGTGGGCTTCTTTGCATGCTGATGCTGATAATAGCCGGGAATGAATTTGATTCTTTCAGGCTGGAAAGCAATTTGACGAGGTCCTTTTCAGAATTGAATTTGTTTACGAGCTTGCCGCTTACTTTCTCTTTGTGAGCCACCAGTTGAATTGGGCTTGCCTTGCCTGAGATAAGCCTGTAAGTCTCATTGATTGCGTCGAATTTAAATGCCGGACCTGATTCAGGAAAAACGCCTTCACCGGCGACATATTCAAGTACATTATCCGACCAGTGTATTATGAGTCTTTCGCGAGTATCGCCTGCAAACATGGGTGTTCTGACAAAATCCTGGTAATAGCGAATTGTACCGGGCTTGACTTTTATGCCTCTTGGGTCCTGATTCTGGCTTTGCCAGAAAATATTTGCTGATGCAACTTGAAATAACTGGCTCAGATAAGATCTATATGGAGCACCCTTTCTGAATCCGCGTGATTCCAGATCAGGCTTGCTGTTTTCAGCTGAAATGATAATTGTGCGACCGTCCCTAAGCGTTATTTTGCCGCTTCTTGCTTGAAAGGCGATTTGAAGCACCAGCTCCGGTTCTTTGCTGTAAAGCCAGGATTCAAGTGCTGCAAGCGCGCAGGTATTGTGATTGCCCTGGTTTACCTGGGATGGGTCTGCAAGTTCGATGCATGCATGCAAGCAAAGCTCGGCAATAGACTTGTCGCCTGATGATTTGTAATCAGCAATTGCGTTAGAAAGCTCGGCGTAACATATTTCGATTTTTTTATCGGACTTTTGTTTTTGCAGTCTGCTTTCAAACTGGCAAAGCATTGAATCTACATAGTTCTGATTGTCCATCATGAGTGCTTGCGAAAGCTCCTTGCAAAGCGAGCTTCGGAGCGGCTCATATGAAACTGTAAGCGTGGAAGCTTTTGTGCTTGCTATGGAAATATTGAAGGCAAAAATCAGAAGCGATAAGAGAATGCTGATTGAGCTTTTGATAATTGATTGGCTAAACATAAGTTGGGCCCTTCTTTGAATTGGCGTGGGAAAGCCAGCCTGTCAGGGCTTTCTGGCAGGTTTGGAAACTTTAGTTGGCAAACGGATCGGGCTCTGTAGCTCTATGTACAAAGCGCTTCTTTGTTTGAAGTTTCCAGAACTTCCTGGAACCTCCGATTTGCTCTAACTCATACTCTTATCTAATCTTGTTTTGCCTGATCTGTCTTCACCGATCCGGAGCATTTAACTTGGTATCTGAGGCTAATACTCTTTCTAAGTAATAAGAGTGAATGGGTGAGCGGCCACTCACTCTGATTAGCTAGCCATCAGGAATTTGCCTGAAGCAAGAATCAGGGAACAATTCCGAGTCTTAAAGCCTTAACTGCAGCCTGAGTGCGATCTTCCACTTCAAGCTTTTCCATAATATGGCGCATATGTGTTTTTATTGTTTCAACACCTACTCCCAGTTTGTCTGCCATTTCTTTATTTGAAAAGCCCTGAACCAAAAGCTCCAGTACCTCAAATTCGCGTTCTGAAAGCAGTTGCAATATCTCGTTTGCGCAATTCGGCTCTTTGACTAGAAAATGTTCTTGCTTTATTTCTGAAATGAGCCTGGATACTTGCCTGCAAATTCTAGGATCGAGCCAGAGCGCGCCTACAAGAACAGAACTGACTGCAGAAGCTAAGAGTTTAAGATTACAATTCTTCAAACAATAACCAAGAGCTCCGGCCTGCAGGGCCGCGGTTATGACTTGCGTGGTGCTTTCTGCGGTAATGATCAGGACTTTTGCGTCCGGATTTTCGCTGATAATCTGGCTTGTGGCCAGGATTCCATTCAAATCAGGTAGCTCAATACCCATAAGAATCAGCTCCGGCCGGACCCTTGCTGCAAGAGCAACCGCTTCTTTGCCGTTTCCTGATTGTTCTATTCTTGCAGTCGGGTAAATCTCTTCCAGCAACATACTCAGACCAAGCCTGCTTATCTCTTGATCTTTTGCTACCAAGAAGCACTCTTTTGGGTCCGTCATCTGGTGTCGGACCTCAAAACCGTTGACCATACTATCTCAGGAGGGACTTCCAATAGCCGGATTCCTACCGAAATGTTCGAACCTTGAAATATCGCACATTTCCGACTTTATCGTAATTCTTGGGCTGATGCCATCACACATTTGTGTGAGTGACGATTTTGGACAGAAAAACTGCAACGGGGTTGCAAATGTATAAGTATGAGTTCATTGCCTTTGGAGTCAATGCAAATTGCCCGAATCGGTAGTATTGGCACGCTTCAGGCAGTAGTCTGGCATAGAGATCCGTGAAATCCTTAAATCAGATGGCAGAGGAGGAAAATTCCAAAAGTCCAGGAAGCTGTTTATGGTCGACAATGATCTATTGATCAGGGGGGAACTCTGCGGCGACTGCGTTTTCTAACTATGCAGGCTGCGGTATCAAACCCTCTTTTACAGCTTTTACTGCAGCTTGAGTGCGGTCAGCTACTTCAAGCTTTTCCATCAAATGGCGCATATGTGTTTTTATAGTTTCAGCACTCAGAAATAATTTTTCTGCCATTTTTTGATTTGAGTTTCCTTCGACCAGAAGACAGAGTATCTCGTACTCTCTTTCGGACAGTGAAAATGGTCTTTTTATTTTGGGTTGCAAGATTCCAATTTCAGGTTTTTCGTTTTGAGCCAGGCAATCAGTAAATATTCTTGCTACTTTTGCATCTAGCCAGACGGCTCCGTTCGATACTGACCTTACCGCATCAGCCAGTTGCTCCTGATTGAGATCTTTGAGGCAATATGCATCTATCCCGGCTTTAAGGGCATCGATTACGCAGTTTTTGCTTTCATTCGAAGCAAAGACAATTATTCTTGTACTCAGGTTTTCTTTGATCAGTTTTGCAAGTTCGATGCCGCTTATGTCTTCAAGACCGAGATCTATGATCATTATGTCTGGAGCATTGGCCTTTGCGTAGTTCAATGCCTCAAGACCGGAGGCACAGTCTCCAATGATCTCAACTCCGTCGACGGCCTCGAGCATTTTCTTTATGCCAAATCTGGTGATCTGGTGATCTTCAACCAGAAATACTCTGATACTAGGCTTATTCATCTTTCCCCCTGGCGAGCATGTTTTGCTGCAACCGGTCATTTACTAGCTGCCGAATATCTTCATTGCTCATCGAAAAACACTTGACTATTATCCATTTTCCATTAACCAGAGAATCAAGCTTCATTCTTGAGGATGAAGCTTGCCTACACAAAAGTGTTAACCGGAAAGTGAAGTGATGGTCGGTCTTGCTGTAAGCCACCGGAATTGCTTTCTAGCACAAGTCTTGCTCTTGATTATTCGGCTTTTGGGCCAATGCCGAGCCTTTGTGCGTGTGTAAGCAATATATAGCGGTATCTTGCAGTTATGAATTCGGCTTCGTCGAACCTGCCTTCCTTTTCCATAAGGTCAGCGAGTTCTATCAGGCAAAGCCCTGCTGAGGCTGAATCCGCTCCATAGCTTTCTTCAGACAATTTGAGGGCCAGACGCAGGCAAGCTTCCGACCAGGAGGGATTCTTGAGCTTGTTGTCTCGACCTGCAAATAAGTAATACTTGTAAGAAGCATTATCAACTGCCATTTCTTAACGCTCCAGACGCACACTTTAGAGTCTACAAGTCTTTCTTACTTTTTACATCCTCATAGATGTTGATCTAGAATAGGTCATATGGATGAACAAAAGTTCGAAGACAACGGTGTTTCCTACACTTATACTTTTTCAATTTTCTTTCAAACTCTAAAATCAGAACTAGGAGCATGCTCAATCAATTGTTTGTAGAAGCCCTAGTTTCACTGCTTTTACTGCTGCCTGAGTTCTATCGCTAACTCTCAATTTGTCCATTATGTGTCTCATGTGTGTTTTAATTGTCTCGCAGCTCAGTTTAAGCCGGACTGCCATTTCCTGGTTGCTGAGCCCCGCTACAAGCAAACCCAGCACCTCTAACTCACGCTCGGAAAGCGTGTGATCCGAAATTTTGTGAACTTTCACAGGTATTGAAAGAGAAGCGCAGTCGTCTTGTTGAGTCAAAAATGTTTCTGCTATGGATTTTGCAAGCTCCGGTGTAAGCCAAAAACCATCGTTGATGGCGCTATTGATTGCTGATTCAAGCTGCAGCATACTGATATTCTTCAAGCAGTAGCCCTGAGCCCCGGCAAGCATTGACGCAAAAACCTTAGACATATCCTTGTGTGAACTGAGCAATATAACCCTGGTATTGAGGGTCTCTTTAAGCTGTCTTGTAAGTTCGATAGCGTCATTGTCCGTGAGTGCGATATCCATGAGCACCAGATCCGCTTGCAGTGTTTTTACAAGTTCTAATCCGCTTTGAGCATCTTTAGCCTCTGAAATCTCGCAAACAGTTTTCATGCTTTCAAGCATCCTTCTGATTCCCAATCGTGAAATATCGTGCTTGTCGATTACTACAACCTTCAGTGGACTTCGCTCTTGCTCTTGCATAGACTTTGCTTCCTATGTGGATTTTTGCAAAATGAGCGGTTGAAAGCAGTTCTGCAAAAAAGGATCTTGTCGACTTGCAGTTACATTGCAAACGCTCGCATTCTAATTATGAACTCTCAGCAGTCTGTCTGTGTAGTCACTTCTAATCACTCGCTCGCATGGGGGATTAGGGCTAAGATCAAACAATCTGTCCCTCTGGCGAGCAAGATCATCAAAAGATGCTCAGTTGCCGCTGCTTAAGTTTGCTGCAAAACTTCTTCCGGTGCCAGGGGCTGAGCCCGTGTTCTGCAATAGCTTCTAGATGATCTTTTGAACCGTATCCTTTATTCGAATCCCATTTGTAATGCTCGAACTCTGAGGCAAGCTTGCTCATAAGCTTGTCGCGGTATACTTTGGCTATTACCGATGCTGCTGCAATCGATGCCGAGATCGCGTCACCGCCAATTACAAGAATTTGTTTGAGCTCAACTCCCCTTACTTTTTGATTTCCGTCTACTAAAAGCAGGGATGATTCAGGCAGCGAAAGCTTTTCGATTGCTCGTTTCATTGCAAGGAAACTTGCCTGCAATATATTCAAAGTTTCAATTTCTTCTACAGAAGCCTCAGCAATTGCATAGATACAATGCTCTTTGATAATTTCAGCCAGCTCTTCTCTTGTACCTGGGCTCAGCTTTTTTGAGTCGTTTAGCCTTGCCAACAAGCCGGCAAGCTCAGAATCGGATTCCAGCTCCGGCAGGACAACTGCAGCTGCAACCACCGGACCGGCCAGGCAGCCGCGTCCGACTTCGTCTGTTCCCAGAAGCAATGCGCCTTTTGTTTTCAAATGAGTGGCTGCCAGCTTCTTATCAAAATCAAGCAAGGCTTTGATTTTTTCGTTTCCAGCTAAAGAGCTGTCCTTTGCTTTTTGATTTGCTTTTTTGATCTTAACTTTGCTTCCGCTACCGGATATGGTGCTGTCTATCTTTTGCATATGCATCTTTTATGTCGACGGGGCTGCGCTCAGATTTTATGAGTTTGCCGCTTCATGCGCATTAAGGCCCGGTAAGCCCCCGGGCCCGGCGGAAAAACTGCCAGACTAAAATGTTTTCTAAATTGAGCTTGAGACCGCAAGATTTTTACAACTCGGCTTCCAGGCTATCGAGCATGACTCTGCCGAGTTTGCCTTTTCTGAATTCGCTTAAGAAAAGAGCTGCCGCTCTTTTAAGATCCGGAACAGCGCCTGCTTTTAAGCAGGCACGGGCTTTTGCCACGCATTCAAGATCGCAAGGTTTGAATTCATCTGGGTCTTCTGAGCCTTCTGAAATACTGTTTTCTGCTTTTTGCTTTTCAGCTTTTTTGTAAGTATCAAGGCTTGCCGGGTAGGTGCTTGATAGAATCTCGAGCCCGAACATTGCAACTTCCTCTGCATCATAGTGTTCTTGAGGCAGTAAATTACAAAAGGCAAGTTTCATTGCCTGCTTGCCTTTGAATTGTGCTTGCGGCAGCATGCCTGGTGTATCAAGCAGCTCGATTTGAGGGCTTATTCTTACCCAGGAGTTTCCTCTTGTTACGCCTGGCGTATTTGCAACCGCTGCTTTTTTCTGACCGCAGATCCAGTTTATGAGGCTTGACTTGCCTACATTAGGCAGCCCGACCACTGCCGCGCGCAGCGGGCGAGGTAAAAGTCCTTTTGCATGTCTTGCTGCAAGCTTCTGGCTGCAGAGCTTGCTTGCAAGCTGAATCAACCTGTCCTTGCCCTTGCTTTGTTTAAGTGATAACGCGATACATTTTTGGTCTTCGGTTTCCAGTTGCGTTATAAGCCTTTGCAGCTTTTGAGGATCTGCAAGATCTTCCTTGCAAAAAACAAGTACTCGCGGCTTCGTGCCGAAAAACTCCTTTGTTTTTGGATGCATGCTTGTAAGGGGCAGTCTGGCGTCCCTGACTTCAAAGAGCAAATCAACAGCCTGAAGCTGCTCTTTTAGACGTTGCAAAGGGGTTGTCCCTTTCTTTTTTGTAGACGACATGAAGCGGGACTGACCTGAATCTGTTTAGGGCGCTCTTATTAGGACTTTATACCAGTGCACAGCTCTTGACTAGGTGGCGGGTGCCCTGCACTCAGCTTCCGGCAAGCTGCATTAGCCGGCCGGTGCATAGCAAAGATGCGGCGTGAAAACGGAAGCTTATTCCTTGCTTTCTTTGACGCTATCCGGAGCTGGAGCTTCCTTGGCAACTGCAGCCGCTGCTTGAGCTGCAGCCGCTGCTTGAGCTGCAGCCGCTGCTTGAGCTGCTTGAGCTTCTTTGTTCTGGATTTTTTCTTTCTGGGCGCCCATCTTTTCTTTGATTCTGGTGGCTTTACCCGACCTGCTTCTCAAATAATAGAGCTTGGAACGACGGACATGACCGCGTCTTTGTACTGTGATTTTCTCGACTCTTGGAGAATGAATCAGGAAAACCCTTTCGATACCAACGCCCTGAAAAACCCTTCTTACGGTAATTGTTTGATTTACCGTATGTCCGGTTCTCTTGATGATCACCCCTTCATAACCCTGGGTGCGCTCTTTGCCGCCTTCTTTGATTTTGAAGAAAACCTTGACAGTGTCACCGACGTTCATCACCGGGAGGTTCTTTTTCAAATACGGGGCTTCGACTTCTTTTAGAATCTGATTCATGGCTATATGTCTATTTTATGGAAACTGAGCTGTCAATCTTATCACGTCCGGCTATAAGACCGCAGGCTCACGCAAGCCGGGATTAAGAGCTTGTAAAAGTGTTCGGGCAAATATTTTTTAAGCTGTCTCAAAAACCTTTGTTAGAGCTGCTTTTCGGTTGCGCCCTTTTGGAGCTTAAGCCTGGCTCAGAAAACTCAATCAGCAAGCTGAAGCAACTCTTTCTGGCAGGCAAGCTCATTGAGCTCTTCTATGAAGTCCTCGATTGACTGGAACTGTCTGTACACAGAAGCAAAGCGGACATATGCCACCTGGTTCAGGAGCCGTAGCCTCTGCAACACAAGCTCTCCAAGTTTACTTGACTGGATTTCTCTTTTAGCAAGAATTGCCAATTCGAGCTCCAGTCCATCCAGAATCTCTTCAACCTGGCTTGCAGCCACTGTGGTTTTGCGGCAGGCTGTAAGAATTCCGTCTCGCAGTTTTTCCCTGTTGTAGGGCTCCCTGCTGCCTGAGTTTTTTATTACAAGCAGCTGTATGGATTCAATCCGTTCGTAAGTTGTAAACCGCTTTTTGCAAGACTCGCATTCCCGGCGCCGGCGAATTGATGTATTTTCTTCGCTCAGTCTTGATTCAAGAACCCTGCTATCTTTCTTACTGCAAAAAGGACAATACACTCACCTTCTCCAAAATTCTCTCTTACAATATTACATGTTAGATCGGTGCAGGCAATGGCGCAGTTGAAGAAAAGGGATAAGACTTATTACCAGATTCTGGGTCTGGGACCGGACGCCAGCGCTCAAGATATAAAACGTGCATACAGAAAGATAGTCAAAGAACAACATCCGGATGTAGGTCATCATTCAAAAAGCAAAAGTGAGCTTGATAGGGATACTGAGGAAATTGTGCTTATCAACGAAGCATATGAGACCCTGACAGACAAGCGCAAACGTGCTGAATATGATGTGATCATCGGTGTCACTATTTCGATTAAGATTCCTGGATTTAAGTTTCAAAAGAACAATGAAGACGAAGCCCGAGAAATTTTTCTCTCACGTGTTTTTTATCCTTCTCGTACTGCTATCTCAAAAGTGCTTTCAAAATATAAAAAGCAGATCAAGAACCTTTCTGCCGATCCTTTTGATGAAGAACTGGTTTGCGAGTTCGAAAATTACTTAAACGAGGTGGAGGCTGCCCTGAGAAAAGCGTCAAACCTTTTTTCGACGCATCCTGCACCTAAGACACTTGAGCCGGCAGTGCATATGATGAGACACTGTATTGCCCAGGCCGCTGACGGTCTTGAAGACATGAGGCTTTTCTGCCTGAATTATGATTATGACAATCTATCGACTGCCGAAAGCCTCTTCAGAATCGCAAGCGACCTATCAAAGCAGGCTTATGATCTGACCAAAAATCTCTGACGGGCTCTTAGAAAGCAAGAAGCAGTGTAGCCAATTTATCTTGGCGCCGATTTTTTTCAAGAGAATTTCAAACATTATCTGTCATGATGAATGCATAGTTTGAGAAATCAAACGAATTGAGGATTTCGGGCCGGGCCCAGTTATTGATTGAGGAATCTTAGTAAAAGCGTTTGCTTTGCTTGGCTGGCGCCTTGTCTGTTCTATTTTATCTATTTTTTCTACTTGATTGGGGGTAGTGATTATGACCGATCTGGAGCAAAATGCTTTGGCGAGCAAGCCGCCTGAAACTGGTGTAGTTGTGGAGTTCCCGCGACCCGGCGAAGAAAAATTCAGCCAGAGGGAAATCGAGGTGATTCGGCTGATTGTAAGAGGTCTGACAAACAAGGGCATAGCCAAAGAACTCGATATCAGCATCGACACGGTAAAGACGCATTTGAAACACATACTTGCCAAAATGCAGGTGAAAAGCCGTACTCATGCTGCAGTCAAAGCTCTAAGAAGCGGCATGGTTGATTGATAGTCTTTAGCTGCACCATTGTTTGATTGCTCGGGCAAGCGTTTTAAATGGAAGCGGCTTTTTGAATGATTCATCGGCTCCCGCAGATAGCAGCTCTGCCTCCGATTGATTTTTTGGAGAAAGTACTATGATTGGTACTCTGGAAACCCCGGACAGAGCTTCTTCTTCCCTGATATTTCTTACTATTTCAGAGGACTTCAAGCTATTGTGATTGCCTGCCATGATCTCCATGACGATAAGCGCGTAGCCAGCCTTTATAAGCTCAGAGACAGAGAGTTGCTCTCTGTCCATATATTCGAGTTCAAAACCCAATTTCTTAATTTGCAAGCCCAGAAGCTTAGCAAGCGAGTTGTCCTCATATACGAGCAATATAGTTTTCATCAGGAAATCTGGTCATCGAAAAAAAATGACTGCAAGAAGCGCTTGCTACAAAGTTTTTGTAGAAAGCGCTTCTTGCCATTCTATTAGAAAGCTGAAACTGTTTATATCGCTCTTAAGTGTGATTAGATCCTCCGGGAAACCCTATCTCTGACCTATGTTATGATGCGATAAGAGGGGAGCTCGTAATGAGAAAAATATGTCTTGCACTTAAGATTTTGTTTTCTGCCCTTGTTGTTTGTTCTTTGAGCAATTATTCTGTGAAAGCATCGGAAGTTGACTCAAAACTTGAAAAGATGGTCGCCAATAGAATTGTTAAGCTCAGGAAAATGTCTGAGACTAAGGCTGGGAAATTGGCCAAAAACCTTTATGAGGGTTATAAGTTTGAAATGAACTCTGTAGCTAATGATCTTGGTATGCAGGCGAAAAAGGAATGGGCAAAAAATTTAGTTGGCAATCCGCCCAAAAACAATAAGCATATGCGAAGAGCAATGGCCCTACGTCAACAATTGATTTCTCTTGCTGGCAACATGGCTGCTAAGGAGCTTGATGATGCTCTGCCAAGGATCAGCAAACCTATGCCTGATATTGAAAGCGGTACCGTCTGCGATTTCATGCCTCGGGGATATGACGAAGGGCTATGATTCAGATCTTGGCATTCCTAAGAATGGATTCAGCATCTGTATAACTCCAAATCCAGGCTGCGGTTCGCGGTAGAAGTACAAAGGCGCCCTCTGGTTAACAGGAAAAATTGGAGGAGCAGCAGGTCGGTCGATGGGAGCATTGATAATTTGATTTCTGTGATACGGATTCCAATCAACGACTTACTTGGCTCGAAATTCAGTATCTAGCTTCGACTCAGCGTCTTTGCTAAGAATTGCGTGCGCAAAATCGCCCAAGATGTCCTTTGCAGATCTAAACTTGGCGTTTTTATCTCCTTTGCCTGTAACTCCACTCTCACCGCTTTCGCGTTGTTGCTGTCGTTGCTTCTTCACGCCCGCTCCGAGGGAGCCCATGACAGAGTCAGTTTCACCTCGCGCCTTAGAGGCCGCCTTTTCAGTTTTCTCACCCTGAGGCGGCTGCTTCAATGAGCCATCATGGGGAAAAGAAATCAGACGCCACAGATAGTCAGGGCTGGAATTTATATACCCTAAGGAGTGCTTAAAGTATGGAAAAATGAGGCAGATTATTAGGAACAAGTAGTTCGGGAGCGTAACTAATGAAGGTTTTGCCTTGGGAGGCTTTTAGACGCATTTTGTCTGTCATGCGGCTCTCTTGCCTGGCCGGAACTGTTGTTTTTTTGATGCAGGGCTGTTCTGCTCCGAGAAACCCGGCAAGCGATCAGATTAATTCGGCGGTGCAGAAAATCCGTGAAGAAAATGGAGAGTCAGACAGATCGACAAAAAGCCGGGTGGAATTATACAAAAAGCTGGGCTGGGAAAAATTGCCTGATCAGGGGCAAAGCAGTGAGCTGCCTGCAGATTTAACGGGCACCAGCTTTTACGGTGAAAATGGCGGGCAGATTGATTTTGAGAGCCCAGATTCGATAAGTGTCAAAGTTCCGGACACAACGGCACAAAAAGGTAGCTATCAGCTAAGTACAAGCCAAGGTTCATCCAGCCTGCAATTGCAGTACAGGCTCGGTGATAAGTTAGTTGAACCTGTATATCTGGTACTCAGGAACGGACGCAAAGTAACGCTCAACCAGCAGGGAGCTGCCGAGACCGGTCTCGATCCGGTAATCAGGGGCACGCTTCCGCCATAAGTACAGGGGCACGCTTCCGCCATAAGTTCAGGCTGAAAGGATTTTGCTTATATCGCTTCTGCCGGCAGTGCTTTCTTCCTTCTGCGGCCCGGCTGTTTTGCGTTCGGGCATATTTGCAAGCACGGCCAGAAGACCGGGCTTTATCCAGCCCCTGGCGCTTATGGCATAAAACATCGAGCAGCCTGTAGTTTCGCAGTCCAGTTCTGCAACCTCAAGCTCCGCCTTTGTTAAAAGCCCGAGTTCAAGTAATTGCCTGGAAAGGCGATGAGGATGAGTTGGCGGCAGCTGCAGCAGGTCCTGAAGCTTTAGAAAATATGCAAGTTCCTCCCAGCTCAGAAGCTTGCAAGCTACAAGTATGCGGCCAAGTGGCAGTGGCGGCTTTGCCTGCGCCTGTATTTTCAGCCCATTTTCAAGCTGAGCTTCCGTAATTATTTCAGCATCGACTAATAACTCGCCTAATAAGAGCCCGCTTCCTGTTACAGAGCCGTGCATTTCAATTTGTGAATCGAACTTTCTGCGGGTTTTTTCAAACACCACGCTCAGCCGCTCTCGGGCAGTCTGGTATCTAAATATGTGGCTTTGCTTGCATTCGGCCTCTGACGCAAGCATAAGCGAAATAAGTCTCTGGTACTGCCTTTTGAGTTCCACTGCCGAAGCGCACTCATTCAGTCCCATAAGCAAGGCAAGTAATTTTCTCATTTTATATATCCAGAAAAGGTATAACGCCTGATTGTATTTAAACAGGCTTGCTTCCAACAGCACCATTGGAGTTTAGCTGTTAAGCTATCTAGCTTCTTGAACTGTTCTAGTTTCTTGAGCCGGTCTGTAGGCGCCATTGTAGTTCCGGAGCCAATAGTCGAGCCCGTTGTGTTCAATCTTGTATTGCTGTCTGTTTATTAGATGGAACTGCAGCTTTTCTATGAGGTCTAAGCCTTTGTTCGAATCGTGCAATTCTTGGTGCTTGAAGCTAAGTCGGGAGAGCTTTTCTGCAAAATCGCTTCGGTAATGCTGTTTATCTATAAGAAGTGGAAGAAACATTTTCATCGCCCCCTTTGCCTGCTTTGATCGAGCTGGTTTTCTCTTCTTTCTATTAGTATTCTCGCCTGCTGAGCTGCGTCGCACACCGTTCTTTCAGGCTAAGCCCTGAAAAACAAAACGGTGAATTCTGCTCTTGCTTCTAACTCGATCTGGTGATCTCTGTGCAAGAAAACGGGGGAGCCGAGAGCCCCCCCGTTCTTGCTTCTTTGACCGTGCTAGGAGAAAAGATTTGCATCTCTTGCTGAGGCGACGAACCAGTTGATGATTCCCGGGAGCATGAGACCCATCGTGATCAGTATGCCTCCCAGAACCATCCGACCCCCGGGACCAAGCTCTATGTCTTCACCGAGTTTCAGAACAACCTTGTTCATTACTCCATGAGCTATCAGTCCCACACCTGCAATTATTGCTCCAAGTTCACCGAGGTTGGCGATGATATTGAGCAGTGCTTCTAAGTTGGCCAGGTTATTCACCCTTACTGTACCTGCGGTGTTCACACCCATAATTACGGTCGCATCGCCGCCGACAGTACCGTTGGTCGCACCCTGTAATATGGCTTGCTGGCTTGAGTTGCTGTAGCCATCGGCGCTGGACTCTGAGCTGGATTCTGGGGCAGCCTCTGGGGCAGCCTCATTTGTTGCAGTCGCTTCGCTGTTGTTGTCGGCGTCTTGCGGCTGTGAGTTTGTGCCGCCGAGAAGCGCGGAGCTTACAGGTGAAACGAATCCGTATGCAAGAGCGAGCCTGGCGGCGCGTTTGTAATGACGCGTGTTTATGAGCCGGTTGCTTTCATTGAAAGCTCTCAAAAGCAGCAGTTCGTGTGCTTCATCTTTGTTTGCTTTGAGATAGTCGGCGTTTAAATTCTCGCGCTGGCTGAGTTTAGCTACCAGGCTCTTGTTGTTTGGATTCCAGGTGCTGAAAAATTCAGTCAGGTCATCTGCAACCGATTTTCCGTTTCGGGGAACCTGAACGAAAGGACCGATTTCGCTGTGGTTTTTGAAGAACTCGAAAGTATCTGTTCCTGCTATTACCGGCAACTCGTAGAATGACGGTGTTGCTTCATAGGCTGACATTATATAGATTTCGCGGTTTATAACCGACTGGGGTCCGTGAATCCAGAGTACCGCTGCATCTTTGTTTTCGCCTGCAAGCTCGCTTGCTCTTACGACTGCTTTTAAATTGTCCTGACCACCGATAAATTGAATCTGGTCGAAGTCTGAAAGCGTTTCTTGAACTGATTTGGCTTTGCTTGCTTTTTCGTTGCTTTCGGATGCCACAATCACCGATGTCTTAATCGAAGCCGGCAGGCTTTGCAAGGCGCTTTTGATTTCATTTTTGTATTTTTCCATGCTCGCTGAAGCATCAAGGACTACAAGCAGGTGCTTGGGTGCCGGTGCCTGCACGCGGCTGAGTTCTTCGACCACGTATTGAGGCTGCACTTTAACCAGTCTGGGTTTTATTACCCTGGCTTTCTGGTCTTGTTTGTGTTTGGCAAGCAGCTTGCCCAGATCTCCTACCTGAGAACTCACACCTTTTGAACCGTCAATCATCAGCACTACCTTGCCGAGCTCTTCATTTTCAGATCTGGCTTCGGCTATGCGCTGTCTTTCTTTGGCTCGTTCGCGCTCTACTCGCAAACGCTCTTTTTCTTTCTCGTCCTCGAGTTTATGCTTTGTGGCAATCTCATCGAGCACCGCATATGGTTTGCTTATCTGATCGCGGCTGGCTCTTACAAGCAGCGGTGAAGTTTCGAGTTGCTCGCTTGTAAGTGTTCCGGAAATTACATTGTCACCGCTTGGGTTAACACTGCTTTCAAGCCCTTTGACCGAGCTTGCCAGCAGGTTTTTTGAACGCAAACGCAGCTGGTGTTCGCCATCAAGGCCGAAGTTGGTTGCGATAAGCTGTGGTGTAACAAGTGAGGTCTGTCCCGCGCTTTCTGACTTGAGCGGCACAACCATTGTAAGATTCACTTTCAGTTCGTCTTCATGAGGAACCGGGTAGCAGTGAAGCAAAACCCGGCCGCGCCCCAGATCTGTGATCATGCCGGGAGCAGTATTGCCGTATGTGCTGGTCTGGGCCGTTTCGACTTTGCCGCTTGCGACAAATCCGGCGGCTTCAGCTTCGCCTTTGCGCCAGATTGAAAGCCCTGATATGGCTGCACCTGCCGGAAGCCCTATTTCTGCTCTCATTTCCTGATCGAAGGAGTTGCCGTTTTTGATAACGAAAGTCCAGTTCAGAGTAGATGTGAGAGTGTTTGCATGCAATACGCCGTTCAGGCTCGAACGTGTAAGCTCAAGCTTCGGCACCCGGTCGCCTACCACATGGCGGCTCAGGTAATCATCCGGCATCGATGCCAGATCAGTTGATTTTTCATCTCTGAAACTATAGGGGGTGCCTGTGAGTTTGAAATAAAGTTGATGCTGAACACTTGATTTTATAGGAAAGAATAATCCCGCAAGCCCTGCTGCCCGGTTGTCTGAGCATTCCATGCGCATCTCACGCTCTGGATTTATTTGCCGGAGCCAGGCAATCCCTTCTTTTTGAACTTTTTCGTCTCTGGATACGGCGTTGTACTGGGCAAGGCGCACGCAAAACGGACGGTATTCGGCTGCAACAAGCGCAAGCATTGCAAGTACCATACCGCTGATAGCCTGTACCGTAACTTTGAGGCGGCTGCTTTCGAGTTCCCAGCTCAGGCGCAGCCGGTTTGCAAGATATGTGGAAACAGCGGCTGAAAGTAGTGAAAGAAAAGCCAGCCAGGTGAATCCCATCGAAAAATCCGAACCAATTGAGTCAAGCAGTTCGTCATGGTTGAAAAATAAAGCTGCAAAACTGACTGCGGCAATCATTAGAGCGCTGCCGATGCTGCTGCCCAGACCCATAACCAGCCAGCGCGACAAATTGGCTCGCTGTTTGCATATGGCTGACCAGACAAGAAAATTCACTACCGGAATCGCTGCCACCAGCAGCAACTCTATTGTAGATTCAAGCGGATGATGAAGCATAACCAGTGTTATGCGCTTGGGTGTTGAAAGAATGCTTGCACAAAGAACGAAAGCCGGCAGGAAAATTCCCAGAATGCCGACTGCCAGCCCCTGCAGGCCGAATGAAAGTTTGAATTTTTCTTTTTTGGGTTTGAACCAGTCTGCTTCGTCGGCGCCGGCAGTATTTGCAGGATCATCGCCAGTCTCTGCGCCTTTAAGTATCTCCGAATCCAGGCCTGCTTCCGCTTGTTCCTGTATTTCGCCATCATCGAGAAATTTCTCGCCGGCTTCGTTGTCGCAGTCATTACTGCCGATATTCCTGGACAGAAATCTGCTTATTGATCTTGATTCTTTTTTGCTTCCGCTTCGCTTGTGCTGCTTTTTTGATTTTCCGAACTCCGGTAATTTGAAAAATACTGTTTTGCTATTTTTTTCATCGTCTTTAACAGGCTCGGATTCAGGATGCTGCGACTCAGCTTGAGTCTTAGCGGCGGTATCAGCTGTATGATTCTGATTATGCAAATAGTTATAGTGCGGAGCCGCATGCTGCATGGCTGCATCCATCCAGGGCATCCGCAGTTGCGCAAGTGCTGCGCAGCAGGCGCAGGGCTGGGGCGTGAAGCCGCTGCCACAGCCGCCGTTGCCGTTGCTGTTTTGAGTTTCTTCTGAGCTGGACTGCATGTTTCTTCACTCCGTGTTTTGCTGAGCCTGATACGGGAAGCCGGAATTCGCTTTTTAATTTTTAAGGCAAAAAGAACACCTGCGGCTAATCTAAGCTAAGTTGCCGTTTTATTATTTGCTGATTTTACTAAGCGAAAAAAACTTTCTATTTTTCCGATGCATCCATCATATACAAACGGGGAAAAATTTTGAATTCATCTAAAGTCACGTTCTTTCAAGCCGGCAATGCCATAGGTCATCGCCCTTATGCATAAAGTCATAGCCGGAAGCGCAATTATTTACGCACCCGGCCCTTAACTGCCGGAACAGCTGTTCTTACCCCGCTTCTTTGCAATGCTTTTCTTGCTATATCAAGCTGTCTGTGCTCTTCTTTTAAACGGCCGAATTCTGCTGCAAGTTCTTGCTCTTTTAGCGCAAGTGCTGAATTGAGCATCACTTCCTTGTCTATTAAACCGCTTTCTTTTATTGATTTTTGCAGTCTTGCTTCGGTTTTTTCAAGCTCCATCTGAGCCTGGGCGACCCGCATGGCCTGCTGCTGCACTTTGCTCTGCGCGCCCATTGCTTCAATTAGCGAGGTGTCGATTTCAAGACATATATGTGGAGGCTCCACGTCTTTCATATGAAACTGATCGCAGTGCAATGCAAGATCTTTTTTCATTTTTTCAAAGGCTTCCTGACTGGCTTTGCACTGTCCGAAGCTCTTTCGAACCTGCTCGGTATGTATTCTATATTGCTGAACATGTTTTGAAAAATCGGCCAGATCAAGACTGAACTGTTTCTTTGCGTCTTGAAGCGCTTTGCCTTTGAGTAATGGCGCCGTCAGCTTTAAGTTTTTCGTGTACTGTCTTGCCTGTCCCTGCAGTTTCTTTGATTCGGAGATATTATTGTTTGCCTGGGCTATTATTTCTTTTGAGCTTTCTACTATCAGCCGGTTCTGCTCTATTATCTGCCTGGCCTGCTCAATGCGCACTGGGTCGTTATCTACGACTCTTCTTTTGCAGGTTTTTGCTTCAGGCTGAGCTAGAGCCTCTATATGATATGGGGCGAATAATAGAGCCACTGTAAACAATACCGCCTGGTAAGTTTTTTCTGCAGATTTCGGTGAGTTCACCTTTTATTCCCCCTTTTCACAGAACTGCGATTATTATATGACCTGCCTGTGCTTTTTGCCTTCAGGCTATTTTTTTTGACCGGCTGCTTTTTTGCAGGCGCTGCTTTAATGCTTTTAGCGCTGGCTTTCAGCTCAAGCGGCGCTTCCCTGGGTATATAATGAGGTGCCAGATTGTAGGTTTCGTCTCCGTAATATCTGGTATTGAGCGTGGTGCCAAAAGCTCTCAGTTTGGCATCGCCCGGCAAGTGTTTGGCAGTTATCAGTGCTTTGAGATTGTTGGCGGATTCCCGGGTGTCGGCTGCGCGCTTTGCGGCTTCCTGCCGTGCTTTTGCTGCCTGAACCATTGCGTCGGTACGCACAAAAGCCTGCTTGAGAGCAAGCTCGTTGCTGTAGTTCTCGGGGTCCTGCTGAACCCTGAAATTGCTTGCCGAAATTTGTTTGGCTCTGGCGATGCTCTGCCCGATATTGCTGTGCCTGGCTGCATCCGCGTAAGCCTGGCTGTTTACGTTGTCGACGGTTTTTTTGACGACTTTCAAATTGTCTTTTGGGCCGCGCCTGCGGACTGCGTCGTCGCCCATCAATACTATGAGGCAATGCTTGGCATAGCGACCGTAAGTTCCGAATGGGTCCAGTTCGTAAGCGGCCTTCATCGCATCGATTGCAGACTGTCGCTGATTTATCTGCAAAAGAGTCACACCCAGATATACATAAATGCGCGACATGCCCGGTGCAAGCTCAAGAGCCTGGTTGAAGTCGTCTTCTGCATTGTGGAAGCGATGCCGGTTGTAGTTGTCTATTCCCTGGTTGATTATAGAAAGCACGCCGCGGGGACCGGGGCTTGCAGCTGTTTTTGCTTTTGAGACTGTTTTGAGCGCCGGAGCCGACTCAGACGGGCTGCTGTTTTTCTTTAGAGCCTTTTGAAGTTTTTCAATTCTATCTTCGTTTTCAGCGTTTGTTTTTGCTCCGAAAACAAAGTCTTCAAGGCGTGCCAGCCGCTCAGATACGCTGTCTTTAGTGAAGTCTCTATTGAAGAGCTTTTCTTCAAGTGAGCTTAACTCGAGTTGTTCGCTTGCAGCAAGATCTTTTTTCTCGGAATCTTTTCTTGCTTGCGTTTCAGGTGCGTTTTGTTCTTGCGCCTTTTGTTGAGCTTCGGCTTCTGAAGAAGTCGAATAGCTAAGGAGGCTTAAAAAGACCAGCGCAGACAGTGTTTTGTATCTCAGAAGCAGCAAGCGCAATTACCCTATTCCTTGAATGAATATACCCATTGGAAAGCGACTTGCATAAACTGAATATACATGCCGGGGTCGGCAGCGGAGATCTTATTTATTCCGGTGTTGGATTCCGAATCATGGGAACCAGGTTCATAAATTCTGGTCTCAATTACTGCAGCCTTTGATGTCTGGAACTGAATTAGTCAATTCAGCTTTGATTTGAAATTTCTTGCTGCTTAACTGGCTTACCTGGTGGAAAGCCTTTTGAGTATTAGCTGGAGAACTGCCTTATGCAATTTTCTGAATCTAAGTTCTGCAAATATCTGTTTTTTTTGCTTCGTCTGTATCTTGGGCTCTTGCTTGCATTGTTTGTTCTATTCTCTGAAATGAATGAGAACGCCGTCTTGGCCACTAAGTCCTTTCTGAAAGCTGAAGTCGCAGAGTCTGACTTTGTGCCGTTTGAAAGAATCTTCTTTCGGCGTTTTGGTGTTTCTTGCGAGTTTGATCTTAATAAGCAGGAATACCGTTTCTTTTTCAGGCAGACAAACAAGAAACTCTTGCTTCTGAGCATTCTAGCTGAAGAATTCTCCTTAGAAGATGCCTGGGCGGAGTTAGAGCTGCTTGAAACAGAAATCGAAGAAAGAATTAAGAGCCATTATGGAGTCAGAGTCAGCCATTGCGGAGAACTTACAAGCGCATCACCTGTTCGGAGCCGTCGTTCATCTTACAAACTGAGATTGAGATCACCTATGCTTTTGGAACTCTCGGCTCTGGAGACCGCAATCGAGCATTCGGTTCCCAGCTTCTACCTCCGGAGCTCTCATGAAAAATCACTGAAAGTATATTTTTTGCAAGACTGGAACTATTGTGCTGCCCGGGCAGACTGGGGCTTCGATTATGCAGGCAAGCCTGCTATTTTTGTGGAACCCGCTTTTGCCAATGCGGGCAATTTCGCTTTCCTAAAAGAAGTATTTTTGCATGAGCTTGCCCACAATGCTTCTTATAACATGGGTTTTAGACCCAAGAATCCAGGAGCCTGGAAACTAAGCAAAAAATTGGGCTGGTTTTACTTCTTCAACCCGAATGCTCGCATTCAGGGATTTGCAATTGAAAGTTCAGACGGACGCCTTTTCAGGCAGGGGAACTCTTCGCGTTGGATCAGATGTGACCGCTCAGGCTTGCCGCTGTCAAAAGCAGGTGAAAGAGTACGTCTTAGAGATGCAGAAAGACTGGGTGCAAATCAGATTCGTGAACTTGCAAATGTTCGTCCTGTAAGTGCCTATTTCCCCAACCCCATGGAGGTTATGGCAGAAGGACTGTGCTTTTTCAGAAACAACCGCGCTTGCAGGAGGCGTTTGCTCGTGGAATCACCGAAATTGTATTCAATCGTCAAAGAAGAGGATCAAAACGAAATAGACAAAAGCTTCGGAAGGTCCAAGTATTTAAGAGGTCTTGACGGTCGGCTGCTTCAAGCTACTGAAAAGAATCGGCGGCTTGTGGAAAAATTCGAAAGTCAGAGCTCCTTGCTTGCTGGACTTGATTGATTGTCAGCAAACTAAAAAGAGACCGGAATGAAAATTCCGGTCTCTCTCGTATTTGCGTGTCCCCGCGCAAATCAAAACAAACTTTTGGATTGGAAAGGGTTTTTATCAGCCCTGTGGTTTGCTTTCTGCTTTGCATTCCCCACACTTATGAGTTTAAGTGTCCTTTGTGAAATACGGGTGAAGCCACAGTGAACTTTTCGTGAAGTGGAGACAATTGTCTGCTAAGAAGAAATGCTCGAAACTATTGCGGGCTCAGGGCTTGCGCTTAAATCGTCAAAAACGCCATGCCCAAAAAGATCGTATGACTTGCTTTTTTCAATTTTCACGCTGATTATTTCACCCAGACAGTTGTAGTCCAGATTCTCGTCCGGATAAACATAGACCGTATTGTCTATCTGGGGTGCATCCCACTGGCTGCGCCCGAAATAAAGCTTTTTGACTTCATCATAGCCTTCAATCAGCACTTCGATTTTTTGGCCCAGAAGCTTCTGGTTGCGCCTTGCCGAGATTTCCTGCTGGGCCTCCATTATTTTGTTGCGGCGTTGTTTTTTGAGCTTCTGGCTTAGCTGGCCTTTCATATTGCCGCTGGGCACTTCTGTTTGCTTTGAATAGGCAAAAACCCCGAGCCTGTCGAACTCATGCTCTTTTATAAAAGTCAGGAGATGCTCGAATTGTTCTTCAGTTTCGCCGGGGAAGCCTACAATGAAGGTGGAGCGGATTGCAGCATCAGGCAGAATTTCTCTTATCAGCTCTACTGATTTTTCCGGATTAAGCGGCCGTGCCATGGCTTTGAGAACTTCAGGATGGCTGTGCTGCAACGGAATATCAACATATTTGACCACTTTTGGCAAACGTGCCATGGTTTCAAGCAGTCTCCTGTTTGTTTCACTTGGATAAAAATACATGATCCTTATCCACTCGAGCCCTTCAACTTCGTGCAAGGCCTCGAGCAGTTCTGGCAATGCCATTTTGCCGTAGAGATCAAGACCGTAGTAGCTCGAGTCCTGAGAAACAAGGATGATTTCTCTGGCGCCGGCTGCCGTAAGGATTTTTGCTTCCTGCACCAGGGAATCAATCGAGCGTGATCTGAATTTGCCCCTGAGCATTGGAATTATGCAAAAGCTGCAGGCATGGTCGCAGCCTTCGGCGATTTTTAAGTAAGTGGAAGCGCCCACCGAAGTTGAAATTCTCGGCATCACCTCATCGATATGATCATTAGGTGTGGCTGAAACCTGTACTATGCGCAAGCTTGAGTCTTCTGTAATTGCTTTAGCGATTTCAACTATCTTGTGGATATCGCCGGTGCCTACAACCGCTCTTGCTTCTGGCAGCTCGTCTAAAAGTTCATCTTTAAAATGCTGGGCCAGGCAGCCGGCAATAATTAGCTCTTTGCCGTCTTCAGCCAGTTCTACAATTGTGCGGACTGATTCGCGGCGAGCGTCTTCTATGAAAGAGCAGGTGTTTATAAGGCAAATATCGGCTTCGTCATTGTCGAATGTGAGATCGAAGCCTGCATCCTTAAGCAAGCCGAGCATTACTTCGGTATCAGTCTGGTTCTTGGGACAACCAAGTGTAACCACCCCGAATTTGGGGTTATTCAACATAAGAACTAGCCCTCCTGGCATTAGCTCCAGCCAGGCCGGAGCTTTAGTCTGAGTCCAGTCGTCCCTCTGAATAACGGGTCGGGGCTTCCCGAACTCCGCCTTCATAACGCCTGTGAACCACAGGTCGTGGGCGCGACGCTTCCGGATTCGGCTGTGGTCTTCGTCTTACTACCGGAGCCGGTCGGGGTGTGACCGCCACCGGAGTTGCAGCAGTAGTAGTTGCTACCGGTGTTGCTTGCTGGGCAGACTGCAAGATGAACTGTCTTTCAACAATTTTGCCGTTCAATCCAAAGGGCTCCATTTTACCCCGATTGTCTACTGACAAGCCACCCCCATCACCTGCTCTTACAATCAATCCTTGCGAATCTTCAAAATCACGCCGGTCAC
>CAZTQO010000059.1:0-42535 GCA_964615655.1 uncultured Candidatus Obscuribacterales bacterium | reverse complement strand
TGTATACTCTATGACGATCGGGTCTGGCAAGCTGTAAATGGTGGCGATGAATGCCTGATTTTCAGGGCCAGAGACTATAGAAAGCCCGGTAAATCTGAGCTTTTCTCCTATTTACTTAAGGTTCCGGAGCCCATACTTAACAAAAGAGCCAGATTGCTTATCGAATTCTTGAAGCTGCCGCCCGAGGAGATTCCCGTTCTAAACGAAGATTATTGAACCGTTGCTGAATCCGGCTTTTGCAGCTAGAATTTCATCTCATGTCTCAATTATTGAATTGCCAAAATCTAAGCAAATCTTACCGCGCAAGACCCCTCTTTCAGAATCTTTCTTTTAGTGCAGACGAAGGAGAACGACTTGGCATTGTTGGGCCAAACGGTGCAGGTAAGTCTACTCTGATGAAAATTATTTGCAGGCAGGTTGAGCCGGATGGCGGCAAGCTGAGCTGCAGGAAAGATCTCAAAGTCGCTTACCTTTCTCAAGACGATGTTTTTGATGAGAATAACATTTATGAGGTTCTTTACAAAGCTGCATCATGCTTAGAACTGGCTGAACATGACAGAAAAAACCGGGTTGAAAAAATTCTCAGTCAGTTTGGCTTCAAAGATCCCGAGCAGGAGCTTGAGAGTCTTTCTGGAGGCTGGAAGAAACGACTTGCAATCGCAAGGGAATTAATAAAGGAACCCGAGCTTCTTTTACTTGACGAACCCACTAATCATCTTGATCTCGACGGCGTGCTCTGGCTTGAAAAGCTGCTTTTGCAATCACGATTGAGCATCTTACTCATAAGTCACGACCGCCAGTTTCTCGAAAATCTCAGCACTCGCATTCTTGAAATAAATCCTGTTTATGAAGATGGATGTCTCAGTGTTAAAGGAAGCTACAGCGATTTTCTCGACGCCAGACAGGAGTATCTTGCTGCCCAATCCAATCTGGAGCAGGCGCTTGCAAGCAAAATGCGCCGCGAAATTGCCTGGCTAAAACGCGGTGCCCGTGCAAGACAAACAAAATCTGTTCATAGAATCAGAGAAGCAGATGTGTTGATGGACAGTTTTGCGGAAGTGAAGGAGCGGAACACGCAAAACAGAAAGATTGATCTTGACTTTGATTCGAGTGGTCGAAAAAGCAAGGAGTTGTTAATTGGAAAATCGCTCAGCAAATCAATTGCCGGGCGCAGGCTCTTTAGCGGGCTTGATATAACTCTTTATCCGGGTACGCGCATCGGTTTGATCGGGCCGAATGGCAGCGGCAAAACAACACTTATTAATCTGCTCACTGGTGATCTGGAAGCCGATCAGGGGAGCATTAAGAAAGCTGATAATCTCAGAATAGTACTCTTTGACCAGAACCGCAAACAATTAGATCAGAGCAAAACCCTGTGGAAATCGCTCTGCCCGGATGGAGATTCCGTAAACTACCGTGGACGCTCAATTCATGTTTCAAGCTGGGCCAGGCGTTTTCTCTTCAAGCCCGACCAGCTTCAGATGCCTATCAGTTATCTCTCAGGAGGTGAGCAGGCGCGTATACTAATTGCTAACCTCATGAAGCAACCTGCTGATTTGCTGATTCTTGATGAACCAAGCAACAATCTTGATTTACCTTCTATTGAGGTTCTTGAAGAAAGCTTGCTCGATTTCCCGGGAGCGGTGCTGCTTGTGACCCATGATCGTTTCATGATTCACGAAGTTCCTAATTTGATACTCGCTCTTGATGGAAAGGGTGCTTGCCGCTATTTTGCTGATTATTTGCAATGGGAAAACTTCACTGAGTCTGTCGACGATCAAGAAAAGAACTTGCTGAAGGAATTAAAACGAGAAAAAAAGCTTGAGATTGCAAATCCCGAAAGCTCCGGCTCCGGAAAAGAGCGCAGGGGATCGCTTTCTACTTCCGAGAAAAAAGAACTTGCCGAAATGGCCCAAACAATTGAGAAAGCGGAAAACTCAGTAAATGAGCTGCAGCAGCGTCTTGAAGACCCGGAAATTGCATCGGACCACCAGAAGTTGCTTAAGATACAGGAAGAGCTGGATGCTGCCATATCGAGAGTCGAAAAACTCTACGAAAGATGGGAGGACCTCGAAAACAGGCAGCAGGCTAGCAAATAATAGCTTCTAGCTTCTGCTTACTACCCGTTGCCGGCAATTTCAAACCCATATGCCGGAAAGAGAAACAAAGTGAATTTGCAATCTTGCGCTGCGCGCTGGGTATAAGGCATTTGAACAGATCCCTGCAGTATTTATCGGTCACAATAAAATGCAGTCCAATTATGAAACATTGCGCTCCTGGTATCTTGCCAAACTGAGAAAATCTGCAATTGAAGCCCAGGTCTCGGGTCAGCTTACACCGTCTGCGCTGATCGCTGCCGACCGTGAGGTGATCGAAAAACTGATAGCCGAGCGCTCCGAGTCTGAAGAAGGGAAGGGAAGTAAAAGAAAGCGCACGCGCCCCAGTGGATTTGCCTTCGCATTATATCTCTGGCTCTATTTGATCTCGGCTGCATTATTTTCACTGTTTCTCTTCTGTCTGGCAGATCCGGCAATTCTCTTTGATGTTGTCAAAGTCAGTGTGAACCCGGTCAATCTTGCTGCAAGCGGGAGATCGCTGCCAGTCCCGCTTGTCATGATCACAGTACAGGCCGTTGTTTTTGTTTATCCACTTACCGTGTTTCCCTACGTTTTGTTCAGCAACAAAACTGACGAATAGAGATTGATGACCCTGAAGACCCGAGCACTAATAATCACATCACTGATTCTCCTTGTCGAGATGCTCGCGCTTACCTTAATCGCATTGCCTCTTTCTCATGGAAGCACGACTTACGACATTGATGATTCGATTCGAGTGCTCTTCTTTTTTGCAGGATTCTCGGCCTTTGTAGTTGTGGGAGCCGCTTATATCACTTTTGAACATTTTGTGCTCAGGCGCATGAAAGTATTAGCCGATGAAAGCTGGTTGCAGCTTGGCCACGGCATGCACTGGATGAACGAATCAAACGAGCTTGCCAGCATAGCCTTCGTATTGAGGCAGCTTTATGCTCGCAACAATGAGTCGGCAGAAAGAGAAAATCTGATTGCAGACCATGCGCTCGACCTGATCTGTTCTCTCTCAAGAGATCGAGTAATTATGGCAATCAACCCGGCAAGTCTTGCTCAGCTCGGGTATGCACCTGTTTCACTTATGGGACGTCCACTCGATCGAATTATCACCGAAGAAGAAATAAGCAAGCTGGATATTGCACTGGTCCGGGCCCGCAGCGAGCAATCACCGGTTCAGGTCGACCTGGTGATCAAAACAATGCAGGGTGTTTTAAAGGACTTTCGCTGGACTTGTGAATGGTCGGAAAGCGCAAATCTCTATTATTGTGTGGCAAGAGATGTGAGTTCCGAAAAACAACTTGAAAGAGTCAAACAGGAGTTCTTCTCAATGGTCAGTCATGATTTGAGAACTCCGATAACTTCCGTAAGGGCTTTTATGACCCATCTTGAGGTAGAAGGTGGACCTTACGGCAACCTGACTGATAAGGGAAAGCGTCAGCTTCACGGAGTTGAGGAAAATCTTGATCGCATGATCAGACTCACCACCGATTTGCTTGATTTAGATAAGCTGGAAGCCGGGCGCATGCAACTTGAGCAGGATACTATAAAAGTGAAAGATCTGCTGAATAATTCGGCAGATTCGGTTAAACAGCTTGCCGACCAGAAACGAATCAGTATTCATGTGCAGGATAACGACATGGAAGCTTATGGTGATATACACAGGCTGACCCAGGTGCTTGTAAATCTACTTTCAAATGCAATCAAGTTTGCGCCAGAAGATTCCATCGTTGAGGTAAATGCTACAAACATGAGGCACCAGGTGGAAATACAGGTGATAGATCACGGCAGGGGAATTCCGCAGATACTTCAGGACACAATTTTTGAAAGATATAAGCAGGTAGAAGCCGCAGATCATAAAGTCAAAAAGGGCGCAGGTCTGGGTCTGGCGATTGCAAAGGCACTTGTGGACGCTCACAATGGGCAGATAGGTGTGCAGAGTGAGGAAGGAAAAGGAACCAAATTCTGGTTCCGTATAAACAAACCGAGGCTTGGCAGAGCCACAAGTTCCAGCATAAATAAATGAGAGAGTAGCGCCAGAAAAGGCTTGCTTAGCTCCAGATAATCTTTAAGTCCTGATAAGCTCTCAAGTCGCCGGATGTCAGGCATCCGAAAGGCTTGTAATGCATAGTCTTTCAAAATCGCGCCTTAGATTGCTCCAGCTTTTGCTTAAACCGATGCCAAGCTCCAGAATCGCGCTAGTGCTAGAATCAGAGCGCTGTTTTTCTGTCTAGAAATTTTGGGGTAAATAAGAAAGATGCGCTTTCCAGTTTTGCTTGCTCTTTCACTGACACTGGCAATAAGTCAGGCTGCATTTGCAATCACTGCTGCCGGTAATTTGGATCTAACTGCCAGTACGCAGTTGAGACTCCTGGAGTTGAAGTATTTCGAACATACATTTGACAGCCAGTCGGCTGAAGAACGAGTTGAACGAATTGAAAAACTGGTGCGTGGCGATGTGATCGAAGGAGATCCCGGTGAACGGATCAAGAGCATCGCAGCTACACTGGAGGCCGAAGGAGAGTCGCTTGCTCCCGAGCATCCTCTTGAAACTTCAAGAAAGATGACTGCTGCCAGAAACCCTTCTCGAGACAACGCAGGAAGCCCCCAGAACAATACTGAGGACGAAGGCCCTCAAGAATCTAAGGGAAGTTCCGACAGAGGTGACTATCCCCACGTCAGCAATCTGGAAAAGGAAATTTTGGGAAAAACTTTTACCGGCGACACTCTGGAAGAAAGAGTTAGCAGGCTTGAAAGCAAGGCTTTCGGCAGGCCGACCCGCAGCAACGACTACAGCTCAAGAACTGACCGTCTTGAAGACTACGCTGAAAAAGTCTTGCACGACAAACCATTTGCTATTAATCCTGATATCGACAAAACCTACATTATTCCGAGTTCCAGGCAGTCGTACCGGACTGGAAGTACTAGCGCTCCGAGTCTTGCTCAGGAAGAAGAGAGTGTAATCGAACATTTTTTTGGATCGTCAAGGCGTGTGCCGGATCCTTATTCCAGAGGCGAATCAAACATAGCTTCAAACAACGATGATCCGGCAGTGTATCAAAAATCACCGCCTCCTCAGGGTAGCAGAATGATTACCCAGGTCGGCTGGTGCGAGGTTCAGGTTTTCGGTCATACTTTTCCACACATGCACCTTACTGATCGCTTACGTCAATTGAATAATCAGGTTCTTCCGAAATCGGCCAGACTGTCGGATATGCAATTGATGGATGATCTCGGACCGATTCTCAAGGCAGTTAGCGGACGTAAGTCTCAGTCAATCGGCTCCGGTGCAGGCGGCATCAGATAAGGACGAAGCGGAAGCAGCATAATTTAAGGACTTGATCGATATATGGTAAGCGAAAAGATTGAAATCAAGGCTTCGCCTGAGGTTGTTTTTGAAGCGATTCGCAAGCAAAGAAACAACAGTTACAGAAAGCTGGAGTCATACGACGGCAAGGTCGCTGTCGTAAAGGAACATCTCGAGCAGGTACCAGTATTCGGAAAAGTGGAATGCACCTGGGAAGAAACCGAGAGCCCTTATTCTCGAATAGATTTTAAGATGCTGAGCTCCTCCAAATTCAAAGAGTCGCATGGAGCGTATATTCTGACTGCATCGAGCGATGGAAAGAAAACAACTCTTGAGCTGCAAGCACATATGGATGCAGGATTGATGATCCCGTTTGCACAGGAGCTGACTAATTCAACAACATCCAAAGACTCGAAACAAAGGCTTGCTGAAATCAAGAAAATGGCGGAATCAGGAAACTCTTAAGGGAAATCCGGAGAATTAATTTCCTTTTTCCTTTTTGAATTGAACTTTTTGCCTGCAACTTTCGTCTTAATTCATATGCATCTCAAATTGGCAGAGAGAAATTTTGCAGGTTTCCTTATATAAAAGAGGTATATGATGGCATCAAAACGCCGTCCAGGCATGCATTCGTTTCTTGTTTACGTGTTGCTTATCATTCCATCTTCTTGCCGCACGGAAGCAGCAAATAAGTTGTCGGAAAAGCTGCAAACTATACAAAAGCAACGAAGCCCGCAGAAATCAGATAGTGGCGTTTCTGTTCAGTACGAAGACTGGTACGATAACGTGCGCAACCGTACTGTGCCGGTAAAACTCTATCTGCCTTCAGATTTAAGCAAAGCTCACCCGATAGTCATTTTTTCACATGGACTTGGAGGCAGCAGGGAAGCAGCTTCTTATCTGTTGGAAAGTTTTGCGGCTAATGGCTATGTCTGTGTAAGTCTCCAGCATCCTGGCAGCGACAGCTCAGTCTGGCAAAACTCGGGTGCCAGGAACAAGGAAGAGCTTCTGAGCGTGCTGAGCCCGGCAGCTAATTTTAAGAATCTTTCGGCCCGGGTCTATGACGTCAAATTCGCAATAGACCACCTGGAAGAAACTTCTAAAACAGAAGGCAGACTGGCAAAAGCTCTGGATCTGAGCAAAATTGCCTGTGCAGGTCATTCATTCGGGGCAGGCACTGCACTGGCAATTGCCGGTCAAACATATGGCAATCAGCTCCTTACTCAACGTTTGCTTTCCTTCAAGGATCCAAGAGTAAAGGCAGCGATTTATTTGAGTCCGCCGGTCAATCTCAGAGCTCGCAGCCCCGAGCAGGTCTACTCTTCAATCGATATACCTGGACTCTTGATGACAGGTACTGAAGATAGCTCACCGATAGGTTCGACAAGCCCTGAAGAACGCTTGTTGCCTTTTGAGGGAATAAAGCGCAGTGACCAGTATTTGATAAATTTCGTCGGTGGAGATCATGCGGTTTTTGGGGGAAGAAGCAGAACTCTGTCTGACGGACGTAACGAGCAGGTTCTTGAGTTGATAAAAACCAGTTCAAATGCTTTTCTGGACGCTTATTTAAAGGACGACAGCCTCAGAAAGGCATGGCTGAAAAAAGACTGTAATAAGTATCTGGGTACAGATGCTGACTTCAAGTCCAAATGAGAATTTTAATAATACTAATCTTTTTGTGCACAACTCTGCCTGCATCAGCGCAAAGCAGCCACAGTTCCGGTTACAAATTTGCCGCTGAGCCCAGATATGATACATTGGGCGCCGTTCAGCCTGCTCAAGCACAAGGGCCCATGTTCAATTTGAATGCCAAGCATGAGGTTCTTGCGCCAGAAGCTGCAAAAGCTCCCCTGAATTCGTCAATTTCCAGGACTGCCCTGGCTCTTTCCAAATACAAACTTGAATTGATCATAGACAGATCAATGTCAATGCGCGTTAGAGACTGCCCTGGCTTTAGCTCTCGTTGGTCATGGTGCGGGAGCCAGGCCGAGGAACTTGGGCGAGAACTTTCAGCTTTAGCTTCCAATGGTATCAACATAACAACATTTGCATATTCCTTTTCAGTATTCGAGAATAGATCGCCTACTGAAATTGGCGCAATATTTGCCCGTTCCAGGCTGCAGTTTGGAACCAGGCTGGGTGAGGCATTGGCAGATAGACTGAAGCGATGTTTTTCAGAGAAGCAGAAAAATACAGTTCCGCAAAGAACACTGATTGCAGTTATCACCGATGGAGTGCCGCATCCCGCTTACGAACCTCAATATGTAGCGGACGTTCTTGTTAGTGCCAGCAAAGCAATGCAACACCCGGACGAGTTGAGGGTCGTCTTCTTGCAAATCGGCGCTCAGGACAAGAAGGGCAGACGATATTTGAAATACCTTGATGAAGGCTTGACAAATTATGGTGCACGATTCGACTTCGTCTCAACTGTGACATTCGAGCATCTCAAGAATGTGGGGCTTGCTCAAGCTTTGGTCGATTCTATTGCTGATTACAATCACAATCAGAATTAAGTTGAATAGTGCTAGTATAGTCACCGCCCCATCAGGAAGAGAGCAGCACTATGCATTCTGAATATTTCGAATACAAAGATGCTTCAACAATCTGTGAAGCCTTCATTTCATATGACAAGTCAAGCGAACGCAAGCGTCCATGTGTGCTTATAAGCCATGCCTGGGGTGGCCAGAGCGATTTTGAACGCCAGAAGGCTATAAAACTTGCCGAACTCGGATACGTGGGCATCGCTCTTGATAATTATGGAAAAGGCAAGCGTGGCACAAGCATGGATGAGAATGCCAAACTGATGCAGCCCTTTATGGATGACAGGGCAATGCTTTTGCAAAGGCTGAAGGCCGGTATAAGTGCTGCTGAAAAACATCCTTCTGTCGATAATACAAAAATCGCTGCTATAGGATATTGTTTCGGGGGGCTTTGTGTACTCGATCTCGCTCGTAGCGCAGACAGGCGTTTGAGGGGAGTTGTTAGTTTTCACGGACTATTCGGCCCACCTGGTATCAACAATCAAGAAAAAATTACTGCATCAATACTCATCCTTCATGGCTATGACGATCCGATGGCAAGCCCGGAGAACGTCCTTGAAATAGGCAAGGAATTGACTACTGCCGGTGCTGACTGGCAATTGCATGCCTACGGTTCAGTTGTGCATGCATTTACGAATCCCGAAGCAAAGATGCCAGAGAATGGCATTCTCTACAATGAGCAAGCTGACAAACGTTCATGGATCGCAATGCGCAATTTCCTTGAAGAAATTTTCTAAAAATTGCTGAAACTGCTCTTAGTTTTTCGGACAAATGCATTGAAATCACGAAAATCAAAACCAGTACTTGTTTTGTTAGCGTTTTTGCTCTGCGCAGCAATTGAGCTGCTTTTGCTTCCTCGTGCAAGTTGTCGGACTGAAAAAGACAATATTCAAAATAGATCGTGGTTGATGAAGGGGCATGATCCTTTTCGCAGCGGTAATTCTCTTGTAGAAGGACCGATATTAGGCAAGAAAGCCTGGACTTACAGAGCAGAGGGTGCACATGTAATAAATATGGAAGCAAGTGCAGACAGCAATGGGGTTTACTTTGGTAGCTGGGGACTTATCCGTAAATTCGGCCCTGATAAAGAAAATTGGGATAAAATGGACGGAAAAATTTACGGACTGGATCCTGCAAGCGGAGATCCGCTCTGGTCGCCCCTGAAACCTGCACTGACTCCTTATGCTTTTCGCTTCGATGGGAGACCTTTTACCGCTCAAGACGCAGCTGCAGGTAGAGGTAAGCATCTGAACTTCTATAATGGTACCGTTGAGGGAACAGCTGCAATCGACAGCATTAATGGGGTCCTCTACTTTGGCCGTGGTGATGGTTCGCTATATGCTGTTAATGAAAAGACCGGTTCTGTTATCTTTAAATTCTCGAGCTTTGATCCTGGTAAACCTGGCGATCCAGAAGCCGGCGGAGAGATTGTTGGCGGGCCGCTTTTGACCGATGATCGCATTCTTTTTGCAACGTTTGCAGCACCTACAGTGCCGAAGGCAGCACAAAAAATAAGGTACGAAACTAATGCAATTTATTGCTTAAACAAAAGCGGTGACTTGCTCTGGCGTTTTCCGAAGAGTGGCTCTTGTGCCAATCCTTTTAATGCGGCACTCACTATGTCGAGAGATCTTAAACGAGTATATGCCGTAACTCATTGTTCAAATCCAAACGCACGTTGCGAACTCTACTGCCTTGATCTTGAGTCTGGTGCAGTATATTGGATGCTGGATCTGCCCGGGCTCGGAGGACACGATCTCTGTACCGGTTCCAATGGACTCATCTATGTTGCCGGCATGAAAAAGATGGGGCTGAGTATAGGTGCAGCTGCATTCGCAGTGGAAGACCTGGGCAATTGTGGCAAAATTCTCTGGATTACAGATCTGTCCGGAGCTCGTGGAAGGAAGAACGTTTTTGCAGGTGGAGTGGCGCTGTATAGAATCAATGCAGCTGAGGAAGATTTGCTTGTTTCTAGCTCGAATCTGCGTAGTATATTTGGTGCCGGACCTTCGGGAAAGCTCTATTTGTTATCGTCCCGAAATGGGCATATAAAGGCGAGCTGGGATCCTGAAAAGGCTAAAAGCGCCTCTACCGGAGGGCTAACGGATATTAGCGTTGATGCCGGAGGGCGCATTTATCTCGGTGCTCATGGCGCTAAGTCCAGAAATGTTCCTGCTCGTATGTATTGCTTGCAGCTTGAAAATCAATCTTTCACCGAAAAATGGTCTATGGAAGTTGAAGGTGAACTCGATTGGGCCAGCCCGGCCATAGGTCCGGATGGAGGACTTTATTTTGGTTCAAGTAGTAGTATGGGAGCAATTGCTGAAATCTCAGCATACAAAAGAGATCAGCAGGTGAAAGGTGCTGACCCCTTGTTCTATGGAGTTCACGATTCTTACCCGCCGGGTGAAAATTCTGAAAATTAGTGCGGCTTCCAGATTTTTCAGCTCATTCCTTCTTCTTTTCTTTGTATTCGCCGAAGTTTTCCCATTTCTTAAGAAGTGAAGAACGCATCCAGGCAATAAACTTACGGCCATCTAAAAGCTGGCAACCGATGCAAATGAACTCGTTCTTGCCAGCTACAAGACCTACTGCACTGCTTGCAAGTCCACCGACCGGACCAAGCAGCGTCGATAACGTCATGCCTACGATGCCGCCCACAGGTAGGTCAGAAAGTGTATCAAGGTTGCTGACTTTTCTTTTTAGTCGAACCTCGATTAATCTGGTGTTTTTCTCGATCGGCACTGGATCTTCACCCTCACAGTGAATAATGCCAGAATCAACACGCCAGAAACCTTTCTTTAAGTCCCCCGCTAAAACTTCTATGTGATTGTCATCAAGACGATGAAATTCCATCTCTAAACGAACCTGTCAATGCTGTCCCGGGTAATTTGCTAAGTTTCACCAAGTTGTTTGAATTATTGCGATTCTAGCATGTATGCAGGGAGTCTGCTTGGTTCCTTCTCCTTCCGAGATTTTAGCCTGGGAGATTTCAGTCCGGAATTCTGGCTAGGTCGGTCATCACATCATCAATTGATTGATAACGATTGGCAGGATCCTTTTCCAGCATTCGGGCAACAACAAACTCGCATTCTTTCGGAATGTGCAGGTCAGGACGCTTTTGCGAAAGCATCGGTGCTTGAGCGGACACAATCATTTGTAAAACTTCGAACTCATCACTTCCCGTAAAGGGAGGAAGCCCGGTCAATAGCTCAAACATCAAACATCCGAGCGAATATACATCACTGCGCTGATCAACATCCTGGCCCCGGCACTGTTCGGGGCTCATATACATAGTTGTACCGAAAAGCTCGCCGCATTTCGTAAGTTTGTCAACTCTTGATTCTGCGCCTAACTTTGCAATACCGAAATCGACAATTGTTACGTGATCGCCTCCAAACTCGTTGAGGTCCACAATAATGTTTGTCGGTTTTATGTCTCTGTGCACAATACCCAGGTGATGAGCATGTGCAAGACCGGAGGCTATTTGAAGCAGAATATTCCTGGCGCGAGCCCAGGGCATTTGTGTGTCTTTGTCCAGCATATCTGAAAGTGTTTTACCTGCCAGGTAATCCATAACAATGTAAGGCTGACCTGTGTTCGTAGTGCCAAAGTCGTGGACTACGACTATGTTTGGGTGAATTAATCGGCAGATCATCTGGGCTTCTCTTTGGAAGCGCTTCACCGCAGAACTGTTTCTGGTAAATCTGGGATCAAGGACTTTAAGAGCCAACTCCTTTTCCAGGGTTTTATGCTTGGCCTTATACAGGATACTCATACCGCCGCTGGCTATCACTGATTGAATTTCATATCTCTCTCCGAAAGCAAACACAACCGAGGAATCAAGCTCAGATAGCTCGAGTGCTTCGCCATCGTGAATGCATGTTTCGACGTCGAGTGAATAGGATGCGTCACATTCCGGGCAGAGCTTAAATTGAAGCGGCTTCTGGTGAGAATCATGCGTGCTGCTATGGCTGTCCTGGTTTTGAGGCGGAGTTCTCACATAAGAATGGAGCGAATTTGGAACTTCGGCCGATTTTGGAACAGGAAGTGAAAATGTGTCTGGTGGGCTTACAAAAGAACGAAGCGGACCTGCGCCCGACGGAGAAGAACTAGCCGCTTCTTCCGAGTCTTGCAAATGAAGGCCTGCCGACACTGCTTCTAAGTCGGCGGCAGATTCAGAGAGTTTTTGCTCCAGTTGAATGGAACTCTCCTGTGCCATCTGAGCAGCCTCGGAAAGGGCTGCAAGCAGTTCCTGCATAACTGGTTTTGCTTGCGGTACTGAAACGTGCGAACGCAAGAGCTGACTTTCGGTCTTTTTCACTACCTGTGAATTGCTTGCTTGAGCTTGTGGTAGCTGCTGAGGCAGTGGCTGCTGTTGAGGATGTGTCTGCTGCTGTTGAGGATGTGTCTGCTGTTGAAGATGTGTCTGCTGTTGAAGATGCGGCGGCTGCTGCTGTTGAAGATGCGGCTGCTGCTGCTGTTGAAGATGTGTCTGCTGCTGTTGAGGATGTGTCTGCTGTTGAGGGCGTGTCTGCTGTTGTTGAGGATGCTGCTGCTGTTGTTGAGGGCGTGTCTGCTGTTGTTGAGGATGCGGCTGCTGCTGCTGTTGAGGATGTGTCTGCTGTTGAAGATGCGGCGGCTGCTGCTGTTGAAGATGCTGCTGCTGCTGCTGTTGAGGATGTGTCTGCTGTTGAGGGCGTGTCTGCTGCTGCTGAGGCTGTGCTTGCGCTGGATTCTGTTGAACCGGCGCTTTTACTTGAGACTGTGCTTGCTGCTCTGCAGCCGGCAAAACTGGACTTTGCTTCTGGATTGAATTTGAAGAAGGATGTGAATGACTGTCTTCAGCCATCCGGCGCCTGAAATTGTCTCTTTCTGACTTACTTGAGCTCATTTCTGAACCAGGCTGCTGCTTTTGTCTGTGTGGAAACTCCGATTGGCTAAAATCCACGGTTTCGTCCTGCTTTGAAGCCCGGAGGAAGAAATAACCAACAAGACAGAGAGCCAGAAAGATAGAGCCAAGAAGAGCCATAATTACGACAGTTCCGATGCCGATTCTTCCTTCTTTTGCGACGTCCTTTTTTCTGTTTTCAGAAGGGTCAGTTGTTAAATTATCTAGTTGAGACTTCGCCTCAGTCGCTTGTTTTTGACTCGTGTTTGAACTTTGACTCTTATAGTCGGGGATGAGATTGGATTCATCCAACCTGTGGGTTTTAACAGGCTGCGTTTCCTTCTCTTGAGCAGTCTCTTTGTGACTTTCGTCAGTCTTAGGCCTGCTTGCAAGATCACTTGCGGGCATTTCATTTGCTACTTCGCTTTGTGCTTTCTCCAGAGCCAGTTTTTTCTGCTCTTGTTTTTTAGCCTCCTGTCTTTTTTGTTCTTGTTTTTTAAGTTCCTCGATCTTTTTCTGTTCTTGTTTTTTCAATTCCTCAATTTTTTTCTGTTTCTTTGTTTCTTTCTGGTTAGTTAACTGGTTTTGTTCATTGACATTTGGATGCTCAGCGGCTGCTTCCACTTTGACAGGTTCGGGCGGCAGCATGCCGAGATGCCTGCATACGGCTCTCAATCTTTGAGAGTTTTGACCAGCAGTTTCTTTTCCTAACTGGTTTAGTTCCAGTGCTTTTATGCGCTCATCAAAAGAATGGGTGTTGTCGGACTGCCCAAATACTCGTTTTTCCGCCTGCACGAGCAAAACAATTTCATCGTATGAAAGCGCAACGGCAGGAGCCGCCAATAAAAAAAGCATGATAAGGCTCAGTCCAGCGTACTGTGAGCTGATGTACTGTGAGCGCTCCAAACCCAAAAGCCCCCAGGTTGTTTATCGATGATACCGGAGTGGTCAACGCCCGCCACTGCACAAGCATCCATAATAATTCTACTACATGGGACAGGTAATAACCGTCTGATAAGCTGTGTGACTCATTCAACCTGCATATTTTTAGCCGGAGCAGAGCCGGGATCTGCTATGGGTTTTTCACACCAACCTGAAAGACAAAAATCCTGGAAGCGGTTTTCTTTCATAAAGCTTCCCGCTATTTCTGCAACCGTGTGTTTTGAGACCAGGCAACCGCTGCGAAAAACAACTTCTGAATTGTCTTTTTCGAGTTTTGAAAAACCATACTTCATTTGGCCTGGCTTGCCACGGAAGCAGTTGCTTTCTGATATGAGAGCTGCGGCATAGAGCTTACCCGCCGGAGTTGCTGAATTGAGCATTTTGTTCAGTTGTTCTTTCTCAAGACTTTGCCAGTTTTGACACAGGCGTTGGTAACAAGCGAAGGTTTCGTTCCTGCTTGCCTGGTTTAACATGCCTCCATATGAAAAACTGGATGCACGAGAGAGGCTCTCAAGATCACCATCGATATTGCCTGCATTAACACTTTCGACATTCATAAAAACTATACCCAAAAAAAGGCTCAGACAGACTGGAAGCTTTCTGTAGATAATTTCTTTAACTCTCATAGACAAATTATATCTCTAGCTCGACCTAAACTGGTTTAGAAGAAGGTCTTCATTATAGAATAGCGCGAGATCAGGAGGACTTGATCCTTACCCAGGGGGAGCTTTTATGCTTTAGCTGGGAGGTAGATATTATGCAGCTAAAAGTGGGACAACTTGCCAGAGAATGTGGAGTTTCAATTAAGGCTCTGCATCATTATGATCAACTCGGTCTGCTTAAGCCATCAGAACGTAGCGAGTCCGGGCATCGATTATATAACTATGCTGACTTTCAGCGGCTTCAGCAGATTGTTTCACTGCGTTGCCTTGGCTTTTCACTGGATGAAATCAGCGGAATTTTGAATTCCGGTGGATCATCGGTTCTTAAAACTATTGAGTTGCATTTGTCCAGCTTGAAGCAAGAGATTGAGACCTCAAGCAAATTGCTGACCAAGCTTGAATCGATTGCAGTGAAATTGCGTTCAGGAGCCAATCCCAGCACAGAGGAAATTTTTGATCTAATAGAGGACAGCACAATGTTTGAAAAATACTATAGCCAGGATCAGCTTCAACGCCTGAACGAAAGAGCTAGAAGTCTGGGTCCGGATAAAATCAAAGAGACTGAAAATGAATGGGCGAAGTTGATTAACGAAGTTAGGGAGGCAATTAAAAATGGAGCCAGTCCAGACAGTCCGGAAGTACAGAAACTGGCAGACCGCTGGCAATCGCTTCTAAAGCTTTTCACAGGCGAAGATCCGTCTATGACTGAATCGCTTGGAAGAATGTACCAATCCGAAGGTGCGGCAAGCGCCAGCAAAGGCATGATCGATCAAGAAGTATTTGAATTTATTGGACAGGCATTCAAGTACTCATCGTGATTCCTGTCGAAAAGTAAAGCCATGGAGAAAGAGCATCGACCCAATTCCTCCTTTCTCGATGGCTGCTTGTATGTTCTATGCTGTGCAAAGATCTGTTGGAATGCTCGAGCAGGTGAAAAGACGACAGTTCGACCTGTTGATAATACATCTTTATTAGCATAGGACAATAGCACCTGTTGTATGTACGAGCAGTAGTATGGTCGACAATATGAATGATGGAATCTAAAATGGACCTGGGAAAAATTCTGATAAGCAAGTTGACGGTGGTTTTGCCGGCTACTATCGCATTATTTTTCTTGCTCCTCATACTTGCAATTTTCATCGGCTCGCCAGACTTTTCAGAAACTCTAAGAGAGTGGGTCTCAAGTTATTTCGATGAAAACGAAGTCCGGTGCATCAAAGACATTGCCTATTCAACTGGACGTAGCAACTTAAAAGCAGATCTTTATTTGCCTGTCGCCGCAGGGAATGAAAAGCAATCGGCTACAAAGCGCCCGGCTGTTGTGATTGTTCATGGGGGCAGTTGGGCTAAAGGAAGCAAATCCGATTTTCAAGAAATCTCGATTGCCCGTTTTTTTGCTCGAAACAATTATCTAGCGCTCAGTGTTGACTACACGCTTAGCGGGGACGGAAAAGGTTTTCCGGATGATGTCATGGAAATAAAAGAAGCTCTTTTTTACCTGGGATCAAACTCAGAAAAATATGGCATTCATCCCGGTCGTATCTTTTTGCTTGGCAACTCATCCGGTGCCACTACCGCAATGATTGCCGCTTATACAGGATGCAAGAGCTACACAAGGTCCGAGAAGTGCTGGCCGGTGGCTGCAGTAGCAAGTATTTCAGGACCCAGCGATCTCAGGACTGAGTCTGCAAATCCATATGTACAGGAATATTTGCACAGCAATGGAAAAACACCTGATCTTAAAAGACTTCTTGCGGCATCCCCAATCAGCTATGTGTCCTCTGCAGTGCCTACCATTCTTTTACACGGAACTGAGGACAGGAACGTAGCAATCGAACAAGCGCTAGAGCTTGAGCGCCTTTTGCGCCAAGCAAAGATTAGAGTTTCAATGGTTAGGATAGAAGGACAGGGCCATTTTATTGGCGCTGCTTCCAGGCGTGAAGCCTTAAAGCTTGTTTCGGAGTTTTTTTCTGCAGCGCAAACGCAGGAAAATTTTGATAAATCCAATTTAAAAAAAGAGTGAAAACGACTGGTATATATGCATTAGCTAGTATATATATATCTGTTATTCGGAATAACAAACATACGATAGATAGATTTTGAACTTCAATTTCCAAATGAGAACGATGGCGCTTATTTCAGTCTGCCTGACAAATATGCCGTCTTTGAAAAGCAGCATAAAGAGCGGGTCTCGACTTGATTTTCGAAAACTAAAGACCAGATTACGGGGTAATTTTCAAAGCTGATTTTCGTGCTAGAGTTATATGTATAAACGGTGAGCAAGTGATTGAGTCACTGCTTTGAGCCGAGGGGCAATGTGGAAACATCAGGGATGCGCATCCCGGAAACATCAGCAGAGAGCCCGCTTTACGTGAAGGATTGGCTGAAGCGTAGAGAAATATTGAGCCTCCAGCAAGAGGCAGCCAGACAATAGCAAAAGCACCACTGCGAAGCAATTCGAGTGGTGTTTTTGTAATTTGCTCTAGTTCGTAATTTTTTGAGGGAATCTCAATTAGAATAAGCTGACTGGCAAAAGAGCTTAAGACTTAGATGATCAGAATTTGCAAGAAAATAGTATTGAAAAAATATCCTAATGAGAAAAGAGTTGTATTAATGGCAGCAATGGCAATTGCGGCCTCATTTACAGCGTCATTTACAGCTTCATGTTCAGGAACGTCTGCCGGCACCAGCAAAAACCCTGTTGTTGATAAAGAGGTGAAAGCATTGGCTAGAAACGTCCAGGAAGTGGCAGGTGCTGGAAATGCAGTCGGATTTGATTTAATCAAGAAACTGGCCGAAAAGGACGCGAAAGGAAACATTTTTATTTCACCCTCGAGTATCAGTTCCGCATGCACAATGGCGTATTTCGGGGCTGAGGGTCCTTGTAAAGATGAGATGGCAAAAGTCTTGAAACTGCCTTCTGTTTCTGCAAAAGGGAGCATCGAATCTTTCAAGTCCGGACTTTCGCAGGACTACCGTGAATTGAATAAATCACTTAGCGAACTGGGACAGAAGTGCCAGTTCAATAACGCTAATGCAATTTTTGTAGACAGCTCATTTAAGTTTACGCCTGCCTACACTGATTTTTGCAGCAAAGCATTTGGTGCCGAATCGAAATCACTGCCGCTAAATACAAAAGAAGGTATCAAAGCGGTCAACGATTGGGTTAAAGATAAAACAGCAAACAAAATCCCCGAGCTGATAGACAGTCCGATTACAGATATTGCAGCAATTTTGACTAACGCCGTTTATTTCAAGGGAAGCTGGAAAACACCTTTTGAAAAAGAGCGCACCTCTGAAGCCGAGTTCCACAATGCTGACGGAAGCACCGGAATGGTGCAAATGATGGGTATGGACGGAGACCTTCAGGGTTATGCAGGTGAAGGTTTCAAAGCCGTTGCGCTTCCGTATGAGGGCAAGCGACTTATAGCATATTTTTTGCTTCCTGACTCAGGCACTGCTCTAGGACCGCTTTTAAGAGACTTAAATCCGGAAAACTGGAAGAAATGGCTTTCAAGTTTTTCAAAAAAGGAAGAAGCAGTTCTTGCCATGCCCAGATTTAAGATAAACTATGGAAGCAGCCTGGTTAACTCGTTTAAGCAACTCGGCATGACTAAAGCCTTCGATTTTGAGCAGGCTGATTTTTCGTCGATGTTCGAAAACAATGAGAAACGAATTCGTATAGGTGATATTGTTCACAAGTCATTTGTACAGGTCAATGAAGAAGGTACTGAAGCAGCCGCTGCAACTGCGGTGGAAATGCAGTGTGAAAGCGCACGCGTGATACCCGATCGTTTTGTGCTGACAATCGACAGACCATTTATTTTTGCAATTGCTGATCAGGCAAGCGGCTCAATCATCTTTATCGGTGCAATTCAAAAGCTGGACAAAGAATCGTCCAACTGAGTAATATTGGTCTCTTGCTTCAATTAAGAACATGGAAATTGGCCGGTGAGAGTTCTGGCAGTAGATATAGGAAACAGCCTTATCAAATGGTCTGTCATAGAAAATGGAGCAGTGGGAGAGCTCCATCGGGCTGAAACGCGTGACCTGAACGAGGCAGTTGCCGATATAGTTTCCGTGAAGCTTCCTGTTGTTCTCTGCTCAGTCAGATCTCAGATGACTCATATGATCAAAACAGAGCTAAAAAGGGCAAATGGCGAGCTCTGCTTCGAAATTGATTCATCGGTGCAAAGTCCGGTCTCAGGGTTCTATGAAGGAATTGGCGCAGACCGTATCGCTGCAGTATCAGCCGCATGGGCTGAATTCGACGGTAAAAGACCGGTGGCAGTTGTAAGCCTGGGTACAGCAACAACAATTACAACAGCATCTAGGGCCGGCAGCTTCAAAGGCGGCTTCATTACTCTGGGCTTGGGAGCAATCTGCGCAACACTGGGGGAGAAACTTCCCGAATTGCCACCCATTGATCCTAAACAGGCAAGATCGCTTGAGCCTGCTTTTGATACTTACTCGTCTATTTGCCGTGGCACTGTATCTGCTCATGTCGGAATCATTGAAGAGTGGGTTAGTCTATTTCGCAGGCAGATTGGAGAAGACATTGCCGTTATAGCCACTGGTGGTTGGAGTGAGTTGATAGCACCTTTTTGCTTCTGTCTTGAGCGGGTTGATCCATTACTTACGATGAAAGGAATCTGGACAGTGTATCAACAGGCACAAAAGTCGAAGCCTCGCTGACTGAACAGGCTTACATACTGACTTGGAGCTGTTTTTGATATGGCAATCGATGCATTAGAAGAATACTTGGAGTCTTGTGGAATTGAAGTTGAGTTGTTGCGAAAAGCAGAAAAACTCAGGTTGTTGAGGCGCTGGAGGCTTCATCAGGCTCAGGAACTCCGAACCGAGATAGCTGAGGAACAGCCTAAAAACTGGGATCTATTTGTTTTTGAAAAAGGCTACTTGCCGTGCCTGAGCGATAACGATGCTGAAAAGGAGCTTGCAAAGCTGTCACCTGATGAGCCCTGCTATCTCATACCGTCGGACGACGGACCGGGCCTATGGTGTTCAAAGCGTCCTCCGATTGATCTCAACCGATTTTGTCTTGAGCGGGCCCGCCCTTGGACATTAGGCTCGGCGGGAGGGGGCTTGACCTGGGCTGAATCAAACATACTGGTGTTTCCAGAAAACATGGACTGGACTCTTGCCATTCATTCCGGGGGCTGTTACCTTAGCCGATCTCGTCCGTCAGTTTGAACAATTCAATTCAACGTTGCTGCAACCTTGCTTGAATAATCTCACTTTCAGAGAAATCTAGGCAGAGCCTTCAAGTCAGCTAAATTGCCTTGTCTAAATCCCTATGGTGAGAGCAATGTTGCTATTTTCGCTATCACATCCCCAACAAGTTCAGCAGCTGCATTTTCAACAAATGCAGCTGCTCTCCCCTTCCAATCTACACTTTTGACATGGTCGGCCAGAACGCAACCGGAAATCTTCTTGCCATTAATTTGGACTTCAAATGGATAGCCTTTAATTTGACTAGTAATCGGACAGACGATCCCCAATTCAATAAGCTGGTATCAATGAGAAAGCTTACAGTCAAATATCAAATTCAATAGCCTGAATTTTTGCGGTCCCAAATGATGCCAGTTGAGTGCATTTTGTAAAACTATACTAAGTTGTCATGAAGTGCTTGAACTTTTTGCTCTCATTTCACGTTCTAGAAATATATGCGCATGAACAGGAAGCTTGGTTAAGACAAAGGTATAGTCTGATGTTTTTTACTGAAAAAATTGAAAAAGAAATCGCGCAAGAAGCTCTCAGGCAGCAAGCTCTGAGGAAGCGCGGACAAGAAATAGATTGCAGTAGGCCTCTTCTTTCTGCGAAGCCTCAAGCACAGTATCAAGATTGTTTGGCTGCGTTAAAATCACGAGCAAAACATACAAGTTGTTCGGAAAAAGAAGGACAGATGCACTGGTTTTCTGCTGTTTCTCCGATATGCCCGCAAATAGGTTCGCAGAAGGTGCCGCAGCAGAATCCGAATCTTGAACTTGAAAGACCGAAGCAATCAAGGCTTGATGCTATTTTAGATTTGCTTGCACTCGGCTCAAGCCATTATTCAAGCAACCGACATTTGTAAGACCTGCCTCCCTTTTTGACGAAGTTCAAACTGTACATTTCTACACTTTGAAACTGCGCTGAATACTGAGGTCTCTGACAAGGAAGCACAGTCATAAAGCGATGAATGTGTCTTACGATTCTTGCAGGCATTACTTTTCACCGGCAGGAAAATTTGATGGTTACTGAAATTGAAACTCCAAAAGACACACAAGAAAATAGCAAAGTAATAGCAGAAGAGTTACTGAATCTGGCAGACGAAGTGCTCACCAGCCAATTTGCTACCGATCGTATGATTGCACGAGACCAGTTTGTAGACAAATGGAACTCGATAAGCGACTGCAAAGATCGGTTGGCTGTGGGCAAAGAGCTTGAAAAACTAAGTGATAATGCAAAAACAATATTCGCTTTTTCTGATAAACCTGCTGGAGTAATAAATCAGTTGCTGGTAACTGACCCCTCGCAAAGATACATAGTTATAAAGGATCCATTCGAGTCCTGTCATAAGCCAGGGGAACGCCAACTCTAATCTCAGCCATACTTCGCATAATCCTGGGCTGCGGATAATGTATATTATGTTTCATTGCATTCTGGGGCACCCCGAAATGCTTGCCTGTGGGTGTTTTATGGGTGCTGAATTTTTGGTGCCTTTTGAGCATCGATTTCGATTTTTCATGGATAATTAGACTGCCGAATCATTTTTCTTGCAGCGAACTGATAAATTGAGACACTCGCTAAATACAGTTTTTTTACTTTTTATTCTGATGGCATTTTACTTGTCGGCAAATTCTGCCGAATCCAAAGCAGGACTTGCCGCGAAAATCCAGAGTGTTGAAAAATTGATCGGTGCAGGCAATTACAAGCAGGCGCTGAGCGCAGCAAATTCCCTGGCTCATGCGTATCCGGATAATTCCGAAATTCAAGCGAAACTCGCTCTGGCTTTCTTATACGAGCAGGATCTGTCAAAAGCGAAAGAAAGAGCGAATTGTGCGCTTTCACTCGACAGCAAAAATCACGAAGCACACTGGGTACTGGCAAATATTTATATGACGGAAGGAAAGGCTGAGAGATCCGTTGAGGAATATCATCTTTCGATTAAATACAGACCGAAGAATGCCTGCATGCCCTGCTTGAAAAACTCAAAATCACTTGAGCGCAAGAAGCACTGAATTCTCAACCCAGCCTCGCTTGCAGATAAGCTCATCTAGAGCAGCCATCGAAGTGCGCTGGTCTATTAAGGCAATCTTGACCATATCAACCGTAATAAGTCCCAGGGCAAGCAAACGCTTGGCAGTTGTTTCAAGTGGTCGCGCAGGAGCGCCATATAGTTTCTGACCCATGAGCATACCGTCGAGTTCTGTTTGAGAAAGCAGGCGGCGTTCCTGCAATATTTGACCGAGAGGCAGATCTATATCGGTTTGTTTGCTTACTGCATCCATCAAATCCTGATACGAAATGATGCCAGCGGCAACACAAACATGGCCGAGAAAGGGTTTAAGCTGATCCGGGCTAAATGGCTCACCTGCATCTTTCAGTTCAGCTTTGTGGCTTTCTCTGAATCTGCCGTCCTGTAACTTGGTATGTGCTTCCCGGATCCTGGTCAGAGCGAATGCTGCCTGTTCTCTAGCTTTGGAACTCATTTCTTCAGATGGAGTAAGTTGCTGGCAGAGGCGCGTAAAAGCAGCGTCAATCGCTGCCAGATCAGCGTCTTCGTTCAACCCCAGAATAAGGAAGTAGTTTGCTTTTGTTTCCATGGTAAGAGTTCAAGAATATCTTACTGAATACCTTTTCGCATATCTTGTTCATCTTAAATCCAATCCAAACAATTGTCGACAATACGACAAAATGCAGTCGAACTTTTGATTTGATAAAAATGGACCAGGATAGTAACAGCGGAATGTAATTCGCAGCAGGCGGATTTTGCTGGCTGCTGTGCTGAATTAACAGCTCGCCTCATACTCCGACAGCTATGATTATCGGAAGTTCGCCTGAAGCAGAATGGATGCCGAACATAATACAATACAACCATGCGTCGGTACGTATGTACGTATATAGAACAATACGACCAGTGTTATGTACGTATGTATGCTAATACGCCAATACGAAAACACGGCAAGAGGCGAGCGCCTGCCAGAAAGGATTTCTCCCTCTTAGCCGAATTCGCTTAAGAAGCATCAAGGCAGTTAATCTCAGAAGAATAATCAGCCCGGCCGCAATTCTCCAATCAACTTGCTTACATTCTTCCTGCTAAAATTGGAGTAATCTGCAAGGAGATTTAAGTGAAAGACTCGGTTGTCACGGCATTAGCACTGGTTTTCATTGCATTTAGCATCCTGGCAGCGCCGGCATTTGCCTATCTAGACTCAGGCACTGGTGCCTTTATAGTCCAGATGATTATGGGCAGCGCCATGGGTATTCTGGTCGTTTTGACGCGCTTCAGAAACAAGGTTTTTGCTTTAGTGCAGAAGCTGCTTAAACAAAGCCCTGCAGAAAAGCTAGAAAACGAAGAGCAATGACCCGAAACTGGCACCCGGCATCATTTCGTGATCCCAGTGGTTATGTATTCAGAAAAAATGGTGAAATATTCAGGCAGCTGAATAATGTATACCAGCCGCATTACAGAATGCTGATGGATAGCGGACTTTACCGTGAGCTTACTGATAAGAGAATACTCTTGAGCCACGCTGAAGTTAAAGAAGGGGCTCTTACACCCGAAGAATTTTTATGTATCTATCCGGAGCAACTGGACTTCATATCTTATCCCTACGAATGGTGTTTCAGCCAGTTGAAAGACGCAGCACTTGCGACTCTAGAAGTACAGGAGTTTGCACTAAAAAAGGGCATGACACTCAAAGATGCCTCTGCATTCAATATTCAGTTTCAACACGGCAACGCAGTTTTTATCGATACACTCTCATTTGAAAGCTATGAGCCGGAGTCTCCATGGGTAGCCTATCGACAGTTCTGCGAACATTTTCTGGCTCCGCTTGCCCTAATGGCCAGGACTCACATCAGCCTGAGTACACTTTTCCTAAGTCATCCTGATGGGATTCCGCTTGAGCTTGCAAGCTCGCTTCTTCCTTTTTCAAGCAAGCTCGACCCTCATCTCTGCCTTCATCTGCATGTGCACCAACATTTCCAGAAAAAATACAGCGACAAATCAATCAAAGATTTGCAAGCACAAAATTCAAAAATGAAGGCAAACATCAATAATACGATTGAAAGTTTGCAGATGGCTGTTTCATCACTTTCTCTCAATAAATATAAGTCGATATGGAGTTCTTATTATCAGGACAATACTTATACTGATGAACTGATGCAAAAAAAAGCTGAAACAGTAATCCGGATGCTTGCAAGCATAAAACCTGGTCTTACGATAGATTTCGGAGCCAATACAGGCAAATTCAGCAAAATAGCTGCAGAACACTCGCATAAAGTTATTGCACTTGATCTTGATCCCTTTTGCATCGAGCTTTTCTATAAAGAGTGCCGGGAAAAAAGAGAAACAAAAATACTACCCCTGGTCTCAAACCTGTGCAATCCCAGCCCGGCGATCGGTTGGTACAATAAAGAACGTGCGAGTCTGCCTGAAAGGCTGTCGGCAGATTGCGGTCTTGTACTTGCGCTCATGCATCATTTGCATGTAAGCGGGCACATACCGATTGAATCAATAGCTGAATTCTTCGCTGATTTATGCAAGCATCTGATTATCGAATTCGTTCCTTTAGAAGACCCGCAAACCCAGAGGCTGCTGGCAAGCCGGTTGAGCGGGCTTCCCAGTTACAATCAAGAGAGCTTTTGTACTGATTTTGAAAAGTATTTTTCGGTCAAAGAATCTGTAGAGCTTGCCACGAATGGCAGAAAATTGTTTCGAATGGAAAGCAAAAAGCGTAAATGACAGGCAAAGCATCATTTCAACCGGTTTTTCATCCACTTTGCTTTGCTGCATTCCCATTGATTTCGCTCTTTCAGAGCAACCTTAAATTTATGGCTTCAACCGATGACCTGTGGTTGCCATTACTAGTAGTTCTGTTGGTTACCATCCTTATCTGGACTTTGCTCGGTCTCATGAGCAAAACTGTGGAAAAGTCTGCGCTTATAACTTCATGGCTTGTTTTTCTTTTCTTGATTTACGGGCATGTACTGCGATCTTTTATGCTCTTCGTATACGCAAGTCCGGATTTAAATCTCTTTCTCTTACTTTACACAGCTATTTCAATTGCAGGCGCCATATTTTTATGGCGAATACCAAAAAATGCAAAACTAAATGATGTAACTTTTGTTTTGAATTTGACATCCTTTGCTCTTCTGATTATGCCGCTCAGCCAGATCATCATGTTCCAACAGAACAGTTTTGATCTGAGCAAAAAAGAACAGCTAGCATCGCAAGCAAAACAAGCTTCAGTTCCTGAAAATCATAAACCGGATATTTACTACATAATTCTTGATGGAATGGAAAGGCTTGATGTGCTTGAAAGAGACTTCAACGTCAATTGCAGTTCTTTCCGGCAATTCCTGAAAGAGAATGACTTTTATCTTGCAGAAAACAGCCATTCCAACTATCCATTTACTGTTCTTTCACTTTCATCATCGCTGAATATGCAGTACATAAATCCGATTGCAGCCCAGAATAAAGACGGTGATTGGCATACGCTCTATGAGATGATCAAGGACAATGAAGTTCTTAAGTTTCTGAAGAAGCATTCATATCGTTGCATTCATCTTGATTCTTCCTGGGGAATAACCCGCAAGTCTCCGGATGCCGACGAAGTTCTCAGCCTCACCTGGGCGAATTCTTTTGTTGCAACTGCAGCCGCACTAACTCCGATTGGAATACACTACCGGTATTTTCCTCAAGTGCATGACGAGCTGCGTGCGCACCGCATGAAGATGCTTGAATTGCCTGGCGAAATTGCCAGATCTCCCGGTCCGAAGTTTGTTTTCGTTCACATCATGATGCCGCATATGCCCTATCTTTTTGGCGAAAATGGCGAAGCTCGAAATGGCAGTCTCAACATGCACTTTGAAGAGTGGACCGAAAAGGAATCTTATACAGAACAGGTGATTTTTTTGCTCAAGGAGCTTGAAAAAAGCCTTAAGTATATAATCAAAAACTCGAAAAAAGACCCTCTTATCGTAGTTCAGGGAGATCACGGAGCCGGCACCAGTGCCGAGTTTAACGAAGAAAACCCGAGTCAAGCATTTTTAAGAGAGAGATTCTCAATTCTGAATGCCTATCATCTTCCAGAAACGCATGAAAAAGATAAGTCAGAGCCTGTTCAGCCTCAGGTGCCGTCCAAAACTAAGCCTGAATCGCAGAGCCAAGAAAAACATCTCTACAGCTCGATAAGTCCTGTTAATTCGTTCAGGGTCATTTTCGATAAATACTTCGATGCGCAGCTTGAAATTCTTCCAGACAAAAGCTACTTCGCTCCTTATGAGAAGCCGTATTTATTGAAAGACGTCACTGAAGAAATAAAGGACTGAGAGCAAAACCATATTGTGTTAGCTTGATTGGGCGGCTACATGTATTGGACTGGCAGGGTTGGCCTTGCGGTCGTTTGAACTGGCAGAATACACTAGTTTTACACAAAGTAGCACGGATTAATTTACCATCAGGTGAGTATGCTCCCAAAGTCCAATGCCTGTAATTACCATCTGTATCGCTCTAGACCGTCTGTTCCGGCCTATGCTGAAAACTGAAGGTTAAAGTACTTAAGGAGCATAATTGATGCCGCCTGAAATAGAAGATTCCGCAGGTCGCAATATCGATTTAAGTGATCGCCAGGTGAATTCTACAGCGAATCAAAAAATGTCTTTAGAAGGACAAGCTGGAAATTTTGGCTTGGGGAACACTGCTGCCTCAAGTGCAGAGGAGCACTTGCCACCCTTTGAAGTCGTAGACATACCAACTGAAAATGGTCGAGAAATTGCAGGCATACTCTGGAAGCCACCAGGGGAAGGTCCATTTCCTGCTGTGGTTTTTAACCATGGTTCAGAGGCGTTAGAGACTGACAAAAACTATGCTGAAATAGCCAGTTTTTATGTTAGCAATGGGTTCGAGTTTCTTATGCCCCTTCGCAGTGGACACTCATACGTCTCAGATGAACAGGTCGTTGCTAGCTCTGACGGCGTCCTGTTTCAAGATAGGGTTTACCGAGATTCTCTGCGGTCCGATTCCGAAACAAACTCTGAATGGATGAAAGCACAGGAATCAGAGAATGAAGATGTAGTTGCCGCGGCGAAGTGGTTGGCTAATGAACCTACGGTAGATCGCAATCGGATCATCATGTCTGGCATCTCGTTTGGTGGAATACAGACCGTTCTATCGGCAGAAAAGGACTTAGGAATGCAAGCTTATATTCCCTTTGCTCCAGCGGCAATGTCTTGGGAGAAAGTGCCTCAAGTTCAAGAACGCCTTGAGACAGCTTTGGAAAATGCACAAGCGCCGGTTTTCCTGATTCAGGCAGAAAATGATTACAGCATAGCTCCATCGGAGCAGCTGGGACCTGTGCTGGATCAAAACGGAAGTCAGAATCGCCATAAAGTCTACCCACCATTTGAAATTGAGAAAGGTCATGCTGGTGGCCACGCTGAATTTGCATTGCATGGAATGGAGCTTTGGCAGGAAGATGTCAGTGACTTTTTGCAGGAACTTGAAGTAGTAAAAAAGCCGATTGAGCAAACGCCCTGAAATAAGTAGTATGCAGCTGAATCGAAAATTTTCTAGAGGCGATTATTATTAGAACGTCATGGTTGCTTGCAGCACTTGCGCACTTGTGCTGGTCTGGGTCCTATAATTTGCCCAATCTGGAAATCGGCGTCCCTGGTGAAATCGGTACGTAAAGTGGGGTAGCTGAAAAACTGTATTCACCTGTTTTGCTGTTAAAGCCAGTTTCTGCTGAGATTGTGCTTGCCCTGGTAAAAACCTGTTGAGCCATGCCATTGGCTGGTCCGGGCATATCCTTTGAGGCGAGCATGGCCCGAACATGCTCAACGGCGGTCGAATAACCATCCGCCATCTTGATCACACCAGCCGTATGGACACCTGCTACCGATATTTTTCCGCCTGGAGCTTCGTATAAAAGCGGTCCTCCTGAAAGACCCGGATAATTGGGCATATCAGAAGCTATTCTTGCAATCGGCTCCCTCAAATCAAGATAACCCGAGTCTCTACTGGCAGGGCTTGCTCCAAAATTATTGGAATCGATGTTGCGTACCGTACCTTGCGTTAGACGCAGACCGGGCGCATCTTGCGGATAGCCCAGCACATACACGCGGCTCGGGTTCGTGCTTTTATTATTCCGCAGTTCACTTGCCCATCCCAGCGAAATCGGTTCGACTTTGCCCCAGTCCTTCGGATTTACAAAGTCCAGTATCGATACGTCGGCACCTGTATCTATTTTTCGAAGCCGGAGTTGAGCAGAGCTGCCGTCCGGCAAGCTGGCGCGAAACTCTCCGACTGATCCTCCCAGCGAGCGATTTACATTGTGATTGGCGCTCACTATGGCTTTCACTGACTTGCCGTCCACAACAGCCTCAATAGGAAAGGCGGTTCCAAGCACGGAATTAGCCGGATTTTTTGGATCGACCCACTCCAACTGAAACACCTTGTCTCTGGCAAAATTCCACACCCTGGCTGTCTGGCCTTTTGCGTCATAGTTCAGTTTTTGTGGCTGGATTTCATAAGAAAAGTCCATCGGACCTGGCTTAGGCGCCTTATCCTGTGTGATGGTTTTGAAAGTCGAAACCTGTACCTGTCCTTCTAGTGGAGCTGCAACATCCTCAGCGAGCCTTGTTTGCGCCAAGTTTCCACCACCATCCTCCTGCTTTTGCCAGCTATTTTTAGTTGTGGACTGGGCTTCCGGCATCAATGTCCTTTGGATCGGTGTGCTTTCCTTCAGGTAAAGAAGTGAACTGAGTCTTTCGGCCGAACTGTCCCAGAATCTTTGCTTATAGTCTCCGAAGCCTTCCATGGCTTTGCTGGAAAGAAGGCGATTGGCGGCGCCGGCTCCCAGTTTGAAACCGGCATAGCCCAGAGCTGAGTTTACACCTAAGTGTCCGGCTGCATTACCCCATATTTGTCCGGACAGCTGCATTTCTTGCCAGGTTTGAGCGTTCAAACTGAGCCTGTAGGCGTTTACAAAGCCCGGTGCAGCGTCGGCAAGAAACATGGCTCCCAGAGCCAGTCCGGCAATTCTGCCTACTGGACCAGCTTCCGGCAAAACCACCTTCAGACCGGCAGCCAGTGCAGCGGAGCCACCCACAATTTTCAGCATTTCAACTGGATTTTCGATATTGTGTTTGAGGGCATTAGCCAGGCCTGCCGGAGTGTTGGCAATTCCCTCGACTGTTGTTAAAACTATTCGCTGTGCTCCACCGATTGGACCACGCATATTAGACTCCAGAGCATCCGAACTCAGCAGGGTACGAGCATCCGTGACGCCGTGGTCTTTTGAAAATTTATCTAAGTCCAGCTTGCTGAATTCACTCATGAGTTGCCATTTAGCCTAACGCCCGATAGGATGCAACAACTTTCAAACATGAAAATACTTCGCCAGGTCTGAGCTGGCAATGAGGTGAACACGGAGTCCATTGATTAAAAAATTCCCAGCCTCTATCGACAGACCGGGCATTTGTCCGGGATCTAAGCTTCTTTGAATGTAGTAAAAGGCGCTATGCGCTATCTTGATTCATGCTTTGAATGAATGGATGAATTATGGCCACAAGTCCCACAAGTCAAAAAGAATCTGCTTCCAGAATTGAGCGTTATGCAGGTCCAATCGAAGACCCGCTTACTCTTTCACCGGGCGAACAGTTCATAACCCGGGGAGTGCTTTTGCGCAACCGGAAAAACATTGTACTGGCGGCAATTGTGGCGTTGCTGCTTGCTTCGGTTTTAAGCTATTTTGTCAAACCCAGAGCACCCTTAACTGAGCTAGTAAACCCGGCTCAGGAATTGCCGGGATTCGAAGCGGTATTTCCCGGAGGTAATGACCTCTCAAAGCGGGTCATAGACTCATTCGGTCTGGCGATTGTGCTTATCGGCAGTCCTTATACGGAAACAAACGTTAGATCGCTTGAGAATGTACGCAGCTGGGCGCAAAGCCGTTTCCAGGCTGCTCCCGATTTTCTCCATCCGGTAAGCATAAAACCTGAGATTGAGCCAAATGACACCATCGCTGGTGCGCTATGCTACAACTTGTTTGCAGGAGTCAGGTATAGCCTTGAAACAGCCACCGGCGAGTTGCTACGGGGGCGGATTGCCGAATTTCACAAAAAGCCTGCTTATAAGAGTTTTGCAGCCTCCTTTTTTGAGATTTACGGCAAGGACTCCGAAGCGGCAACTTTGCTTGCCCGCTACCAATCGGACAAAGCCAAAGAAGCCATCGATGTGATTCTCTGGACAGCGGCCTGGCTGGGCAGTGTTGCTTGCGGAGCCGCGTATCTGCTCTTTTCACCCAGACAGCAGAGATTCGAACGAATCAGGCACTGTCTCGTGTATTGCTGGGGTCTGGCAGCGCTTGCATACGGCAGCGCCGCCTGGATGAACAATTCCATCCCGTCACTGGTTTCGGCATTAATGGCAACAGGGTTGGCGCTATATTTTCTGAATCCGTTTTTGCTTTTAACCAGGCAGGACTCAAGCCTCAAGATCTATTTCATCCAGTTGAGCTCGCGCTGGATTGCATTTTCAGTCTGGGCGACTTTCACACTCATGGCAATCACAGTGCTTACCTGGATAAGAGCAGGGGTGCCCGACGCAGCCGATCCTGTGACTCTCTTTTTATCCGGGCTTTCAGGCAATTTCCTCCATGATCCGGTGGAAGGAAAGCGCATTGTAGCTAGACTTATCGCAATTTGCTGGCTTACTGTCTCGGTCTGGGCTTTCTTTCAGAAGGACAGAGATGCAAGAGTAACAGACGCACTCGAGGCAGAGCTGGCATCTCTCTAGAATGTTTGCAGTCAGTAGTCCTGTGCACTGACACGATTTTTCTTTTCCGGAGCCTCAAGGGCTCGGGAAGATTTAATCATGAGATTGACCGGAGCTGGCTTACTAGGTGGATATTAATGGTGATTATCACATTTTAAGCTTTCCTCAGGAGTGGTATAGAACAAGAAGGAAGGGCTGGTTTAACAGAAATTCAACAAACAAGTAGTTTAATTGTCTTATGGTCCCGCGGCCAGAGGCGATTATTGCGAATCTAAAGGAGACGGATTTGCAAAGGCGTAATAGGTTTTTAGCCATTTCTCTGGCTCAAATGCTTTTTGGCATGGCGGCCCCGGCTATTGCCGAAGAAGAGCGCATCTCTATGACTGCTCCGCCGCCACCGGTCTTTTTGCAAGGTAGCGTCCAGCAACTTCAACGCATTCCAGCGGCCTGCCCCCGGATCATGGGCTTCCAGACTTACCAGCAGGGGTGGTTTCTACTTGGACAGCAACAGTTTGCAATAGCAGCTGATTATTTCGCTATGGCGGGCGACCAGATGGAAGCAAGCGCAGGTGGCTCAAAATATCTTGCCGAAGCCAGATTCGCCGAAGCACAGACCCGGCGATTAATAGGTCAGTATGACCGCTCCCGTGACCTTTACAAAAAAGCTGTGGCTTTGTTTGAAAAATTCGACCCGGCAAGTTTTTACCTGCAGGCGGCAAAGAACTCTCTTAAAGAATTGGGACCGGCAAAAACAGACACAGCCAGCCCGGCCAGGCCGCTAAAAGCAACTGTCAAGAAAGAAGTAGTGAAGCCGAAAGCCGGAACGCTCAGATCGATGCCGATGCCTATGACCGTTAACGAGCATATCCCTCTGTCTGCAAAAGTAACTCAGTTAGACACAGGTGAAAGCATTAACTCACTGCATGACGGAGACTTTTTCAACAGGTCGCGCGGAACTATCCCCCAGGCTGCAGCGGTGGATATAAGCGAAAAATATCTGAAAGACATAATCCATAAGGCCTTTCTGAAAATGAACTGCCTTGAAACTGCAGCTGTGGGCGCCAATCACTACACCGCCGCCAACTCATATGTTGCAATCAGATCTGAAGGCAAGCCAGTTGCAGTGGGGGCCGGCAATGACCTGCTTTCACCAACTGCTGAACTGATTCTCAATGGAAAAACTTACCGGGTATTGATGGATCTGCCGCAGATATCGCCAAACTCAAGAAATGTACTCTTGAGCACAGACGGACGCACAGTTATAGCCATAGACCCGCGCACTTCAGATGCCTGGAAGCTCTGCGCTAACTTTGCCAAAAAAGTCCCTGATTTTTCCTGGTGGAAACTTGGCAGAGTAAAAGGCAGAAAATTCTAGTAAGAAAGGCCCGAAGCGCCCCAAGCCCTGAGCTCTCAGTGACTGATTCCGAGCTATCTCAGTGACTGATTTGAAGTCTCGCTCAGCTGTGATGCCTGGCGTTCATCATTTGCAATAGGCAGCTCCAGCTCGACTCTGCAGCCTCCACCTGCTTTGTTTGTGATTTCAATTCTGCCCTCATGAGCCTTGCAGATTCTATAAGCAAGGGGCAAGCCCAGCCCCGCAACAGGTCTGTCATCTATAAAACGAAAACGTTCGAACAACTGTTTTTGCCAGACCTCACTTATGCCTGGTCCTGCATCTTCTATGCAGAAGTGGAGGCAATCGCCTCTGCATTCACTGAAAAGCGAAATCTCTCCTGCCTCAGGACTGGCAGCTATCGCATTTTCAAGAAGGCATACGAGCATTTCCATAATCGAGTCTCGATCACCCATCACCTGACTCTGTGCTAGCTCTAGCTTAATTCTCAGGTTCTTGTCCTCAATTAAAGAATCGAGAGGCTCGAGAGCTTTCTGGACGGTTTCTGCAAAGTCAAAGGCTTGCATATTCAAGTTCTTTTTGAATACACCCGAATCGATTTTTTCAACTAACAAGAGCCTGTTTATCTGTTTAAGCAGGTCTCGGAGTTCTTTTTTTGCAGTAACTGTTTTTTCGATTTGAATTGCTTGAAGCGGTCCGTAAACGCCCTCAAGCATCATCTCAAGCCCCATATGAATGGATGTAACCGGGGTTCTCAAGTCATGTCCAATAGTAGCCAGCAATACCTGTCTTTCCTCCTCGGCGCTTCTTAAGGACATGCAGGTTTGAAACAATCTCAAATCAAGAAATGCCAGTTCATCTTTACCACTTATGCTTGGCTCAATAAATTCGCCGGCGGCAAAGTCCTGGCACTTCTGTCTCAGAGCCTCGATTTTTCTGGTTATGCCAACGCCGGCTCTGGCAGTTAAAGCAAGCACCATAATATTGAGTACGGCAGCAAGAAAGAGTGAAAGAAGCAAATCCGAGCGAAGCTGGGCAGACCATTCATAAGCTGATTCGAGGTCGTTCTTCTCAAGCTCCAGTGCATCAAAAATCCGGCGGTCCATTAAGACCACCTGGTGCAGTTCTTTGTTGAAAATTGCCATAATTGAAAAGTTGTCCAGGTCTTTTCGCTTTTCTACTACAAGCCCAACAAGCTTTCTGAAATGTTGCTGCCTGTTCAGCATGTAAAGTAATTTGGCTTTTGCAGGACTCTTGTCGTCCAGATGTTTGATTATCCAGATATTTTTCTTTATCTGTTCATCTAAAAGCGAATTGAGTTTTCCGGCTGCCTGGAAGTTCATGGTCATTCCTGCGTACAGGATACTTCGGTTCCAGAGCAGGAAGCTGCCCAGCATTTCCTCTGTTTGAAAAACTATCTCTCGCTTCAATCCGAACTCTCGTGCTGTAGCTGATGCATTTGCAAATTTAGAGTTGAGGGCAAGCACGATTCCTGTTTGTACAAGCAAGAATGAAAGAAGCATGAGTGTGAATGTTCTTTTGATTGAAGCAGGCAATGCACGCGAGTTTTGCATGCTTATTGGCGCCGGAGAATCGGTTTTTTGCAGTTGCTTTTCCAGATGCTTCTTCGGCAAGCGGAACCAGAAACGACTGCCTTCTTTCAGTTTACTCTGGCAACCGACAGTTCCGTTATGCGCCTCTACAATCTCTTTGCAAATGACAAGACCAAGTCCCGTTCCTTCTCTTTTCTTTCCGTCGGCTGCTTCGACCTGGGCGAACTTTTTGAATAGCTTGTTTATATCGGCTTGTGAAAGTCCGGGGCCGTAGTCTTGAACTGAAAATTCGATCTCATTACCTTTATCCAATGCCGATACTAGAACAGTTCCTCCATGGGCAGAGTACTTGATTGCATTAGAGAGGAAATTCACAAGCACACGGCCAATCAGATGTTCATCAGCTTCAAGCTCTAACTGGCATAGATCAGTCTCAAGTTTGATATCCTGCTTAATTATCAGCGCCTGGGTTGCGGTTTTTGCATCATCAACAAGCTTCGAAACAGGAAAACTGGACAGATTCAGCTCCATCTTTTTTCTTGTACCTTGCAGTTCTTCGGCAAGCGAAGCCAGTAGTTTCAATAAATTATCCAGGCTATTTTTGAAGCTCAAACATGATTTCTTGGCTTTCTCGGGAGTGCCCTTTTGAATTCCCATTTCTTGAACAAAGTCGATAACACGCTTTAACGAATTTGATTGGTCCTGTTTCAAGAGCTCCAGATATGTTCTTCTTCGTTTTTCATTCTCATTCAATACAAGAGACATCTGGTGAAAACTGCGGCTGAGCATGCTGGTTTCATCCGTCCCATCCGGACCTTCGGGCATAACCTGCGCGTTTTCAAGATAGGAGCAATCTTGAGCCAGTTTGCAAATGGGTGAACTGATTTTTCGATCAAGAAATATGACTGCAATAACAAGAATCACTAAATTAAGACCGGCAAGTATAAAGAGCAGGTAACGAGGCTCCAGATTGAAAATAGTTACGACCCTTGCTGCCTTAACTGCAGCCTGATGAACCAGCTTCAGCTCTTTGATATAGGCTCTGAAACAACGGCATTCATTCTTAATTTCTCGATGCACATCTTCACGTTGCAGTGTTTCTCCTTTTTCTCTTTTGACCAGCTGCCGATTGAGAGTCGCAAGCGAATTGCGAATCGGCTCGCGAGGATATACGTCTAAGCCGCAGCTTTTGAGCCCTTCGTCAAGCTTATCGAGCTTCTGCTCTAAGAGATCGAATAGAGCCTGGTACCTTTCTTTGGAGCCCGACCGGCGACGTGAAGCGTCGTTGCCGGCAAGCCAGGTGCTTCTTGCCAGCTTCAGCAAAGAAGCTGTTTCTTGAGCGAGTTCCAGAACCCTGAATTCACGGACGGCAGCCTTTTGGGCACTTAAGACGTCGTATGCCATCAGAGCAATGAAAATGGTTTGCAAAATCGCAAGCAACGCAATTCCGCTCAAGAGTTTGCGAGAAAGCGAAGACTTACCCATTTCATAAAGGAAGTCTGATCTTAAGCTCAATTTCTTTCTGTCTTGCAATTGTTGAGTTTTAGTGGAATCTGATAAGAGAAGCAATCCTACGCTTAATAGCATGCCACTAATAAGAGGCAAGCTAACCGATTTTGGCTATACTACAAGGCTTATTCGCTAGAGGACTTATCTGGCAAAGTCATTCACTGTGTCTTGATAAGTTTTGACGAATTCTTTGCTTGTACTATCCGTATAGTCCAGATGCGCCGCCAGATGGAGATTGAATTTTTTGTTATAGGGGGCAATCATCAAGCTTGAAAAGTATTTGTTGTCGAATATTTGTGGCAGGACCGCCGCGCCCATCCATGGTCCCGGGTTTGCCTTGATGCTGCATCTAATTCCCTTGCGATTCGGGCCTTCTTGAGCACAGGCTTCCTGCCATTCGCCGGTTTTCAGGGCATGATGGATCATGAATGTTCTGGTGTCGAATTTTGCAATAAATAATCCCTGTTTGCGTTCAAATTTTGCCTGCGGATAATATTGCTTGATCAATTGCTCCAGGCGGTCGAAAATTGGCTTGCATACATCACTTTCTTCACTGCAGTAAGAGTAGCTGCCTCCGGAAAGTGAAAACACAGGCATAATTAACGCAAGCGGCAGGAGCTTCATTAGTATTTTGAATCCCTTCATAGTTATGCCGCGTTCTCTAAAGCAGTGTGATAGCTGACAGGTCCTAATTGCTACGATCTTTCTCATCAGACCGCATTAAAAGCCAGTATAGCAAAGCCGAACTCCCAAGTCCTACGAACCAGCTGTAGTCATAGAGAAAATGAAGGCTTTTTACTATGAGACCTATCCAGGCAAGACCGCAACCAAGAACTGTGGCAATAACTGCTTTTAAATTCCAACCGTGAAAGTACCAGTACCTGCCCTTAAGCAGATAGAGATCGGCAAGATCCAGAGTTTTGCGCCTGATTATCCAGTAATCGCAAATCATTACTCCGGCGATTGCAGCAAGCCCTCCGGCATAACCAAGCAACCAGTCGAAAATATAGGCATGCGGATCTTCGAGAAATCGCCATGGTTGCATGAGCAGTCCGCAGACACCGGTTATAATTGCTCCCTTTCTGAAAGAGATCCACTTCGGAAAAATATTTGCGAGGTCATTTGCCGGTGATACTAAATTTGCCGTTATATTCACTGAAAGTGTAGCAAGCATTATCGTAAACATTGCGATTGCCACCACCAGCGGTTCAGTGAATCGACCAACCAGTATAACCGGGTCCCAGAGTTCCGTGAGTTTTAGCCCTGGATAGAGCACTGTTCCTGCTGAAGTGATAATAACTCCCATACCGGCAAATGCGGTCATGGTTGCAGGCAATGCCAGTGCCTGACCAAGAACCTGATCTTTTTGACTACGCCCAAAGCGTGTAAAGTCAGGCATATTCAGCGACAGAGTAGCCCAGGAGCCGATCATTGCAGTTACCGATGGTACAAAAACCGGCATGAATTCGGCGAAATTCCTGAACTTGCCGGGGTCTTTGACAAGAGAACCGAGATTCCCGGCTTTTTGAGTCATGAAGATTGTGAGCAAGAATGTCAGACCAAACACAAACGGCGCAGCCAGAGTCTCGAATTTTTTCAAAAAATCCATGCCGCGATAAATTACAGCTAGATTCAGGGCCCAGAATGCAAGGAAAGAAAGCCACTCCGCCTGGTTGTGAGTTCCGGCAGGCAGATTTTGTGTGGAAGCCAGCGCCGGAAAGATTGCTTTCAATAGAGTAAATAGAGCCTGACCGCCAATCCAGGCATTGATTCCAAACCAGCCGCAAGCAACCACCGCTCGCATTAAAGCCGGCAGGTTCGAACCTCTGATTCCATAAGAGGCCCTGACCAGAACCGGAAAAGGAATGCCATACTTAGTTCCAGGGTGAGAATTTAGTGCAATTGGCAAAAGTACAATCGTATTGCCGAGCAAAATCGTAAAGAGAGCTTGCCAGCAACTCATGCCGTTTGCAATCAGTCCTGACGCCATCATATAAGTAGGTATATTGCAGGCCATACCCGCCCATAATGCGGCAAAATGAGCGGCCGACCAGTTCCTTTTCTTTATAGGAACCGGGGCCAGGTCTTCATTAAATGCCGGGCTCGAGCTTATATTTTCAAGATCTGCAATTTCAATTTGCTCAGGCCTCGAGCTTTCTGACGACTCTTTGCTTTCGGCATGCGACTCATTGCTTTCATTCTCATTCACTGAGCATCTCCCCGGGCCTTGCAGATTCTGGCAGAATGCAGCCTGAATTTACAGGGTTTTGCGCGTCGCACATGATTTGCACGCTTAGCTCCTAATATGAACTCAAACTCACTTTTCTAATCGGGATAAAGAATCATGAGCAAAGCCGGAAGCGAACAAGAAATCGAAAAAAACGAAAAGCAGGCAGAGACTTCAAATACAGACAATATCGACAGGCTGGAACTTCTGAAGGGCACAGAAAAAACATTGACTCCTCCTGAAACAAAGGCAGAGTTACCTGAGCTTGAGCTTGTGTCCGGTGCGGACAGAGCAGTAGAGGCTTTCAAATTGCCTCAAACACTGCGTGAAATCGCTCATCCAAAAGCAGGCCAGGGCTATTTCGACCCGCTTGAGGCCGCCGGCAAGGAAATATTAGGCAGAAATCTGGAGCAGAAAGAAATACGTGCGATGGTAGCTGCATCTCGCTCTCTTCAAGAAATGCGCGGCAAGAATTCAGCAAGCCTTTCTACAAAAGACATGCTTTTGCCTGAAAATGAAAAGGAGCTTGAACTCTTTGTCTCCAGGTTGAAAGGAGACAAAGACGCAGATATTCAAGCTTTTGGCTCGGTGTTTGAAGAAAAACTGAGAGCTTGCTGCAAGACCGAAGCTCCGGAATCCAGGCAAGACGCCACTGAGAGCAGGCTGGATATGAATAATTCAAGGAATGACGGCATAGAGAAGAAAGAAAAGGACGAAAAAACAGAAAAGCAAGAGAATAATCAAAAGCAAGAGAATGAAGAAAAATCAGAAGGCGCTGATGAAAAAGATAAAGCCAGACCGGTATACAAAGGCGAAACTAAATCGATAACTGCTTCCTGGTATCAATCCGGCTCACAAACAGCTAACGGTGAGAAATTTAAGCCTGACGGCCTGACTGCTGCCCACAAGACTCTGCCATTCGGCACGAAGCTTGAAGTAACAAATCCATCAAATGGCGAGTCTGTAGTTGTACGAATAAACGACCGCGGCCCATTCATCAAAGGACGGCAGCTTGATTTATCCAGAGGTGCTGCCAGAGAACTTGGGATGATCGACAGTGGTGTGGCTGACTTAAAATACCGGATTGTATCCGGTTAGAATCTCAGACTTGAGGCATCCTGCTTTTTGGCACGAAGTCTATCCAGATTTCTCTGAAAGAATTCGATATTTGCAAAAGAATTACCCACTGCAATTGCCGCAAGATTGCCGGCTGCAGTTTTCAGCTCGGGAGAATTCCTGCCGACAAGCTTCGTGAACTCTTTATCCAGAGCTGTTTTTTCGGCAGGGAGTTCGTCTTTGAAGACACTTATTTTATCGGGCTCAGCCGGATCTTTTGCAGAAAAGAGCGAAAAATCGCCGTTCAGTGCTGCAAGCTCGCTCTTGCTGAATTCTTTTCCTGAGATTTTATAAGCAGGATTGCCATTGCCGTCAGACTGCCTGTAAATTGGCACCACGCCGTTTGCTTCGCGATTGCCTGCGCCGGAGAACTTGTCCTTTGTCCCATTGGCCGGGTTAACCGACTCAAGCTCGTGATTGGCCCGCAAGAAATTTATGTCCACTCGATCGTTTCCATCGTTGCTTGCAGAATGCGCGACTTCGACTCCCAAACTTTGCAACCTGCCAATCGCATTATTAGTCTCAAGAGCACGCCTGCCCTTTGATTGCCATTCAGGATCGCTTGCGTCTTTAGATATGTCCTCCAGCTTCTTTAAGATGCGCTCTTTGTTTTCAGAGAGATTTTCGGCATTCACCTCAAAGCCGAGTTTTTTGCTCAATTCCGAAAATGTAGGGTCTCCGGTACCGGGAATGAAATTACCTTTCTCGTCTTTTTCGGCATTATTGCCCATGCTTACATTGAGCACATCACCCTTGCCCATGGGTAATTCGCCTTTTTCTATTTTGTCTGCCAGCTCGTTTATGGGTTTTGCAAAATTGAACTTATGGTCGATAAGAATTTTTGCTGCGCCTTCAAAGTCTTTTTTGTCAAGTTTATCCAGCCCCATAGTGCCGAGTCCGTTTTTATCAAGCTCAGCAATAGTTTTGTCGATTGCTTTGCTGCGATCACCTGATTTATAGGCATGGTAAAAAGTATCTGCCGCTTTTTCCACGCCTGAAGTATCAAGCACTAAAGCATTGAATCCGCTTTTCTGCGCAGCAATCGCGCTCAGGTGCGCGTGGCTCATGTCTTTGCCGTCAAGCGTGACGGCTTTATCGCTGGTATCGTCAAGAAAGGCTATGGTGGGTTTCTTAAAATCCAGCTTGCTCAGGTCACCTTTAAGAGAAAAACTCGAGGCTTTAGACAAACCGGCGTCGTCCTTCAGCGTTAATCCCAGGGGATTTCTATCCAGAAGCGGTCCAAGTTCATCAGTATTTGTCCGGCTTTTCTCTTGCTGGCTTCCGAGCCTTTTTAATAAACCGTCCTCAGGCTTTTTGTCTTGAAATATGTCGGAGAAGCCTATTTTGCCGTCTGTACCTGTGGGGTCAGCGGCTTCTGTTTTGTTGGCGAAATTGTTTTTGTCGCTAAGCAAGGTCCCGGACTCAAAATCAGGAGCTGCCGGGTCATTTGACCTTGGATTATCGCCTTGCGGCTCGATTCTGTCTTTTGATTCCGTCAAAACCCTGCCCCGAGACTGCTTGCAACCCTAAGTTATCATTCCCTGGTAAAGCAGGTGTGAAACGGGGGAACTAAGCTTTCTGAGGTCGTTTTGGGATTCGCAAATACCAAAGCTCAGGTATCGGTGGACACATCATCCCATTGCGCGTTTTGATATTTGCTGATCCAGTTCAGAGCATAGTGTCTCTCATGAACCGTATCCGCCATGGTGCCCGGGTTGGTTTTTCCTCGGGCATGATTGTTTACCATTAGCCAGTTCAACCTGTAGAAAAGATCCCTTTTGTCCAGTATTTCACCTGCAGGGCGCAATTTGGCATTAGCTATAAAGCTCTTAGCATTGTCTGGGGGATCGCCACATAGTTTTTGCATGGTATCAGCAAGAATTTCGACATCGCATTCTCTGCATTCAAGATCAAGATCGGGCACCTCAGCAAGAGCCCACAGTATGGTCCAGAGGGCTTCAGCACGCCAGGAATTAACGCGAATATCAGCTTCCGACGGTTTTGCTTCTTTGAGAAATTTACTTTCCTTCGGGCTTAGATAGTTCCAGAGTCCGGCCTGATCAATTAGTTTTTCTGCGTACGCATCGCCATTTGACTTGCGATAAACTGCCCATAAAACCACCGAGCGGCGAGCAAGATCCGCACTGTTTTGAAGACTTAATTCCTCATCTCCTTCAAGTGCCGGTAATGAAGGATTGAAATCCAGACTGGCATTCTTGAGTGTCAGTTCAGAGCGTTCCTTTCTTTTGAGTGCGCTTTCAAAAATGGGAATTGCAGCAGCATCATCGGATTTTCTTCCCGGACCCAAAAGCATGCGGTTCTGCGGGTCGAAGATCGAATTGCCGTGAAACATCAATGCGTGTGAAGACAGAGCCAGATTTTGAATGAGTTTGTCGGAATCCTTATCAGCCTTTTGAATTACAATTCCAACCACGTGCTTCACTCTTGCTAGTCGCTTCATTAATTCCCAAGTTTCCCAGGTCAATTCTTCGCCGGCAATGTGCCAGGTATAGCCCTGCAATCCGTCCAAATGAAAAGCCAGTTCTGCAGCTTCCGGACCTTTGTTGATAATCAAGCGCGAACCGCTGGGCAGAGAAACTATGATGCTCACCCAGTGAGTGCTACCGTCCTCCGAAATTAACTCGACTCTTGAATCCCTGGCAAAATGCCGGATTAAGTCTGCATCGATTGACTTGTTGCTACTGATATATAGAGCACAATTTTCCTTAATTTGACCTTTTGCTGCTAATGAAAAGAAACGCATCGACGGTACCACCATAGTTACTTTTATTACTCAAATCAAGAGTATAACTTGCGTCTGAAATTCATCTGAATCGAGAGCCCGTCTTTTCAGTGTCCGCCGCCCCCTCCTGATTCCAGGCTGGCATCAGGGTTCTTATCTTCGACTCTGGCTACAAGAGCTGCAGCAATCAGCATTGATGCTCCACCCATCATTACGACATAAAGCGGGTTATTGTTGAAAACATGTTTTACCAGGGGCTGAAATGAAATCGAAGCTATGATTTCCGGAATAACAATAAAGAAATTGAATACACCCATGTAAATTCCGGTTCTCTGGGCAGGCACACAGCCGGAAAGTATTGCATAAGGCACTGCCAGAATCGAAGCCCAGGCGATGCCAACGCCAATCATCGGCAATTGCAAAAGCTCTGGTGTATGAATGAAATAAACTGAAAGCAGGCTGAGCCCACCCAGACTCAATGCAACTGCGTGTATGGTTTTTCTGCCGATAATTTGAGCAAGACGCGGCAGCATGAATGCAACTATGAAACAAACAACCGAATAAATTGCAAAACACCAGCCTGCCCACTCAATTCCTTTATCAAAAAGTTCTGATTTTGAATCAGGAGCCCCAAAAACGTGATATGCCGATGTGAGTCCGAAATACATCCACATGCAAAACAACGCAAGCCAGGTGAATATTTGCACCCAGGCAAGTTGTTTCATAGTAGCCGGCATGTTTTTGATTGCATCAGGAATTTCAGCAAAAACTTCTTTGAGCAAACCGCCGAATCCCGGATTTTCAGCTCGCTTTTTCATGAACTCATCCATATTTTCAGGCGGATATTCGCTTGTTGAAAAAACCGTCCAGAGCACGCAGGCAAGAAACATCAGAGCACCGATTCTGAACGAATACTGGACTGTAAACGGTACGCCGTTAGGCGCAAGCCCCGTAATTCCGCAGTTTCGTAAGATAAGCGGCAGAGCATTTGCCAGAGTGGCGCCGATGCCTATGAAGAAAGACTGCATTATAAAGCCCTTGGTACATTGAAACGGCGGCAGCTTGTCAGCCACAAAGGCTCTGAAGGGCTCCATACTTATGTTAATGCTTGCATCAAGTATCCATAGCATGGTTGCTGCAAACCAGAGCGCCGGTGAATCGGGCATAAAAAAGAGCGCCGTGCTTGCAAGAATAGCTCCGACAAGAAAGTAAGGACGTCGTCTGCCAAGCTTGTTCCAGGTGCGGTCACTCATGGCACCGATAATCGGCTGAACTAATAAGCCGGTAACAGGTCCGGCCAGCCACAAAATCGGGATGCTGTCGGGGTTGGCGCCAAGTTTTGTGTAAATGGCGCTCATATTGGCAAGCTGAAGTCCCCAGCCGAACTGAATCCCGAGGAATCCGAAATTCATGTTCCAGATCTGCCAGAAATTCAGCGGTTTTTTCATTTTTGTCTCTTAGTTTATGACTTAGTAAAGCAGGAGCAATTTAATCTCCGCCGATGCAAAGAAAAAGGGCCAAGCTAGTTTAGCAGCTGTAAGCAGTTCTCGCCTTTTTAGTGCTCAGGTCTAGCGCCCTTAAGCCCTCATTCGAGATTCGCC
>CAZTQO010000058.1:0-43940 GCA_964615655.1 uncultured Candidatus Obscuribacterales bacterium | reverse complement strand
GTAGAGCTCTTTCATCTCCTACTTCAGCCGGTCTCCCGGCGCACAAGATAAATGTACAAAAATCTTAGAGTCAGATTACAAGCGGTCCATAATTGATCCTGAAAGCAAGAATTCAGGCTCTAAGATAAATAGACAAAAATCTTAGAAGCGGATCACAAGCGGCCGATAGGCTGTCCTGGCGCGAGATTTCGGCTTCTAAGATAACTAGACAAAAATCTTAGAAGCTGAAAAACGGCGATCAGAAGCAGGATACATAGCCACCTGCAAAGAAGTAATTCCACTTATCAGGAGTTACAATTATCATTCCTTACCGGAACTTCACAGCGAGGCTCAAATGAGTTCACAATCGACTGCAACAGAATGCGACATTAACTCCAGGCTTCGCTGGAGATATGCAACAAAGAAGTTTGACAGCCAGAAAAAAATCAGCCCCGAACACTGGGCAAAAATTGAAGAGTCGCTGGTGCTTACACCATCAAGCTTCGGACTTCAGCCCTGGACTTTTGTAGTTGTCACAAATCAAGAATTGAAAGCAAAGCTGCCGGAATTCAGCTGGAATCAAAATCAGGTAGCAGAATGTTCGCATTTGCTGGTAATCTGCCGCCTTGACAAAATGACAGGCGATTATGTTGAAGCTTATGTCAATCATATCGCGACCACGCGGGGCGTAAATCCAGATTCAATTGCTGCATACAAAAATATGATGCTCGGCTTTGTAAAAGGAGCCTCCGACGAGAAACTGGCCGAATGGATGAGCAGGCAGTGTTATATCGCGCTGGGCAATGTGATGACAGTAGCATCCATGCTCGGCATCGACAATTGCCCGATGGAAGGCTTCCTGCCGGACGAATACGACAGGATTTTGGGATTAAAAGAAAAGGGACTTCGCAGCGTGGTTCTGTGTGCCCTGGGATATCGCGCAATTGACGACAAGTATGCAAGCCTGGCTAAGGTACGCTTTCCGAGCGACAAAGTCATCCATCACATTTAACAGGGGAACCTTTGAAGATTTGGCACGCCCCAGAACAATAGGAGCAAAATTGCTCCGTGACTAATTTTTGAACTGGAGGAATGCTTATAGACCGGGCTCGAGCCATTCTGAACAGAAAAGGAATAAGGACTGTAAGTTATTTGAAATGAGGTAGCTGTCTTATGAAAGCAATAAAAATACAGCCCTCCTATGGGTTCCACGTACTTGCAAAAACAAAAAACTCGGAAGCAGCAACGATGGTCATTGCCGCCGGTGAAAAAACCGGAGGTCCGACAAACAAACATGACGCCGATCAGTGGCTTTATGTTCTTGCAGGCAGTGGTGAAGCAATTGTTGAAAGCAAGAAATTTGAACTAAATCCGGGCATCTTGCTCGAGATCGAAGCAGGAGAAGGGCATGAAATCAGGAACACCGGCAACACAGCTCTTTCCACACTCAACTTCTATGCGCCCCCTCCATACTGAAGCGCATACGCGATCAGTACCGAAACAAAACGCTTGCAATTGAAATTTTGCAGGCAAGAGTCGCTGCTGAAAAACAGCAACAGGCCAAACATGCAGGCAGCAGGCCAAACTCGCATACGACAGACAAAGAAGTGCGCAAATGGGCGCCGGAAGCCGCCGCTAAAAAATCCGGACTTTGATCTGCTCAAATAAAAAAAAGCCAGAATTTCCCAAAGCATTACTCCAGTCTGTGAGATTGCCAAAACCGATAGTTTCGTCTACAATCTGGCATATTCGAATGTTTGCATATCCCGGAGCCTGCGCTTTAAGCAGAACATTTTTAGTGCTCTTCGGATTTTAGGACGATGCCGCATAAGAGCTTTGTTTCAGAAGATCTAATCGAAATTTTAGACCTTTCACGATGCTATCACCTGAGTCTTGTTTATAGCCTGAACCAAAAACCGACAACTGGAGCTGGAAATGAAACAACTGCCTTTACCCTTGTCCGAAGGACGAGCATCAACGTTCTGGCATCATGCTTTTGCAATCAATGGTTCAATTACACCTCATGTTTTGCCTAACGTTTTGATTATCGGCCTGACAGCAACCCTGACCTGTCTTGCATCACGTTTCCTAAACAAATATGGCATAGAACTTGGGCTGTCTGTTGCACCATATGAATTCATAGGAGCCGCTCTCGGTCTGGTTCTTGTTCTGCGCACTAATGCCGGTTACGAACGCTGGTGGGAGGGTCGAAAACTCTGGGGAGGCATTGTCAACCAGTGCCGAAATCTTGCAATCAGTGCCACCACATATGGCCCTAAAGATGATAACTGGCAGAAAGAATTCTTGCGATGGACAGCCGCTTTCCCTCATGCGGCTCGTCAAAGTCTGCGTGCCCAACTCCACGGAGATGAATTTCAGACAATATTGAGCCCTGAAGAAATCGACAGCTTGTTGAAAGCTCAACATATGCCTTCAGCTGTTGCCATAAAGCTGGCTGCGATGCTCAATGATGGACGCAAAAAAAATGAACTTGACGGATTTGCTTTCATGCAGATCGACCGCGAGAGAGCACTGCTTATCGATCATATAGGTGCCTGCGAAAGGATAAAGAAAACTCCGCTGGCACTTGCATACTCAATTAAGATACGTAGATTCATTGCCTTATTTCTGCTCTCGCTTCCATTTGCTCTCATTCACGAACTTGGGGCCGGGTGGCTGGTGCCTGTAATTTCGATGCTTGTAGCATATCCGCTTTTCTCTCTGGATCAGCTCGGAGCCGAACTGCAAAATCCGTTCGATCAGAACAATCTCAGTCATCTTCCTCTGGAAGAAATTTCTAACACCATTGAAAAGAATGTTCTTGCTTTGAAAAAAGACGAGAGTTCGGTACCCGGCGAGAATCAAAACAAATATGAATCCGCCCCATGTCAATTGACTGACTCAATCTGCTAAGATCAGCGCCTCTGGAAACAACTGTTGCTCTCTGGAAATAAAACTGTTGCTCTCTGGAAATAAAACTGTTGCTCTCCGGAAACAGCTAGCGCGCTCTGCTGACAACACAAGACGCCCCGAGGTACCGAGCTATGGCACACACAATCGAAGCTGCAAAAACTGGCCGTGCAAGTTGCCGTTCATGCAAAAAGCCAATTAACAAGGGGGAATTGCGTCTGGGAGAAGAAGTCCCAAACGCCTTTGCCGAAGGCGAAACAACTTACCACTGGCACCATCCTGAATGCGCAGCCAAGAAAAAACCGGCAGCTTTAAGACAGGCACTTGAGACTACCGACCTCGAGATCCCCAACAAAGATGATTTGCTGGCAACTGCAGAAAGCTCAGCAAAGACTGAAAAGCCTGCAAACTTTCCTTATGCGGAAAAAGCCTCGACTTCGAGGTCTTCGTGCCAGAGTTGCAAAGAAAAGATTGAAAAGGATGACTTGAGAGTGGCTATTGAAGCCGAGCTGAATGCCGGCGCCTTCATGCGCAAGGGACCTGCATATTTGCACCCGGCATGCGCAGCAGCACACACAGGCGAAGAAGCAATCGATCTTTTCGAAAAGATACAGGCAAACAGCCTGAATTTGGACGACACAGATTTCGATATACTTGCAGAGCTGATTGGTTGCTAAAAGACTTAAATCCAGAATCTAAACTGAGCCCAGCTGCCCGGAATTCAAAATTTGAGCTGGTGCTTGCCTGAGGCTGTTTTTTGCAATTCCTTGCAGCATCCCGCCAAACACCAGATTATGCAGTGGTGTCACCATGAACCAGTAAAGCAGTCCGCTCAAACCTGATGGTTTGAATCTGGCAGTCTGATTCAGGCGTACACTGCCTGCACCCAGATCTTCAATCACAAAATCAAGCAGTGCTTTTCCCGGCAATTTCATCTCAGCTGCAAGCAAGAGCCGCTTTCCTGGCTCAACTTTTACAGCACGCCAGAAGTCCAGAGCGTCGCCGGGCTTCAATTCCGATGCATGGCGCCGGCCCCGACTCAATCCTACTCCGCCACACAGCCGGTCAATGAAGCCGCGCAGTTTCCAGAGCCAGTTACCGTAATACCATCCTGTTGCACCGCCAAGCCGGACCACAGTTTGCCATACTGAATCTGTCGATGCCTTTATCTCAACGCTGCGACTGTCTTCATATACAGTGCCTCCGGCCCATTCCGGGTCTGTTCTCGATGCCCACTCCGCAGGCGCGATGCTTCCTGCGTCAGTCCAGTGACTTTCAATCTGATCCTGCTGCAAATTAGCAAGCGCCAATCGAATAGCTGTTCTTAAGTCGAGCAAATTCTGAGGAATCAAAGAACGGATGCTCGCATCAAGGCAAATTGCCGGATTACGCAAGCCATCTGCCAGGGGGCGTGCTATGTAAGCCGGTACTGGCGTTACCAGATGAATCCAGTAGGAACTCAAACGCGGCGTAAAAAAGGGAACGGGAATAACCAGTCGTTTCTGCAATCCGGCTTCTTCTGCGTAGATGTCCATCAACTGCTGGTAAGTCAGCACCTCCGGACCACCGATATCATAGACCTGCCCTGTTGTTTCTTTTTTCTCCAGACAGGCTATTAAATAAGCCAAGACATTTCTAACTGCTATCGGTTGCGACTTTGTGCGCACCCATCGCGGAGTTATCATAAAAGGGAGACGTTCGACAAGATAGCGCAAGATCTCGAAAGAAGCGCTGCCTGAGCCGATGATCATCGCGGCTCGCAGCACCGTCACCGGCACCGGTCCCTTCCTGAGTATGTCTGCAACTTCTGCTCGCGACTTCAGATGCTTGCTGAGTTCGTGGCTGTGTTCTCCCAATCCGCCCAGGTAGATGATCCGGCTAACACCTGCTAGGGCAGATGCCTTAACCATGTTTTCTGCCGCCCTGCGATCTGATTCAGCAAAATCACGACTCTGCGCATTCATCGAATGAACAAGATAATAAACAGAGTCACAGCCTTTGCATGCTTCAATCAACTGATCTTGATCATGAACATCGCAAGCTACAAGTTCAAGATTGGCTTCATGCGCCCATGAGCACCCCCTGAGTTTTTCAAGGGAGCGAGAAAGGGCTCTTACTTTGTAACCGGCTTTCAGTAAACGGGGAACAAGCCGCGCTCCTATATAGCCGGTTGCACCGGTAACGAGTACTTTTTCAGGTTCAGACATTCAGCCCCCCTTGCCTTGATTCGCCAGCAAGACTCATTTATCTCTTATCTCTCTACTTTTAGAATAATTCAGCAATGTGAACCGGATGTGAACGCTGCCCTTTCTGGACACCGGCGAATATCTGGACGCAGCAAGCTTTCTAAATTGACCGCCATCAGCAAAACGAAAGCTGACAAAGCAGATCGGACTCCTGAGCCGCACTACTTGTAAAGCACTTGACTCTATGCTGCTCTTGTTTGAAGATTGCATCTGGAAGCGTTACTAAAAGGTAGGAATTTTGGGACTTCACCTAACTGATGGGCAGGTTGCAACCGTCACCGGAACTCTGGTGGGAGGCGGCATTGCAGTGTTTTCCCAGATAGTTTTTTACATACTTGCAGAACGCCGCCGCCAGAAAGACCATAAATACGCAATTGCAAAACAACGGCTCGATGAATTTTACTCGCCGTTGTTAACTCGCCTGCTTGAAATTGAGTACAAGCTCTGGCTTGATCACGAAGTAAAAGAGCAGCAAGCAAAACACGAGAACAAAGCTCTCAAGCAAGACTGGGATGAGCAGCTTGCTAAGGAAATTGACATGCTTGACAGAGAAATTGTAGATATTTTCAGGCGCAAACGCTGGCTGGCTCTTGATTCAACGGTGATTGAATGCCAGAAGTTGATTCGTTATCTGGAATCGAGCAAGCTTCAAAACAAAGAATTCCTGCCCGATGTCATTTCGGAATGGGCAGATGTGCGCGTGCTCAAAGACCTGCACAAAGATGTGCGGCAGCATCATATCAAACTGATGGACGCACTGGGCATAGACAAATGCGGAACCGGCTCGCTGCTCCCTCCTGATGGTTCAAGACTGGAAGGCGAATCTTCATTTCACAAATACCAGACAAGCCTGGAAAAAAGAGTCAGTGAGACAGGTTCTGAAAACAGCAGCAAGCCAGACAGTGCTCAATGAACTCTGCCTGGCTCTGAACTGCATTTCTGAACTCTGAACTGCATTTTGAACTTTGAACTACATCTCTGAACTACATTTTGCTATGCAATTACTTCAATGCAATTACTTCAATGCATGGCTGCCTAACTGCTCAGCGTCCATTCGGACGGAATTTGCTTTCAAGAGAGTTCGAGATTGCATGTCCGATCATGTTCTGCTTGTACATGACTCCGCTGTCCGAAGAAAGCGGTCTGACTTCTCCACCCTTCCAGTACGGTCTGAAGAGGAAGTTGGATATTGCCTGGTCAGTCATGCCCTGGAATTCTTTTCCTGAGTTTTCATGCCTGTACTGGCGGCTGAAGTCATAACTGCCGTCGTTATTGATGCCAATCACATCAGTTTTGTCAGCTCCGATTGCTACAGCACGATCACCATGGCTGCGTGAAACAATAAGCTGGCCGTTTGCATAATCCAGCTCTATTCCAAGACCCTGGCGATCAAAATGTTTTTGCAAGAGCTCAGTATATTGAGCCATCTGTTCAGGCTTCAAACTAGCCAGCATCTTTTGCACTGCTTTGACGTCACCACTAAGCACGGCTTCTTGCAGAGGTTTTACTGCTTCAACCTGCTCACTTGCAGCCTTGATTTTTGCATCTACATCCTTGGTATCAAGCCCATTTTTCTGCATCAGTTCGCGCAGTTTTGTAAGCTCGCCTGTGACCATTTGCTGCAGACCTTCTCCAAGTTGATCCACAACTTTTGCTCTTTCCTTGTCTGAAACACTGAAGTGATTATCCAGGCGTCCGATCACCCGGTCCAGTGTATCTGACGGCATGATCTTCTTGGCGTGCTCAAAATCTTGCAACTGGCTAACTATTTCATTTGCAATTCCAGCTCCCTCGCTGCTTGCAAGTTCCTTTTCATTTTGCTCTGCAGCAGGAATTTGTTCTATTTCTTTTCCACTCATGGTAGCTCCCTCTCATAACAGTCTGCGTTATAAAACGCCGGTCCTGCCCTCGGCGGCTACCAGCCAAATCAACCTAATTAAACTTATAACTCAGATCTCCAATTCTTAATGTGCAAACCCACGAAGGAGTCTGCGAGCTTTATCTCAATCAACTGCACAATTATGAAGTGCGGTTTTTACAGAGCCCTTACAAGAAGCTGGATTTTTATCTTGCTTCTAACAAGCAACTAACAATAAACAAGAATTTTCAACTTATTTTCGACTCTCTTAACGGTTCTCTTACAGGGTCTTAGAGCTTCAAAGCTTTAATCGAAATTGTGAGGCTGCTATTCCCGGAGACAAATAAATATATGAAAAACGCATCTTGCATCTTTCTTGCTCTTTCAGGTCTCTTAGTGCTGCAACTCAGAGCTCACGGCCAGGAGCCTTTCATCCAGCCTGTCTGCACCGCTAACGCAGCGGTCGTCAGAAACAACGAGATAGCCTCACTGCCTGCAAGCACAATCAGAATTCCGCAAACAAGCGCAAAAGCTGTTCCGCTTCCAGGAATCAGCAAAAGAACAATTCCAGCTTCCATTCCAGAAAGAAAGCCGGCTTCAAATATAAATAAAGCAAGCAGCAGTAAAACACAACCCCCCGTACGCTCAAAGCAAACAGCAGCAAGCTCAAAGCAAACAGCAGCAAGCTCAAAGCAAACAGCAGCAAGCTCAAAGCACAAGACCATAGTCTCAAAGAAAAGTGCAATAGTCTCAAAGAAAAGTGCAATAGTCTCAAAGAAAAAGACAGCAGGTTCGAAGACAGCAGGTTCAAAGAAAGCTGAATCGACAACGAAAGGCAGCGCCACAACTACTTCCGTCAAGAAATCGGCCGGAGCAGTTGCAGAAAGTCTTCCTGAGATAATTTGCACTGCCAGAGCAGCTTCGAAAGCCCCTGATCAAAAGTGGGTTGCACTTACATTCGACGACGGGCCCAGTCCCGTCTATACAAAAGAAATACTTGCAGTTTTAAAAGAGAACGGAGTTCATGCGACATTTTGTGTGGTCGGCAGGCAGGTGAAAAAATGTCCGGAGCTCACTAAGCAGATAATTGCGGACGGTCATATGATTGCAGCACACTCAATGAACCATGATGAGTTTCTTTATCGCCGCAGCAAGAAGAAAATCCAGTGGGAAGTTCTTGGTGAAAAGGAACTGATCGAATCAATTGTCCCGGAAGCTAAAGTCGAATATTATCGCGCTCCGGGCGGCACCTGGACATATGGTCTCAGGCGCCTGCTTGCTTCCTGGAACATGAAAACCCTGGGCTGGTCCGTAGACACAAAAGACTGGCAGCGCCCCGGCATAGATTCGATCGTGAACACCGTAAAAAACAGAATCAAACCAGGCGGAGTTATACTCATGCATGACGGCGGTGGAGACCGCAGCGAATCTGTAGCCGCACTGAAAAAACTGATCCCGCTCCTTAAAGAATCCGGTTATCAGTTCAGCTTTCCAGGCTGAATCTTGATTGACATCCTCCGCCCCAACTAAAGTCCCTTGAGAAACTGAAATAGGTTAGAATTCTAGCTCCAGCTTTCTAGAAGAAGCAAAGTGCTCCTGCATATCCTGTAAATCGAGCCCGAGAATTAACACCTTTCACTAAAGAAGGACTCCCTGTGAGCGACGAGCCGGAAATATACAAAGACGAAGCCATATCTCAACTAACCGGTTCAGCCGATGAAGCGCGGCAACTTCCGCCTGCCGAAGAAGAGCAAAAAATAGTTGAGCAGGAAACTCAAGCAATACTTTCTTACGAAGAAAGGGAGCTTCACTGGTACAAAAACACATACCAGGGTGACAACGTTCCTCAGTTTACTTTCAGAGCTGTGATCATGGGCGGAGTACTCGGCATGCTCATGGCTGTGTCAAATTTATATACTTCAATCAAGCTGGGCTGGGCATTCGGCGTTGCAATTACAGCTTGCGTTCTTTCTTTTGTAATCTGGCGAACCTTCATGCTTTTGATTCCCAGACTCACACAAATGAGCATACTTGAAAACAACTGCATGCAATCCACAGCTTCGGCAGCCGGATATTCCACAGGCGCGACCATTGCCACTGCCTTTGGTGCGTATCTTTTAATTACGGGCAAGCACCTACCCTGGCAAACTTGCGCGATCTGGAGCTTCGTAACTGCCATGCTCGGGGTGCTTCTAGCAGTTCCGATGAAAAAGCAGATGATAAATAAAGAGGAATTGCCCTTTCCCAGCGGTATTGCAGCAGCAGAAACACTCAAGAGTCTTTATGGCGGATCAAAAGAAGCTATTTACCAGGCTTACTCACTTGTAGTGGCTCTTATATGCGGCGCAGTTACTGGAATTGCCAGTAAAGGTGAATGGTGGTGGCAAAAAGCAATCGGTTTCAAGCTGCCCGAACTCATAGAATTTCCGATCAAGTTCCAGGGCATTAACATGGCAAGCCTGCGTGGTTTCGGCTTTGAGCCAAGCCTGCTTTTGCTTGCAGCCGGCATGATTGTCGGCATGCGCGTCTCTTTTTCCATGTTTCTCAGTGCCATGATCCTCTATGTGGGTCTGGGGCCGTGGCTTGTAAATAATCACATAATCGAATCAGGAGGCAAAATAATTTCTTCATGGGCGCTCTGGACAGGAACCGCAATTATGGTTTCATCAGGACTTACTGCATTTGCTCTGCAGTGGAAAACTATCATGAGGACATTCCAGAGTGTCAAACCGGGCAGTGAAACAAGCGAAATGGACAGGGATCTTGAAAAAGTAAATCAGCTCGATGTGCCTCTAAAATGGTGCTTATTCGGTGCGATACCGCTTGCTATTGCGCTTGCAATCGTCATGCTAATTGCATTCAATATTTCGATTCATCTGGGGATTTTTTCGGTGATCATGAGCTTCTTCCTGGCTCTGGTTGCCTGCCGGGCTACAGGAGAAACCGACATAACACCAATTGGTGCAATGGGTAAAGTTGCGCAGCTGACATTTGCAGTTCTCAGTCCCGGCAATATTACAGCTAATCTTATGACGGCAAGCGTAACTGCAAACACAGCAATTTCGTCGGCTGATTTGCTGACGGATCTAAAAAGCGGCTACTTGCTAGGCGCCCACCCGAGAAAGCAATTTTTTGCCCAGTTCACTGGCGTATTTTTCGGAGTACTTGCTGTCGTACCAGCCTGGTATTTGATGATCCCGAACAAAGAGATACTTGAAACATACAATCCACCGGCAACCACAATCTGGAAGGCCGTGGCTGAAGCGCTATCTCACGGTATAAGCTCGGTTCCAGAATCTGCTCAAATAGGCATCATGGCCGGTCTTGGGCTTGGCTTCGTGCTTACTTTGATTGATCATTTCTTTCCGAAATTGAAAAAGTTCACCCCCTCGGCAATGGGTCTGGGGCTTGCCTGGGTAATGCCTTTCCAGAATGCACTTGCATTTTTTATCGGCGCCGGCATCGCCTCAATCTGGAAACGCCTTAATGCAAAAACCGCCGATGTCTACACGATTCCGGTCGCTTCAGGCGCAATTGCCGGAGAGTCGCTGGCTTCAGCTTTCATCGCCATTTATAACGCGATGCGGGCTCTGCGCATTTTCTAAAACGCCTGGCTCTGAGCTCCAGTTCCTTAGATAACAAGCCTTTCGGGCTTCGTACTTTCCCTAGTGACAGAAGTCCCGGGATAAATAATAATCGCCTTAAAAAGAGCCTGCAGCCCAGTTATATCTTGCGGTCCATTAATTAATGTTCGAGCAAAGCGATATCAAAAAAGCGCTTGAGCAACTGAGCCTCACTGCGGAGAACTCAGGCTTTTCCGACCGGACAAGCCTGGATGCCGGAGACAGCGGAGCAGCAAGTTTGAAGCTGCAATCAATAAATTTAACTCCGGCAACTGTTAGAACTCCGGCAACAGATAGAACTACAGCAACAGATAAGACTACAGCAACAGATAAAACTACAGCAACAGATAAAACTACAGCAACAGATAAAACTACAGCAACAGATAAAACTACAGCAGGGCTTTTGCCTGCTCTACAGGTAATTCCTGATCTATCCACGAAGAGTGAAAGCAAAGACTTCACGGGCAGCCAGATAGCAGCAGTTGCTGCCGGCCTGCTTCTGGCTTCAGTCTTGCTTGTTAAAAAGGCTAATGCCAGCCCGGCAATTATTGCAAGAGCTGAAAGCAGCGGATTCAAACAAGCTGCCTCCAAGCTGGGCTTCAGGCCGGGACTGGCTCTAGATACAGGCATCGAGCTGGCAGCTCTTAAGTCGGGCACCGGGCTTGAAACAACGGGCAGCCTTAAATCAGCGGCTCTTCTTAATCTTGAAGAGCGCAGCCTGATTGAACTTTCAAAAAGGCCGCTGCCTGAATTCAGCAAGCTGCCAGCACTCAAAACAATCGATTCGCCCTTCGGTCAAAATGCACTGAAACAGTCACAGGAATATATAGAAAAAGGTCTTCTAAACTCAGAATTTGAAAACGGCCTGCGACTGGCAAGTGTGGTTGATTCGCAGGGATTCACAAGCGCAGGCAAGGCACTAAACCCGGCTGAAAAATTCATTGTTGTAGACAGGGCAAACGACCCTATTTTGCAAGCAGTAATAAATGATGCCAGGCAAAGATACGCAGGCATTTTATCCGGACCTGAAATGGCGATGGATCTGCGCAACTACGTTTCTTCGCTGATGAACCGCTTCAATCTGTCGGCCCACGAACTCGAAGCCACATACATCGATATTTTACGCAGGCAATCAGGAAAAGAAATTCCGCTTGGTTTATTTGTAAGCAGAGGAAGCGCTGCCTGCCTGCCCCGCTCCGCATTATTCAAAAGCATCGGCGACGAACTCGGAATGCAGGTCCGGCTCAGAGAAGGCCTTGTGGGGATCAAGTCACCACAGCCTCATGTCTGGACCGAAGTAAATTTTGCTTCGAAATTCCAGGTTTATGATGCAATGCATCCTCCCAATCCGCTTTACAGATACCTGAGCGTCAAGCATTGATACTTTCACTCATCGATACTTTCTCGTGATACATTCTTGCCGGGTTAAAGCCAGCAAATGTAGCTCAGCCGGGCTATTTGCTAGGATGTCAAAAACTTTTGGAGATCCGGACGTGAAAAAGCATCTTTTTGCAGGACTTCTTTTATCATCCCTTGTGGCAACAGGCTTTATGCCAGCTTACTCACAGGATGCAAGCGATATAGATCCTACCGCTGAATGGACAAGCCCGGTGGTCAAGAAGGAACCTGTCAAGAATTCCGGGGCTTTAACAGGTAAAGCTGCGATTCAAACTACCGTGATTGCTCCAGACGGCATGAAACCGGAACCCGGTTTATACACAAAACCCTGCAACTGCCAGGCTCAAAACGTGCCGGAGCATTTCAAGGGTGTAAGACAGGGCAAGAAGAAACACCCGATCTTAAAGGGTCTTGCTCATGAACTTTCTATGGAAGCAGGCGATTTCAGCAAAGATGCCGCGATGGCATTTTCTGTCGGCGGTAAAGACTTTTATGAAATGCCCGAACATCCGGACATACCTTACATAGCTGCAGAAGCACAATTTGTAGACGGCAGCTCCTCACATATGTGGAAGTATCCGGACGGCAGCCTGCGTGTAATCGGCGGTTTCCTCGATGGAACATTTGCCTGTCCCCAGCCGGACGGACTTCTAATCGTTCAGTACCCGAATGGTGCAAGAGGCACCATGAAACTCACCGAAAACGGCGGTGAAATCATACGCCCGGACAATACAATTACGACTTTTACAAAAGCCGGTCAATCCATGAGAATTGTGAACAGCAAACTCGGTTATATGGGTGATGTAACCAAGGACTCAACCGGATTGAGCTACGAATTTGCAAAGCAGGATTTTTAATTCAAGACCAACTAAAATTTCAGCTAAGAAGACTCCAAACTTGCTCTTGCTCTTGAGTTTGCAAAAACTACTTTAGTTCAGAGCATCATCTTTGACGATCTTCCAGTAAAGTTCGTCCGGGTTCATAACAGGCTTGGGGTAAAAGCCGTCAGCGCCCGCTCTGGCAATGTCTTCCATGGTTTTCTCATCCTGAGCGGCGCTGACAACAATGATTCTTACATAGGGTCTTTCTGCCTTTATGATGCTTGTTGCCGAAAGACCGTTCAATTCAGGCATATCGAGGTCCATCAATATAACATCCGGCTCCAACTCTCTGGCTTTTGAAACAGCCTGGTTGCCGTTGAGAGCCAGACCTATCACTTCAAGGTCCTCAAACTGATTGAGCAAATACTGCAAGCCTTTCATCATCAAGACATTGTCTTCACAAACAAGAATGCTTGTTTTTCTCAACTTGTTCATTTGCGACCCCATTTCCAACTGCACCGTAACTTGCTGCACCATGATTCGTGCAAATTTTCGTCCGCGTCCGTTGCTAACTTGATAAATATTCCCATTATTAAGCACAAAGCTGCTCCTGCCCGCTAATTTAATCATGCGCTAGAACTCAACTGTTATGCTTTTGAAGTTTTGTCCCAATTAAGATTCGGAATTGATGCATTTATCCAGAAGACGCATTATTAAAAACGCATTTTTTGCAGCATTATTTTCATCCGCCTACAGTATTTCTCAAGCGAATTCTGCAAACAAGCAGGCCTTTGCAGGCGGTGAAAAGCTGCCGCTACTCCTTTCCGAATTCGACTACGGACAGATAACTTTTGCAGAGAATACTTTGCAAGAAAAGCAATTCAAACATACTCTTTCTGTAATCTTAAATCTGGACGAAAACGCTTTGCTGAAGCCATTCAGAAAGCGGGCCGGATTGCCTGCACCCGGAGATGATCTGGGCGGCTGGTATGATGAAGACCCGGCTTACAATCTCGAGACCGGCTACGAACACGGATTTGCACCAGGGCACAGTTTCGGCCAGTGGCTAGCAGCCCTTTGCCGCGCTTATGCAATAAGTGGCAAAGAGGAAATGAAAGAAAAGGCACTGCGACTTATTTCCTTATACTCAAAATGCATATCGCCTGAATTTTACAAAGACTTCCGCTGGCCCACATATACGTTCGACAAGATAAATCTGGGCTTGATAGATGCTCATAAGTATCTCCATTTTGAAAACGCATTTGAAATCCTGAATCAAACACTTGAAGCAGCTGTTCCAGCGTTTCCGGAAAAAGCTCTCGATCACGACGAAATGCGTGCCCGCCCTCACAAAAACGAAGCTTATTGCTGGGACGAATCCTATACTTTGCCGGAGAATCTTTTTCTTGCTTATCAAAGAGGAGCAGGAAAGAAGTATAAGGAACTGGCAATCAAATATTTAAAAGACGATACTTATTTCAACCCACTTTCGCAAGGCAAAAACATACTTGCCGACCATCATGCATACAGCTACACAAATGCACTGAGTTCGGCAATGCAAGCTTATATCACTCTTGGAAGCCAGAATTATTTTCAGGCTGCAAAAAATGCATTCGAAATGATAAGGAGCACGCAGAGTTTTGCCACCGGTGGCTGGGGGCCTGATGAGACATTCAGAAAAACCGGAAGCAATGATATGGCAGAGAGCCTGACAAAAACCCACAACAGCTTCGAGACGCCCTGTGGCTCATATGCGCATTTCAAAATTACTCGCTACTTACTCAGGGCAACTAAAGAAGCAAAATACGGCGACAGCATGGAAGAAGTTATGTACAACACAGTGCTTGGCGCAAAAGAACTGCAGCCGGACGGTCACGCATTTTATTACTCCGACTACAATTTCGAAGGCAAGAAGTTTTACCATAAATCAAGCTGGACCTGTTGCTCAGGTTCGCTTCCATTAATAGTATCCGACTATCGCATTTCTTCTTATTTCCACGACGACGAAGGCATATTTGTCAATCTATACATCAATTCTTCTCTAAAATGGCTGCAAAAGTCAAAAGACTCGAAAGGCGATCTAGTAAGAGCAGTCGAGATGAGGCTGAGCCAGCAAAGCGATTATCCGATTTCTGAAACCATAACTTTCAAGATTGAAACAGATTTTCCCTGCAAGGCTTCAATTCGCTTGCGCATACCTGAATGGGCTAAAAATCAAAGTTTGCTGCTTAACGGTCAAAAGCTCGGTACTGCTCGCATACTTACAGGATCAGAAGCTGAGAATAAGGGAAGCGCCAACTCATACACAGAAGACGGCTCCGGATTTGCCTGTATCGAAAGAGTCTGGAAAAACGGCGACTGCCTGGAACTTAAGCTGCCCATGGAACTGCGCTTGCAAGAGCTTGACAGCAATCATCCAGAGCTTGTTGCGCTCAAAAGAGGACCGCTTGTGCTTTTTGCAATCACTGACAAGAAGCCGCTTGCAAGCAGAGAGGAACTGCTTGCAGCCAGACCGGGAGAAAAAACAGGCGAGTGGGTTCTTGAGCTGAAGCAGGAAAAAATTCGCCTGCTTCCATTTACCTCTATTCAAGACGAAAAGTATTCCACATACTTTCAACTTCAATCTTAAAGCCAGGCATAAGCAGTACAGTTTCACAACTGTATCTTTCCTAATTCAGAAGAAGCAAGCGTGTTAGTATTGCCGGTGCCAAAGAGGAGTTGGCGATGTTCCAGCAAAACATGAACAGAAGAACTAGAGTTTGCCTGGCAGCTCTCTTAATTGCGCTCTTGCTTTTTCTTATTTTGAAGCCGGATTGCACTGCGGCAGCATCAAATAAAAGCTCATACGACTGGACAAAAGAAGAGCTTCCGCAAGACTTAGAGCCTGAAAAGCAATATATCCTCTATCTGAAGCGAGCCATGTCTTTTGCAGAGAATGGCAAGAAGAAAAATTCGCTTGCAGAATTGAAGCTGGCTGAAAACACTTGCAAAAGAATCAAAGGGCAGGAACTTTTGTTAGCGCTTACAGTGATAGCCGGAGTCTATGAGAGCCTCGGCGATCTCAAAAGCTCGCAGGATTTATTTGCGGAAGTCAAAAGCGGATTTATTAAAGAGATAAACGAGAGCAAAATCAAAACAGAATATCCGCAAGCACTTATAGAAATGTCTCTTTATTCTGCAATTCAAACCGAAAATCTTGAAATAAGCGAAGCGATAGCCAAAGAAGCTTACCGGCAGCTCCAGTCGGAATCTAAAGAAAACACTGAAGCTGCGGTCGATGTTTTGCTTGAGCTTGCAAAAATAGAACTGAAGATTTCAAAAGCAAAGGATGCTGAAAAAAATGCCAGGCAGGCACTTGCTCTTTTACTTAAAAGCGAAGATTTCAAAAAAGCACAAAAAGCCCGGGAGCTACTTGCCGGAGCACTTCTTGCCCAGAAGAAGTATGCTGAAGCTGAGACTTATTGCAAGGAGCTGATTGAAAATGAAAAGGACGCGAAAACCAAGAGCCCGGACATTGCAGAGTATATAAAACTGCTTGCAGATACTTACCAGAGGCAAGGCAGAAAAAAGGAAGCAGACGAGCTCTTTGACAAATGGGATGCGGAATTGAAAGAGAGCCCCGGTCTATACCTGAAAATTCTGCTTGCGCGAAAAGAATTCGCCCAGGGTAAGGGTGATGAAATGGCAGCCGGCAGATTCATGAATGAGTGGGAAGCACTCAACAACAGAATTTCGGCCCAGAGCATGGCCGTGAATCAGATGATGAAACATTACTACGTGCTTAAATCATTCGATCTTTTCGAGCAGGCTAAAACTGCAGCTGAGCTTGAAAATCGTTTGAGGCGCCTCGATTCCCCCGGAGCAGAAATAAAAGACCGCAAAGCTGAGATTGAAAAGGAACTCAAAGAACGGGGTCAAAAAAAGCCTGCAGAAATTAGCTCTGAAAACCGATTCAAGTATAATCTGAGCCTCGACGAAGTCACACGTTCTCTGGAAAAATACAAAACAGAAATTGAGAAAACGCCCTACGGAAATCAGGAGGAAAGGTTAAAGGAGATCCAGTCGATAATTGAGGCTTTTGCTTCCTTGTTCAAATCAATTTCACATGTTAACCTGAGGTCTCAAAAATCCCCAGTTCTTTTTGATGGTAAATATGGCTGAACATAATGGCTGAACAAAACAAACTAGCTTTTCAAGAACTTTTGCTTGCCGGCTTCCTGAGCCTGGCAGTCTCACAAAATTCATTTTCGGCAATCAGTGAGGAAGACCGGGCAGAAGAGGTCAAACTCAAAAGCTCAGTCTGGATGCTCAAGGACAAGAAAGCCGATGAGCTGATTGCAGCAGGAAAGCTTGCGGAGGCAGAGGCAATTTACAAACAAATTCTTGGCGAAAGGCAAACTCTTCAACTCGATCTTGCCACCGAACGAAGCGCACTTGCAAGAATCTACGAAAAAATGCACAGGCCGGCCGATGCGATCAATCAATGGGAAACCTTGATAAAAGAGCGCGAGAAACAGGCAGGTGCCGAGGAAGACGTAACAGTTGCCTATGTGATAACTCAGTATGCAGATTATCTGGATAGAAGCGGTAAAAAAGAGCAAGCTCATAAGCTCAAAGAAAAAGCTAAAAGGATTCAGCTTGAGTCAAGCAGCACTGCAAGCGATATTCAGGCAGTAAAAAAGCTTCTAGCTTCACCTGGAAGCCCGGCTGAGAAGTCCGAAAAACTGCGAAAACTGGGCGAAGCATTTTTGCAAAAGTCGGACGGTCAAAAAGCCATGGTTTACCTGCATAAGGCAGTCGAGCTGAACCCGAAGAATATCGAAGCTCTTTGTGACCGCGGCGAAACTTATTATTTCAACAATGACGATAAGTCTGCAATGAGCGACTACCGCAAAGCAATTTCTCTTGATGCAAAATTTGCAAGAGCCTATTTTGACGCAGGAAATCTCCTGCGCGGTGAAAACAATTTTGCAAAAGCCATTGCCGAGTATAACAAAGCAATTGAATTTGCCCCGACAAATATCGATTACCTGGGCGCCCGCGGCAAGTTACTCGATGTTATGGGAAAACATAAAGAAGCAGTGGCTGATTATTCAAAAGTTCTGGAGCTGAGACCTTCATGTATTTGGGCTCGGGTTCAGCGAGCGACTGCTTATGAGGGTCTGAAAGACTTCGACAAAGCAGCCGCAGATTTAACGGCATTGATAGAGCGCTATCCTGGAGATCAGGATTATTACGAGTACAGAGCTAAAACATACGCAAATGCCGGCAAGAACGAAAAGGCCGCTACCGACTACGGCAAAGTAGTCGAGCTTGCACCAAAATATGCTGGTGGCTATCTTGGCAGAGCCCGGGCATATGAAAAGCTCGAAGGCAAAAATTCGGCAAAAGCAAAGGCTGACTATGCCCAGGCTCGAAAATTCGGTTATTCTCCCTGAGCCCCGGTCAAGCTAGACTCTTTTTCTTACTTCTTAAGCGAATTCGCTTGAGGAGTAAGGCAAGCTAGCTCCTCGTCTTCTCTGTCGTCAGCGGCGTATTTGACAACCTTCTAGCCGTTGTCAGCGCCCGTAACCATTGCCGCCACGGTAGCCCGATCCGTAATATGGCGAGCCGGAGCGCCCATATCCATAACCGCCACGGTAGCCCGACCCGTAATATGGCGAGCCTGAGCGCCCATATCCATAACCGCCACGATAGCCCGGTCCATAATATGGCGGTTGGGATGGATCACGGTCACGGGGATCTTGCGGGTTATGTGGAATACCAGGAATACCCGGAACACCTGGAATTCTTGGTATGCCCGGCACATAAGTATCATAGTAGTGACCGTAAGGGTTGCCCGGATAGCCGGGGCGGATTAAATAGCCAGTTCCTGGCATTGCTCCGCTGCCAGAATTAGCTGAAAGAGCTGGCGAATCCGAGCCCGCCGGCACAGCCCTGACACTTTTATCCTGCAAGGAGTACTTTTCTGCCTCTAGCTGTAGCAGCGGCACAGAGGCCCGGAATTCGTTTTCCAGATGAGTCTCTGTTTCAGCTAATTCGGGATCGCCCCCGTTTAATATTTCGGTCATACTTACTGAGCTCCGTGCTTGATTTAATCTGAAGCCGCACAGACTCAGGAATCCACCCGTAGCTGCTTTTACCTGAAAAACCAGACATTTCGACAGAAAGTCCAGGATTTAATCTTTATATCCCGGCCTCCCCGTCTCGGTTCAACATTCATTCAACTTTGCTCCCTAATATTAAATACATTGAGAGCAATTGTTGGAGTAAACCAAATGACACCGATGTATCAGAGAAAGCTGGAAGTAGTCGCGCAAAGCAATGAAAAAAGAGCTGAAGCCGGACGTATCACCAGACAGAATATGCTTTCACTGAAAGCACTTGCCGGAGTCAAGGAAGACAGACGCAACCCCGTTCTCAAAGCTCTTTCGACATTCTTTTGCTTTATGTTTTGCCCTAAGTTCACCGACACAGAGAAAAGCCCTGAACCGAAGAAGGAAAAAAGAGTCAGCTACAACACCTCGGGCTTTATTCAACTCAGCTAAATAAATTGCTTCAGCTCGGCAGGCAGACTTGCTAGGAGGCTGTAAAAATCTTCGAATACACTTACGAAAAAAGCCTCAAAAACGAGTATCAAGAGATTCTCTCTCACCTGCTTGCCACATTCAAAAACACAGAATGAAAAAGCAGAACACAGCCCTACTTTTCACGCTACTTGCAGCAGGAAGTGCGCTTGCAACTGTGCTTCTGTTGCCACCTGCCCGAAACAGGTTTTTTGCCACAAAACTCTGGCCTTTTAGCCTGCCCTGGGACACAAATAAAGAAGAGCTCGAGTATTTAAGAGAGCTGAGCCAACCCGGCGATCTTATTCTGGAATCGAACCTGCACGGATTTCAGTGGGTTGCGCTCTGCCTTTTTACCATGCAAACGTCCTGGGTACATGCAGCTATTGTTGATGAAAACCGGCGCATTCTGACCGTAGAGAAAGAAGTGATTGAAACAGATTTCGAAATCTATCAAAGATGGGGAAGTACCCGGCTCTGCCTTCTTCGGCCGCCATATCAAAGCGGTGAGCAGATAAGAGCAGCGCTCGATTATGCCCGCAGCAATCTGGGCAAGCCCTATGACGCATCATTTAACGACGACGCCGGCAACTGCAATGGGCTTGTAGGCAGCTCCCTTGTCAAAGCAGGTATTGAAGTACCCAAGAAAGCCCGCTTTGGCAAGTCGCTCTATGCGCCCGATTCGTTTTTCAAAATCAAAAACGCGAGTATTATCTGGCTTTCGGACGAACACCGGCAATTGAATTAGATTCCAGCGCTCAATTATTGATTAATCTGGAATCAAATACGGTATCAGTAAGTTTTGATGCTAATCTGGTTAGATAGTCGACTTTCGGCTAAAGTACGCATTTGAAATTCCAATAGCTGCAAGCAATCGCAGATTGCAGTACTCTTTGGCCTGCGAGGATAAAAGCATGAAAAATCCAACTACGAACCCCGGGGAGTTCCGCCTTGTTACAAGAGCAGATCGCAGCACTTTATTGAACACAATCCGCGAAAGAATTGACGAGAAATCGACCAGCCTGAAACTTTCCGATCATTTTAGTGTGGAAGGCAGGATGGTTGGCACTGTTAAAAGCAATCAGGAGCTGGTGGTCTGGTATCTGCCCCCAAAGAATTCTTCTTCCGGATCGACAAAAATGCACCTGAATCTAAGAACAAGAAATGACGGCGGCACTACAGTTGAGGTCCAATTCAAGAAATCAATTCTGGAATACATATTTCTGGCAATCTGGTTGTTAATAGCTCTCAAAATTGCAGTCTCTACCTTCCTGGTGGATTATGCAGCCAATGCTTTCCAGAAAAGCCATATGGTGGTCTTTGCTTTTCCGCTTATCGGCATGCTTATATTTTCACAACAGAAAAAGGATGCCGATGCAGATAAAAAGAAGCTGCAGGAGTTTCTGCAATCTACAATAAATGCTGCAGAATGCCGCAAGACTAATAAGCAAAATCTCTCGCTTGCTTAGCAAGCACAATTCCAAGAGCGCGGCTCTCATAAATCAAAAGCAAGACTCTGCTAGAATCAGGCAGCATAACAAGACCTGATTCTGCGGGGTCTTTGCTCTCCTCAAAGCATGGGAATCTAAAAAATGAAATTGGACGAAAAATTCATTTCTTGTTTCGTTCTGCTACTGCTTGCGAATCTGAACTTTAAGGATCACAGCCCCAGCGCCCTGGCTAAGACAACCGGCTCAAAAAAAACGAGCAACAAGAAAACGAGCACGCAAAAAGCCGATCAGGAGAAAGCAGGCACGGAAAGTACAGTCCCTGTGGAAAGCGCTAAGAATCAGGAAGAAGAAATCAGCAAGCTATTGATAGCTCTGGGCGCGGCCCTCAGTTCAGGCGAGCCTGCAAAATCCGCATCTTTTTTCAGCCAGGACGCGATATTCATAGATCAAAGCGGAAAGCAAACCGAAAGTCGCAAGGCACTCGAAGAACGCTTTGCTTCTCTGAAAGAAACGAGCAGTAAAAAGATTGCACTTCATCCTGAAAAAATAAACCTGCTTGCTGCCGGTTTTGCCAGCGTTGTTGGTACAGCCAGCAAGGTGGAAGAAAAAACCGTTTTACCCGAATCCCGCTTTTCATTGCTTCTGCAAAAGCAAAACGGTAAATGGCTGATTAAACAGGCAACGGAAACAACAATGCAGGCCGAAAAGGCTTCGGATCATTTGCAGCAACTTGCCTGGCTTATAGGCAAATGGAAAGTAGAAAGCACGACGCTTGACAAAGAGCTTGAAGCAAACTGGGGCGCAGGAAAAAACTTCATCATCGCAAAAACAACAAATAACGCTGCCGGCTCAGAAATAGACATGCAAATTATCGGTTTTGATCCGCGCAAGAATACCATTGTTTCATGGCACTTCGACTGCAATGGCGGCTTCGGCTATGCAAGCTGGCAAAAGCTGGACGGCAGCTGGTTGCTTGACTATGCCGGAGTACTTGCCGACGGAAGAGCCAGCCGGGCAAAAAACATATTTATTCAAAAGGGTCCGGCTGAATTATCCTGGCAGTCAGTCGAGCAGGAAAGCGAAGGGGAACAATACCCTGACACCGAAACACTTATTTTAAAGAAGCTGGGTAACTGAACGTGAGAACAAGCAAGCCGGCAATTGTTTTTACTGTCAAGCTTTTGCTTTTAGTGCAGCTGCTTTTTCCGGCTGGCAGCCAGGCTCAGTCATATGGAAACACTTATTCCGGATTTGCAGGCAGCTCCCGGCAGGCGTCTTTCAACAACGGCTTCTCGACTCTGAGTTCAAGACCGAACGCAACAAAAAGCAGGCAGAGTCAGGGGAAGAGTCAGAGCACAGTCCGAAGACAAACCGTGCCTACAGCAGCCAGCCTTGAACAAATGCTCGACCAGGTTGACACCGGGTCTGCCTGGGCAAAAACACCTGTGAGCGTCCAGCAAGCATATCCAGCTCCACAAAGCTATGCAGCCCCGCAAAGCTATGCAGCCCCGCAAAGCTATGCAGCTCCACAGAGATATCCGGCCCCGCAAGCATATCCGCACAGATATCAGAATCAGAGCCAAAATCAGCCAAAAGCGCTCATTTTTCCGAATATATCGAAGCAGGAAAAACTCAGGATCTTTCTTGAAGGCGGCAGCCCCCAGCAAGCGCCAGCGGCTTATTCACAGGCAAGAAATCAGGCAGCCAACCAGGCTTCCAATTCAAACTCAGAAAGCATAGCTTACTCCAGCTACCAGACCGCAAGAAATGAAGCAAGCAAAGCTCGCAACGAATCGAACACAGCCAGATACGACCAGAATAAATGGAACCGAAAGAACGCAGCCACAAGAGCTGAATATGCTGCAAATAACGCAGAATATGCTGCTCAGCGAGCTGAATCTGCAGCTTATAACGGCGACTCGCAGACAAGGGCATATGCAAACCTGGCAAGGCAGGCTGCAAATCAGGCAAGAGCCAATGCAAACCAGGCAAGATATAACGCCGACACAATTCCCTGATTATGAGTATCAATGAAAAAGCGGCAAAGCAATGCGGCTTACTCAGCAGGGTCGCTTTTTTGGTATTGCTGCACGCAGGATGAAAGCAGGTCAAAGGGAATTTGATGGTTCTGCACACAGTTCTCAAAACTGAACTGAGCGGAATCTTGAGAATTCCTATCCTGAAATTTTTCGGGCACACCCACTCTCGGACTGCCGTGCAAGAATTTTGATATTCGGATGCGCGTATCTTTGCTGCCGAGAAAAACATGGCAGGCCGAGCAGGCGCGTTTAAGAAATGCCGAGTTTTGCAAAAAAGTATCCTGGTCTACATCAGGCGAAAAGAAGAGCGCCGCTTTGAACTTGTCAGCCGGCCGTTCACTGTAGAGGTCTCTAAGTGCCCAATGAACAATGCGGGCCCCCAGACTGTGTGAAACAATCACCATGTTCTTGTAACCCATATGCTCGCCGAGATCGCCCAGAAGTCTGGATAGCTTATAAGAACTCCACTCTGCAGTGCACTCATCTTTAATGTATGCAAAATAGCTGTTTCTGGACGGCCAGGCAAAAACCACAAGTGGGCGGTCCAGGTGCTCTGCTATTTTCACGCCGCAGTCCATAGAACCCTCGAAACTTTTGCGAAAACCATGCACAAAGACAGCCAGTTTTTCATTTCCATTTGCTTTAAGCGCATTGAGAAACTGGTGTTCGGACTGAATTAACTTCATCTTGTAGGAGCTCAGATCCGCCGGATCATTATTCTCGCCATCGTCGGCTTTTTCTTCAAAAATATACTCGCCGAAACTGAGCTCGCCGGCCCGGTCGTTTCCAAAGTATAGTTCTCCATGTTTTTTTTCTGCCTGCCTGCAAGTTACAAAAAAGACAGGGTAACGACTGGCTGGCTCGGCTTCTGCAGCAAAAGCTGCAGAAGCCGAGCAAAAGACTCCGCAGAATAGAACTAGTAAGGTCGCGTACAGTTGTTTAGGCATATTTCAGAGATTCAATTTCCTTTTGCATCTAAGCAGCAAAAGCCATGCAGATTATTCCGTGGAGAAGGCGCAAGGAAGCAGCAGTCTTGCATGAGCAAGCTGCGAAGCACCAGCATTTGCGGGCAATATTTCAAAATGGATCTTTGATTGAAGGATCAAGAGAGATCCTATTTTCAGTCTAACATAAGTTACCTATTCCGCATAGGGAGCAGCATTTGGAAGATCCGGGTAGACGATCACGAGTAGCTCGTTTTGCAAAAGCGCAGTCCTTAAGCCACTTTTATGGAGATAGTCGGAGCATTCGGATTCTCTCAGCTTAGCAAAGATGGTTCAACGCCAACGAAAAATAAGGTCCGTCTTCCCATGAATTGCGTCACTGCCTGCTGTGACCAAGGTCACTGGCTTTGTTTGAGATATTGACTAGTAGTTCTTGCTGCAATAAAGTCATTTATAGGGCAGTCAACAGCAGCATTTTAAAAGCTGCTTTCAGTTGTCGTTGCTAATACTTTGCTCTGCCGAAACTGCACTCCCGCAAACCTCTTTGCGGGCTCCTTCTAGTGCAGCCGCTCAGAGCCGGCAGAGGAATCATAAATGCACCTGACTCAAGAAAGACCTCGCAAGCTGTACTATCTGGATTCCGCCCCTCTTGAAGAATGCTGCAAGAACGACAATAATCCAAAGAACGCATCAGACAATCCAAAGAACGCATCAGACAATCCAAAGAACGCATCAGACAATCAAATAAAGCGAAAGAGCCTGAAAGCACTTATATGCAAGACCCTGCTTTCTGCTTCTATCCTGAGCATAATTTTCGAGCTGGCATTTGCATTTTTCAGCCATGAATTGAACTTGATTTCTCTGGCGATATCCTTTCTCTTAGCTTTGCTTGTTTCAGGCAGCTGGATTCACAACGCTGAATATATAAAAGGAAACCGAGGCAAAAACTACTCCAACAGTCTTTACAGAGGCGCAAGCGGCAAAGCAATCATGATCCTTGCGGTGATAATTCCAGGTATTATCACTTTTTTTATCTGCCTTCATGCCCTTTCAAATCTGGCAGAATTCGGGCAGAATCTGGCTTTTAGTTTGATGCCTCTTGGGATTTTGCTTCCCTGGCAAGAATTAAGAGGCAGGTTCGGAACCTTACCCGCACTGCGCCGCATTATTGCTGCCGGATCAATAATTTTCCAGGTCATTTTGCTTGGAGCTCTTCTCCATTCAAACCAGCTCGGAATTGACACAGCTCTTTTACTTTCACCGTTATTTTGTTTTTTTATACTGACTTGCGTGCTGTTTCAAAGGCTCTGGAAATCCGAACTCAGCACAAAAGCCTCCAGGCTCTTCTTTGCTCCAGGTCTTGCACTACTTGTAATTCTGTATATGGCACCAAGTATCCCATTATTACTTAGTGACCTTAGAGTTCTTTGCCTGCATTCAAGCACTCCTGAACTCAAGAAATGGGCAAGCTCGCCTGTATACGCAGAAGAGTTCAAGGCTTCGCTTGAATCCATAATGCTCAGAATTGCGGGTCCCATACATCTGCCACTGGACAATTCTCAGTATGATAACGCTTATTTCTTTATAAGCGGTCGGCATTTTGCAGGCAGCATCGATAATTACAGCTGGACAGATCGTTATTACGCAGCACCTGTTATCGGCGATATGCTGCCTCTGAGTATTGCTGAGTCGATCTTAACTGCAAAGGTCAACACGCAAACCATGAGCAGTTCATTCGACTGGACGTTTGATTTTAACACCAGTCTGCAACAGGCAGGCCGGGAAGCCAGGCTATTGATCGAGCTACCGGCAAATACGGCCGTGACTGGTCTGAGTCTGGCGAAGCTCAGCAGTGAATCGGGCAAAAAAGCAAGCAGCTACCTTCCAAAAGAGCAGCTAAAACTGCTGCCTGTTTTTGCAGCCAAAAAAGTCCTCCTGCGCCAGTACTCGGAAGAAGCACTGAAGCTCAAGGACCCTGTTATAGCTTCAATGATCGGTCAAGATCGTCTTCTTTTGCAAGCTGCCCCAATTCTGAGAAATCAACCTCTCAGAGTCAGTCTCCATTTTGTTTCACCGCTTCTTATCGATAGAAAGCAAAATGAAGCTCAAATTGACTTTCCGTATGTGGCGGCATGCAATATCAAAAATTCAATCAAGAGCAGGCTTGAGCTCAGCTCAAACACGCTGCTTATCGGAAGCACCGGCCCGCTTAATCATAGTTCTGTCAATTTTGATGCAAGAAACAAACTTGAGCCCCTGAAAAGCAAACTCAAAGCAAGCCCGGCAGCGGCTTTTCTTGACAAGACACCTGCAGGGAAACATTACCTGATCAAAAGATCTCTCAAAGCAGAAGCAAAACCGTCAAGATTCGTAATTGCAATTGACGGTTCAATATCAAATCAGCCAGCAAAACCTTATATCATCAAACTGCTTAAAGAAGTTCCAGCTGAAATGAAAAGCAGAGTGTTTCTGGCGCTGCCAAACAATGGGATAGTCGAACTCAATACTGAAAGCGCAGCAGATCAACTTGCTTCTACCGGATTCGTAGGCGGCGACGAGAACTGGGATCTTCTAACGAGATCCATAGATGTAGCCATTAAAGACAATGCGGATGTGCTCTGGATTCATGCAGCAAAATCCTGGCCGATTAGCTCTGATTGGTCTTCGGAAATCGGCTATAAGAAGGCGAATCCAGACATTGATCTATCCAGGCTTTGCGCTGGCAAAGTTAGAGTCTATGACTTTCAAACAGAAAGAGGCGACAATCAATTGATTGAAAAATTGAACGCAACAGATTCTGATCTAAGAGCTTTTATAAACATCAACAAAGGCAATTTTGAAAGCAAATATCTTTTTGAGTCACTAAGCTCACTTAGAGAAGCAGGCGTTGTGCTCAGCTTTGCAAAGTCAGGGATTCAAGAAAAAAGTAAAAGCGCAGGGAGCGACTATATTGAGAGAGGCAATATTGAAAAAGCCGATAAAGATCTGCTGGCGCTTACAGAAAGGCAAGAACTTTCCGAACTCATTTCCCGGGGCAAGAGGGCAGAAGCCGAGTCATATGCAAAGTCACACAGGCTATTGAGCATTTATACAGCCGCAATCTGCAAGCAGGAACAGGCTAAGCAAGTGACCCTTTCTAAGCCGGAGTTTGAAAGAATTTGTAATGGTCGAGAAGAGAGGCCGGTTGCCATAATCGGATCTTCAAACTCACAAATTAGAGCAAGCAGCCTGGCGACATTTGAAAGCAGCCTAAATATCGCTGCAAACGCATTTGAAATTTTTGGCATATGCTGGGGTCTGCCTATGATGCTGCTGGGATTAGGAAACGCAGCTTGCAGTGCCGGCCGCAACAGACTTTTTAGAGGCCTGTCACTTGTACTTTTCGGTCTGGCAACACCAGGTCTTATCAACTGGCTTCTTGCATCCTCAAGAGACGGTGGCGGATTCAGCTAATCAGTTCATCGCTGCTGCGATCTCAGCTCGGCTCTCAGCTCGGCTGCCAAGCGCAAACTCTACGGATTTTCATCAGATCAGCCTCGAAATTCATCTTCAAGATGGAGACATCTAATTAGATAAGATCGTAAAATTCGTGCTTATATAAAAATCCGGCTCAGAGCATTGACTGCAGGTCCAACGCTTAGCCCGGGCATTGCCGGATTCCCCCCGATCACGGAGCACTACGCATGCAAACTGCTACAAAAAACAAAGAACAGGACTTGATAAGTGCCGAAGGCCAAGCAAGAGCTACTGTTTCCGGAACACCGCTTGCTGAGCAAGAGCTCAAGAAAATCGAAGAGTACTGGCATGCATGTTGTTATCTGGCTGCAGGTATGATTTACCTGCGTGACAACCCGCTTTTGAAAGAGCCTTTAAAACTCGAACATGTAAAAAGGCGCTTGCTTGGTCACTGGGGGGCAAGCCCGGGCTTGAGTTTTGCCTATGTACATTTGAACAGAGTAATTAAGAAAAATGACCTCAATATCATCTTTCTGGCAGGTCCAGGACACGGAGCCCCCGGGGTGCTGGCGCCGGTTTACCTTGAAGGCACCTATTCGCAGGTTTACCCGGACAAAAGTGAAGACCAGCGCGGCATGCTCTCCTTCTTCAAACAGTTTTCTTTTCCAGGCGGGATCGGTAGCCACTGCACACCTGAGACTCCCGGCTCAATTCATGAGGGCGGCGAACTGGGTTATTCGGTATCGCATGCATTTGGCGCCGTTTTCGATAACCCTGACTTGATTGCGGCAGTTATGGTCGGCGACGGTGAATCAGAAACCGGACCGCTTGCTACCTCATGGCACTCTAACAAGTTCTTGAACCCGGCAAGAGACGGCGTTGTTCTGCCAATCCTTCATTTAAACGGCTACAAAATCAACAATCCGACGATTCTTGCAAGAATCGATCACAAAGAACTTGAAGAGCTTTTTTACGGCTACGGATACACTCCTTATTTCGTGGAAGGCAGCGACACTAAATCGATGCATCAGGCGATGGCAGCCACTTTAGACCGGTGCATCAGTGAGATTAAGCAGTTTCAGAAAGAAGCGCGCGAAAACAACTCGGCAGAAAGACCGCGTTATCCGATGATTATTTTGCGCAGCCCCAAAGGTTGGACCGGTCCTGAAGAAGTAGACGGACACAAAGTAGAAGGCTACTGGCGTTCGCATCAGGTTCCTTTAAGCGGACTGGCTGAAAAACCCGAACATTTAAAACAGCTTGAGACCTGGCTGAGATCTTATGAGCCTGAAAAACTTTTTGACTCAGAGGGCCGCCTGCGTGCCGATCTCAGAGAGCTTGCTCCCGAAGGATTCAGGCGTATGAGCGCCAATCCGCATGCAAACGGCGGCATGCTGCACAGGTCGCTTGTGATGCCCGATTTCCAGGACTATGCAGTAAAAGTAGAGAAACCGGGAAGTTCCGAAATTGAAAACACAAGACCGCTGGGCAAGTTCTTGCGCGACATAATGAAAGCAAACAAAACGAACTTCCGTGTCTTTGGTCCGGATGAAACAACCTCAAATAAACTGGACAACATTTACGAAGTAAGCAAGAAATTCTGGATTGCACACAGCTTGCCGGAAGACAAGGATGGCGGCGAATTATCGCCCGACGGGCGTGTTATGGAAATGCTCAGCGAACACACGCTTGAAGGCTGGCTTGAAGGCTATTTATTGACAGGCAGGCACGGATTTTTCTCCACCTACGAAGCATTCGTGCATGTGATCGATTCAATGTTCAACCAGCATGCAAAATGGCTTGAAAGCTGCAGGCATCTTGGTTGGCGCGCAGATGTCGCGTCTTTGAACCTGCTCATTACCTCAACAGTATGGCGGCAGGATCACAACGGTTTCACTCACCAGGACCCTGGCTTTCTTGATCTGGTCGTGAACAAGAGTCCGAATGTGGTGCGCATTTACTTGCCGCCCGATGCAAATTCTTTGCTTTCATGCGCCGATCACTGCTTGCGCAGCGCCAATTACATTAACGTAATTGTTTCCGACAAACAAAAGCATCTGCAATATATGGACATGGATTTTGCAATCAAACATTGCACCAAAGGCATAGGCATCTGGCCTTTTGCAAGCAACGATCAGGGAGTTGAACCGGATGTTGTGATTGCAAGTGCCGGAGACATACCGACCCAGGAGGCTCTTGCTGCTGTCGCGCTTTTACGCGAAGAGTTTCCTGATTTGAAAATCCGCTTTGTAAATGTTGTGGACCTTCTGCGATTACAGGCTTCGACCGAGCATCCACACGGGCTCACACATCAGGACTTCGACAGCCTTTTCACAAAAGACAAGCCGATAATTTTCAACTTCCATGGCTATCCATGGCTCATTCACCGGCTCACTTATAACCGCACAAACCACTCGAATTTGCACGTACGTGGTTATAAGGAAAAAGGCAACATAAACACGCCGCTCGAACTTGCCATCAACAATCAGGTTGATCGATTCAGCATTGCTATCGATGTCATCGACCGGGTCGAAAAACTGAAGGTAGCAGGGGCCCACGCCAAGTCCAGATTCAGAGACATGCAAATAGACTGCCGCAATTATGCGCATGAATACGGCGTCGACAAGCCTGAGTTTGCAAACTGGAAATGGCTTTAAATAAAAGCCTGAGTTCTGTTTGAAAACTGGAAATCGTTTAAATGGCCGCAGGACCGGTGCTGCTCGCGGTAGGCATCATCCCTGACCCCCTCACTGGAGTACCTGCGTTTTGGCCATTATGACGCTTTTCTACTGAATGCACATCGTGAGCCAGGACTAGCCTGAAGATGGTAGGCATTAATCATCCCCTAGAATGATCAATAGGAATGATCTCAATAGGAATGATCTCAATAGGAATGATCTCAATAGGAATGACTAACAGGAATGACTAACAGGAATGACTAATAGAACGATTCTCCCGAACAGGTGCTATCTGAATCGCCGATTTAAAAATCTATAGGTGAGACTCGAACCAGCTTGCAGCCAGCTTAGCCACTTGCTCGAGAGCGCCCGCTTCTTCAAAGAGATGTGTGGCTCCGCTTACAGTTTGAATCAGTTTTTCGGTTTTAGCCGGAAGCATTTTAAAAGCTTCTTCGTTCAGGTCCATCACTGCCAGGTCTTTTTCACCGACAATTAAAAGAGTCGGTGATTCAACCTGCTCGAGAGCTCCGGCAGCAAGGTCAGGACGGCCGCCCCGGGAAACAACTGCTTTAACCTTGTTCTTGAGCTGTGAAGCTGCAACCATTGCAGCAGCTGCCCCGGTGCTTGCACCAAAATAAAAAAGCTCCAGACCGGAGCTTTGAGGATACCTACACAACCATTTGCTTGTTTCAACGACTCTTTCAGCAAGCAATTCGATGTTGAACCTGAACCTGCCGGTATAAATATCACTCTTCTCTTCTTCCTCTGTCAAAAGATCGAACAATAGGGTCGCAAGTCCTGCATGGTTCAGAGCCTTCGCCACATATTTATTTCGTGGACTTAAGCGGCTCGAACCGCTCCCGTGAACAAACACCACGATTCCCCTGGCATTATCCGGAATGAAAAGATTTCCGTCGAGCCTCACATTTCCGGCTTCAACTTCACAAGCCAGATCTACACCGCTTACGTTTTCCAATAGGTTATGCATTATCAGCCTCCAGAACTTGCTGCTCTGCTGTGAGATATTGGCTTGTCGTCCAATCAGGACTCCTGCTTAAGCCCGAATCTTTTCGATCTTCCCAGAAGCACCGGGCTTTGGCGTCCTTCTAAGGGTCTAAAAATACACTTTCTTTGTGGGGAATATACAGGGCTAATATCCTGAATGGAGTCTATACCCGTATATAGATAGCGCAAAATCATCCAAAAGGATGATTTTTGTATATGCCGGATTGAAAAATTAGAGATAAATTAGAAAGTCAAGAGCTGCAGCCCGAACTGCAGCTCAAAACTTTCTATTTAACAAAGCTGCGCGTAGGCTTCCCGGAGCTCTATTTTTATCGGCAAGCGCCACCCATCATGCTTTGAGCCGCTGCAGCTCCACCTGCATTTCTTAAAGTGTATCTGGCATAAGCGTTTGCATATGCAGCTCCAAGCTCTTCAGCGTTCGGCCCCCCGACACCGGCATCGGCTCTTTCTGCCGTACTTGTAAGAGGCTTATGATCGGGCTCCGGGCTGTCTCCCGTTTCCTGGCTCAACGGCTCGGGGACTTTATCTTGCTCGCTGGCGCTTGCACTTGCAAGCGGCTTTTCGGAAGACTTCGCAAGCTCGGTAGAAAATTTGGAAAACGCATCTTCCTTTTTGCCTGAGCTTGCAAGATCAATTGCCTCGTTTTTCTCGTCTTTTGACTCGACCCTGGCCTCAACCGGTCTGAAAAGATCCGAACTCAGCTCAAGCAACCTGTATTTGTTGCTGCCGAGTTCCTGCACTCTTGCTTCAAGTTGAAGCGTTGAGCCGTCTTTAAGTCTACCTTTATATAAGACATGGCTCAAGCCGTTGCCATTACTTGTTATCCTTGCTGATTGCATTTGAATCTTAGTTTTAGCAAGCAATCGCTTGCTGGCAGCCTGATCAAAATATGGCTGCAAAAAGGACTCAATGCTCTCAAAACTGACGCTGCCTTCAAGAGATCTTGCTTTATCAGCATCAGTTTGTGGCACTAAATATGCCGATTCGCCTGCATGAGCTTGTGCGCAACTTAATAGCGAAATGGAAATGAACAAAAAAAAGGATCGAAATCTATTCACGCAGCCTCCTTCGAAGACTTCTTGATGTGGAAAGATAATCGATCGACCCCAGTAATCATTCTAGATTAAGTTCTGCCATTCATGGTGACTAAAACCTGACAAAGGCAGTCTTAACACCTCGAAAAGTGCAGAATCAGCCACCTTACCGATAGCACACAGCCATGTCAGATACCCCAAAATATCACCCCCAATTCAATGAAGGTCTGCTGGTGGCTGCCAATATAACCCCGATCTTCAGAGGCCGTCTGCTATACTTTCGACTCTGTAATCAGCCATTTTGAGGTCCAACTTTATGATCACGGGTTCAAAGTTCATTAGCTCAATTAGTTTTTCACTGCTTTTGACTCTAGCTGTGCCCTTTGTATTTCCGGTATTCAGTTCGACTCAAGCACAAAATAAGGCACAACAACAGGCACTCCTTGGTCACAATATCACTGATGCTCAGAGACAGTTGCGTGAGTGCAGTGTGGAAGTAAGAGAGTTTGGTCGCAAGAATGGCCATTTTCCACTAATGGGTAATGAGCAAGATGATTTCTTAAAGACCCTTTACAGCAAGATCAGCATGGGTTCAGCCGACACTCGCGTGCTGGTAAAACAGGACGGCAAGTACCGAACCTTCTATCATTTTGCAATCGCCCAGGATCCCAGTTTTCAGTCAGTTCCGATTGTTAACGGCATTCCGCAGATTCCGGCAACAATGACAGGTCCGGCAAACAGCATTGTGATCCTCACAGACGGCGTGGATGATTGCGTGGGGTTTGCCACAAATGAAGACGGCAAGCCGATAAGTGGTGATGGAGGCGTTCTTTATTTTTCCGAAGTGCTCGAAAAGAAGGAATAGTAAGCAAAAGTAGAGATAGAGCAAAAGTAGAGATAGAGCAAGATAGAGCAAGCGCAAGATAGAGCAAGCGCAAGAGATCGAGCAAAAGCAAGAGCAAGCGCAAGCGCAAGAGAGATCGAACAAGAGATCGAGCAAGCGCAAGCGCAAGAGAGATCGAACAAGAGATCGAGCAAGAGCAAGCAAGAGATCGAGCAAGAGCACGCAAGAGAAATAGAGATAGAGCAAGATAGTAGACAAGCAGGTTTCGGGAGTAAATTTATGCAATTAGGTATGGTCGGTCTTGGTCGTATGGGCAGCAACATGGTTCGCCGCCTTCTCAAATCAGGCATCGACTGTGTCGTTTACGACCGTAATCCGGAGCCGGGCAAGGAGCTTGCAAAACACAATGCTCGCCCGGCGCTTGCACTTAAAGAATTCGTGGGCATGCTTGAGCCCCCGAGATCTGTATGGATTATGGTTCCGGCAGGCGCACCCACCGAAGAAAGTGTGCAGGAGCTAGCTTCTTTGCTTGAGCCAGGCGACACCATCATAGACGGAGGCAACTCTTACTTCAAAGATGATGTTCGCCGTGCAAAAATGCTCAAAGAAAAAGGAATACATTTTGTGGACGCCGGCACCAGCGGTGGTGTCTGGGGTCTTGAACGGGGTTACTGCCTGATGATAGGCGGTGAGCCTGAAATAGTAAAGCATCTTGATCCGGTTTTCAAAGCACTGGCACCGGGCCGTGGCGACATTCCCCGGACGCCCGGAAGGGAGAAAAACCATGGCAGTGCCGAAGATGGCTATCTGCATTGTGGTCCTGTTGGTGCAGGTCATTTTGTCAAAATGGTCCACAATGGTATCGAATACGGAATCATGCAGGCATATGCTGAAGGATTCGATATATTCAAACATGCAAACAGCAAAGAGCTGGATAGAGACTTTCAATATGACCTGAATATCGCAGAAATTGCCGAGGTCTGGAGGCGAGGAAGCGTTGTTGGTTCATGGCTGCTTGATCTGGCGGCGCAAGCTCTTCTAGAGGATCCTGAGCTTAAGGAGTACTCTGGCTATGTGCAGGATTCAGGCGAGGGCCGCTGGACAATAAATGCTGCAATTGAAGAAGCGGTTTCGGCTGATGTTCTGACTGCAGCACTTTATGCCCGCTTTCGTTCACGCCAGGATCATACTTTCGGCGAAAAATGCCTTTCTGCAATGCGTTTTAAATTCGGCGGTCATATTGAATTGAAAGCAAAGAACTGATGGTATTGAAGCAGGTCGAATTTGCAAAAAACTGCCGCTTCAGCCACTGTCTGAAAGATTTCGAAAAATTATGTATAAAAGCTTAGGATGTCAAGAGCCCATTCCAAGTGCATTTAATTTTCGAGATTCAGCCCTCGCGGCAAAATCTGGAATTCGGGCTCAAATTCCCGCCGCAGACCCCGGTTGTATGATCGAAATTACTGTCTTATCTTAGTAATTCGGAGTTTAACAATGGCTGCTTCCAGACTATTCACTCTTTCATTTTCATTTTTATTCTTAAATTCCTTCATCTGCCCGGCTGCGTTTTCCACACCAATAACGAAAGAAAGCAACAGCAAAACGCAGGCAAAAGTTGCTCCCGAGAGCCCGGCCCAGGTCTATATGAAGTACCACCAAACTTTAATCAGACCGGACTCCAGTTATCTTCTGATCTCCCAATTTCTTTCCCAAAAAAGCAAAGAGAAAGCAATTACACCTGCTCAGGCTGACATGGTGATGGGGATGGTTCGCTCCCTTTCACCAAAAAATGTAGCTGTGACAAAACAGCTTATTAATGCCAACAAGGCAAAAGTTTTCCTTTCAACCACAGATACGACTCCTAATCTACTTGGAGGCACAAGCCCTCCAGGAGCTACAAAAGGCATAGCAACCTTCACTCTCGAAAACGGAGCCTGGAAGCTAGATAAAGAAAGCTGGAATACATCGGTTGGCAAAAAGAATGAGTCACCTGATCCAGACTGGTGCCTGAAAGCTGCCGGAGCCGATTTTCCTCGAAGAATGGCCGCAGGCAAAATTCACAACAGTCCGTTCAAAGTAGAGCAAGCAATCATAGAAGGTGATCGTTTAACTCTCAGAGAAGGAGAAGGATTTTTTGCAGATAGAGAAATCGAAATATGGTTCCATACAGAAAAACCTATCATGCAAGATTGCACTTATACAATTGAAGAAGATGCTGATCTTAAAGGTCCCAACATCACGATGAAATGGAAGGAAGATGGAGAGAAGCTGCCTGACAGCAAGCAGTATTTTGCAGATGATGGCGTGGGTATGCGCCTGCAGTTCATGAAGCCCAATAAAGATGGAAGCATACCTGTCTGGATTGTGCTTCGCCTGCCGGATAAAGACAAGAGCTTTGTGGAAGGTTATGTCGATGCGGAAGTAAAAAAGCGCTGATTGTCTTTGTAATTCCGGTCATGAGCATCCAGTTCTTAACTGCTCAAATCCTTCTGTTTTTAGTAGCGTTGCGCATTGAAATCACATCTTTCATTGCAGTAGAAGGGTTTGTGCCGCCAATCTCAATATCGACCGCCAGCCCGCTTGAGCTGCTTTTCCGCCTTGAGAATTTTGAACTGAGCTGAGACTGATCAACCCAGCCATCTATTTTACCCAGCGGATAATCGGCAAGTGGTTGACCTCCATGTTTGCCGGCCCTTGTACCGAGCTTTTTAACGTTGTCTCGAAATAAAATAATTGCATTGGCACCGCTTCTAGTGCGTGCATCGGCCATGATGCTTTCCTGACCATCGGCAACCACGGACCTGCTAAAGTCACTTCCATCGATAACCGATCTTGAAATACTACCGTCATCCTTAAACTGATAGGTATAAATTTGATTTGCCCTGGATTGGAATGGCTCGTTGAGCATCGAGAGTACGGCATCGACCCGCGGGAGCAATCGCCCGTTTCTTAGCCAGTAATAAAGATGCTCAGCAAACTGTTCGCTTGTAGTTGCTGAAGCCGGTGCACTCTTAGACTTATACAACCTTGCTGTTTTATCAAGAGGGAAGTCACCACCATAGACATCAAAATTGATTACGCTGTTGTCCTGGAATGACGCATTTGATAGAAAGTCTCTCCAGGAGTAAAGTCCTGCCACAGGCTGGCCTGAAAACCTCACGGTCATGACACCATGAGTGGCTTGATCAGGCAAGTTCTGAGGCTGGCTGCAAGCAACACAGGTGATTTTACCTGCCGGATCATCTCTAGGAATAAGCAAGCACTCTACTTTTACAATCGAGCAGATATGCTTGTTATCAGCTTTCATAAAATTCCGGTTTGACACCAGATGTGCCTGTTTGCCCAGTCCGGCAAAGGTGAAGTTTTTACCGGCAACCGGAACACTCTTAAAAGCATCGTATTGGCCGGCCTGCGAATCTTCGGCAGAAACCTGAGCAAAACTTTCCGGCTTCGGCATCATAACGCTGCTTTCGCTGCCGTCGTCAAGCCAGCCCAGCGACAGCTTGACTGACTTGAGTTCAAGGTTTCCCGGCAGGTTTTGAGAAAGGAATTTCGTGACATCTTCAAGAGGCCGGACATAGTTGCCGTCCTTGTCATAAGCAACCGGGCTATTGCTGCTCAAGCAAACAAATAACTTATAGTTGATTCGCCTGATTGTCGCTTGCAAAGACTTCAAGTCCTTATCGACTAAAGAGCTAATCGTAGGATTGCGAAGCTCTTGAGCAAGGATCGCATTCTGCCTCAGTGTGCCGACAAGCGTATTGATGCCGAGCACCGGCAGCGGCTCTCCGTCTCGAGCTCGTGTTATCTTGCCTTCGGCCGGATGATTACTGAGAGATACCCAGCCAAAGTCAGGGTCGTTGACTACAATCTTTGAAAGATCTTGCGCAGCGATAAGTGCCGCCGCCTCAACAACATTTTGAGCCCTGCCTCTGTGCATCACATGCGTGCCCGTCCGGCTCAAGAGCATGAACAATGGAATTATGATTACTGCAGTCAGGCAGATCACAAGGAAAAGCATGTTGCCTTTCTGGTTTCGATAGTGTTTTTTCATAGTCCTAATACCCATTTATAAAACCAGACGTGAGGAGGAACGGGAGCCGCTTTAGTTGCTTTTGGCAGAACCTGTTTCGCCTTAGTTCTTGCTGGCGGAATTGCTTTTGGCATGCACTGGGGTTTTGGAGCTTCTTTAATGATGATCTTTCTCAAGGTCGGAGCATTAATATTGATAACTCTTTCTGGCGTTTTGCTCGGTTTTGGCGGATGCACCGGCTTTGGTTTGGGAGCTGGGGCTGGCGCTGGGGCTGGGGCTGGTGTTGGAGCTGGGGCTGGTGTTGGAGCTGGGGCTGGCGCTGGGGCTGGCGCTGGGGCTGGGGCTGGAGCTGGAGCCGGGGCTGGGGCTGGGGCTGGCGCTGGAGCCGGGGCTGGGGCTGGCGCTGGAGCTGGAGCCGGGGCTGGGGCTGGCGCTGGAGCCGGTGTTGGGGCTGGGGCCGGAGCTGGAGCGGGGGCGGGCTCGGGGGCCGGAGCCGGAGAGGGGGCTGGCTCTGGAACCGGGGTCGGAGCGGGGGCTGGCTCGGGGGCCGGAGCCGGAGAGGGGGCTGGCTCGGGGGCCGGAGCCGGAGTTGGGGCTGGCTCGGGGGCCGGAGCCGGAGCGGGGGCTGGCTCGGGGGCCGGGGCCGGAGTTGGGGCCGGAGCGGGGGCCGGGGCCGGAGTTGGGGCGGGCTCGGGGGCCGGAGCGGGGGCTGGAGCTGGAGCCGGAGCTGGGGTTGGGGCTGGCTCGGGGGCAGGTACTGGAGCCGGTTCTGGCTCCGGTTCAGGCAGTGGCTCAGGATCAGGCTCTGGCTCTGGTAGAGGCAACGGGTTTGTTTCCGGAGGCGGAGCCGGTGTCGGAGCAGGTCCGGGCTCTGGAGCCGGCACTGGCGGCGGGGTCTGATTAGACCCGAGATTGGCAATTAAAGTTTGCATCTGTGGTGTATCCTGTCCGTTTACAGGCTCCACACCAAAGATATATCCCTGCCACCACGGACCTGCGGACCAGTATGTATAACCATCCCACTGGGCGGCATTTGCGTGCATGTATTTGAGCATTGCATCAAGTGAATCCTGGGCAGCAGAAGTTGCCGGCACACCAATTTCACTCAAGAAAGCAGTTTTGCCGTTTGCTTTGAGCCAGGCTGTAAAACTGCTAAGAGTTGCAACTGAAGCACTCGGGCTCAAAACATCGGTATGAGTTCCCGAGCCGTCATAGTCCAGGTATTGATGAACGTCATAAGAAAAATTGTTTGCCGGATCATGTACGTTTATCATCACACTGGCATTAAGCTCGATGAAATTCACAGGATGTCCCCAGTAAGTGGAAGGCACGAGAATCAGGTTATTGGCTCCGGCAGCTCTGATTGCATTTATTGAGGCTTGCGAGGATGCAAGCCAGGTAGTTGCTGTCATGGATGAACCGATTGGTTCATTCATAATGCCGAAAATAACTTTGTCGTTGTTCTTATATATACTGGCGATACGACTCCAGAAATTAGCCAGCACTGAATTCGGATGACCGCCTGGAACACCGATGGTCGTGTTATAGTAAGCACCATAGTTATGCAAATCAATTATTGTTTTGAGTCCCTTTGAACTCGCATAGTTAATCACAGCATCTAATCTGCCGAAGTAAGCAGCATCGAACTCACCATTGGCAGACGGCTGAATGCGCTCCCAGAGAATTGGAACACGAATAACTTTCATTCCTTTGGAAGCGAAATAATCGATTTCAGTATTGGTCGGAAAAATATAATGGATCATGAAGGTGCCGGGTACAGACCACTGGCCCCATTCAGCACCAGAAATGTTTACACCTTCAAGCTGCATGCCTCCTTTGGCTGCCTCTGCAAGACCGGCAGCGGACAGTTTCAAAACTATTGCAGCAAAAAAGCAAAGAAGCAGTTTAGAGCGAACCATAGTAGTGCCTCCTTATCACGGTAGGCTACTCTGTTTCGACCCTAAACAAAGTGCATGCGTGTTGAATATAGGTTACGCGCTAAAAATAAAGCGTGCAAAAAAAAACATTCTATTTTTAGCGACTGAGAAGAAAGGATAGTAACTCCTGAAATTCAATCAGGTAATTTTCCAACAAGGCAAAGGGAATAGTATGACCATCGTCACTGTCTTTTAGTGACTTGTGCTGGTGACTTTGGGCAGATGTGCCAGAAATAGCTGATGGCTAGAATTGTAAAATCAGGAGCAATCCCGGAAGCATTCAATGAACTAGCCGGCTGTAGAGGCAGAGGCAGAGGCAGAAGCAGAGGCAGAGGCAGCCGCATTGCTGCAAACGTAAATCCAGACTCCTAAGCTGAGGTATCTTGCGAATGGAATCATCAAAAAGAATAATAGAGGAAAGTCCTGAAAAAAAGGATCTCCTCTCAGGATTTGTGACAGTTCTTACAGCGCTTGCTTCGATTCTGACAATTGCGCCGTTTCTAGCGGCATTTTTTGCAAGCTTTCAACAAAGTCCGGTTGTTGCAGCTTCAGCGCCGATAACTCCCCCGGCTCCTGTTCCTCAGATGATCAAACCCAGCGATTATGACAAGCCCTGCACGCTTGAGAGTTCGAACTACAATGTAGAAGTTTCCGGTTACCTGGCACGAGTTACTCTAAAACAACGATTCAAAAATCCCAATGATCACAAAGTTGATGGAAGATATTTATTCCCGCTTTCGGACCGCTCGGCTGTTGACGAAATGACGATGAAGATTGGAAACCGTGTGATTAAAGGGGATATCAAAGAAAGAGCCGAAGCACAACGAATTTACGAAAACGCCCGTTCCGCAGGGCGCACCGCTTCACTTCTTGAAGAGCAGCGAAGCAATATTTTCACGCAATCTGTTGCTAATGTGGAGCCCGGAAAGTCCATAGACATTACGATCAAATATACAGAGACACTGCCCTTCAAATCTGGAAATTACAGCCTGGTATTGCCTGGTAAAGTCGGTCCTCGTTTTATACCCGCCGGATGCCAGGGCGAAATTGCAAATATAAACTCTGCAAACACTGTTTCAAGCTCCCAGGCAGCGCTAAGTGTCAATGTTTCCTTAAACGAAGGCGGTATCCCGATTACAAAGGTGTTTTCACCGACTCATGCTTTAAGCACGAATGCAGTTGAAGGCGATCATGCAAATGTTTCAATCAATTCCGACAACAGCGACGGCAGAGATCTGGTAATCAACTGGGAAATGGCAGCAGGCGAAATGCAGAGCGGCTATCTTGCTCATAAAAACGGCCGCGAAGGTTTTGTTTCAGCAATGATAATTCCGCCGCTGAAAGTCCAGCCCAATGAAGCTGCACCTAAAGAAATGGTTTTCATCATGGACTGCTCCGGATCGCAAGCCGGCTATCCGATTGATAAAGCAAAGGAAACTCTGGATTACATAGTCGATCACATGAATCCAAAGGACACTTTCCAGATAATTTCATTCAGCAACACTGTTTCAACCTTTGCAAAGGAGCCAGTGGAAGTTAGTGCTTCAATGAAAGCACGTGCACATGAGTACATCAGAAATCTGCAAGCAGATGGCGGAACCGTGATGGCGCCGGCCATCGAAGAAGCCTGCAAAATTCCAGCAAAAGAGAATCGCCTGCGCATCGTTACTCTCATGACCGACGGTTATATAGGCAACGACTATGAAATCATCGGCATGGTCAAACGCATGCGCGGCAATTCACGCTGGTTTCCTTTCGGCACCGGCAACGGCGTAAATAGGGCGCTCATAGACGGAATCGCCAGAGAAGGCGGCGGCGAAGCAGAATATGTTATCTCAGAAAGCACAAGCAAAGATGCGGCCGAACACTTTTACAAACGTATAGCCAACCCCGTTCTCACCAATGTAGAGTTGAGCGCCGAAGGTTTCGAGCTTGCAGATGTCTATCCGCAAAAGGCCTCCGATGTATGGGAGCAGCGTCCTTTGTATTTCCAGGCTCGCTACAAAAAAGCGGGGAAAGGTTATCTCGTGCTCAAAGGTTATTCCCAGGGCAAGCCCTATGTTCAGAAGCTGCCTGTTACACTGCCTGAGAAGCAGGAAAAGAATTCATCAGTTTCTCAAATTTGGGCACATTCACGAATTGAAGATCTTAGCTCCAAAGACTGGAACGGTATGCAAAGCGGTAATCCTGATCCGGAACTCAAAGCAGAGATCATAAAAACATCGCTTGATCATCGTGTTCTCAGCCAGTTCACCGCATTTGTAGCAGTTGAGCAACCTGCCCCTGCTAATATGCTTGAAAAACTCTTCAATAAATCGAGCAAAGATCAAAGCAATGGCGTCTTGCAGTTAAACAAACTGAGCACCGGGCAAAGAGGACAAGCAGCCCAATCCGAACAGTCCGGACTTTCCGGGCAGGGAGGGCAATCCAGGCAGGGCAGTGGCGGCGCACAAGCCGGCAGACCGCAGCTTCTCAATCAGTCATACAGCACAATTGTGAACCAGCTCAATCGTTTGAATGCGGTGCCGACAAACACAGTCAGCTCAAACGCAGGCGCTCCAGATGCTTTCGACTCGTGTTCAAGCCACAGCGGCAACTACATGGGCTCCCAGAACATGCAGGGCGGCTACGCAAGTGCGCCAATGCTGCAGGGGGCTACAAACGGCTCGTTCGGACCACAAGGCTATGACGCAACCGTGATCTCAGGCATCAATACCAGCGCAACCGTCAGAGTGAATAGCCTGGCAAATCTTGAAGCTCTGCTGAACATAATGGCTAATGCCGGTCAGATTATCGGTCTGCTTGCAGGCATATCATTGCTGCTTTCTGCTTATGTAAACAAAAAGCTGGCAACTGCCCCAAGAAGAAGGTTACTCATGCAGTCAGCACTAATTACACTGATTGCAGTTAACCTGCCAAATACAGTTAATTGGACAGTTGGACTTATGCGGGATGCGAATCTGTTCAGCTGAACCTGCTCTCTTCAATAAAAACAAACGAAATCAAACAAAAACGAAATCAATAACAAAAACAAAAAAAAATATCAATAACAAAACAAAAAAAATAACAATAACAATAACAATAACAGTAACAATAACAATAACTAACAAAGAAAAACGACTCTGCTTAGCCGGGTCGTCTTTTTTTATTCAGAACCATTAAACATTCAGGTTACTGGAGCGTCCAGATTGGAGCCTGATTTCTTCAGAAAAAGGCGGCCCACTTGACCGGTTCATTTGATTTTGATACTATTAGACCAGCAGTCTAACCGGTAGTACAAACTATCAGTTTAAGCGGTAGAGGAGAAGTGAGATGGATGTGCAAATGCCGGAGCGAAACTCCGAAATAATGAAAAGTGAGATTATAGAAAACAAATGGCATGTAATCTACATTTCAGAGAAGCTGAAATCAGAGCCGGTTTCTGTCCGAAGGCTTTCTAAAAACCTGGTTTTATGGCGGGACCAGAAAGGCAGGGCACTCTGCTTTGATGCTTCCTGCCCTCACAGAGGTGCAAACCTAGGTCTGGGCAAAGTTAAAGATGGTCAATTGGTGTGCAAATATCACGGCTTCTGCTTCAACTCAAATGGCAGATGCACGTTGATGCCTTGCGAAGGTGACTCTGCTGTAATTCCCAGAAGCATGAACTTGAAGCAGCATCTAATCCGCGAAACGAATGGATTCATTTTCTACTGGCACGGCGAAAATGAACCGGACGAAAATCTTCCCTGTATCCCGGGTGCTCCTGAATCGATGTTGAATTCATATGCAGACGAATTCTGCTGGGATATTCCACTGAGCCGGGTGATTGAAGCCATGCTAGACATGCATCATCTGCCCTTTGCTCACAGTCCCTGGTTTCCGTCCAATAAAAGCAAGCTCGAAAACTACGATGTCAGAATCAGCGACAATCTGATATTCAGCAAAGGCGAACTGAAAGAAGAAGGCAAGAAAAATTCAGGCTCGCTTTCAATGGAATTGAACGTATCTTTTCCAGGCTTCTTTCATATGAAATTCGGCAATAGGATGGAAGGTCTGGTTGCCTGCACGCCAATCGACGAAACAAACACATGGATAGCAGGTAAATTCACACAAAGCCTGGTCACAATTCCCTTTCTGGCTCGAATATTCACCTTCATTTCATTCAAATTCGACCAGCATTTTATACAGCCGGACGATTTCTTGCTTTTACACTCAAGTGAGCCTCAGCACGCTTCTCTTGAAAGTCATGAAAACCATCTGGTCAGAGCCGACCGGGCAATTGCCGAATGGCACCGAAAGAAACAAGAATCGTCTATACTTGATCACTTGCCCGGCCAAAGAGCAGGCGTAAAATAAATGCCAAGACCCCGCTTTCAAAAACTGACTGACGCGAAACAACGTCTGATTCTAGACACTGCAGCAGAGGAGTTTGCAGCAAAAGGATTTGATGGTGCCTCATATAACGAGATTATTGAAAAGTGCGGGCTCTCAAAAGGCGTTATGTACTACTATTTTGATGACAAAAAAGATTTGTTCGACACAATTCTCCTGGAGTCGATGCGCGAGATGGGCTCTTTCTGCGGTGACTGGAGAGTCCCATCCTCCAGGGAAGAATTCTGGCAAGAACTAAAAAGGATCTATAATCGCTCGCTTGAATTCATGGACAGAGACCCACAGGCAGCACGAGTAATCAGGATGAGTGCAAGATCTTTTGACAAACTCGGCAATATATACGATCAGATCGAATTGCAGAGCTATAACTATTTCAAAAACATTATTGAAACTGGTCAAAAATTGAAAGCCGTGCGTAAGGATCTGCCGCTTGAGCTGATGGTTGCAATGCTTTCCGGAATGGGACAGGCAAGCGACAAATGGCTCCTATCACGCTGGGAAAAGTCAGATAGCAAGACAAGAAAGAAAGACTGCGAAATTATATTCAATCTTTTTATTGACTTTCTAAAAGCACGACCATGAGCTCAACTTAAAGTTCTATTCCAGTGCCATTTTGGCAGCCTCTTACTGCGACACAATGATTATAACCGGCTCATCACATTATCGCCGGGAGCAGATGCTGTGGAAGTAGAGAACGAGTGCTTCGGGCGCTTCCAGGCTCTCTTT
>CAZTQO010000057.1:0-44869 GCA_964615655.1 uncultured Candidatus Obscuribacterales bacterium | reverse complement strand
GCTATAGCCCGTTTGGTCAAACTGGAAGTCTTGCGGGTACTGCATTTGGTTATACTGGCCAGCGCTTCGATTCGGAAGTCGGATTGTATAACTACAAGGCAAGAGTTTATGCTCCGGCAATCGGTAGATTTTTGCAGCCAGATCCGATAGGATTTGCGGCAGGAGATTTGAACCTATATGCTTATGTCTCAAATGATGCAGTGAATCGTATCGACCAACTTGGATTGGGGCCAGCAGACCGAAATTACAGATCTCCTCTTTCACCGATTTTGCTTACAGTGGTAGAAGTCTTTTCTCCAGTAATTTGGGATTACTTATCCATACTAATTGCATTGTTAGAGGTTGCATCTAGTATTAAAGCACTTCCTCAACAGAGCTGTTCCTGTACAAGTTCAATGATGATTCCCAAATCTAACAGTTTGCCTCCACCACCTGGTTTTCCTCCGGACTGGGATCCGCCTGGTAATGACATTAATGACTGTTATCGTTTATGCACAGAAGAGTTTGCAACCGATCTCCTATACTTATTATGGTGCTTTGAAAGATGTGATGAGAAATGGGGGGACGATTATCCAGGTTCAGACAATCACAATACAAACACTTCTACAGATGTTAAGTCTTCCTGCTGCTCTATAGCTTGACTTTTGGTTGTGAAAAGCTAGAGCAAAAAGAACTGTGTGTGTGTGAACAACATTACTCCTTATTCCCAACCATATAGTGAGCGTTTAGTCGCCCAATGTTCTTCGGCCTTTGCGAGATATTCATCAATGTGACAGGTTGCTGCCGCGACCCCAACCTTTTTTAATTGGTCTGCTGGAAAAGGCACTATAAACCAATTCCTGCCAGTGAGGTTTCTGGATGAGCCATTATAGAAAAGAACAAAAACAGCTTTAGCATCAATTTTGACAATTATCCCAAGGCACATATAAAATGGATGGGCGCGTTTTCTTAGTCCTTTTGCATCGGTTTTCTTTACTTGAATAACATCACCAACCTCAAAGCTCATTATTAAACCTCCCTGGTTAATTGAAAGGGGTTGCTGTTGTTCTCCCTCCAATTTTTTCTTGCTTAAGGCAACTCCCCGGATTTCAACCTGCCGTCTCGTTAATTTCGAGATTCAATCTCTATTCTTTCCATCTTGTCCGATAAGTCCTATTCCTCATAATCACTCCACGGTTTTTCTGGAAATGCAGCGTTGTTTGCCAGAACGGGAATTTCTTCAGCAACTCCAATCTTTTGAAGTTCATCTTCTGGAAATGTAGCCAACAAACAATTGGATTTTGTGATTCTGTCTTCCGCACATCCAAGAAAAAACAGAACGGAAACAGTCTCATCATTCACCTTGTACACGATTCCGAGACATAAATAATATGGATTAATTCTATCTGACAGCTTGTAAGCTCCTGGATTCTCAGCTTTCACAATCTGCACCACATCTCCGACTTCAAACACCATGATTTTGCTTGCCTCGAAATGAATCTGTCAACAAAAGCTAGACCTTTTTCAACATTGAATGTAGTGTACCAATACCAAACATATCGCGCTGTCTTTCAGTTTCTTTTCGCTCGTCTCTTTTCTCTGCGATTCCACACATTTACTAAGTTCGTCCAAAGCATCAGTTTGCATCTTCTTTGCCAGTTCAGCAGCAGAGTCTTGAGTTTCATCAGCTGCTTTTGCTGCAGCAGAGCAGATCAGGGAAAGCGTTGCAGGAACCACAGGGTTGAACCACAAACTTCTGCTTGCTAGATTCTAACAGAATTCATTCAGGAGGTTTGCCAATGTCTCAAAAGCGAGCGCTGGAATACCTGGAGAAAGAAAAATACTGGCAAAGGCAAATCGAAAGGCTAGCGAGCAGCGGACTAAAGCAGAGCGAGTTCTGCCGAAAACAACACCTGAACCCAAACAAGCTGTCCTGGTGGAAGCGCAGGCTTGCGGCTAAGAATCTTGCCAGCCAGCCGAACGCCCCGGTGGTAGAGGTGTCAGAGCAGGCACTGTTTGTGCCGGTAGAGATTCAGAATCCAGCAAGAGCATCAACACCTTCATTTCCAGTAGCTGAAATCGAACTTTCGACCAGAATAGTGCGGGTGTATGCCGGCATTAATCGCCACGCTTTGTACGAGGTTCTGGCGGCACTCAGAGAGCATTCGTTTTGATAGGTTCTGGCATACAAACTAGAATATTTCTCTGCACGGAAGACACTGATATGCGCAAGTCTTTCTCCTCTCTGATCGGAATTGTGCGCTCGTCCATGCATCTCGACCCATTGAGCGGCTATTTGTTCATCTTCAAAAACAAGCGCGGCGATCGCATAAAATGTGTGTTCTGGGATTTTGACGGCTTTGCAATGTTCTACAAAGTATTGCAGAAAGGCACTTTCCAATTTCCGAACCTTCAAAACTTGAACAGTGCCGGGCTCGAAATCGATCCTGGAACTTTGCGCATGATACTTGACGGCATTGATCTGGGCAGCATCAGAAAGCATCCGAGGTATCGGCAGCCGCCGGCCAATATCGGACCGTCGGACACTTTGCCGGCAGAGCTTTCCCATTAGCAACTGTCTGGAAGGCGATTCCTGAATTGCTCAAACGAATTCACTCAGAATTTCACTACACCACATCTGGTGTTGGAGCAAAATTTGCATCTTGACGTTCTCCAAGCTGATCGCAATCCACATTTAGTGCAAGTGGGTTGTTGTCGAGCGCAAGATTCTCGCGCCCTTCAGCCTGCTTGCTCCACTTGGCCGATCTTAAAATCGATTCTCGCGCGAGTAGGTTTGCAAGCGAACATAACGTTTTCTTCTCAGACACTCAACAGGCTAAAAAGTCCGAGCGGAAAATGACTCAGATCTAACCATTCTCAATGCCACCATATGCGGTGGCGTACGGTAGAATATGGTTATTCTCAAAGGAGCAGCCTGCATGCCGAAAGAACCTCCAAAAAAAACTAAACTCGATGGCTCCGCTGAGCTGCCGGATAACGTCCAGGACTGTCACAATCTCATCAAAGAGCTTTTTGCTCGCGTTGCTGAATTGGAAAAACAAATCAGTCGTCGCAACCGAGCGGCATTCGGCAGAAAGTCTGCCAAAGTTGATTCTTCTTTGCTGACCGGCACCGGCAAGACCGTTCATACAGAAACCACTGAAGAACTCTCTTCCGAGCAGCAGCGTCTTAATGTTGTTCCTGAAAGCAAAAAAGGAGGAGGACGCTCGGCTCCACCCGCTGAATTGGACACCCGAGAAGAAAAACATGTGCTTGATGAAAAAGACATTTGCTGCCCATGCTGTGGTAAAGCGCGTAAAATTAGCGGTTTTGATGTGTCGTACCAGATTGAATTTGTGCGCATGGTTTTTGAAAACATCAAGCACACGGTATTCAAATATGCTTGCGAAAAATGCGGCGGCAAGGTCGTATCCGCAGTCAAGCCGTACCAACCAATCGACAAAGGCATCGCCGGTCCAGGTCTGCTTGCAAAAATCGCAACAGACAAATTCTGGCTTCACCAACCTCTTTACCGCCAGGAACAAGTCTTTAAGGCGCTCAGCATTCCAATCAATCGTTCGTCGATGTGTCGTTGGCTCAAAGAGATTGCTGAACTGCTCAGCCCTATCGTCGAGCGAATGAGACAGCTGATTTTGAAAAGCCGTGTTGCTCAATCCGATGCCACTACATTGCCTGTGATCAAAAAAGGTCTGGGAAAAACCCATAAAGCCTTCGTCTGGGCCTATCGAGGCGACATTAACTATCCATATGTTTACTTCGATTACTCCGACACCGAACACTCCCGCTATCCGGAAAAAGTCCTTTCCGGTTACAAAGGGATTCTTCAAACTGACGGCACCAACAAGTACAATGGTATTATTGAAAATGGTGCGACTTCTGCACATTGCTGGGCTCACGTTCATTGCTACTTTGAAGATGCCTGGAGAGAAGACCCTGCAGCAGCCGAGTTCCCGATGGGTGTGATCAAGAGTCTTTTCGATATTGAGCGCGTCGCAGTTAAGCTGTCCGAAGAAGAGCGTCTTGATCTCAGGCAACGGATTGCAAAACCAAAAGTGCTCATGCTCAAAAAATGGCTCGACGAATCGAAGCCGCATGTTCTGCCAAAGACAAAACTCGGCGAAGCAATCACTTACACTCTGAATCGATGGAAGGGACTGCTGGTCTATTTGGAGAATCCGTATGTGGAAATCAGCAACAATGCCACAGAGCGCAACATCAAACCGCTCGTAATTTCTCGCCGCAACTGGTTGTTTGCAGGCTCCGAAGAAGGTGGAAAAACCGCTGCAACTTTGATGAGCCTGATCGAAACCTGCAAGAGGCTCGGTATTAATCCGTTTGAATATCTCAAAGACGTCTTGACCAGGTTCCCTTCTGCCAGAACTTCTCAAGTCGATGACTTCCTTCCTGATCGCTGGTTGGCTCTGCGGCAAACTAACTGAAATTAGCCAGCCACTTGCTCAGCACAGTATCGCGCGCGCATGCTTCTTTCAAGAGGTGTACTTGCTGCAACGCTTTCGTGCCAACGCTACAGTGATTAGCTCAAGCCAGAGCAATGAAAGATCATGGGAACTCATGCAAAACCAGAACTCAGCATTTACATATTACTTGCTTCAAGGTCTTCGTCTAAAAGGACCAAGAACAACGTTGAAGGAAGCATTTGAATTCATGAAGGAGCGAGTAACAGAAACTGTAATCAAAGAGCGCGGGCTTATGCAGACGCCTGCGATGTTTAGCTCGCAAAAGAGTTCCGAACTGAGTCTCGGCACGCCGATTCAAAACTAGGGGCGTGTTGAAGCGAATAATCAAGAAAAGATTTAGACAACAAAGCCCCAAACAACCGCCAGCATTAAGCTTCACGGCTTAAATTAGATCTTAGTTGCATTATGAAAACCTGACGTTCAAGCCTGTCTTCATTGAATCGCAAAAAGATTAAACGCCGTAAAGCCCGTGCAGTGAGCGTTTCCTAATTTAACACAGGGTTGTCAAGCTATTTACTTCTTGGCTAGTCCGTAAAATACTGTTCTTTGTGAATTGCCAGAGAGCAGTCATGCTTTGACTGCGACCGTCAAAAAACTCTTGAGTCTGGATCTTATTCACTGGCGGGGGAAGGTTTGATTCCTTCCTGCAAATAGAATCGCATCAGTCGAGTCGCATGAAAATGCGATGCGGGAAGGAAACGGAGGTTTCAAAATAAATGGACGACTTGAATTTGAGCCCGGAAGATAAGCGTTGTCTGCGCATGTGGTTCAGACAGGCCATTGCTCATGTTGAAATGGAAGAGGCAAAGCGCGCAATTTTTGCAGAGCACAACATTGAAACAGGCAACAAGCATTCTCGATTTGCCGGACGCCGCACCAGGCGCAGCAGGCTCACCAGCCTGGCAAGACAAACGGTCTAAACAAAAAGAACTTTTCAGGGTTCCACGAGAGGCGGGCGCTCAGGCTCGCCTTTTGCTTTAGTCGCTTATTTCCGATCGCCTCTCGCCTTTTACTTTCGAGATCGCCCCTCGCCTCTCGAATCGCCTTTTTTCTATATCATTTTTTCTTCAATCTCTTTGCGCCGGCTCTCTGTTATGAATCTGGTTTTGCAGGCAGCCCGCCTGAGTTTCTTAGCTCCTTCCAGATCTCCTTTTTCTGCTAATTTGTCTGCCAGAAACAGAAATTGATAAACAGGCTGCGGGTGTTCCGAGAATCCACGCCATTCATTTTCAGGAAGCTCAAGAATCGATTCCTTATACTTTTTCACTGAATGGGGTTCGCGCCCGAGCCGCTCAAGTAAATAAGTCTTAGCCAGAATCACGCTATGCAGTTGCCTGTCTTTTGTCTTAACGGCAAGTTCTTCAGCTTTGATTAGATACTCCAGCGCCCGAGCCAGATCGTTTCGTTCAATTGCAAGTTCAGACCTGAGCAAAAAGATCAAAGTATATTCCGGACTGTTTCCTTCGTCACTGTCTATACATTCCTTTTCTGCCCGATTCAGTATTTTTATAGCCCCTTGATAGTCTTTCAGAATCAACTTGATTTCGGCAATTCGCCTGTAGAGCGACACTGTGATAGATGCCGATTTAATCGGCTTGTAATAAGGACCGTTCATGTGATTCCCGGCAATCGTCAAGACCTTTTTGGCCTTTTCAAACTCATGCTGCAATGCATAGCAGTATGCAAGCCAGAGGTTTGCGTAGACGAGTTCGTTAACCGGTCCGTCTTCTTTGCTAATTTGAAACTGTTCCTCATATTTAGCCACCCTGCTTTTAAAAGCCTGAACTGCCTGAAGCAAATCGCCTTTTTCCAAATGGATCTGAGCCAGGAAGTCGTTGTAAGCACGACAGGCAGGAAGTCGCTCCTGCTCGGGTCCGTATTCCAACAGATGGTTCTCAGATAAACGGGCAGCTTTATCGAAATTACCCTTCAGTATTTCAGCTTGCAGTTCAAGTCTTCTTTTTTTGTATTTTCGAATTTCTAACTCGGTTTTACTGGAAGAATGGCAGTGAGACATCTCGTTATCCGCTGCAGACACAAGCTTAAGGGTCCGATCCGCGTCGTGCCTCAGGTTTGCAAACTCGGCTTTCCAGAGCAAATAATCGATCTCGGTTCTGCATGTCCAGATAGTCGAGTTCCTGCTTGCGTCAAGCTTTTTTGCATCCATCTTTTTTTCAATTTCTTCAAGCAAACAACAATCGTTGCGATTCAAAGCATGCCAGAATTGATTGAAGAGTTTGACTATAGAGCTGTTTTTATCATCAATCGACATGGCATTGCCATTATCTTTTTTGTCTCTTTTTCTGATCTGACTGCTGTCTCCTTGCGACCTGCCGCGAAAATCATAGACAACAACACGGGTGAGAAGCAGGACAAAGAGAATCAAAAGATAGAGCAGATACCTGTTTGTGCTTTTGCGTCCAGTAGCTCTCTGTCCATTTGCTTCAGGCTCAGGCAGGGCATTTAATGCCTGCAGAAGCTCCGAGGCCGACGACCATCGTTTCTCAGGATCTTTTTCCAGACACTTGCTGACAAGATCCGAATATGATTCAGGCACTTTTGCAAGTTCCGACAGTTTAGGGGCCGGCTCATATATGTGCTGATACATGAGTTCGAAACTTGATTCGCTCTCAAAAGGCGGCCGGCCGCATAGTGACTCGAAAAACACACAACCCAGCGAATAAATATCGCTTTTGAAACTCAGGTTTCGTTTTTGACATTGCTCCGGGCTCATATATGGCAAAGTACCAGGAGTCTCATGACTGGCGGTGAGTTCCTCCTTTTTAGCTTCGCCATCTTCAGCTGAGATAATTCTGGCAATGCCGAAATCTGTAAGCCTGGCACGAAGAGAATCATCCGAATAGCTCAAAATTATATTCTGCGGCTTAATATCTCGATGAAGCACTGAGTTTTTGTGGGCGCAAACAAGCCCTTCCAAAAGCCCTCTAAAAATAATTTTGAACTCTGCAAGACTCAGACGACCCTGCCTCTCAATCCTCTTTTGAAGAGTTTCTCCTTCTATCCATTCCAAGACAAGAAAAGGACGCTTATCACCATCTAAGAAACCTGAAGAAAGAACTCTGACTATAGCAGGATGATCAAGCAAGCCGGCTGTTTTAGCCTCAAGTCTGAAGCGCTCAACTTGCTTTGCCTCCAGAGCCTTGTTCAAACTCAGAACCTTTATGGCAATTTTTGTCTGCAAGAGCAGATGCTCGGCTTTGTAAACATGGGAGTTTGCTCCCCGCCCTGCAAGCTCGATAATCTTGTAAATACCGGCAATTAAGGTGCCGGTTTGCAGTTGGTCAAAATCATCCATGTCAAACAGTCGGTATTGGAAGCTAAGCCTCTATTCTCGACCATATTTGCTGCTTATGCCAGTCTTATTTCTGCAGGTCAGTGCTTCCTGAGAACTCAACTCTCCTAGCTTTAAGCGCTATCTTTTAGCGCCGCCTCTTATAAGGAAGCTCTCAAGCTGAGATCTGCTATTGATTGCACCACGATTTTCGTTGGTTTTGCTGAAACTGCCCGATTGATCGACGCTGAACATTCTGATAATCGGTATGCTTGAGCCGCGGTTCTTGAGAATTTCACTTGCGTATCTGGCGTCTTCACCGCGCAGGCTTTTTGCATCATCAACGTCTAGATGCAGTACCACAACTTTGCCCTGCATGGAACCCTTCCTGCCGTTTGAACCTTCAACAGCGGGCCAGGTATTGCGTTCCATTTCAACGCAGTAATGGCACCATGATGCGCCGATATGCACAGCCAGCGGCAGTCCCGTTTCTTTTGCAAGCCGCACGGCTTCGCCGATTTCATCGGTTTCGTACTTGGGCTTGATGTTTTCAATCTGGTCATTTGGTTTAGGCGTGAAATCAGTTGGCTTCACGTTATTATCTTTTGGTGGCGTCCACGGTGGCAGATCCGGACCGGGGCTCGGTGGGCGCAGGTCACTGGGACCGGGGCCAGGATTTGTTCCCGGCGACGGGGGTCTCAAATCATTCGGAATCGCATCTATTGGGGGCAGATAACCGCTTCCGGCATTTCTTGCACCCTGGCGGCGTTCATAAGCTTCTACAATCGAACTTTTGCCCGACTTTGAGTCGGGTATATTTGCCGGAGGCTGATCGGTGATCTTGTCCTGCGGCTTCGGGGGCTGGGTCTGATCGGTGCCGGGTTTATTAAAAGGCTCCGGTTTGCCGGGTGTGCCATCGCCCTTTTGATGCCAGTCGAAATTGAAAGGGCTGTTAAGGTCGATTTGTTTTGTTTGACCGGGCTTAATTTTGTTCTGGAAAGCTTCGATTTCAGCCTGAGTCATCGGGCGGCAACGGCCATCGACGCAAATTACGTTATCAGGTCTGGCAGCCGAATCAGGACCGGCTTTTTGCTCTGTGTTTCCTGCGCTTTCTGAAGGCGAGCCAGCGTTTGCCTGGGGCTTGTTCAGTACCTTTGCAAGTGAGTCCAGACCTTGATGATATGCGTATGGATTGGAAAATTCGATACTTGCCTGCTGGCCTTTCGAGTTGCTGTCGTTTGCACCTGTAATTGCATTCTGGTGAAAGCTGAAGTAATCAATCAGCAATGGCTCTGCCGGCACAGCCGGCTCCGCTTTAGGACTAAGATCTTCAATTTCAGGGGGCATGGGCCAGTCTCCGGACTAAGCGGCTTTGGGGGAGAAAGATTCAGCTTAAGTGACAGTGAATCAGTGACGGCGATGACGGTGGACCAGCGATAGCAACCCTTTCTAAGCCTAAATTAAGATGCGGCTGTGAAATTCTTGTGACACGGGTGGGGGAACTACGTAGTGCTGTCTCAATCATTTAGCCTTCTTACGCTCCGCCCTTCTTAGATCTTAGATCCGTCGTCTTAGATACATAGCGTCGTCTCAGATCCGTCGTCTCAGCTCCGTCTTGCTATTGATTCAGAGTGCCGGCAGTGTTTGTTTCAAACCTGCCGGCATTCTGTTTAGTTAGTTGCTTTGCAGAAGGAGCGACCTTAGAACTTCGTCCACCAGGCTTCATTTAAGTGGCTGGTACGATTCACAGCCTGCGCTGCCTGGGCTTCAGCCTCAGCTTCAGCTGCCGCGGCAGCTTTTGCCCGCTTCCTCAGGAAGAAGTTTTTGTCTGCCTCTATTTTGGCACGCTCAGCATCAGCTTCCTGCGGGCTCAGCTCTCTGCATTCGTTGCCGATACAGACAACATTATCCGGAATATTGCAACCGGCTACATTTACCGAAGAGCCTAGGTCCCTGTGTTTTGCCAGTTCTGCATTAGCTTCTTCCGGCGTGAGCACGCGGCACTCGTTGCCGATGCACTCGACATTAGCCGGAACGCGGCAGCAGGAACACATGTTCTTGCAGCAATCTCTGCAAGCCTTCATTTTCTCTTCAGCTGTCAACTTGTCGCCATTGGCGGCAACTTGTTCCGGCGTAAGAGTACTGCAGTCTTTGCCTATGCACTCAAGACTGCCAGGCTTGCAGCAGCAGCGCAAACATTGCCATTTTCAGCCTGCAGCTTTGCTCTTTGCTCTGGACTGAGATTATTGCAATTCTCGCTTGCACATTTGATGTTTTCCGGAATACAACAGTTCGCGCAACAAGCAGCAAGCCTTGCCGCATTTTCATAGCCGGTTTTTTCGGCTACAAGTTCCTCAGGTGTCAAAATTCGGCAGTCATTCCCTACGCATTTGACATTGTCTGGAATATTGCCTTTTGGATTTAATACTTCAAAAGTATTGCCGCCCTCTTTCAGCTTTGCTCGTTCAGCATCAGCTTCCTCTTTTGTGAGTTCAAAGCACTGGCCGCCTATACAGACGACATTCTCGGGCACTGAATTCTTAGCCAGGTCTACAGTGTTTCCTTTTTGCAATGTGCCAAAAAGATCTTGTAAGCCCCTGTATTCCGAGTAGGCATCGTCTGAGTGGGAACTGGTCCTTTCCACAGCCTCGAAATCAATTAGCTGTTTGCTCTCCTTGTCGTCGACATCTTTTTCTATTTGGTTTAATTCATGGGACATAATTTTTTATCTCCAGTCCTGCCTGGGCACCGAAGAAGCACGTGTCGGTGTTGGATGGTGAATACGGTGGATAACGAATGGGCTGGAATCAACTTGGGGGCGGAATGATTCAAGACCGTATGGACAATTGTCTTCTTGTTTGGGTTTTGAAAGGGTGGATTTGCTGGGGCCAACTTTGAAATTCCATCCTGGGGGAAATGGAGATTTGGTTGGAGTGAACCCAACTTAATCATGAACTGTGAAATTCTCGTGTCAGCCTCTGGGAAAAATACGTACGTAAAACTGCATAAATGACAGATCCGACCTGTGGAACAGCACAGTGATCACGCACTAGCTCATTTTTTGTGGGTTCCCATGAAACAAACAGTGAGCTCATTCAGTTAGCAAGATCCACTGCCGGACGTTTCAAAGCTCCTAGTCCCAGAACAACTGGCAAGGTTTATGCTTGTGCATTTTTCCGTCATTCGATATGAGCGGCAATTCCATCTGCAGAGCTGTGGCTGCAATGGCGCGATCAAATGGGTCCGCGTGATACCGGAGATCATGGAAGATCTTGACCGTGTTTTCATCGAACGCCAGAGGATTGAACATCGGGTATCTAAACAGTTCGTCGACCCACTCGGCAAAAGGTCTGCTGAGTTCTATGGCATTGTCCTCGACCAGCATAGACATCTCCCAGAGCACCGGCGCAGGTACAAAGATAGCCGTCTGCTCGTTGGCAACGGCCTCCTCAAAAGCCTGCCGGCTTTTTTCGCTAAGTCGTCTTCCACCATCACAGAAGTAGTAGATCAGCGGGTGTGTATCCGTGACCAGAAGTTTTTCAGTCACAGCTTCCTGGCAGTGTTCTTAAGCGAAGAGGAGAATTTCGCCGCAGCCTTCCTGCTTCCTTCATCCAGGTCGCCAACAATCGCAATCGAGCCAAGGAGATTGGGCGGTTTCACCGTCCGATCTCCTTTTCCTAAGATTGCAAGCTTTGACATGAGCGCAACCCAATGGTTGTAGCTCATGAGAATTGCCACAGGCTTTTCATGGTCTGTGATCTCAACCACTGAGCACGTCTTATCCAACTCTTCAACCAGTGGCAAAAAGTTCTGCCGTGCCTGAGTTTTGCCAATCGTTGAGCAGGTCAAGCCAAGCATGGTGGCGCCCTTATTCTTCAACTCTTCAACATTCGTCATGGTCTTCTCGTCATAATGTACATTACAAGCGTACACTTTCTTGGCGACTTAGGCAAGAGGAACCTGGCCGCAGTCATATTTGCGCCCTAACAGCCTGCCCCACTGTAGCCCAGCAGTTCCGGAAGGACATCCTCAGCCTTGCCGAGCACTTCCTCATCAAAGTACTGATTGCGCGGATTCATTGCCTCGAGATTCACAAGTATGGTCCGGGCGCCCATATACTTTGCAGAGGCAACGAAATTAGCTGCCGGTGACACGGTACCTGAGGTGCCGACCGCTATGAACAAATCCACATCGCGCAGAGCTTTCTTTACCGCCCACATAGCATCAAGAGGAATCTCTTCACCAAAAAAAACTATATCGGGTCGCAGCATGGATTTACATTGAGCACATTCAGGCATGCCGGAATAAACTTGAGAATCTTCAAAGGCTCTCAGCTTGCAATCTTGATTAGAACAGCGCGTCCGAAACAACGAACCATGCATTTCCAGTACGTTTTTGCTTCCGGCTCGTGTGTGCAAGCAATCGATATTCTGTGTGATAAGAGTCAGGTTTTGATCCGCTTTCAATTTTTGCTGCAGTTCGGCAAGTACAAAATGTGCCTTGTTAGGCTGGCAGGAGAGAATCTGTTCTTTTAGTGGTCCAAAGAATTTCCAGACGAGTTCGGGTTCATCTTTGAGAATATCTATGTGTGAAACACGGGCCGTATCACCCTCTTCCCAGATGCCACCCGGTCCTCTGTAGGTCCGTAACCCGGACGCGACTGAGATTCCTGCACCAGTAAGTAGAACAATGTTTTTGTATCGCTCGATAAAAACCGGCTTAGGCATTTTGTTTAACCATCACACAAGTGCTAAAGACGAAATACAAGAGCACATTCATCATTCTATATCTTCGGCTAAATGAGATTTATCTTCAGCGTCTTATTTTGCCGATTGTCATGCTTCAAATGCAACGGAAGTAGTCAGGAAGATTGAAAAGAGAAATTTTAATGCTTTCATTTGAACTTATCTGCCGAGAAAGTCGTCTAAATAAATCAGCTGGCGATAAAATTGATACTAAGCCAGTAATTTATATATCCAATGCATATCCAGTGCCGCAGCAATGTGGCCCGGTTAGGCTTTTCAGGCAGGGCAGTCAGTCATGAGTTCGCGTCCATACGTTCCGCTCCACTTACATACTGAGTACAGTCTTCTTGACGGCGCCACAACCGTCAAAGACCTGGTGAAAAAAGCTAAGGCAGAAAATATGCCTGCAGTGGCCATGACCGACCATGGTGTCATGTACGGTGCAATTGAACTGAGCAAAGTCTGCAAAGAAATAGGCGGCGTAAAACCTATTCTGGGCATGGAAGGCTACATGATCCATGGCGATATCAGAGATCGTTCTACAAAGGTACCTATCTACCACATCACACTTCTTGCTATAAATCCGCAGGGCTACAAGAATCTGATCAAACTCTGTTCCCAGGCTCATCTTGATGGCTACTACTACAAGCCGCGCATGAATCATGAACTTTTAGAAGAACACAAAGAAGGCTTAGTAGTCCTTTCAGGCTGTCTGGGAGCCGAGCTCAGCCAGTATTTGCTTCGCGATGATTATGAAGGCGCAAAAGAAATTGCCTCCTGGTACAAAGAAATTTTCGGCGAAAATTACTATATAGAGATTCAGGACCACGGGCAGTGGGAAGACCGCAAAGTAAATATCCCGCTTGTAAAAATGTCGCGTGAATTGGGCATAAAACTAGCCTGCACCAACGACAGCCATTTCACCTGCAAAGACGATGCGATGGCTCACGACGCCATGCTCTGCATCTCAATGGGCAAGCAGGTTCTCGATACCAACCGCATGAAATTCACAGGTTGGGAATACATCAAAAACGGCGATGAAATGTGGTGGCTTTTCAGAGACCACCTCGACGACGAATTTATTGAAGAGTCTATTAAAAGTACAGTAGAAATTGCAGATAAAGTGGAAGCAATAAAGCTCGGCAACGACCCGCGCCTGCCCATTTTCGAAGTGCCTCCCGGACATACTGATCACAGCTTTTTAGACCTGCTTGTATTTGAAGGCATCAAAGAAAGATACGGGGTGCTTACTCCTGAAATAGAAGCAAGAGCTCGAATAGAACTGAAAGTTATTATCGATCTTAACTTCAGTTCTTACTTTCTCATAGTTCAGGATTTTATCAACTATGCAAGAAAAAACGGTATTCCCGTAGGTCCGGGGCGGGGCTCGGCTGCCGGAAGTTTAGTTGCATACGCGCTTGGAATTACAGACATCGACCCTATTAAGTATAATCTGCTCTTTGAGCGTTTTTTGAATCCCGAAAGAAAGTCGATGCCTGATATCGACACGGACTTCTGCATCGAGCGCCGCGACCTTGTAATTAAATACGTGGCTGAAAAATACGGCGAAGACAAAGTCGCACAAATAGTCACTTTTAACCGCATGACCAGCAAGGCCGTTATCAAAGACGTTTCGCGAGTATTGCAATATCCGCTTTCTGAATCTACAAAACTTGCAAAAATGGTGCCGGTTGTACGAGGCAAACCGACGCCGCTTGAAGAAATGATTTCGGATCACCCCGAATTTAAGAAAGCCTACAACAGCTCCGACGAATGCAGGCAGGTGGTGGACCTTGCACGCAAACTCGAAGGCGTAAACAGAACATTCGGCATGCACGCAGCCGGCGTGGTCATTTCAGATGTGCCGATGCAAGAACTAGTGCCGCTGCAAAGAAATAACGACGGAACTATTATTGCCCAGTTTTACATGGAAGACCTGGCATATGTCGGGCTTGTAAAAATGGACTTTCTGGGTCTGCGAAATCTTACAATGATCGATCGCGCGCTCAAAATTATCGAGAAGATCCACGGTATCACAATCGACCCCTTAAAAATTCCAATCGACGACGAAGCCACATTCCAGACTATAAGCAACGGTGATCTTGCAGGCATATTCCAGCTTGAAACTTCAGCAGGCATGCGGCAGGTTGCCCGCGACATGAAACCGACAGGCATAGAAGACCTCTCGGCTTTGATTGCACTTTACCGGCCCGGTCCGCTTGATACCGGCATGATCGACAAGTTTATCGATTGTAAAAACGGCAAAACTCCAATTACTTATCTTACGCCGCATCTTGAGCCTATACTCAAAGATACTTACGGCCAGATAGTCTATCAAGAGCAGGTCATGCAAATAGCCCAGCAGTTGGGCGGCTACAGCCTCGGACAGGCAGACTTGCTGCGCCGTGCCATGGGCAAAAAGAAACCCGAAGAAATGGAAAAGCAGCGCGAAATTTTCGTGGGCGGTTGTGTGAAAAACAGCGTCAAGGAGCAGGTCGCGAATCAACTATTCGACATGATGGTTCAGTTCGCCGAATACTGCTTCAACAAGTCGCACAGCCAGGCTTATGCATTTTTGACTTATCAGACCGCCTATCTCAAAACACATTACCCGGTTGAATATATGACCGCACTTCTATCAAGTGTGGCCGGTGAAAAAGACAAAGTCCAGGGATATATAGCCGAGTGCCAGCAGATGGGCATCGATATTTTGCCTCCGGACGTTAATGTATCCGGGCGCGACTTCACAGCCGACGGCAATTCAATAAGATTCGGAATGGGCGCCGTGCGTAACTGCGGTGAAGCTGCAGTTGATGAAATTGTCGCCAAAAGAGACGGCAAAGGCAAATACTCATCGCTTCCGGATCTGATTTCACGTATCGACTTAAAAACAGTAGGAAAAAAAGCGCTTGAAGCTTTAATAAAATGCGGTGCCTGCGTTAACCTTGGCGTATCAAGAAAACAGGCGCTTGAAAATCTCGACTCCCTGGTTGAAAGTTCAGCCCGCAGGCAGAGCCAGCAGGCAACCGGGCAGATAAGCCTTTTCAGCATGGCGGGTGGCGAAGCGCTTGCAGAAACGGCCGTGCAATTGCGAGGCGACCCGGGAGAATTTTCAGAGCACGAATTGCAGCAACTCGAACATGAGTTGCTGGGATTCTATGTTACAAGCCACCCACTGAAAAGAGTGGCAAACAGATTGCGCTGGCTCACGACTCATACATGTAAGGACATTCATGAGGCTCAGGACGGCTCTTCGGTAATAATCGGCGGTCTGGCAAGCAGCATCGAGAAGAAACTCACAAAAACAAATAAATTGCTTGCTATTATTCATCTTGAAGATCTGATGGGCAAGTGCGAAGCAGTTGCATTCGGAGATGTGCTTGAAAAGCTGGATTCAAGCATATTAATTCCGCAATCTCTCTTGCTAATCAAGGGCAAAATTCGCAAAGGGGATGAAAGCACTTCTGTTTCAATCAATTCGATAAGGCGCATTGCAGACGCGAATCTTGTGAATATTTTCTTTACTCAGGACCAGTCTTTCACTGACCTGCACAAACTCAAGCACATTCTGACGCTGCACAAGGGCGACGACCCGGTGCTCCTGCATTTCCCGCAGGGCAAGCGAAGCCAGGCAATTCTTGTGGGCTGCCAGTTCTGGGTGAATGCCTGCGAGGCTCTGGCATCCGATATTCAAAGAAACTTCGTAAACAATGCCAAAGTGCTGGTAAATAGAGTAGCTGTTTAAGAATAAGACCTGCCTCTACTTAAAGCTGCACCTGCAGAAAAGCAGTCAAAGAAATAATCATCTGACTGGTCTGGCCCGACACTTATATAAATCACTTTTTGCTTTCAGTCGATTTCGTGCTGATTGCATCAATTGCACGTTTGGCAAAAGAACTCACGTCTTTACTTGGGTCTTTAAGCGTCTCTTTAAGAGCCGGCAGCGCCACATCTGCTTTAGGTCCAATTGCTCCAAGGGCCGAAGCCGCCTGAATTCTTACACCTTCGTCATTGTCGTCAAGCAAAATAATGAGCGATGGCACCGCCGGTGATGCTTTCTCTCCCATAGCTCCCAGAGCCTGAGCCGCCCATGCCTTCACGAGCCCATCGCTGTCACCTGTGGCTTTTATCAAATTGGCAAGTGCCGGACTTGTGTCCAGTTCAGGCAGCTTGTTAAAGCCGGAACCCAGATAAAATAAAACCAGACAGACATTGCGCCTCATTTCAACACTCTTGTCATTTAAAGCTTTTTGAAGCACGGGTATTGAACTGGCACCGCCTTTTGAAAGACCTTGTAATATCTCGGCTTTGACTTTTTCCTCTGACTCAACTTTGCCGTCAGACTTGCCTGTTGCTTTCCAGCGCATTGAAATACCGCGCATTTTCTCTACGAGTTTATCTGGCGAAATGTCCATATCTTTTGACATGCTTGCATTTGGGATGAAAAAAATAAGTGCCCCAAGTAAAAGCATCTTAGCAGCAATAAAAGAAGATCTAAATTCTGTACTACTTTGCATTCCAGTTCACCGAATAGCTGCAGTTCAGCCTAATGATAGCGCTGTAAACGATATACAGTCAATTGCTTTCACGCAGTAAAAAGAGAGCTCAGCAGAAGCGTCGTCTGCATGAATTTCCATGCTCGGTACAGGAACTCAAGGACAAAACAGCAGTCAGCTAAGAAGTAGAAAGCGAGATACTGAAGAATGCCATACACAGAAGAAGCGTCTGAGTCATACAAGACATCATCGTCAATCAGAAGCAGCAGCGCAACTAATGCTCAAATCTCAGCTATTTTCAGCGAAATTGCAGACCTGCTTTCTATTGAGAACGCAAATCCATTCAGAGTACGAGCCTACCGAAATGCAGCCCGGCTTGTATCAGCTTCGCAAGAATCCATGGCGGAGCTTTTGAATCAGGATAAAGATCTTAGCGAGCTTCCCGGTATAGGTGATGATCTTGCAGGAAAAATCGAGGAAATAGTAGCTACAGGAAAAAGCAAGCAACTTGCTGAGTTGCACAGCTCAAAACCAAGATCACTACTCGAACTGCTCAAGATTCAGGGGCTCGGTCCCAAAAGAGTCAGCACTTTATACAATGAACTGGACATAAAAGGTGTGGAAGAGCTATGCGAGGCTGCCGGAGAAGGCCGGGTTGCTGATTTGCCTGGTTTTGGAAAAAAACTACAAGATCAAATATTGCAAGCAGCCCGCTCCCGGATGAAAAAAGACCGTCGCTTCAAGCATCAGTTTGCAGAAGCTCATGCAAATGCCTTGCTCAGCTATCTAAATGAAAAAACATCAGCCCAAAAGCTGATTATTGCAGGCAGCTATCGCAGACGGAAAGAAACAGTCGGAGACCTGGACATCATTTTGTGCGCGGACAACGGCAAGAGTGTCATTGAAAATTTCACTAACTATAAGCAAACAGAAAACGTTATCTCAAAAGGAAGCACACGTGCATCAATTATTTTGGACTGCGGTTTGCAGGTTGATCTGCGGGTTGTGCCCCTGGAAAGCTATGGCGCAGCGCTTCTTTATTTCACAGGCAGCAAGGCTCACAATGTGGCTCTTAGAAGGATCGCCCAGAAGCAGGGTTTGAAGCTTAATGAATACGGTCTATACGAAGGCAATAGCAAAATAGCAGGCGGAACCGAGGAATCAATTTATAAAGCTCTGGGTCTTGAGTATATTTGCCCGGAACTTAGAGAAAAGCAGGGTGAGATTGAGGCCAGCCGGAAAGGAAATTTACCTGAGCTGGTCGAAGCAGACGACATTACAGGAGATCTTCACTGTCACACCAGAGAAACAGATGGACAAAATACACTTGAAGAAATGGTTGCTGCTGCCAAGAAAAAAGGCTACCAGTATATTGCCGTGACCGATCATTCCTCAAACTTACAAGTAGCCGGAGGTCTGGACGAAAAACGCTTGAGTGCTCAAATCAAAAAAATAGATGAACTGAACAAGCGCTTATACGGTTTTAGAGTACTAAAGAGCATAGAGGTCGATATTCTTGAAGATGGCAGCCTGGACCTTGCAGATGAAATATTGAGCAAGCTTGATCTTGTAGTTGCATCAATTCACAGCAAATTCAAGCTGTCAAAAAGCAAACAAACAAAAAGATTGCTGCAGGCAATGGAAAACAAATGTCTCACAATCATTGCTCACCCGACCGGGCGCTTGATCGGCAAGCGGGAGCCATACGAAATAGACATGCAAGCAATTATTCAAAAGGCTGCCAGGCAGGGAGTTTTTCTCGAGCTAAATGCTCATCCTGAGAGGCTGGACTTAAATGACCTGCACTGCCGCATGGCAAAAGAAGCTAAGGTTCTCGTGGCAATCAGCAGCGATGCCCATAGCATTGTTGAACTGGACCTCATAGCTCATGGGATCGGGCAGGCAAGAAGAGGCTGGCTTGAAAGGGACGACGTGCTGAATACCAGGGATCTTGAAGACTTAAAAAACCTGTTGAATCAAAGGCAGCGATAATACCTATTTCAAGTGATCGCAAAACCAGTTTGATGCAAGTTCAGCCACCTGTTCAAGCGTGCCGGGTTCTTCGAACAAATGGCTTGCGCCTTTGACTATTTCAAGTGCTTTCTCGGTGCTTGTGGGCAATATAGCAAGGGCTTCTTTGTTCAGATCCAGTACCTGACGATCATCTCCGCCAACTATCAATAGGGTCGGCGCTTTAACTTCTTCGAGTATCGAAATCGCCAGATCAGGACGGCCGCCCCGGGATACCACCGCATTGACGATATCGGGAATAATTGAAGCCGCCACCAGTGCAGCTGCAGCTCCGGTGCTTGCACCAAACAAGCCAATTTTTAAGGTAGACAGCTCTTCGCTCTGGCTGAGCCAGCTAATCGTTTTCAATACACGTTCAGACAAAAATCGAATATCAAAACGCAGCTTATTGCTATAACTATCAAAAGTCTCTTCAGTTGCAGTCAGCAGGTCAAAAAGCAAGGTAGCAAGACCACCTGAGTTGAGAACCCTGGCTACATATTTATTACGAGGGCTATGCCTGCTGCTGCCGCTTCCGTGAACAAAGACTACCAGGCCTTTTGCATCCGGCGGTATGCACAGGTTGCCGCCCAAACTAAAATCGTCGATTTTTACTTCTATGGGATAATCGACGTTATCCCATCTGGTCAAAAGTTTTTCCATGTCTTGCCTCCTTCAATCTGCAAAGAAAACAGGGATTGCCTCTTAAAATGAGGCGTTTTAAAACCAGATCAGTTTCTTCACTTCTGTATTTTTTTGAAAAACGTGCAACCCTCACAAAATCTTCAAGTGCTTCTGAGAATATAAAAGCATCAAAGCATCAAGCAAGGGGAGATCAGCATGAGTACAGAACGAAAGACCGATCTAAAGAGAAGCAAACTCCAGCTCAAAGACCTGAGCAGTGTTCAAGATCTAAAGCAAAATGAGCTTGCAGAGCTAGACGGTGGCATAGCCTTGAAGACCTTCACCAGCGGCGCCGGGGGTAACGGCGGCAATGGCGGCTTGATTTTCGGCAGGGGCGGAAACGGCGGCAATGGCGGGGCTTAAGCACTGTCAGGTTTGGGCAATGGCAATTAATCATGGTCTCAGAACAGCAGAATTCATGCGTGCTTGATCAAAAATCGACTATCTAGAAGCCCCAACGAACTGGTTCTCTCAAAACGGTTCCCTTGGCAAGGCGCTTCGGCGATAAGGCTCCCCCTTTTGCTTAGGCGCGGTTAATTTATTCTTCCTTCAAGATCTTGAATTCTCCTGAATTCACAGTTGCTGGACCATTAAATTGAAAAGCTCGATAATAGCCCGGGAGGGTTATTGATATGACATTGACTGTTGAAAAAACCATGGCAGAGCTTATTGCACTCTGCAAAAGGCGAGGATTCATTTTTCAGAGCTCGGAAATTTATGGCGGGCTCCAGGGACTATATGATTACGGCCCGCTGGGTGTCGAGCTTAAAAACAATCTGAAGGCTGCCTGGTGGCGCTCAGTAGTATACGAGCGAGATGATGTTGAAGGTCTTGATTCCACAATTATTACTCACAAGCTGACGCTCAGGCATTCAGGACATGAGGCGACTTTTACAGATCCTTTAATAGACTGCAAAGATTGCAAAAGCCGCTGGCGCGCAGATCATATACAGGGCAAATGCGAAAAGTGCGGCTCCAAAAACCTGACCGAACCGCGTCCATTTAACATGATGTTCAAAACAACAGTCGGACCTATTGTTGATGAAGAGTCATATGCATATCTTAGACCCGAAACCGCACAGGGCATTTTCACCAATTTCAAAAACGTGCTCGATTCAACGTCCCGGAAATTGCCTTTCGGCATCGCACAAATAGGCAAGGCTTTCCGCAACGAGATTACACCACGCAATTTCATATTCAGGGTTCGCGAGTTCGAACAAATGGAACTCGAATTTTTTGTTCAGCCGGGTACGGATCTGGAGTGGCATGAGTCCTGGGTTGAGTCACGCCTGAACTGGTGGAAAGAACAGGGGCTTGCAGGCTCCAATCTGGAGTGTTACAGGCAGCCGGCCGAAGAGCTTGCTCACTACAGCAAAGCAACTGTAGATATTTTGTACAGATTCCCTCATGGGCTGGAAGAACTCGAAGGCATTGCGGACAGGACTGATTTTGACCTGGGTTCGCACAGTAAAAATCCTGAAGAACTTGGTCTTTCAGCCAGGGTTGAAGCAAATATCGATTCAACTGCAAAACTCACAATCAAAGATCCTGAATCCGACAAAAACATTGTTCCCTTTGTAATCGAGCCGTCAGCAGGAGTTGACCGCGGCGTTCTGGCAATTCTCACAGAAGCTTTTACAAAAGAGAAACTCGAGAACGGCAGCGAACGTGTCGTATTGAAGCTCAAGCCGCACCTTTCACCTATTAAAGTCGCGGTGATTCCGCTTGCTAAAAACAACGAGAAATTAGTGGAAAAGGCCGTTTCAATAAAGAAACAACTTCAGGCTCTTGGATTAGGCAGAATATTGCTCGAAAACACCGGCAACATAGGCAAGGCTTATCGCAGGCACGACGAGGTCGGCACACCCATATGCGTCACTGTAGATTTCCAGACAATAGAGGAATCACCTGAGTCAGTAACGGTGCGTGATCGCGATACGACAAAGCAGGAGCGCATATCGGTAGATCAACTGCGTGACTATGTAAGCAAGTACTTCAGCTAAGCTGAAATAAAAAATGATCCCGGACTAATCAGAAGATCAGCTGCAAGAACTTGCAGTTAAATTTCTTTCGTAAGAATGCGCATTAGTACCGAAAATATACACAAAGTATTTCGGAATTCTTCTAAATCCGCATGGAGAATAGCTCAAATCTGCGGCTAAATTAGCAAGCAGCATTTTAGTGAGTCAAAGTCAGAATCTGACTTTGATCCATGTTTCGGGGGAAAGCGCAATGTTGGCACCATTTGAGCAGGCAGAGAATTCATCTGCAGCAAAGCCTGAGCCTCAAGAACTGAGTCTGACCGCACTTGTTCCATGGCCTCATTTAAATCGAAAACAAGGGTCGCAAGCAGTCAAATCGCAAGAATCAGAATCAGAATCAGAATCAAAGCACAACGATTCAAAAGATAGCGATTCAAAAGACAGTTCCAAAGGCACTGACTCTAAAAACGAAAATTCCAAAGACGGCCAGCAGGACTCCGGCAGCGGGAATGGAAAGACAGTCCCAAAAGACCAGGCGGAAAATCAGGACAAAGGCAACCCACTTTTTCCCGGAGCAGATCCGGATGTGCTGATTACAGACAAAAGTTACTGGGTCTATCCTACCGGTGAGGGTCACAAAACAGATTCGTTCTATGTGCAGCAGTCGACCGATTTAAAACAGTGGAGCAGCCGCGGGCCGATATTTAACGTAAAAGACATCGGCTGGGCAAATTCCGACGGTCAGCCGCGTCATGACCTCTGGGCACCGGGGATAATTCACGCAAACGATAAATACTACCTCTACTACAGTCTCGGTGCACCGGACTGGACCAAAAGCCGCATCGGGGTTGCAGTAAGCGATACGCCCGACGGCAAATTCAAAGACATCGGACGGCCTTTAATTGGAAGCCATCGCGGCTTTCAAGCCATCGACCCGATGGTATTTGAAGATCCAAAAACCGGAGACCACTTGCTCTACGCCGGTGGCGCCGGTGGAGCCAAACTGCGCGTATTCAAGCTCAATCCTGACCTTGTGAGCATTGAAAAAGAAATAAAAGTAGATACACCGAAAAACTTTACCGAAGGCGCCTTCATGCATTATCGCGAGGGGAAATATTACCTCTCTTACAGCAAGGGTTACTTTTTCAACCCCGATTACTCAGTGCATTACGCAAGCTCGGATTCTCCGACTGGACCCTGGACATACAAGGGGCCAATATTGCAAAGCGACAGCGAGCATCTGAGCCCCGGACACCATGCCTTTATGCAGAATCCCAAAACAGGTGACTGGTACATCGCATATCACAGATGGAACGATGCAGCCAAAACCGGCAAGTTGCCTCCGTCCAGAAGCGTGGCAATAGACAAACTTGAATATGACAAAAACGGCGATATTTTGCCTGTAAAAATGACAAACACAGGTGTCGGTCCGGCGCCGCTCTAAGACTTGAACTCACTCTGAAGTCTCCTCACAACATCAAATCTAGCTGAAAGAAATCGAAGTGAATTTAAGAGACCTTGATAAAGCGCTGAAATAGCTTCAGAATCAGTTCTGCTTCATTGTCAGACGAAGCGTGTAGAAAATGCCTTCAGTGTTTTTTGCTCTGGGCTTCGATCATAGATTGCAAAAAGCACAAGCTCAAAAGCGCCTGAGAATTCAGGCGAAGCTAAATGAGCGGCGAAGATATCAGCTACAAGTTCGGGATCGTTTCGAAATACGCCGCAGCCCCAGGCGCCAAGAATCAAATTCTTATGCCTCTGCTCCACAGCTATTTTAAGCACAAGCCCAGCTCGCATTTCAACCGTTTCTTTAAGCTTTAAAGCAGCTTCCGCTTGAGATTCTTCCCTTCTCAGAAACTCACCTGCATTAGGAGCCGGCGCTGTAATTATTGAAAGGTTGAACGGACAATCCAGCAGTTTCAACGAATCATCCCGAAAAAAAGGCACCTCCGGTGAATAAATAATGTGATCTAAGTAAAGCATTGACGAATTCGCCCGGTTCTCTTCGTAATAATCCTTTTGAGTAAGCAAGCATGGATAAAGAGCTGAGCATCGGCAGAGGTCTTCTTCCTGAGCTTTGGCACCGCCAAGAAATCCACCGCCCGGATTTTTAGCAGATGCAAAATTCAATGCAGCCACATGCTCTTTTCCTTCAGAAAGAAGCAGACGTCTGGCAGCATCTGTGGTGCCTTCGCTTGTCACTTCAATTTTCTGGTCAAAACTGTTTTTGCCAGCAGCAGATCTAAGCGGCCGATCAGAAAAGCACCCTGCCCTGTATAACACAGTTCCTCTAACAGCCTTATCTATATCTTGCTTAATCGATACTTTAATACCTGAATCGCTCAAGTAAAATCCCTGTTCAATTATTGCAAGAGTTTCGTTAGCAATTTGCTTTGTCACTGCCTCAGGTGTTCCTTTCATGACATGATACGAAATAAGCCTGGCGTAAGCCCTGACTCTCGTTTTAACGAATGATCCTACTAAAGCAGGTATCAATTGAAATTGCAAAAGAAGTATTTTGAATTACTCAATAAAGCAGTTTTGTTCTTACTTTCTGCTTTCCTTTTTTCAGGCGCTCTCTGCCTTCTGGCTGTTTCAATTCCGGGATATCAGCCTCATCCGGGCTACATTCTAGATAACTTGAGTCAGCTCAGACCTTTATATCTAATTCTTGTGTTGCCGCTCCTTGCAGCATGCCTGTTTTTGCGATTCCCTCTAACAGGCGCAGTTTCGCTTCTTGTTTTGTTCATCAATTTAACTGCAATTTCACCTTATTATTTTCCCTCCAATCTCAATTGCCCTGTTGCAGGCAGAATCAAGATTGTAAGCGTCAACTTATGGGGAAACCGGAACAAGAAATATGATTTGTTGCTTGGTTACATAAGGAAAACAGATCCAGACATTGTTTGTTTGAACGAAGTTACCAGAACCTGGATGAGCAAATTAAGCAGCGCTCTTCCTGACTACAACTACATCGTTGACGAAGGGATCTCAGGCGGAGCAGCCATATTAAGCCGCTTGCCAATGAAGCAGCTAAAGACAAGCGCCGGATTCAGACGCTATGGTGTCCAGGCAAAAGTGAGTCTCGGGAAGCGGGAACTTTTGTTGATCGCAGAGCACCCTCCTTCTCCTTCAAGATATTCAAACTGGGTGAACCGCAATGCCGAATTCGAGCGCCTGGCAGCCGAGCTTAAAACCAGCAAGCTTCCGACAGTTTTAATTGGAGATCTGAACTCAACACCGTGGTCGGCTTATTTCAAAAAACTAGAAAAAGACGCAGCCTTAAACGACTCGGAATTTGGTCACGGTATTCAGGCTTCCTGGTCGACCCTGCATCCGATGCCACTGATTCCAATCGATCACTGTCTTACAAAAGGGCTCTGCACGCTTTCAAGATCTGCAGGTCCCAATCTGGGATCTGATCATCTGCCGATTCTTGTCGAACTTGGAATCAGAAAAGAAAACTAGAGCAGGCTTGCCAGTAGCTTTGTTTCCACAATGTAGTGAATGTGGACGTCGCAAGCTGCCGGGAGTTCTTGCGGACACAGGGGCTGCCTGGAAGTTTCGACATATTAAGCAATGTAACGAAAGAAACTGCCCCGTTTGAACTTTTTGCAGCTGGACTACGTTGTAAAGAGAAGGACCGCTACTACTTCCCCCGGCAGGAGCACCGTCATGAAAAAGATCCCGCAAATAGCGTTTTTACTATCAACAAGTCTGGTTCTGTCTTTGTTTATATGCACTGATCCCGCCGAAGCAAAGGGCTGCGGTGGCGGTGGCGGCGGCGGCAAAGGCGGTGGTGGTGGCGGCAAGGGCGCCGGCGGCGGACGCGGTGGCTGCGGTGGCGGTGCTCACAAAATGGGTATGGGCCGCGGACAGGGCTTGGGCGGCGGCCAGGGTATGGGTGGCCAGGGCAGAGGTCACGGATTCGGTCGACAAATGGGCATGGGAAACGGTGGCGGCAACGGCTTCGGCTGTGGAGACGGCGGCGGCAACGGATTCGGTCAGGGATTTAAGGGTCGAGGAATGGGCATGGGCGGCGGTCGCTTCGGTGGAGGCGATCACGGTATGGGTCATAAAATGGGCATGGGAGACGGCGGCAGGTTTGGAGGACGGGGCGGCTTTGGAGGAGGAGGCTGCGGTGACGGCGGTCCCGGTGGCAGGATCGGAATGGGCGACGGCGGCGGCTTCGGCGGTCCCAGAGGCATGGGCGACGGGTTCGGCCAGCAAATGCGCTTTAAGAGAATGGGGATGAAACGCGGCTTTGATGGTCAGGGTAGACCGGGTGGCTTCGGCGGTCAAGGTGGGCCAGGCGGCGATCGCGGCGGTCAGTGTGGACCGGGCGGCTTCGGCGGCGGTCCCGGCGGCGGCCACGACGGAGCAGGTTTCGGTGACCAGCAACATATCGGCATGGGTCCGGGCGGCTTCGGCGGTCAGGGTAGACCGGGCGGCTTCGGCGGTCAGGGTAGACCGGGCGGCTTCGGCGGCCAGGGCGGACCGGGCGGCTTCGGCGGCCAGGGTAGACCCGGCGGTTTCGGCGGTCAGGGTGGACCCGGCGGTTTCGGCGGCCAGGGTGGACCCGGTGGCGGCTTCGGCGGACCGGGCAACAGCGACTTCGGTCATTCTCAGGGAAATGGAAACGGCAATATCACGCACGGAAATAATGGTGTGGGCAACGGAATCGACCCGCAACCACCAGGCAATCCTCCCCAGAATGACGGCTTCGGCACCGGTCCTGGAAATCCTGGAAACAGGGGTGGAGCAAACAACTGATTTTGCATTTTGTAGCTAGTTTTTTGTCGAACCTGATAAAGACTTTGCTGCTTCAGTCGGCTGCTCGTCTTCAAAACGGGAGGCCGGAAGGTCTTCTGAATTGAAAAGCGACTTGATCCAGTTTTGCAGGTCGTCCATATAGGTAAATACAACCGGCACCACCACCAGTGTCAGTATAGTTGACATAAAGAGCCCGCCCACTACCGCAATAGCCATAGGTGCCCGGGCTTCGGCGCCTTCGCCGAAGCCGACCGCAATCGGCAGCATGCCTGCAATCATGGCAGTTGTCGTCATGATGATCGGTCGCATTCGCGTTTTGCCGGCAAGAAAAATTGCTTCTTCACGCCCCATGCCTTTTTCCATTTGAACAAGACAGTATTCAACTAACAAAATGGCGTTCTTGGTCACAAGTCCCATGAGCATAACAATGCCAATCAGTGCATACATATCAATCGGCTTTGAAAATGCCCAGAGTCCTATTAGTGCCCCGCCAAGCGAAAGAGGCAAAGACATCATGATTGTAAACGGCTGCAAGAACCCGCGGAAAAGCAGCACCAGCACAGCGTAGATTAAAAGAACACCTGTAACAATCGCATAGCCGAAACCGCCGAACATATCCTGCTGTTCTTCAACATCACCTGTAGGATGGTCGCTGACTGAAGCTGGTTTATTTTTGAAGGCAGGCAATGAGTGAATTCGTTCAAGCGCCTGACCGAGGCTGTAGTTTGCACCAAACTTGGCTGAAATATGCACCTGCCTGGCTCTGTCGTATCTTTCTACTTTAAAGCTGCCGCTATCCATATGGATTCTGGCAACGCTTGAAAGCGGTACTAATTTGCCGTCGTTCCCTGCAACTTTCAGGTTCTCTATAACAGATTGCTTTTGCCTGAACTGCGGCGCCAGACGAACCACAATCGGAAGCTGTCTGTCTGCAAGGTCGAATTTAGGGCTGTTAGCGTCAGTATCGCCGATGGTGGCAATCACAGCGGTTCTTGCGATTGCCTCCACAGAGACTCCCTGCTCGGAAGCCCGTGCTGAATCCGGCTCAATAACGATTTCCGGACTCAGAGCCTGGGCACTCGATTGCACGTCTGTAAGCTCCGGTATTGTCCGGATTTGTTTTTCCAGCTCATCACAGGTTTTTTGTAGTGCTTCGGCATCGTAGCTTGTAAGCATTACCTGCACGCGCCCTGATCCCCAGCCGCCCCCGAAATTGATTCTGGCTCCCGGGATTTTAGCGATTTCAGGCCGAAGTGCATTTTCGAACTGGTCCTGGCTTAGTTTGCGTTCCTTTTTGTCCTTGAGTTTTATATTCACCCAACCACGGTGAATTTCGCCATTGCCTGCAACCGCAAAGACATTTTCGACTTCCGGTCTTGCCACGGCTTTCTTGCTCAGATCTTCGACAACTTCAATAGTCTCTTTCAATGGCGAACCGGGAGGAAGCTCGACATTCATCCAGGAACTGCCGTAATCTATGCGCGACACAAGCGAAGTAGGCAGTGCCTGAAAGAGTGCAACACTTGCACCAAAGCAAAGCACACCGATAAGCACGGTTAGATACCTGTGTTGCAGTGCTTTTGCCAGAACCGGTTTATAAATGCGATTCAGTTTGCTTTGATCAGGATTCTCTTCTTCTTTATGAGCCTTCAACCAGAAAGCAGCCATAACCGGCGTTATCAATCGAGCCACCAAAAGTGAGCAAAAGACAGCAACTGCTACGGTGAGTCCGAACTGCCTGAAATAGAGCCCGGTGACTCCGCCCATGAAAGCCACCGGCAGAAACACAACAACTGCCGCCATTGTAGTAGCAACAACAGCAAGTCCGATTTCGTCTGCGGCGTCTATGGCTGCATCATATGGCTTCTTTCCCATATTCATATGCCGCACGATATTTTCAATTTCAACAATGGCATCGTCTACAAGAATACCGATTACAAGTGCCAGCCCCAGCATCGACATGTCATTGAGTGTAAACTCAGCCGCCTGCATGAATGCAAAGGTCGGTATTACAGAAAGCGGCATGGCAAATGCAGCAATAAGTGCAGCCCGCCAGTCTTTTAAAAAGAGAAAAATGACTATGACCGCAAGAACAGCTCCAAGACCCATGGCCTCAAAAGTAGCGTTGCATGATTTTTTGACGTAAGTAGCAGAGCTCCAGAGCTTGGTAAATTTAAGATCCGGAAATTCCTTTTCAAGACTCTCGGCTACTTTAAGAGCATCCTTTTCCATATCGACAACATTGTGTCCCCGCCTTCTTTCCAGATTCAGGGCAATTGCCTGTTTGCCGTTGGCAATAAAACGATGCGTGTCCTGGGAGTTGCCGTCGTAGACCTCACCAAGCGTGTCGAGCTCTACCCATCTTTTGCCGGGTAAAGAAATTCTTGTTTTTCTAAGCTCGTCGATACTTTCTGCACTTCCAAGTGTGCGTATGGTCTCTTCGGCGGCGCCAAGCTCACCTCTGCCTCCCGGCAGATTGACATTCATGGCTTTAAGCTGGGTATTTACTGTGTCGGCTGTAATGCCGAAAGCTTCGAGCCTGACAGGATCGAGATCCACACAAATCTGCCTGTGAGTGCCACCCCATCTGTTTGCCTGCCCGATACTTGCAGCAGCGATCATCTTGCGAGTAATAGTTGTATCAATAAGCGAACTGAGATCGGCTGCGCTTCGCTTTGTTGATGAGACAGTAAATGTGATGCTGCCGTCAGACACGCGATCCTGTCTTTGCACCACCGGTTCTTCAACGCCTCGGGGAAGCTGAGACCTGATTCTGGTCATGGCTTCTCTTACATCGCTTGTGGCTCGCTCGCTATTAGTACCGAGTTCGAATGTTATTTCAGTATCCGAGCCGCCGGTTCTGACAGTTGAATTTAGATGCTTTACGTTGGCAATACCTGCAACGGCGTCTTCGACTTTTCTTGTAATCTGGCTTTCGATTTCTGCAGGTGCGGCTCCATTTTGACTTACTGAGACCCAGACTGCAGGCAGGTCAACATTAGGCTGGGACTCAATACCCAGAAGGAACAATGACGAGACTCCCGCTGCTGTTAAGAGCAGAAAAAGCACGATCGGAGGAATCGGGTTGCGGATGCACCAGGCCGAAATATTCCAGTTCATAAGTAAACGCCTCTTACGAACCAGCCAGATCTACAAGGTCGCCATCCGAAAGAAAACGCGCACCCTTTTTAATCACTTTGTCGCCGGCAGAAAGTCCGCTCTTGATCTCAATAAACTCATTGCCCTGCATGCCTGTTTCCACAGTTGTGCTTACAGCATGCCGGTCTTTCAGTTTGAATACAAAAGATTCGCCGCCTCTTGAAACAACACTTTCTGCAGGAACCAAAATTCCCTCGTGCCTGCTAATTCTTGTTTCACCTCTAACAAACATGCCGGGCTTCAAGCCGGCGTCATCAGGCAGGTCTATGCGTACAACTCCAAGGCGGCTTTGCGCATCTATTTGCGGGCTTACAAGTCTAACGGTTCCGGTAGCTTTGAGATCGCCATCTTCACTTGTTGAAATCTTGACCTGCTGTCCGGGATGAAATCTGCCAATCTCGAGATCGTTAACAAGTGCGCGCAGTTCCAGCTTGTGCAGGCGGCTCATTACAAACATCGGCGTGGATGGGTTTGAAGTGTCGCCTATATGCACGTTGCGCTGCAAAATCAGGCCGTCGTCATGAGCCACAACTCGGGTTTGTTTCAGTTGTTCCTTCAAATGTTTGACCTGTGCTTTTATCTCTTCGATGCTTGCTTTTGTAATCAGCACATCTTCTTTTCGGCCGCCTTTTGTAGCAAGCAAGAGTTTTTGTCTGGCCTGATCTACCTTCTGTTTTGCCGCAGCCACTTTTTCCTGGGCACTTTTCAGCTCCAGTTTGGCAGTATCGCGGGCATAACGCCTGGTTTCAGCTTCCACAATGCTGACAGCACCCATTCTTGCCAGGTTCTCATAACGAGGCACGTTTATTTCTGCACTTTCAAGATTCACCTTTGCCTGCCCGAAATGAGCTTCTTCCTGATGCTCGATATTCTCGGATTCAGCAAGCGCAGCCTTGAGAGTAGCAATATCTTCCGGTCTGTTTGGCTGTACTGATTTAGCAAGACTTGCCTCGGCTGATTTCAGCCTTGCCTCGGCCTGCCAGAGCTGGGCTTCTAATAAGCCGCTGTTGAGTTCTGCCAGCAGCTGTCCTTTTTTGACCCGGTCGCCTTCTTCTACATAAACTGCTTTTACATGCAAGCCGCCGACCTCAGTTCCTACTTTCAATTCGTCCCAGCAGGATACTGAACCTGTAACAGTCAGCAACTCGTCCACAGCTGCCTTCCTTGCTTCGTATGTGGTGACTGTGACCACAGCAGCGGCTTCTTTGCTTGCTTTCTTGTCTTTGTTTGATGGAAATAAATGTGATGAGCTGTAGGCTAAATAGCCTGCGCTTATAAGAACCAGAACACCGAAGACTACATTGAAGCTGCGGGCAAATCTGGATTTAAGTGCAGGCTCGCTTCCAGGCTCGCCTGCAGTCTGCCTGGCTGTGATTGCAGCTTGCAGCTTTTCTACTCTTTTATTGCTGCATGAGCCGGACGGCTTGCCTTCTCTTGAAAGCGCAGAATCGTCATTCTCATCGACAAAATGGACTTCCGGGTCATTTGCAGTAGCACTGGAGTCTTTTTTCATAAATAACGGACCTATAGATGACGCGAGTCCAGATCCAGACGGACCTGGTCTCTGGTTTCTCCACTCCAACTCGTGAACTCCGCAGCATCTGCCATTATGAGACATTATTAGACAGAATGCTTGAATTCTGAGCATCCTTTAATCCAGTAATCCAGATTTCATAATTGCAGGCAGTTATTTCAGGCAGTAATTACAAGCAGTTATTTCAGGCAGTTATTTCAGGCAGTTATTTCAGGCAGTTATTAAATTGATTGCTCCGGCCTGAGTAGATCATCTTAGTCGAGCCAATTTATTCAGCAGACAAAGAAACTCAATTAGTCACCACCGGCGGTGCGGCTCCGAAAGCAACCCGAGTTCTGACACTTTTGTGCCTCCTGCATGGGGAGCGCTCCTGGAACTTCGGGGCACTTTAGGCAGCTTCAAGCTCAATTCCGGCCGGGAAGCAAAGATTTCTCCAAATTTTAATATTTCAAGCTAGCTGTTTTTTCTGCTCCAACTAGATCTGGAGTGGCTTTTTAAGCCATTCTCGAATGATCAAAACTCAAAAAAACTCTCTTGCAACAAATGCAATTTTTTCGAGTCATTTTGAGCACGGTTGTTATTTTTTTTGTAGAATAACTTCCTTGTATTTCTTAGCCACAAGCAGGAGGTAACTCAGGAGACACAACAACGCCCCACCGTCCTCACCACCGGCATGAGTCCAAAACTGGGACAAAGATTGGCGTTTCGTGTACCCCTACTTCTTTCGTTAGATCCACTCAGTCTGCCAGGCAGACAAAGCAAGGGGGAAAGGAACATGTTTGGACCACATCTTATTTTAGAAGCCTACGGCTGCCCGAAGGAATTACTTGGTGACCTCACAAGAATAAGCGAAGTTCTTGATGAGTATCCGAATCAACTGGATATGACCAAGATAATGCCACCTTACGTTTTTAGATATTCAGGTGCCGTACCGGACGATTGGGGAGTAAGCGGAGTTGTGCTTATCGCTGAGTCTCACATCTCAATCCACACATTCCCGGATAAAGGGTTTGTGACGCTGGACATTTTCTCCTGCAGAGACTTTGATGTTGATGAAGCAGTAAAGTACTTCTGCAAGCACTTCCAGCCAGAGCGCACAGAGCAGCAGCTGGTGATGCGCGGACGCGAGTTTCCACGAAGCGCACCGCGAGCAGCTGAGATTGTTGAAAACGAGCGCTTGCGTGTTGCAGCCGGCTAACTAAGCATCCGGCATAAGCAACTAAAAGAATTGAAGGGGTTGTCTAACGACAACCCCTTCTGATTTTTCTGACTCTATTCGCGATACCGCTTTTTTGTTGTCTGTGCCGATGCCCTGTCTCAGCTCGTTCTCCAACTTATGAGCGCGCAGGCAAGCAGGCTAAGAGCAAACTACTGCGGTACCGTTCCCGGCGCAGCAGCTGTGGATCTCTTGGAGCTATTGCTATCGTCCTGAGGTTTTTTGGCTGTGGCTGTCGGCAGGTCCTCAGACTTGTCTTTGTGAAACGGATTCAGCTTGCCAAAACCATGACCGATTGCGCCTACTCCGGACTTTGTAGCACCCAGACCTGCTTTTGTAGCTCTGGGCAGCAGGGCGAACTTCTTCTTGTTTGCAGTCTTTGCTTTGCCGTTCGATTCCGCTTCAGCCAGTTCCAGCTTTTCTGCATCCTTCACATCTTTTTCCACCTGAGCTTTTGCAAGTTCCGGATTCTCAGGAATGGCTTGTTTCAGGCTTGATTCAGCTTCACGCGCAGCATCATCTTTAATGATACTGGCATCACGGGCGTCGGCTTCGGCTATGCGATCCACCGGACTTACAGCGGCCGGGCTTGCTGCAACACTTGCTTCGGCCGGACTTGCTGCGGTCGGACTTCCCTCGACCGGGGCCTCGGCGGTCTCTACCGCATTGCTTTGAGTATTTTCTTCAGCTTCTTTCTTTTCAGGAACAAGCGATTGAGCTACTGCCGGCTCTTTGATCTCGGTCTTTTCTTCTTCTTTCTTGCTATTTGCTTCGTTAGCTTTCTGGTCGGGTTTGGCAGCGATGGCTTCTTTGCCGGCATCATCATCTCTGCCAAGCGGATTCATCTTGCTGAGCCCCCTGCCAATAGCCGAGAATCCGGCTATCGGTGCTACTGCCAGTTTTTTCGCGCCTTCTCCTGATGAGTTGCCTACCTTGCTTGCCACTGAACCCATGGCTTTGGGTACCGAGGCAAATGCGGCTCCGGCCGTTTTGAAACCACCGGCCATTTTCGAACCAACATCAGAGCCGCCGTCTTTAACTTTCTCGCCAACCGACTTCACGCCTTCGCCGAACATTTTAGGTACTACAGAAATCTTTTCACCGGCAGCTGAGCCGCCTTCCATCATTTTGTCGCCGGCTGTTTTGAATCCACCGGCAATTTTCGAGCCCACAGCTTTTGTGCCGTTTACAACACCGCTGCCCACAGCCTTAGTGCTTTTGGCAATGCCTCCGGTGCTTTGTTTGATGCCATCCATGAAGCCGCCATCATCGTCTTGAGCGGGGGCAGCGTTAGCAACCGCTTTCTTGCTTTCTTCCTTATTCTCTTTAGCTTCTTTGGGTTCTTCAAGCTTGGGCGAATTCTGGCTCAATATTACGGTGGCAGGCTTTGCAGCTTGCCTGGCGGGCGGGGCCGCTGAAACTGGTGTTTCGGCTTGCCGTGCCACTTTTCTTACTTTGATTTTCTTGCGGCGCTTGTTTTGCTGCTGTTCCTTCTGAGCTCTGGTCGGAGCAGCTACATAGGCGTAAGGATCAAGCATTGAGGCCGGTCCAGCCATGGCAATGCCGTTCCCGGACAGGAACAGTGTGGCCATCAGAGGCAATGAGACTTTCGCAACTTTCATTCCTTATACTCCCTTTGAGAAATCAAGCATCCCCCTTTATAGCACAATAAAGACAGCCTGATGCCAGGCCTGAACTGCACTTTAAGTCCTTGCAAGAAGCTTGTAAGCTGGGCATCCCGGGCCGCTTGACCAGCAGGCTCAGAACTTTATAAGCAATTGACATCTCCCTGCGGGCCGAAACTAGCAGGCCGATAAGTGTCATTCTGCATATCCGCATGGACGTGAAATTGGGTTAATAAACTTCGAAGAAGCGAGCTAACTTTTATCAGCAGCCGGGAGAGCGTCTTTGTTCTCGCCTTCTTCCATAAGCTCGGCAACCTTAGCCTCTCGCTGCAATGAAGGTTCGACCACATAAGTCCGGATGTCCACAAATGAGTATCCGAGAGTCCAGAAGAGAGCCGATAGCATGCCCCGAACAGAATGTGCGTCAGACCTCACCTTTTTCAGCGCTTTCAGATCAAGTGAATCCATAGCCTGGATAAACTCGGAACGCTCGTCACCCTCAAGCCCCAGGAGCTCAACAACTTTTGCCTTTACTTCGCTGTCACTTCTCATTTTCTTTTGCTTGCCTATATTCGTTTCTCAAGACTTCACACAATCAATTTACCCACAAACTCTCGTTTACAAATGGAAAAGACCATTGAGCACAAGTTAATGGGTGAACTAAGCTGAATTTGGGCATATTTTTTAAATGCGGAGTTCTTTCGAGGGTTTAGTATGACACCGGAAATGGTTGGAAGTCCCTACTGGCTCGTTTTTATCATGGGCATCTGGGTGGTTGCATCACTGGGTATCGGAGCAAGAGTTATCTTTTTTGATGCCGAAAAACCTTCTCAGTTTGAAGAGTGATAAACGGTCTTTGAGAATTGGCTTTTAGAAGCGGCTCTCTTTACTGATAGCCGGTCTTTTTAATAATTTCAACCGAGCAGGGTGCATGACTTACCACCGCCTGCGAAACACTTCCCAAAAGGAATCTTTCAATTCCTGTTCTTCCGTGTGAGCCCATAACAATCAGATCAGCTTTAAATTCCTTCGCCTTTTCAATAATCGCTTCTTTTACCCGGGAGCTTTCTTCAACGGCAAAGCTGACGCTTGAGTTGTTTATTGCGGCTTTCAATCTGCCGGCGGATTCGGAAGCATATTCCTTTGTTCTTGCCTCATTTTCTTTGGCATAGTTCACGGCTTCAACAATTGCACGTTCGTCCCAGCCGGCAAAATCGGGGTGATAGGGTTCATAAACAGTAAAAACCAGAAACTCGGATGCATCCGGCCAGGGGCGCTCAAGAACTGATTTGAGCGCATATTCTGAGTAATTTGACTGATCTAGAGCAAGCATTACTTTCATTGTTATTTTCACTCTGCATATAAATGATGGCTTGTCACAAACGTTTGCGATCTTCAAGATAAGATTTGCCTGCTAAGAATCCCAGTATGACAAGCATTTGAGCCCGGTCTTCACTATTGCTTAATAATTCATTGACCTGTTTTCAATACTGGCATAGCATAGGTGCATTAGATAACCGGAAAAAACACCGGATTTGAATTTCTGGATAAACAAATGAGCCCAAGTTATTTGTATTCGTTTTTTTTCTTTTTTGAGCTTCACCTGGATTAGCCAAGACGGCTGAGAACCAGGTGGACCGCGGTTTAGAAACACTGCGGTCCTTTTGTTTATTGACGAAAAATCAATCAAAGGAAAAGTCATGCATTCAATCTATACCGTTTTGGCATTCTTCTTTACCAGGCAAGCCCCGGGTAGCTGATTGCGCAAAGCAGCTTATTATCCGGGGCTTCAGAGAATCCCCGGTAGATTTACTTTGCAAAGGAGACAGATTTTGGACGCTAAATTAGTAAGAAAAAAAGACGCTTGCCACAAAAGCGCAATCGAAATTGCAGGCAAGCTCGTGGTCGGAAGCAAGGATCTGCTTATTATCGGCGGGCCCTGTGCGGTAGAAAGTTCAGAACAAATGGAACTGGTAGCAGAAAAACTTAAAGGCAAGGTGCATATGGTGCGCGGCGGTGTTTACAAACCTCGCACTTCGCCTTACAGCTTTCAGGGGCTGCAAGCAGCCGGTATCGAAATTCTGGAGCAATTGAAACTGAAACACTCCTTGCCTGTAATCAGCGAGGTAATGACTCAGGAGCAAATTCCCGGACTTGCAAAAGCTGTCGACATACTTCAAATCGGCAGCCGCAACATGCAAAACTTCGATTTGCTGAAGGCTCTGGGAAAAGCCGGCAAGCCTGTTCTTCTCAAGCGTGGGCTCTGTGCAACCATCGAAGAAATGATTCTTGCCGCAGAATATATAGTAAGTCACGGAAACCCCGATGTAATTTTGTGCGAGCGTGGCATCAGAAGTTTCGATACCTACACAAGAAACGTACTCGACCTTGCTGCGGTGGTAGCACTCAAACAGCTAAGCCACCTGCCTGTAATCGTTGATCCAAGTCATGCATGCGGCAAACGCGAGCTTGTTGCAGACCTTGCCAGAGCTTCGATTGCATGTGGTGCAGACGGCTTGATTATTGAATGCCATCCTGAGCCGGAGAAATCAGTTTCTGATGCAAGGCAGGCTCTTTCACTTGAAGCAATGGTCGAACTTGTGGACAGCTTGAAACCTCTGGCTGAGGCAGTAGGACGCTCACTTACGCTGGGAGTCGACTGCAAAAAACAAAGCAAGCAGGCCTTGCAGCAAACACAGGCATTGCAGCAAACACAGGCATTGCAACAAGAACAACAAACACAGCCAACCCCCTACTCGCAGCATTCTCAAATAGTTCCCTTGCGTCCGAACTCACAGATATCAGTGGCAGGCAGGTAAATATGCTGGCAAAATCAAACGAAGTGAATAATGAAAACCCGGTTTCGAGTTTGAAAATCGCACAAATGCGCAAAGAAATCGACTGTATAGACGAAGAGCTTGCAAAGCTTCTTTCGCGCAGGCTGGAGATTGCAAGAGCCCTGGGCAATTTGAAAACGGAGCTGAATCTTCCGGTGAAGGACCGCAGGCGGGAAGCAGCTGTGATAGAAAGAGTAGAAAAAGTAGCTCGCAGCGCAAAAACAGGCGAAACCGGAAGCGAACTTGAAGCTCATCTAAAAGAGATCTACAAAGCCATACTGTCCGTATCTTGCATAATCCAGTCTGAAGGCAAGAGCTAGGCTCATGACTTTTTGAATCAGATCTACTATTGCCTGATAGATAAGATAAAATAAAACGAATTCTTGCCGGGAATACGTTTGTGAAACTGATCGTAGCTATTATCCAACCCAGACGACTTGATCATCTCAGCAGTGCGCTCAGAAAATCCGGCATTCCCGGAATAACGGTGACACAGGCAAGAGGTTTCGGTAAAGAAACTGCTGATTCGGACTGGGATCTCAGTGGTGAGCTGAGCACCAAGGTAAGAGTCGAACTGGTGGTCTCAGATGACCGCTGTGATGAAATCGTGAGAATAATTCAGCGCACTGTGAGCACCGGCAAAGCAGGCGACGGACTGATCTATGTACAGGAAGTGCTTTATTCAATGCGAATAAGCACCGGCGAAAAAAGAACCGGCGAGTTCAATCTGGATATTCTCAAACAACCGCCTTCTAATTAAAGACCAGATCTATTTTAAGATCGGGAGTTTTAACATGCGACTCCGGCTCTTTACGCCAGAGCAGCAAGCGGCATTTTGCCGGTAAGTTCCTGAGCTTGAATCCTTCCATTTGAGGCGGGCCATCGAGATCATTGCACTTTGGAGCGCAGCTGCCTTTAGTTTTTACAATCAGAGACTGCCCTATTGCTATGACCTTGGACGGTAAGGTTGCCATGTTGCTGCTGCTGCCCGCATCCACGTATATGTAGTTGTAACCGAAATCTCTTGCATTATATCCAACCAGAGAAAAAGAAATGTCTGAAATCTTCCAGTTGTTATCAAGCATCGACCTGACCGAGTTGTAATAACTCATGAGATCGTAAGTGATTTCTTCTCTTTTTTCTTTGGGATAAAGTGTTACCGACTGAGGAGGCACGTAGGTCGGAAAAACCCTGGCAAAGTCTTCGGTTTTTGCGAACCGCTGCCGGCTCCAGTGCATGTTGTCTCCGAAGAACTCCGGGCAGACAAGCACAAATGGATTTCCGAAGAATTTGCTTTCTCTTGAAACACCATCGGTGGAATCAACAGCTCCGCCGGAACCGCGAAACAAATAACCACGTGTTCCCCACCAGGGCGAACTACCATCAAAAGCAAAGAGCTTGCTTGAAGGCTCGTAAGATCCTTTTAAAAGCTCCGGGTGTTCCTGCACTTTTTTACTTCGCAAAGCAAGCAGCTCTTCACTTGTTTTGCCGCTGTAATTCATCAAGCCGCTTAACTGCAAAGTTACCGACTCCGGTGCCTTGGAATCGAATCCCATATCAAGCTGGTTTTGTCCTGATTCTTCTTGTGTGCCGCAAGATGAAATGACAGTGCCTGAGGCTGCAAGTACACAGATATATTTCAAATGTCGATGTATATCTCTCATTTAAGTTGATTCCCGAACAGAGCTCTAGTCTTGGCATCTGGTTTCTGGATGCCACGATCCGATGCTAAATGTTACAACAGCTAAGCTCTTTATTTAAAGTATGAATCTATTGTTTGGCTTTCAATTCCCGGTAAATAGCTCCAATACCGAGTAGAGCAAAAAAGGCAAGCAGCCTGCTACCTGGCCGGGGCAATAAACCAATCGACGGTATTTGCAAAAGCAGAGCCGCAAGCAGGCTTCCTGCAATCAGGTCGCAGATTCTATGGCAGGCTGCGTTTTGAGCCAGAGCCGGAATCTTGTTCAGGTGCAAAATCAAGAGAATTGAGTGACCCAGATTATAAATAGTAAGAGACAGACCAATAAGCATTGCAGCCTGAGACAAACCGGCAATCAATATACCGAGGGGCCAGCCAAGTTCGCTGAGAAAAACAGCCCGGGTGGTGAGCATCGTAACTGCTGCAATTAATAAACCGGTCGCAAATGACTTCCAGAAACTCTTTTTTGACTCTTCGGCCGCTGCCTGCATTTTAAGCGGGAAAAACGACCAGCATAATGTGCTTATGAATGCAATAAAGAGGAAGGAAGGCATAAACCGGTGTGTCTTATCGGCCCAGCGCCGCCATTGCAGCATTGGTCTGAACTTGCGCTCCAGTGGATTTTGAGGAGAAATAATATCTTTAAGAATTGGCTTGTCTTTGAGATAACGCACAAATGGTCCCTGCAAAGCCTGCGGATCTTCACCGAGAAAAGCAAAAAACAAGGTCTGATCCTGCTCATCAGCTTGCTCTTTGATTTTGGTGCTTTGAAGCGGCGAAGCGCCTTGCGCCTCAGTTTCTTGAGCTCGACTGCCGGGAGGAATGCTCAGGCAGAATGTCATTAAGACAATCGAAAATACAAATAAATTGAGCTGATTTCTTTTCACCATTTCAAACAACTTGTTCGCTGGAATTTGCGGTATTCATAAGCGCCTGCAATAGGAGCATGCCCAGAAAACCGGCGCCCCACCCCAGAACAGACTGCCACGAATCGAAAGGCAGCATAACAAGAAAAACAGCACTTGCAGAAAGGGCCAGTGGTAAAAGCGAAGTTTCTATTTTTGGAGTTGCTTCTTTAGCCACCGAATCAAGAATCTTCTGCGTAAGTCCTTCAGATACATCGAACTGCGGCATCAAAGCTGCCAGCTCCGAGATCTGCCGGTGCTCGGACTGCCAGATTTCACAGGCACGGCATTGAGCCAGATGCTCTTTGCAAAAGTCTTCTTCACTTTCTTTCAAAGAATATCCACTATCTTGCTTTTCAAAGAGTCGTGCAAACGATGCACATTTATTCTCAAGATCTTCCTCAATCATAATAATTCACCATCCCCCTCAATCTTCAACCTTTTGCTCTTCAACAAGCATTTTACGCAATTTTTCCCGAATCCTGAACAACAGAGACTTTACAGCACTTTCGCTTTCATCAATTATGCTTGCAATTTCCTGATAAGGCAGGTCGTGTTGATAACGCAAAACAAAGACCTGCCGCTGTCTTAAAGAGAGCTTTTGCAGAGCCTCCTGCAATTTTGCTTGCGAGAACATGAATTCAACTTCTTTTTCCACACAGCAAGCGCTCGGTGGCTCGGTGTGCGGGTGTTCCTCTAAAAGCTCCTCCAGCGAATCGAAATACTTGCTTTTGCTGTCTCTTATATGATTAAGCGCCGTATTGGATGCAATTTTCAACAGCCAGGGTTTCAGGCTGGCATTGCTGCGAAAGCTGCCCAGATTTTTGTATGCTTTCAAAAAAGTATCCTGAGTCAAATCCGCTGCACTTTCATGGCTCTGAATCATCTGGTAAATCAGGTTGTAAACCAGCTTCTGATAACGACGCACTAAGCCTTCAAAAGCCTTCTTCTGACCGGCAAGCGTAAGCGTTATAAGTTCTTTGTCTTCAAGCTGGTCAATTTTTGCTGCCGGCAAAGTTTTGCCTCCGTGAAGCAAGGACTTCAACTCATAGCTACCCCGCAAGAACACTGTCCCACAAAGTCCCAAATTCAAAGCAAGCATTTAAGATTCTCCAGTTTAGCATTTGAAAAAATGAAGGGCGACCAGCTGAATCGCCCTCCGGCCCTTATTGCTCTCCAATTAAATTTTCAAGAGCAGCGCTTTTGAAAAGCATTCCAAGACGCCTGGGTTTGGCTCCGCCTGTAATCAGCCCATTGATTCGCTCGCGAATCTGCTCCTTTTGCTCGTCAGTCAGGACTTTACGTGCTTCAAGCAGCGCAGAAAGCCGCCTGTCCTGTAGCTTCTCGCGTTTTTCTCTCAGCTCTTTTACTTTGTTTTTGATAGCCTCGTCGCTGGTTTTGCTGTCTGCCATCATGTCGTTGAGATCCAGAAGACTGCGTCTCAATTCTTCGCGCGCAGGTCTGGTTTCATCCTGGGTATCAGCCATGATCTTTGACAGTTTTTCTCTCTGCTCATCGGAGGCATCGATACGATTGAAAAACCTTTTGCTGACGAACTTGCGAAGCGCTACTTCAAAGTCCTTGTCAATCAGAGATGTTGCTGCAGGCGTGCCCGCAAGTGTCGGTACGCTTAGCAATACCGGTGCTATTAAGGTAAGACCGGCCGCCATAATAATTGTTCTTCTTTTTCCAGATTTCATTCCTGTTCTCCCGAAACTTGGTCGCTATGGTATTGAAATGCCTGCCCTGCCGCCGTTCACTCTCAGTACTTCACTTAACCCCCGAGTTTCTAGCTTCAGGACGGGCTTCACAACGAGCATTCTTTGCAGCATTTATTTACTGTCTTGCTCAGTTTGCTCTGAATTCAATTACACAGGTGACTCGAATTAAGTTTCGCTCTCAAGATTAAATGTTATATTAGACCCTTTATGTCCAGACCCAAACTTCATTTACTGACTGTCCTCTTAGTAATGCAGCCGCTTTGCAGCAGCTGTACGGCTCCTGCGCCCAGGCAGAGCAATGCTGAAAGCCCTCAAAGAAAGACAGAAAGCAAGAGCAATTCCTCTAAGAGCATGCAAACCGCCGGAGCGCAGCCAGAAAGACAGAAGCAGTCAGCAAACAACAGCGAGCTTAGCCAGTGCGTGGAATCAATTGCGGATAGAGCTGACCAGACAGTCGAGGACGGCTGGTTCTACGGACATGATCCCCGCAATTTCAAGTCTTTTTACAGAAAAGTAACTGCAGCCAGAAAGGCTGAATTCGCTATGGCCTACCACGATTTCATTGCAGGATTTAATCAAGACCTGGTAAAAGACTTCGCCTCCTATGTTCCATATTCAAAGCGCTCTGATTTTGCATTTGAATGGTGGCAGAAAAAAGAGCCGCGATTTAAGACTATGGAAAAGAAAATGCAGGTGCTCTTTGCACACGAATCAATTCAAGATGCAGGCGAACTGTACTTTCGCGCCTGCCAGCAACTTGGCAAAACTCCTGCAGATTCAATGCTTGCCCTGGCTCACGATGAAGAACAGCGCATGCTTGCTCAATTCATGGAGAAGGAAGGCAGCCCCGGCTGTATCTCGGAGCAGATCTGGAAACGGAGTCACAGCAAGAAAGCAAATGAAGCTGCAAGAGAATAAGCCAGCCAGCCCTAAAAGCCTTATAACCTTCAGCCCTTGAATTAATCGTAGAATAAAAAGATCCAAAAAGATCCGTTTTCTGCGAGTGTTTATGAATTCAAGCAAAGTTCAAAAAAAGAAATTCCTGCGTATGGCAATTGTCTCAAGCTTGCTAAGCGGCCTGATCACAATTCAAGGCTCTGCACAAGTTACAGGCGAACAGACAAGCATGCCTGCCGAGGCACCCTCGTTTTTGAAGCAGGCAGGACAGAAGCTCTTCGACAGCGCGCAGAAGCGCGTGATTCAGAACCTGAACGACAAGCTGCAGCAGCAAAACAACCCAACAGTAGTGCCGGGACAGTCTCCTTTAGATCCAAACCAGACAAGCCAAGCGGGCCTGCCTCCCGGAACAATGCCCCCCGGAACAATGCCTCCTGGAACAATGCCTCCTGGAACAATGCCTCCTGGAACAATGCCTCCTGGAACAATGCCTCCTACAGCTCCGGGCGCTATGTCGGCAGCTTTGATAAATCAGAGTACGCAAAAACAACTTGCACCCTGCAGATCATGGGTTAGACCGGGGGAAAAGCCGGTTGCCTGCCTGCTTTGCGTGCATGGACTTGGTTTGCAGAGCAATTCTTATGAGTTTTTCGGCAATGAGCTATCCAAACGGGGACTGGCTGTATATGCAATAGACGTGCGCGGCTTTGGAGCCTGGATGCAGGCTAAAGGCAAAAGCAATGTAAACTTCGACGAATGTCTTCAGGACATAAAACAGGCTCTTGAATCAATAAAACAGGCCAACCCGAACACACCGGTATATGTACTAGGCGAATCCATGGGCGGCGCAATTGCACTCCGGGCCGCCTCAATGTATCCGGACCTGGTGGATGGACTGATTTCATCTGTTCCTGCTGGCGAGCGTTTTAATCAGGGCAAGACCAGCATGAAAGTTTTTATGAATTTGCTCTCCGGCTTTAATCTGGCAAATGTCGGCAACGACATTGTAAATCAAGCTACAAAAAGCCAGCGACTCAAGTCTCAATGGCAGGAGGATCCGCTTGCCAGACTCAATCTCACTCCTGAAGAACTGATTCAGTTCCAGAATTTTATGAACTTCAATCATGAGGCTGCAAAAAAACTGACCGATATGCCGGTCCTCTTTGTTCAGGGTATCGGAGACCAGCTTGTAAAGCCGGAAGGCACCTGGGAACTTTTCAATTCGGTTGCATCAAAAGACAAATCTTTTTTTGCAGTACCCGGAGAGCACTTAATTATCGAAGAAGCTCAGACACAGGATCCCACACAACGTGAGCAGAACTTTCGCGTGATTTCTTCCTGGCTCACATCCAAAGTAGGACGCAGGCACAGGAGAGCTGGCGGTTCTTCTTACGGATACAGGCAAAATCAAGATGATCACAAGCTCGATGCAGCCAGACAGATGATAAACAACGGTCAGTATTTTGCAGCAATTACGGAGCTTGAAAAAAGTCGCGGGCAAAGACCAGATGATGCTGAAGTTCAGGAGCTTTTAGCCAAAGCTTATTATCAAGCCGGGCAGCCGGAAAAGGCCGGTCATTACTTCAGGAGTTCCATGCGTTTATCAAGGGGCGGCGGCGCGCAAGCAAGTGAATTGAATTCATACATGCTCGACATGAGCAGGAAGGCAAGCCAGCCCGGCTCCGGAACTTCATACGCCTGGAAAAGCATGCCTTTTGCCGGCTTCGGCAACTATATGCAATACCTGCCCGGAAAATGGGGACAGGCAGCAGCTGCTGCTTATCGCGGTCCGGTGCAGCAAGGAAAGGTGCTGGCATTTTATGCCGACTGGGCAGAGCAGTGCAAAAGCGTAAAAACCATCATGTCCCAGATGGCATCGACTTACGGAAGACAGCTTGAGATAAGACAGGTGAATATAGAAGATCCCTCGTCCGATGCCCTTATCGAACAATACAAAGTCGGACCGATCCCCACGGTTATCTTTGTAGCGCCTAATGGCGAAGTCAACTCGACAATAATCGGTGCGTCACAAGCAAGCAATTACGACGCTGCAATCAAAGCGCTACTTCAGCCGGTGCGCCGCCGCTAAGTGGTCCGCGAAATGTTGCTACCTGCTTGCATTTGCACGAAAAATGATTATCCACTCTTCATTTCATTTGGCTGATGCGATGTCGCGCAAATCATCTGGATAGGAAACTTCGGCGAGCGTAGCTGAGTCATCAAAGTCTCTAACACAGGGACTATGGCATTCGGACCGAACTCATTTTATTCAGGGCCGATCCCATTTTATTCAGGGCCGATTCCATTTCAATTCAGGGCGAACCCCATTTTATTCAGTGCCGATCCCATTTCAATTCGGCGCCATCAAGCAACAATCCATACAAATTCCGGAGAAGCGGAGTGCAGTATATAAGCCGGGGAGATCGGCTCTGTATTCAAACACTCATGCATTAGACTGCGTGAGACCGAGCCTTCATCCTTCTTGCAGAACCATGCAAGTGCAATATACTTTTGTAGATATCTGAAACTCACTCCGTGAAGGTAATGCCTGACAAATTCGAGCACGGCAGACACTTTACCTGCTATTGCCGAATCTAAATTTCTGTCAGGTTTCTTCTTTTTGGGGGAGATCAAAGAGTAAACATCTCCAACGTTTCGTTTGATCACACCACTCAACTCCAGATCAATCAACACTGATGATAACTCGCCAATACTTACGCCGCAACGACGAAGAATACTATCAGAGTTCAATGGTTTCTCCGCTAAGAGTTGAAGAATAGCTTGCTCCAAGCTTTTGCTTTGCGCGCCTTCCAAGA
>CAZTQO010000056.1:0-44984 GCA_964615655.1 uncultured Candidatus Obscuribacterales bacterium | reverse complement strand
TCGCACGGATTTGTGCGGGGGGTTCCGGGTAACCGGAATCCCTACCGCGACAGAACCTGAATTATGTTGTTCTGGGGCAGGGGGGAGCCCGGCTGCCTTTACAGTCTACTTGGAAATGATGGGGTAAGCTGCCAGGTCCTGATCGGCTCTAGCTATGGTGGGGTGTAATTTACCTGGCTTGATAGACCGTGCTAACGACGAATACTTTACTCATCTTCTCCGGCTTCTCCTTCAAGTCTATAAAGATCCGCTGAAACCGGAGCGTCGAGTTCGGCGAGCTTGTTGAATCTCTTATACACCCATGTGTGCTTCCGATTGTTTAATTGCCAGTGTTCTTGCCACAACTTCGTCGGAGGGTTCCCCGCCTCCTGAAGCACGGGCTATCTCTCTGATTTCTTCTTCGGTGGGGCCGCCTAAACTGTTGCGCCAGTCCATTTCATCAGCATAGGCTTTTTGAAACAGCTCAATGAAACAGGCTGCAGACTCTTCGAGTCCGGATTTTCTTGCCTTGCCCTTTTCGTTTTGGGCAAGTAGCTTAAAAAGCTCCTCCACACTTGCTCCTTTCGATCTGAGTTTCGGATGCTCCTGGCGCTGCTTGAGTGCCTCACCCTCAATAGTTGATGTTGCGGTTATCGAACTGCCATCATCATAATATATGGCCAGATCTGCAATGAACCCGACCGGCGGCACTTCGTAAAGCACAGCAAACAATGCCTGATCTGCATTCATGAATACATTCATTTTGAGCGCGGGCATTTCTTCAACTTCAAAGTAGCCTAGTTCTTTAAGCCCGCCGACCAGTGCTTGCTTTCTTGCTTCTTCAAGCTTTTTGTTATTTTCAAACTTAAGTGTCGAAGCACTTTTGAGATGTATCCGGTTGGGGGTGGCTCCTGCAAGTGCTGAAAAGGCACTCTTTAATCGCTTGATGAAGATCAGTATTGCAAGCACAGCCACAACAATTACAATCAAAACTACGATACCGATACCGCCCAGAATCTGTAGGAAAAGCTCCATTTGTTCAGGCTCCTAAAAGTCAGTAATGTCGCAAGTGATCAAAGTCCTAACGCGCATAACGATCAAATGCGGCTTTTATTTCCGGGTCCTTCGGGTTTTGCTCCCAGGCCGTGCGCAACTCGCGCTCCCCGGCTTTTCTCTGAGAAAGCTTATTAATTAAGAGCAGGCCAAGCCTCCAGTGGGCCTCTGAATCAGCAACATTCAATTCAATTGCTTTATTATATTCAGCCTGTGCTTCTTGATATTTTTTGAAATAGTTTTGCTGCATATAACCGATTTTTGTGTGATAAACAGATACTTTTGGATCAGCCTCCGCCGCCTTTTGCAATTCGGCAAAAACTTGCTCGGGCGAATTTTCCTTAGGTCTTTCAAGCAAAAGCATCGCCAGATTGAAATGGGCATTTGCGTATTTCGGATCTATCTGTAGCGCTTTTTCATATGATTGCTTTGCTTCAACATAGCGCCCTAGTTTGTGTTGATACATTTGCCCCAGCAGGTTGTAGGCAAGCGCAAGGTTGGGATCAAGCGTGAGAGCCTTTCTGAATTCGCTTTCTGCTTTCGGATAGTCTTTATACAGTTCTGCATAAATTCTGCCGATGCCCACAAGTGCAAACGCATTCTTTGGATTTGTAATCGAGGCCTTTTTATACTGTTCAAAAGCCTCATCGTAAATGCCTTTACGAGCAATCAGCATGTCGCCCAGACGAACTCTTGCTTCATCTAGCTCCGGGTTCAGTTTGATTGCAAGCTTGTATTCTTTTTCTGCTTCTTCGCCGCGATTCCTGTCGTCGTTCAGAAAACGCGCAAATAGAAAATGACAGTAGCCGTCATCGGGCCCAAGCTCTAGCGCTTTGCGGTATTCGTTCTCGGCGTCGCTTGCGCGGTCTTTGTTTTTTGATAGGATTGTTGCCAGCTCTGCGTGGAGCACTGGATTATTCGGAGCAACAGATATTGCTTTTCGAATTTCATCTTCTGCTTGTTTTAGCTCTTTGCGTTTTGCAAGAATTCGCGCAAGTTCCACTCTTGCATCCGGGTCGTCAGCGTCTGCTTCAATTGCTTTGCGGATGAAACCTTCTGCTAGATCTGATTTATCTTGTTTAAGAAGCAGGCCGGCAAGACCCATATAAGCTTTGCCGTTCAGGCTGTTCAATGAGAGTGCCTTTTTATAAAGCTGTTCTGCCTGATCGTCTCGACTCAAATAGTGTTCGTTGATATGAGCCATCATGTAGTAAGCCATTGAACTCTCAGGATCAAGTGTTACTGCCTTCTGAGCCTGTCTCATTGCTTCATCTACGTTGTTCATTCGCAAATAGGCTCTTGAGAGTTTCTCTCGACCCTGCGAAGAATCTTCGTCGTTGATTACTGCTTTTTTCGCAGCTTCGTAAGACTCCTTGTATCTGCTTTGCGAGTCGTAGAGATCTGATGCAACCAGCTGTGCCTCTACCGATTCCGGGTTGGCTTTTATTGCAGCTTCAAGTTCGTGACTAGCATCCCAGAGCTTATTGCTTGCAATAAGATTTCTGGCGCTGCGCATCTTTTCGCCGTAAGTAGTAAGGTCTAGACCTGCGGAGTTTGCTGATTTGCCGCTCTGGCGGCCCTCTTCAGATCCAAGTGCAATCGTAACCGGCGCTTCGTGGTTTTCTGAGGGAGCTACAGCCAGTACAAGCTTCGGCCCATAAAAAGTACCTGACATAACCGGTGTTTGGACTTCACCTTTGTCTTTGAGCACAGACTGCTGCACTCTTTGTTTCATGTTGTTGAAAGCTTGATCTACGGTGCTTGCAGGCGAGTTCTTGAGCGAGTCGATCAAGTACCTTGTGAAATAACTGTTTTTCAGATCATCAGACTCCCAGCTGCGTTGATCTGGGGCGCTTGAACTTATGACAAGGCTACCGATTCCCTGGGCAAGATAAGAAGAATCTACGTTGGTTCTGGTCATGCCTTTATGTGATTCGCCGCCGGCGCCACTGTAGCAGGTGTCCAGCACCATCATGATTCTGTTTGTGTGAACACGTTCTTTGATTATCCGCAGAAGTTGGCGCATTTCAAGTCCAGTTGCAAATAACTTTCTTAGTTGTGTGTCGTAAGCAACAACATAGTTAACGCCGCGAATATCCGCACCAGCAGGCGATCCGTGTGTTGACAGATAAATCAATACCAGGTCGTTCGGGCTTGCTGCATGAGGTAAAAACGAATCACCAAGCATGTCCATGATGTTGATTTTAGTTGCGTCTTCATTTAGAAGCAGTTTGACATGGTCTTTCTGGAACTTACCGCCATTGGGGTCTATCAGATAATCGTAAAAATCTTTAGCGTCCTTGGCTGCATATTTAAGCGTCGGAACCTTTGAATCTGCAAATTTGCCGACGCCAATAACCACAGCCCACTTGTCACCGATCGGGGCGGCACTCTGCACCCTTGGTACAACTTTTGAACCCGATTTAGCCGCTAATTTAGCAGCATCTGCCTTAGCAGGGGCGGCAAAACTGTTTTGAAAGCCTGAAAGCGGCAAGCATAATGAGAGTAGGGCTGCTAGCAGTCCGGGTCTTTGCTGTTTGGTCATGAAATTTCACCAGTTTTATCGGGCTTTCTGTTTTTCAAAAATGAGTCAGTAACGGTCATTCAGAATTAACTACCCATCAAGAATTAATTACCCTTTTCCCCGATGAATCACACGTTTAGAGCTTTAATTAGACCTTTAATCTGCTAGCTTAACGCAGTCAAGAAACGCTTGTCTTCTATAGGCTGCGTTCCCGACTCCTGTGCCAGGCAGTTTTTCGGCTTGGCGCCGGGGATCGGATCAGGGACTGTGCAGCAGGGACAGATCAATCGCCAGAACCTGGGTCGGGTCTTTTTGCACGAGTGTGGTTACTGCATCGTTTTTTGTCGAATCGGAAGCCAACACGGTGTTTTGGGGTTTGTTTCGAGAGGGCCCGGTCTCTTGCGGTTCAGTCTTATTGCTTTCACTCTCGGGCAGGTTGCCTATGGAGCCGTCCTGATTTGCGTATGCAAGCACAACAGAGCCAGGAATCAGGTCTTTTGCTCCGTCTCTTACTGCGGCAATTCGCACATGCTTCTGCTTTTTATCGGCAAGATAGGCATGAGCATCAATCGGATTTCTGGAAAGCAGCAAAATCAGATTTTCGGTTCCCGGATTCTTGTCGAAAGTCAGCGCACCATCCTGAGGGATCGCGTAGTCAACAGAAGCTTTGAGTTTGTTGTTGTCTTTGAATCTGGGATCCGGAAACAAAATCGATTGTTCTCCGCGGCTACCTTCTTTCAAAACTATGTATGCATAAGCATCCGTGTTGGATGTCACGTGAATTCGTATACTGTCTCCGGATTTGAAACTGAATTTGTTGCTTACTCTTGTAATCTTTTTATCGCGCTTTAGTTCTATCCAGTACTGCATACCGGTGTTTAGTACCTTGCCCGGATCGGAGACCTGCCTGTAAAAAAGGTCCTTGGCGCCCCCATTTGACTCTTTGGAATCATTTGAACCGGGAGCCGAATTCGATTGGCCGGCTGTTAACAAGGCTGAGAAGACCGCGGCTAAAAGGCAAATACCGGCTAAACTTAAGATTTTTTTGTTCAAGATTTTTTTGTTCAAGGTTCTTTTGCTCAAGACATTTTTGCTCAAGATATTTTGCTCTATATTTTTTTTGCTCAATCCTTATTTCCAATAATTAAAGCGAACAGCTGATATTATTTCTCTGATATCAATTAATTAAAGCATTAAGCGATCGGCTCGTCGAGTTCTGTCTGATATAGATAAATAAGATAGGGTGAAATATAGGGTGAAAGCAGCAATGCAAGAGTGGCAGAGAGGGCAGTAATGGCTCTATTGAACAATTTTTTTGTGAAAAGACCGCCATGCCTGGCTGCTTTTTCAACTTTGCTTTTTGCAAGCGTTCTGTTTTCGAGCCTGGTTTTTGCTGAGTTTCCCGTGCTGGCGGCAAAGCAGGGAGCAGAGTTTTCACCGGTGATTGCAAGCAGCCTGCCACCGGCCTATCTCTGGGGAGACAAAATATCAAATCCTCAGTCGGTGATAGTTTGCATCCATGGACTGGGGCTGCATAAAGGCAGTTTTGATGAATTTGGACGTCTGATGGCTTCCAAAAATATTCCGGTTTACGCTTTTGACGTTCGCGGTTTTGGTGACTGGCACTTGAAAGGTGACGACAATCTTGATCTTGCGCAGACTTTAGAGGATGCAAAATCGGTTCTTGAGAGTGTGCGCAAACGTTATCCTCAAGCTTCTATTTTTTTGCTTGGCGAATCGATGGGGGGCGCAATTGCCCTTCATGTGACTGCGAAATATCCGGAACTTGTTGACGGGTTGATTTCAGCCGTACCCTCCGGAGATCGCTGGAGCGGGCTTGGTAGTGATCTAAAGGTCGGATTGCACGTGCTTGCAGGCGGCTTTGGCGAGAGGTTCGAGGTTGGCAGCCATGTTGTGAAGCATGCCACCAAACAGAATGAAGCATTGCGTGAGAGATGGAGCAAAGATCCGGCCTCAAGAACAAAGTATTCTCCTGATGAGCTGATTGCATTTCAGAACTTCATGAACAAGAACAATGAGGCTGCTGCTAATGTGAAGAGCACGCCTGTTCTTATATTGCAGGGCGTTCAGGACAAGCTGGTAAGACCGGCCGGCAGCTTCAAGATCTGGGACCATCTTGCTACCGCCGACCGCACATTTGCAGCATCCAAATCAAGCGAACATTTGATTTTTGAATACGGTCAGTTCAGCCCTAATGATCTTAAGTATTTGCTTTCATGGATCGGCAAGCAGAAAGGTCCGAAAACAGACCAGAGTGTTGGCGAAAACCCGCCGGAGTTGCCAAAAAAACAAGAAGTGCCGAGCAAAGATGAGCTTGTCGCCAGTGCCCCAGTTTTAAAAGATCATGAGCCAGCAAGCAAAACAAATTCTGCCGACCTTGTTACTAAGGTCAGTTCGCGCACGGATCTGCCATCTCTTTCTTACTGGATCGAGCTGATGCGCGACGGCAAAAGATATCGCTGCAACAACAAGACCGCATTCAAGTCAGGTGATGAGATAAGAATTCATCTGATTTGCAGTCTTGATGGTTATGCTTATATCCTTATGAAGCGGGGCACAAGCGGTGCTCATGCAGTTCTCTTTCCGGAGGAACGCACCGGCAGGAACAATGTTGTAAAAGCTGCAAAAGACTATGCGCTTCCGAGTGCAACCTGGCTCAAGTTCGACAAGAAAGCCGGCATCGAAAAAGTAGGTCTTGTGTTTTCAAAAACCCCTCTTGATCCGGATACTAACAAATATCTTAACAACAAGCAAACAGTGATTGTAAGTTCTGATCGCAGCGGTGCCAAGGATTTATGCCCAACTCGCATGCAAATTTCGTGGGACGATCCGAATCCTATGATAATACCGGGCGCAGTTGGTTCGGATTTTGCACTGGCTCTTGATTCTTCAAGCCTTGTGAAAATTTCCCCTAAAGAAGACAGTAATTCGTTAATTGCAGTAGATATCGATCTGGAACATCTGGAATGAGCATTGAAAACGACTGCAGCTGCAAAAGCTTGAAGATCTGGATTTCTGATTTTCTGTTTTTCTCACTGCTTTTAAGCCTCTTGCATTCAAGCATACCAGCTGCTTATGCTCAAGAAAAACCCGAGTTTACCAGGATTCAGGATCTCGATACTCAGGCAAAAGCAGTGAATCGGCCTGTCAGGCAAAAGTGGGCAGTGCTTGTCGGCATCAGCAAGTTTCAAGACAAAAGACTAGATTCACCCATTGAATATAATAAGGCCGCAAGAAACTTTTACGACTTTCTTGTTGATCCGAAATACGGGCGATTCAGACCCGATCATGTTCGTTTGCTGACCGACGAGAAAGCATCAAAACAAAGCATAAACAACTCATTTGGAGAACGCTGGCTCGGTAAGCTCTGTGCTGCCGATGATCTTGTGCTTGTGTATCTTGCAAGCCGATCTTTTCCGACAACCGATGGCGACAGCTATTTATGCGCATACAACTGTGCAATGGATAACATTTATGGAAGCTGTTTATCGATTGAATCTTTGATGCAAAACATAAGAAAAAATCTTAAAGCAGATCGCATTGTTCTGGTTCTAGAATCTGCATATAGCGGTGGAGTTGAGCTTGAAAAAAGCACCGACGGCAAAACAGGCACAGGCAATGTTCCGAAAAATCTGAACCTGGATATCGACTCTGTTTATACCGGCACCGGTTTGCAGATTTTGAGCTCGAGCAAACGTGACCAGTTGAGCTGGCAAACACTCTTTACAGACAATCTCGTTCTTGCCCTTAAAGATAAAGAGGGACTTGTGTCACTCGATGAGGCGTTTTTGAAAGCAAGACACCAGACTGAGTTTGATTCGGTTAGACGCATGTATCAAGGCCGCAAGCAAACACCTCAGATGAAATCCAGCTGGCGTGGTACTACGCTGGCGCTTGGTTGCAAACCGCTTGATTCCACAACAGGCATACCGGAAGATGTCCAGAACTTCATTGGTGCAGAAGCTCATTATTTTAAAGCGAATCAGGCTGTGATTAATAACAATATTGACACAGCGATCGCCGAATATAAAGAAGCGATAAAAGCAGATCCGGCTCTTGCAGATGCGCGGGCGGACTATGCCGTGGCGCTCGGCATGAAAGGGCAGTGGCAGGATGCCGAGCAGGAACTGCGCAAGGCAATTGCTATAAAGCCTGATGATCCGCTTTATTTAACTAATTATGCTCGTGTGCTCGATAAATTAGGCTCGAAGGAAGAAAGCAAGCGAATTCTCGAAAAGGCCTATTCTATAAGTCCCAAAGATAGGGTAATTTTGATTGCTCTGGCAGATAAGTGCATCGGGCTGCAAGACAGAGAAACAGCAATGAAACTGATAGATCAGGCATTGGTTCTTTATCCTGAGCTTGCTGTGGTTCAGGATCGCATGGCTTTTCTTTTGAGCATGGACGGCCGGGTGGACGAGGCGTTTTCACATGCAAAGAAAGCTGTAAAGCTTGATCCGGATTTCTCTGCAGCGAGGCTGAAGCTGGGAGCCCTGTATCTTTTGCGTGGTGATCCCGATTCTGCAATTAAAGAATACCAGTATGTGATTTCAAAGAATGATGCTAATGCAGATGCCCACTTTTTGCTTGCACAGGCTTATGACAAAGTTAAAGACTCAAAGGCGCAGGCAGAGTACAGGAAGTTTCTCGAACTTGCACCGGCTGCAGACGGGCGGCGCCAGGCAGTTAAGTCTCGGCTGGAAAAGCAAGAGAATCTTTAGGCAAATGATGTGCATTTGTCATTGCCTTTGCGTGTTTTTCAAAAGCAGTTCCAGTGCAAATTCGAAAAACAGTACAAGTAGCTGGCCCATTAGCGTAATTCCATATCATTCATAAACTGAGAACAACAAACCTAGCTCCAGCTTAGCCAAGATATTTGAGGCACCAGACTGCGCCCAGTAATACATCAAATACCAGTGCCAGGCAGCTGGCTTTCTGAAGCTGTTCGGTCAATCTTTCTACTTTAGTCATTGTATTTATCCTCGCCCCGTAGTTAACAATAAGAGTTATACGGGTGAGTTAGGGCAAATTAGGGGGAATTTCAGGTCAAATTCGGGTCGTCGTATTAAGTCTGGCAGAAGCCCAGAAGAAGCCCCGAAGAAGCCTGCAAAACGGGAAAAGACCGCAAAGGAGGCTTTGAATAAATAAGTTGCTTGCAGAAGACCTGTACACACACGACGGGGGTAAGGAATTAGTCATTCTGCAAGCAACTGATGAGAGAGCATGAGGTGGGTCTCAAGCTCAAGTAAGCGCCGGAATAGCCCGGCAGCTCTAATACCTGAGAAAGATTATGCGTCTTTAATCTTGCTTTGGCAAGCAGAAAAGCAAGCTCTGATTGGGGGAAACACCATTTAATTGGGGCTCAATTGAGCAGTTTCGGCTTTCGCTGCTGGGCAATTATTTTGCGAACCGGCACAAAGACGTATGGACGCCAGTTCCACTTTGCATAAACGAAGATGTTCAGCAAAATGACCATCCAGGTGGTCTGATAGTAAGGATTGAGTGTAACAATGCTTCCCAGGTGGGTGAGCATGACTATCAATGCAAGAAGCGTGAAAGCACCGAAAGATGCTTCAAGAGTTGCCCAGATGAGAGCTGCCGGAATAATGCTCCAGTAAAAAGGCTGGCCGAAAACAATTAGACCATAGAGTGAGAAGATCCCTGTGTAAAGCACAGCCAGCCCGGTAGAGCGCTTGAAAAAACGCTCGATTTTCTTGAGCAGATATTTGCGGCTGCGGGGCGGAATCTTGCCGTCCAGTATTGCCAGGGCTCCAAGCCATTCGTTTTCTTTTGAGCGCGGGTCAGCCAGTATTTCAAGCGCTCGCTTACGGGTTACGGAATCAGCCATTTGATTTCATGAAAAAGAGCTACTAAAAGCACCTTACGCCAAATCCATTCCCGCTGTCAAGTGTCGCGTCCGGTCAGGGTTTTCGCCTTATATTACCGGGTGAATCGGACTGATCTTGAAGCTGGGGTTGCAGTCATTTAGAGTCTGCGATCCCGGCTTCAATCCTGGAATCTTGGAATCTTTAGATCGATATTTAGAGCGCCTGTTCAATATCTCCTGCTATATCTTCCGGTTTTGTATCCGGTTCGTAGCGTTTGACAATTTTTCCCTGCCTGTCGACCAGGAATTTTGTGAAGTTCCATTTGATTGGCTTTGCACCGTCAGCAGTGGCACTCGTCAAATATTTGTAGAGCGGGTGTGCATCGTTGCCGTTCACATCTATTTTCTCAAACATCTGAAAGTCGACACCATAGTTGCGCTTGCAAAATGTTCCGATTTCATCGCTGCCTCCCGGCTCCTGCTGGCCGAATTGATTGCAGGGAAAACCGAGCACTTTCAAGCCGCGGTCTGCATATTTTTTGTGCAGTTCTTCAAGACCTGTGTACTGAGGTGTGTACCCGCAGTTGCTTGCGGTGTTAACAATCAAAAGCACATCACCCTTGTAATTGTTGAAATTTACAGGGCTACCGTCTAATGCTTTTGCTTTGAATTCATAAATCTCGGCCATTTTTTCTACCCCCTGTTTTGATTTGTTTGTTTTCGTCGAATCACTGCTTGCAACCTTGCTTTTTTGATGACCCGGGCTTGTTTTTCCATTTTTGACCGGCCCTGCTGCCTGCACTTCAATGACGCCGTATTTGCAGGCGGAAAGTGCAAGAAGAAGCAGAACGATTTTAGTTTTGACTGGTCCGGTTCGGACCGGTCTGATTTTACTTTTAAGCTGTTTTTTTACTGACATACCTGATAATCTCGCCAAATCTCACCTGATCTCGCCAAATCTCACCTGATCTCACCTGATCTCACCCGAGCTCACCTGATAGAGCTTGATCCCGCAAACATTTCGTTTGACTGTCGTCAACAGTCTGGGCGGCTCCAGTGAGGTGCATATATTAGCTCATCTTTTAACTTTTAATCAAATAATGGGAAAAATACGAAGGATGAAAAAAAGCCTGCAACGGCTCGCTAATACGTTGTTTGCGCTATTGTGCCTCGGGGAGGCCTTCCGGGTATACGTGTTTGTACGTTGACCATTAATATGATTTCAAGCATACTCAAATTCTCGTTGAGAACATGGGTAAGGGCGTTTGTTAGGGATCGTGGTTGGTTAAAGCCGATATGGGCATCTGCTCATATCCGGTAACGTTCGGGTATTTGATCGAAGCATGGCTGGCACACAAAGTTCCGAAAATGAAATAAAAGAAGTTGCAAAAGCGACTCCAGAATCTGCCAGCGCCGGTGAAACACAGCGACTGAGTGAGCAGTATATGGAAGAACTTTTTTCTGCTAAATCCACTTCTGATGCTAAAGCAGCGGAAGCAAATTCAACTGTTCTCGAAAAACACTCGCCTTTTAGCGAGATTTTGAAATCACTTACTATTGATATAAACAAAGATCAGGCTAAGAGTAATTCGCCACAGGCCGAAAGAACTGCTGCTATCACAATTAGCCCTGGCGCCGTTCCGGATTCGCTCTATCCGGGCTCAAGCTTGAAGCTTCCCGAACTGCATGTTGACAGCAGAAGCCCCGGCAATTTTGAGAAGCATGCCGTCGGAAACAACGAATACCAGATTCAATTTGGAGAAGCCGGACGAACTGATTCCATTAAAAATACAAGTACTGATGGATTAAGCAGCATTGAGCTGATGCGTGATGCAGACGGAAGCTTGAGAGTAAGTAAAGCAAGCGGTGAGTACCAGCCGGCAAACGGAATCATAAAGTTTGAAGGACTTCCGATAACAGTAGGTGCTGACGGCAAAGTTCAGGGAGAAATATCCTTCAGGTCAAACGGCGAGATTCGTTATTGTGCAAATGCAGATGCTGCAGACAGAACTGAGCTCATTCGCAAAAGCGATGGTTCGCTGGTTTCGGTTGATCTGAAAAACTGGAAGAGAACAACACTTACTCCCACAGGCGAAGTAAAAGAACATTACTGGGATGGTTATGAGTGGCGTATGGGCGAAGCCCAGGCCGACGGCAAAATAAAATTCGTACCGCCTGATGCGAGCAAGCCCGACTATATGAAGCGAACATTTGACGGCAGCCAGAACAGTGCTGAAATCAGCTGGGCAGACGGCGGAAAATATCAGTGTGACTTTGCCCGTCAGATGCAGGTTAAAAAAGCGGCCGACGGCACGGAAACCAGGCTTTATTACAACGGCGCTTCATATATGGAAGCAAGCAGTATAACAAATGATCAGCCTCAGCCAGGTGATGTAACTGTTCAATTCAAGGAGCCGCATCCCGGTGATCCGGCATCGGCAATATTGCATAAAGACGGGAAAGTAAGCACTCTGAGAGCCGACAATACTATTGTGGTCAAAGATCAAAAGGGCTATGTAAATAGTGTATCGGGACCGAAAGGTAACTGGGAATTTCAGCGGGATGTTAATGGAGATATCATCCGGACCTCGCATACTTATCCCGGCAAAGACGGAAATCAGGTTACAGAAGTAATGACACGGCAGGGTAAAGAACTCTACCCTGGCATGGAATACTGGCGCTCGAGAGCGGGACATAATTACCCCAGAGCTCCCTTTGATCTGCCTCCTCGCCCTCTTGATCAGCCGATCGGATACAACTCATTCATGGATGGCTCAGGCAATCTAGTTTCGATGAACATAAATGTTTGCGCTGATGGTACAGTGCGCATTGAACAAGCTGGTGCCGATAACAGCACGCTTGTTTCATACGAGTCGCCCGGTCAGGACATGTACAAAGACCTGGGCTCGATGCTTGTGTCCGAGCATGCAGGTGGTGTCACTGAAACTTTCGACAAACAGAGCAAAGTTTCGATATTCAAGTTTAACAGAGCCGGCAAAGAGTATACTCTGAGTTCAAACGACGGCAAGGTTGAAATCCTCACAGACGGTACTGTGATTCAGGACAAAGCGGCTTCTCAAAGCCGTGACTACTACATGCCAAACGGGGTAGTAGCAAACATCGGCAGTGACGGAGCCAATCCGCCGAAGCCTGTTTGTAAAATGGTCCAGATTCCGCAAAAAGACGGACAGCTTAAGGTGCTTAAAAACGGCGAAGGCGGCGTAAGCAATCTTCAAGTTCTAGATGATATGTCGGTGCAGGCAACCATAACAGGCGAATCAGGTCCCGTGCAAACAGTATTTAGCGCGCGCGACAATAGCGTAAGTACAAAAACTGCAAATGAAAACTTCTGGAGAGTTAGTGACGCTTCGGGCAACTTTGTTGGAACAGCACTGGCACCCGGACAGCTTGTCTGGAATAAGGGCGAAAATGAAATTCTTGGTCCAGGCGGCTTGAACTTTGAACGCAGCCAGTGGGATTATGCAAATCCTGCATACGGTGCCGCGGGCGAGCTTTTGCTTCTGGGCAAGGGCGCCAAGGCCGGAACAAGTGCCAGGCTTGAACTTACAGGTATTGCTGTTGAAAGCTCAAACGGTGCTGATCTTTATTCATATCCTGATAAAGTGACAAGGGCCAGATTCGAAAATGGAAAGCTTGCATCAGTAAGCGTGAACGGCAAGCTGTACAAGCCGTTAGCTCGTACAGACGGAAGCCTTGAAGCTGTGGTGGACGAAAGCGGAAGCCGTCTTGATCTGCCTGAAGGAACTGCTTTCCAGTTTGAAAAGAATCTGGGGCGCTTTGTTGGCGGCGTAGAAAATAAAGATGGTATGCAGTCCGGACTTATCTGGGATCCGGCCTCAAATACAACAACATTTGATCGTCTCTGGCAAACATCACAGGGGCAGCAAGTCAGACTGAGTGTCAAAATGAACAGAGAAAATCAGGTATTGCAGTTTGCGCTGCCTGGTGTGGATAAGACAATAGACGTTCCCGGAAATGAAAGCATCAAAAGCGCTGATTTTGCAAACGGTGGACTTGTGGTTCTAATGGCAGACGGCAGAAAAGGCACTTTCAATGCCGATGGAAGCTATCAATGGGAAATTCCAGGTAGTATTCCTCCACTTGTGAAATTCAGCAAGGACGGAGTTCAGCTTGCCTAGCCCTGATTGAATTGAAGCGCTCGACTGCAAACAGCTTGCTTTCCGTCGCTGTTAATTCCTACAGCAGTGTAGGAAAACTCTGACGTGTCCACTGCAAAAATTCCGGGAATATTTTACTTGTGCAGAAAAGAGCTGTGCGATCCATCAGCCATCTGCAAGAGTTTGCCGGAATGCACCCACATGAATTCCGCGCTTTCATCCGGACCAGTGCAGTAGCTATAGTTTCCAGCGATACACAACAGATCAAACTGCCTGGTCCGGATTCCCCCGTTGTTGAAATTTGAAATTGATTTCAGGGCTGGCTAAATTCGTTCTTGCTGCCGCCGCCTGGGTTGATATTGATAGGCAAGTTGCTTTCCATAGTAAGCTTCCGGCTCCGCCCCCTCGAACCGCTTGAGATGTTTTGCGCGTTTTTTGAGCGTCGCTATTCTTTTTGCTGTTTCCTCGTTAGCGTCTGGATCACAAAGAAGCAAAGCCTCCTGTTCAAGCATCATTTTTTCGTCAAATCGATTTTTGCACATGCAGGTTCCATCAATGTCGAAAAAATAGGGTGACTTTTCTCTTTCGACCCCATCGTTGGGAACAAGCTTGCTTTTGTCGTAGCAAGCATCGGATGCGACGCAAAATTCTTCTCCTCTGGCAGCGCTATAAGTAAACGGACGATAGTTGATTCTGAAGGTAATTATGAGTGGCTTACCTTCCAGGTTATCCACACGCAAAACCCCGTCATCCGTAAATTCTATAATAGCCGAGCTGCGTTTTGGGACTTCAACTTCGCCAAAATCAGTGATGAAATCGAGGCTCTGATATTTGCCAACAAATGCAATTGCTTTTCCTTTGTGCATTACTATGCGCCTGCCTTTTGCATAAAATCTGGTTCCGTCCTTGCCAATCAAAAATGTAGTCTGGTCTTCTTCAAGCACGAAGTGTTGGCCTGCGCCTTTTGCTATGTAGCTGTTTTTGGACGTAACAAGAAAAGTGCCGACCGCGTTTTGAACCTGTATAGCTTCTGGTTCCACTTCTTCCTGCACCATTTCTTTATAGATTACTTTTCCTTTTACTGAATCAAGTTCAGCAAGAGTTGGTGCAAATAAAATACCTGACTGACCTGCTCCTTGAGCAGGCAGAAAAGAACAGAGCAAGAAAATTCCCAGCTGCCTGGCTAAAGCCGGCAGCACTTTCAAGTGCGCTAGCATATTCAGTCTCTCCTGTGTCGCCCCGAAAAAGTCTGGCTCGCGACGCCGAAATCTGATCTTGCCAACCCCGGACTCTTAGCTCGGAAGCTGGTGCAATCCCCCGCAGAATTTTGCGCGCAGATGAATCTAAGCAGAAACCCCCGAAAGTTCCGCTCATTATGTCAAGTGGAAGCCACTTCTATACTACTTCATCAGGCGGAGCTGGTCAGTCCGTCATCAGGGGGATGGGCTGAATTCTCTTCCTTTGCCTGCATGGGTTTTAAATAAAACTCTTCTGCTATAAAAATTGCGGCAGATGTAAGTGGAACGCTTATGAGCGCTCCAGCGACCCCCAGCAAGGTGGCACCAACAATAATTACCAGCAATACAATTAAAGGGTGCAGAGAAACACTTTTGCCCAGAAGATTCGGAACCATGAATGTGCTTTCTACCCATTGCTCGACCGCATATACTAGAAACACCCAGAGAGCCATGATCGGATCCTGGTTGAAGCCGACTACGACGGCTGCAATCGTAGCGATCAAGGAGCCGATATAAGGAACCAGATTCAGCAAGCCGGCAAGCAGGCCGAGCACCAGGGCGTATTTCAGACCGATGATGCTGAAGCCTGCAAAAAGAAAAACACCAACGCAAAATGCTACCAGTAATTGACCTCGAACATAGCCGCCCAGTCGCCCTTCAAGCGGAATAATCAAAGACTGCCAGCGATTTCTTGCTGCCGGTGGAAGCCAGGCTAAGAGCCCTTTGCAGATGCTTTCACCTTCTACAGTGAAATATGCGGCAAGAAAAAGGGTGAGCACGGTGTTTGCCGCCAGTCCCATAATACCTGCTGACATTTTCAGCGTTCTTTGTACAATATTTTCAGGTATTGATTGGAGAAATTCCGGATCGATTTTGAGAAAGTTTTGCTGGTCTCCTGCCAGGTTTAACAGACTGTGATACCAGGAAGTGATTTTTGCTATGTACTTTGGCGAAGCCTCATAAAGCTGCTTTGCCTGCTCAAGAACCGTTGGTATCAATGAAGCGACCAGAAAAACATAAACGAGCGCAATGACCAGGTAAATCAAAAGAACTGTAGCAAGGCGCGGTATTTTACGTTTTTCTGCCCAGCGCGCAACAGGCGTCATGGCAGAAGCAATTGTAAGTGCGAATATCAGGCAGATAACTAAGACCTTAAGCTCGTACAAAAGATATAGAAAGAAGCATTCGCCAAGCAAAAACAGAACCAGCTGAAATGCGAGCTTGTTTGTTTTTAGATTGTCAGCAGGGCTCGCCATGGTAAACCAATTTTTCGGGTTTTCCCAATTCTATATGATTCCGCCCATTTGGCAAATCGCTGAGATTTTTTCCCGTTCAGGCGGCTCCTTTTTGTTCATTTTGCTTCTTATCACTATGGCAGTGTTCTTTGCTTATTTTGTCGAGAACATGAACATTTGTAGTTCTCTTGCTGGCAATTGAAACGGTGAAGATACCCAGCTCATCAGAACTCATGCTGATTTTTTCAAAGCCGGCCTGTTTTACGAGCTCGTCAATTTCTTCCTGTGAGCGGCAGCGCATTTGCCAGGGCTCGCCGTTGCGATTGGTAAGCACCCTTGCTATGAATTCAAGTTGAGGGTGCCAGGGCTGGTTTGTGTAAATCAAATATGCACCTTCACGCACTCGCTGGCTGAGCACAGTAAGCGACTGAGCAATTTGTTCGTTATCAGGGAAAAGTTCATAGAGACCAGATGCAATTGCGATATCGACATTCTGCTCAGCTGTACTTTCAGTTGCAAATGCGTCTCTGTAGATGAAATCCACATTTGCAAGCCCGAGCTTATCGGCTCTTGTTCTGCCGAATTCAAGCCCCTTTTTGTCAAGGTCACAGAGGCTCGCGTGCAATTTCTTGCTCTCATTCTTTTCTAAAACGTCAAGCACATAACGGCCCGGACCCGAAGCTATGTCCATTAGCTCGATTTTTTCACCTGAGTCTTCCGATTGTTTTATAGCCCATGAAATGGCCTCTTTTAGTTGCATGCCACGGGTTCTTATGCCGGTCCAACCGGGTGTGTTTAAATATGCGCGATCTATTAGTTTGCCCAGCGGCCCGAATCCACGTGCTTTGTTTTCATATACATAATCGAGTGACTCGCCCGAATCAAAACCGTATTTCCAGCCAATGCGAATTCCCTGGCTCAATCGTCCGAGAGTCTGCAACAGGATTTTAAAAGCCCCGTAATAGATTTTTTTGTAGCAAAATGATTTTGCAATTTTGTTTTTGTTTCCGGATTTCATTTTTTTGATTCCTTTTGATTCTTTTGATTCTTTTGATTGCTTGCTTCCTTTACAAACCAGGCTGCTAACTGCATTCGCAAAGCCTTCACTGGCAAACATTTTCAGAGCCTCCAGTGGCTCGCTTCTTCCTTTTTCGTGAAATATGTCATGACGCATCCCCGGATAGATTCTCATCTGCTTCTTTTGGGAGGCGAGTAAATTGAAAAAGCGTTTCTGTTCTTTTAAGTCAGCTACAAAATCAGAACCTGAAAGTAGCATCAGAGTCGGGGTTTTTGTCTTGCCGGCGTCTCTAATTACCTGGGCTGCTGTCTCATGCAGCCCGAGCAATACTTTAACTGAAATATTCCTGCTTATTGTTCTATCCTGGTCATAGGCTTTGGCTTCGCACTTAGATCTGCTGAGCATTTTGCCGCTAACATAGCTGCGAATTTGTGCCTCAGGATTGATTCTAGAAAGGAGCTTCAAACCTTGCATCGCAAAAGGCAGGAAAAGGTTGATCTTGAAGGCGGGCGAAACAAGCACTATTGAGTTTATTTTTGGATTGTATTTTTGGATGTATTTGACTAAAGCCGGGCAGGAAAAACTGTGTCCAACAAGAAGCATATTTTCAAATGCTATGTTGTGTTTGTTGGCTATATGCCTGAGAAACTCGTCCATGTCGCTGACGAGCTGAGTGTAAGATTCAAGTTTTGTTGTAGAATTCCCGTGCCCTCTTGCATCCCAGGCAAAGACCCAGCTTTCTTCCAGCGCAAGTTCCTCAATTACATTGAGCAAACGGGCGGAGTGTTCATGACCCCGGTGAAAGATAATCACTGCCGTTTTTGAAGGGCGCTCGGGTCTGATGCAGCGGTAAAATAAGCTGCTGCCGTCTGTAAGGCGCATTATTTCTGGTGCCTGCATCTTTTGTTGCGATACTGATGGCTCAGTTGTTTTTGATAATCCGGCACTTTGTCCCTTCATGACCTTTGACCTTTCAAAATGGCTAGGTCTAGCTTATATCCATAAAGGAAAGGAATTTTGCCCGAAAGTACAGTTCATAAACTGCCCCTGCTTGACGACTATGGGCTGAAAGATTAAATCCTGAACCTTCCTCCTAAGTTCAGCTTTGCGTGCGTAGAACTGGAACAGACTTGAGGGGGCGATGTTTATGATCGAGCAGCAATTTGATGCATCCGGGGATTCTTACAATAACAAGGCTCAGAATGAGTTGATTTTGAGCCAGGAAGGCCAGGCAGGCATGGCAGAACGGTCTTCTGACTATAAGTCACATGTAAGAGATCTGAAGAACGGAGCCTCAAGCGGTATTACTAGCGAGTTCGGCAAACCGATGATCATCGGTGATGACGGTTCAAGCGTGCCGAAAGCTGAGATTAAGAATCCGGGTTCAAAGTATGCCGATGGCTCAAGCGGGCTGACAGGTGAGATAAATAAGCCGCGTTCAAACAAAGTAGAGGGTTGGCTGACAGGTGAATTTAATAAGCCGGGTGCAAAGAATGCCGATGGCTCAAGCGGGCTGACAGGAGAGATAAACAAGCCGCGTTCAAACAAAGTAGAGGGTTGGCTGACAGGTGAATTTAATAAGCCGGGTGCAAAGAATGCCGATGGTTCAAACAAGGTGGAGGGTTGGCTTACAGGTGAATTTAAAAAGCCTGAAATGAGCAATCCTGATGGATCTAGAACACAAAAAGCTCCCGGAATCCACTGGAAGGCATACGGCAGAGAACAAATCCAGAGCGCAAAGGCTCAGGCATTGGTATCAGGTGCCATTCATACTGCAGAAGCAAGTGAACTGGAGCCGCGCATCGCAGTATGAGTTCGGTGAAGTTCGCTACCAGTGCAATAATCTCTGAGCTCCACTACTTTGCTCCCCGGACTCTTACTACTTGATACTCGGCTGGCCGTTCTCAAACGCATAAGAAAGCGCTCCGTTTATGTTTTCAAAAATATGCTCAGTCAATTCTCTCAGCGCCAGCTTCTTATTCTCGTTGTTTGCAATGCCGCATATACTGAGCGATATTTTGACCCCCAGTGATTCCAATTGCTTGACTAATTTGAGCATTGGCTTTATGCCTGAACTTGTATCCTCAAAAACAAATATCTTCAGTGGGCTTCCGAAAAGTTTTTCTTTTAGATTGTCATCCATTATATTGTTTTCGCTGAATTTATAGGCAAGCTCAAGTGTTGTGCTTTGCGAATCTTGCAAAAGCGCTGCAAAAAGTGCTGAGATGCAATGAGTGGAATTAGGCTTGGTGAGGTCTTCACTGCGCCTGTCATATTTAGCGGCCAGCCAGTCCATCATGCCCATGCCCACAAGAGGCAGGTAAGAAAGACCTGAAGCTTCAGCTGCAATTTCGGCTTCTGGCGAGTATCCTTTTAGAAATCCCTGATCCTGTGGTGCATGGCTGGGGCGTGCTGTGTAAAGCGCCATTTTTAAATGCTCTTGCGCATGAAGAGCTTTCAGACGGTCCTGGTTGCTTTTGCTCAGTAACACTTTGTCTTCGGTTCGGAGCAGGGAAGGACCGGCATAAAGGCCCTTCAGCTCATAAGTGCTTTCGAACTCTTCTTTGCCCAGAATAATGTTTTGAAACAACATGGTGCCGTAACTCTCATAAATGTTACGTGTGCTTTTCAAAAAGTTCAAAAGCAGTGAGGCATAGAACTTGCTGTCGCACTCTTCTTCAAGAAGCGAAAGTGCAATGTCAGGCGGGTGAGTGGAGCCAGGATCGGCTTCTTTAATGTCTTTTGCAAATTCAATATAGTCAGGGCGTTCAATTTCTATTGATGCTGCGGTTATGCTTTTTGCCAGGCTGTTTAAGAGTGAAGGACAATTCTCATATAGAGCTTTTTCTGAGTGCAGGGACTCAATTTGCAAGTCCAGTTCTTTTCTGTTTTCAAAAGGGAGCAATACAAAAATGCGCGAAAGAATTAAGCCGAAAATTATGTTGTTTATGTCCCATACATCATGTATGCCTGTGGATTCATAAAATGCGATTTCAGTATCACTGGGGCTGAATTCTCCGGGGCTCTTTAGCCCCAGTTCCGAGCAAAGCAGTTCGACACAGCGCTTAATCCCGCTTATGTATGCCCGTGGCTCTACAAGAACGCCGTCTAGATCGAAAAGAAGGATCTTGACGGCTTCGTTCTTGCTTTTAGTGCTTTTGTATTCTGCCAATTTCTTTCTTCCTCAATGTTCAAAGTCAGCTTTCTTAAGTGCAGCTTTTTACTCCTGCAATTCCATGTCGAAAATTCCGTCAATAATTTTTGCTAGCTTGGTTTTATTCTCGGAATCTTCCCTTGAAGAGAGCTCTCTTTCGCATTTGGAGAGGCTGCTTCCAAACGCGACAGCCATAGAAAGTCCAAGTAACTTGATCTTGGAACTGTAACGCTCTGCTAATGTGCCTTTTGCTTGATAGTCGGCAAACAGATTTACTGTTAAAAATGGGCAACAGAAAAGAGCGCTTCGAAGATAGTCTTGCCAGTCTTCTGGAAGCAGCGTCTTTTCCTTGAGGAGCTTTAAAACCGGACGCAATAAGTGTTCTTTCTTTGCCTTGAGATGCTCAAGCCGCAGCTTGCTAGGCAAAAAATTATGATTGATTTCAATTTCATTTTCGCCTGCTTTGAATTCAAGCTCGAACTCTTTTGATACTTCTTCCGGAAAATACATCCAGCGAGCAAATACATTATGGAAAAGTGGTTTAACAAGGTCAAGCAAAATACTGTGAAGACCTGCAAATGCTGGGTCGAAGTAATAAAGCTTCTTTTCTGCTTCATTTACAAATACATTGCCGTTGTGTGCGTCCCCGTGCCCGACTGCTGCTGCGATTGATTCATTTGCAAGCGGATTCAGTTGAAGCTTTGCACGGTCAATTATTTCTGCAAGGCTGTTTTCATATAACAGACCGTTAATTCTCCACTTCAACTGATCCAGTTTCTCAAAAGCAATTTCGCTTTTGCCATAGTCGGGCAAGTTAAGAGTTCTGTTTTTATAAAACAAGCCCAATCTGCCTTTGTCTTGTAAGCGGTTGTAAAAGAGCTGGTGCAGCGCGGCCTTCTTATGTTCGTGGCTGTTAATAACTTGAAGGTTTTTTTTGTAAATCTCAAAGATTGTTTTTTCGAGATCTGTCTGAGCGTCTATAAGTAATTTTGACTCAGGGCTTTCTATTTTTGCAGCCAGATATTCATCTTCCGCTTTTTTGAGCAGGTCAAAGAGCGTGGGCAAGCTCACTATTTCATAGAGCACAATTTGCTTGCCCGGGCGGTGATTGATTTGCTTTGCAGAAATCACTGGATAGCCGGCTTCAGCAAGCAGGCTTGCCTTGTAGTATTCGGAAAGCCTTTCGTTTTCTTCAACATGAGTTTTGAAAAAATAGCGCTCACCGTTCTCATAGCTGATGAAGCCGTTGAGCGAATTCAATGACTCCGGTTTGGGATTCAGCTGCACTTTTAAAATGGCCGAGTCTTCTTCATTTTGACTTTGCAAAAATGCAAGCAACTCCCTTTCTGCTGCTTCCTTGTTTTTAAACTGCAGTTTTTGTATGTCCAGAAGTTGCATTTCTTCTCAGACCTTTTGCGGAAGCTGGTCGAAGCGAATGTCTACGCTGCGTTTATGCGCATCGAGCCCTTCTATGCTTGCGATTGTCTGGACGATAGGGCGCAAACGCTCAAGCCCGGCTTTGCTCAGTATTGAATATTGAACACGTTTCATGAATGTCCAGACGCCGACGGGTGAAGATTGTCTTGCCCAGCCGCATGAGGGCAAAACATGATTTATGCCTGTGGCGTAGTCGCCGGTGGCAACCGGGTTGTAATAACCAAGAAATGCCGATCCTGCGTTTACTATTTGAGCAAGTGTTTCTTCCGGTCTTTCAGTCAATATCTCAAGATGCTCGGGGGCGTATCTGTTATTGAATTCCACTGCTTCTTCAATTGTCGAGGTGACAATAATAGCGCTGTATCTTGACAGGGCTTCTTTTATGTAGTCTTGCCTTGTTAGTTCATTGAACTGTTTTTCTATTTCTTTCTTTGTAAGTTCTGCAAGCTCCATTGAATCGGTTAGAAGCAAGCCGGCTGAATCAGGTCCGTGCTCGGCTCTGGCAAGAATGTCGGCTGCGCAATATTTTGCTTTGGTTTCAAGATCAAACTCCGCCGGTGTGCTGCCGTCTGCAAGGATAATAGCTTCGCTGGGTCCCGCGGGCATGTCTATTCCTACTTTTGCCTGGCAAAGTATTTTGGCTGCTGTTACGTATGGATTGCCCGGACCGGCAATCAGCTGCACAGGAGCCATGCTTTCTGTGCCGTATGCCATTGCTGCAATTGCCTGGGCACCGCCAACACGATAAATTTCGTCGACTCCGCATTCATTGGCTGCTATCAGCACTTCGTAACCTTTGCCTCTGGGAGAAATACACGAAACTATGCGGCGGCAGCCGGCAGTTTTTGCTGCTACTGCAAGTATCTGCTGCACAGTCGGAAATGGGTTTTTGCCTCCCGGTACATATAAGCCGACCTCTTCAATAGGTGTCCATTTTTCCCCGACTTTAATGCCTTGCTCCATTTCTTTTTCCCAGTGGGGAATCTGTGCTTTTTGAGCTTGGTGGAACTGGCTTGCCAGCTTTATTTGTTCTTTTATTTTGCCTACGGTTTCAGTCGGGGTATTTTTGTAGGCCTCGTCGATGTCTTGCTTTGTTACTTTGAGATCTTCGGCTTTGTAGTCTTTGTTGTCCCACTCTTGAGTATAAGAAACCAGGGCGCGGTCGCCACTGCGCCGCACTTCCTTTATTATTTCTTCGACCTTGGATTTGACGCTGTCGATGTCTTCGTGAGCTCGTTTCATGATTTTACTCAGCTCGGACTCCGATATTTTGCCTAGCTCGTATATGCTGATCATTATTTCGACAGAGCTCCTTTAAGATAGTTTTCCATACGATTGCAAGCTTCAATAAGCTCGTCTTCTGCTGCGCCAAAAGACAGCCGAATGTGCCCTTCTCCTGTGGGTCCAAACGCAATTCCTGGAACAGTCGTAACTCTTGCTTCTTTTAACAGCCTGAGTACGAAGTCCATTGATTTTTCGCCGGATCTCAAACGCGGGAAAATATAGTAACCCCCCTGTGGTCTGACATATGAAAAGTGATCGCTAAGTATATCAAGCCTGCCGCAAAGCAGATCTCTCCTTCGCCAGAGCGCCTGGCAAAGTTCGTTCTGTGATTTATCACCTTCGCCGTCTTTGCCGTTTGTCGCATTTAAAGCCGCCAGTGCTGCAAACTGAGAAATTGTAGGTGCGCAGATTGCAAACGCGTCGTGAACCTTAAGCACTTGCTTAATTATACGTTCGGGTGCGTACATGTAGCCAACCCGCCAGCCGGTCATACAATAACGCTTGGAAAAGCTGAGGCAGGCTAGCAGATACTCTTTCAGCTCTGGCATTGAAATCAGGCTGTAATAAGGCAGCCCGTCATAAATCAAAAAGTCATATGCTTCATCGCTGATAATGAATAACTCGTGCTCCAGCACAAGTTTTGCAAGCTCCAGCAGCTCGTCTTTTGAAAATACGCAGCCTGTAGGATTGACAGGATTTGATATGACTATGGCTTTTGTTTTGGGTCCAATTAGCTTTTTTATTGCGGCAAGATCGAGCTTCCAGCCGTCATCTTCTTTCAATTCGGCAAATACGGGTTCGCCTTCAGCAAATAAGACCTGCTCTATGTGAGATGCGTAGCATGGAGATGGCAGAATCACCTGATCGCCCCTTTCGACTATGCTTGCAAGACCGGCTGCCAGCGCTTCCATACCGCCGCAAGAAATGAAGATGTCTTTTTCTGGGTCTGCATCGACTCCTCTTGTTCGTTTGAGATCTCGAGCAACTGCAAGTTTTAACTCAGGCATGCCCGGTTGCATTGAGTACTTGCCTATTTTGCTTTCGTCTTTTAGAAGCTCTTCTGCTACGGCTTTTCTTATAAACTCAGGTGTATTAAAAGAGGGAATGCCCTGACCTAACGAAACACAATTGCCGACTTCAGCTGCAAGTATCGGCATCTGTTTTATTGCAGACACAGTTATTTGAGCCACTCGCTTTGAGATGCCTACAATGTTTTCCTGCCCGCCGACCTCTTCGTAAACAGAGCGTTTGCTGTTCTGCATCTTACTTGCGCCTGCCTCCCAGTTCTGCCTCGACTTCTTTCCATTCGATGCCTTCATCAACTGCAAGCACTGAAATCATAAATATCAGATCTGCAAGCTCCCAGCGTAAATTGTCTTTTGAAGTATAATTCATTACTTCGGCGCTCTCCTCTTGGATTTTGGAAAGCAGCTCTTTTCTATCAGCAAAGAGTTTAGCCGAATACGACTTTGCCGGTGCATTCTGCTTGCGGTCTTTCAAAGTTTCGTATAACTCGTTAAGGCTGAATTTACGCTGTGAGCTTGCCTGACCGAAGCAACTGTATGTGCCGTTATGGCATGCTGCATCTGTTTGACAGACTGTAAAGAGAATGCTGTCCCTGTCGCAATCGAGACGGCAGGATCTCAGACTCTGAGTAGCACCTGAAGTCAACCCTTTTTCCCAGATTTCGTTTCGTGAGCGGCTGAAATAAATGCCTTTGCCTTGGCTGAGCGCTCTTGTAAGAGACTCTTTGTTGCTGTATGCAAGCATGAGTACCTGCCCGGATTCATCCTGTACTATTGTGGGGCAGAGCCCGTCTTTTGCAAAATTGACCGCACCAACGACTGAAGCTGCCAGGTCGATTTTTCCGGTGTAAAGTGCCATGCCGACCTGAACGTCTATATTGAGCTTTGAAATTTCGACTATCTCGTTTGTTTCTGCAATGCCGCCTGCTACGGTAAGCGGCTTCTCAAGCTTTGTCTTCAGATCTTTCACCAGCTCGAGATCCATGCCTCCCATGCCGCCTTCCGCTTCGATAAAAGTGCTGAGAAATCCGGCGCAAAAAGGCTGCAGTCTTTTTGCTCTTTCTATGAAGTTCTCACCTGTTGGGTTTTGCCAGCCCCGGTCAAAAACTTCGCCCTTTTTCTGATCAAGCGCTACCTGCACTTTTTCAGCTGGGAAATTTTTCAAAAACTCGGGCTCGGCAGCTGTGCCGATAATAATTTGCCTGGCCCCTGCTTTAAGCAGTTCGCGACCGGACTCCACATCACGAATGCCGCCACCTGCTCTGACATCTGCCACCCGGCATATTTCTTTAACGAGCTCGCGATTGCTGCCTGTGCCCAGCGCTGCATCAAGATCAATGACAGCTATCTCGCCATAGCGATTGAATTCTTTTGCAAGCTCAAGCGGGTCTTTATCGCTTGCCAGCACAAATTCCTTTCCCTGTCGGAGTTGCACTGCTTTGCCGTTTTGAAGGTCGATACTTGGAATTAGCATTTATACTCTCACCGATCTTATGTTCTCACCGAAATTATGTTCTCACCGATATATGTGCTTTTTTTATTTCTTGCTTGAGTGCGTTTGCGGTCCAGCGACCGTCATGAAAAATTGTGGCAGCAAGTGCAGCATCTGCATGAGCTTCAGTAAAAACTTCAAGAAAGCTCTCAGGACCGCCGGCTCCCCCTGACGCTATCACAGGCACAGGCAGCTTCTCTGCAAATAGCTTCGTTAGTTCCAGGTCAAAACCTTCTTCGGTGCCGTCTCTGTCCCATGACGTAAGCAAAATTTCGCCGGCCCCATTTTCGACACCTTTCAACGCCCAGTTAAATGCATTTAGCCCGGTGTTTACGCGCCCGCCCTGAACCAGAACCTCATAGACCGGAAGGTCATTAGCTTCATTGGTGGCTGTTAGATTTGCGACTCCCGTGTTATCGACTGCTTCATTGAAAGCGCCTTTTCGTCTGCGTGCATCTATTGCAAGTACGCAGCATTGAGAGCCGCATGCATGTGAAATTTCGCGGATTAAGTCCGGTCTTTTAACCGCTGCTGAATTGACCGATACTTTGTCTGCGCCGCAGTTCAAAAGACGTTTTACATCTGCCAGGTCCGAAATGCCGCCACCCACGGTAAAGGGAATCGAGAGTTTATGTGCAACATCCTCAACCAGGTGAAAAACTGTTTTTCTGTCTTCATGTGTTGCAGATATATCAAGAAACATAAGTTCGTCTGCGCCATCTTCTTCATAACGGCGCGCGAGTTCGACCGGGTCTCCCATGTCTCTAAGCCCTGTGAATTTAACACCTTTGACCGTGCGCCCACCGGCAACGTCAAGGCATGGAATTATCCTTTTTGTGAGATTGCTAACTGACACCGGCAAGCCACCTCGTAATCAGTGATTTGCCAAAACTGCCGCTTTTTTCAGGATGGAACTGAAAAGCAGTGATGTTATTGCATTTTACTGCAGCACAGAATTTTACGTAATAGTCTGCTGAGTACAGAATGTCCTTGCTTCGAGAGGGCTCCGGATAGTATGAATTTACAAAATACACGTAGCCGGATTCTGGATAGCTGGCTTCTTTTGAGTCTGAACGACTGCCATTTTTCTCGAGTTCAATCAGATTCCAGCCTATTTGAGGCACCTTCCCTTCTTTGTATTTGAGTACTCTGCCCGGAATTAAACCGAGCCCGGGCATATTTAAAGCTTCTTCGCTTGATTCAAAAAGTATTTGCATGCCAACACAAATGCCGAGGTAAGGGGTGCCTGATTTTGTGAGGTCTTTTATTCGTTTGTCAAATCCACTTTCTTTGAGGTGCTGCATCACCGGACCGAAGGCTCCGACTCCAGGCAATAGAACCGGAATCTCGCCGCCGGGCGGATTTTCAATTGTTGAGTTTTTGAATTCAAGCTCAAGCATTTCCAGGCATCTTTTGACACTACCTGTATTGCCTCCGCCTATATCAACCAGATCTATTTTTGCTGGCACTTATGAGATCACCTCAGCTTACAATTTTTTCAAGCTTATATTCGAGTATGTCGGTGGCGCCCATTTCCACAAGCCTGGGAATAAGTGCGGGCACTTCGCGTGAGCTCACTGCAATCTTCACTGCAAAACCTTCCGAGTTGTGCAGCTTCGAGACCGTTGGCGCTTTCATGCACGGCAGGTCCGAGACTATTTTGTCAAAACAATGTGCAGGAACGTTCATTTCGAGCAATACTTTTTGTTTAGCCTGCAGCGTACTTTTCATGAGCATGGCCATTTCTTCCAGTTTCTTTTTCTTGGCCGGATTTTCAAGGGCAGCTTTATTGCAGATGAAACGGGTCGATGAATTCATGAGTTCAGCGATAATTTTCAAGCGGTTCTGCCTGAGCGTAGCTCCTGATGAAGTATTGTCGATGATTATGTCGGCATCTTCAGGAGGAAGGGCCTCGGTTGCCCCGTATGCATGAACGAAAACTGCATCTAGCTTTTCGTTTTTTATATAGTCGTTTGAAATGCGCTGATACTCGGAAGCTACAATTATTTTTCTGCCTGTGATTGATTTCAATCCGGCTGCCACGAGTTCTTCGGGCATGGCAACCACGATTTTTACCGGATCAAACTCCAGATCGAGCAGCTCTACAACCTCGGCGTTTTGCTCGTATATCCAGTCTCTGCCCGCAAAGCCGCAGTCATGGCGTCCGAGTGCAATCAAGCCGGGAATGTTTTTGGCTCTCAATATCTTGGTTTCAATTTTCGAGTCGCTGCAAACCGGCCGGTACGATCTCCCGGTTTGCAGGAAGCTAACACCGATTTGCTCAAGCAGCTTTATTACCTTTTCCTGGATGCGACCCCCGGGAAGAGTAAGTTTCAAGTTTTCGTTTGAGTTGGTCTCTGATTGCATGATCGACTGAGCAGCCCCTTTCTTGCCTGATGGACCCTGTAACTGACGCCTTTGTAGTTTACTCTGATTTGCTTAACTTATCTTGAAAGAGGCAGCTTCTAATGTGGCGAAGCCGCTGAGCCTTAAATAATCGTATTGTTTAAAGTGGTTCTGGCCTGAAGACAGCTGACCCCCCAGGCTGAACTGAAATTTCAGGCGCTAAGATAAATGTACAAAAATCTTGTGCGCCGGGATTATCTGATCAGAGAGCCCTGCCGCAAGAAGTCAATAGGCCGCATGTATGGCATTATTAAACGGCTATTCGGCTGTCAAAATTTATGTTGACAAGCTCGAATCCAGCTGCAAGAAAGCTCTGATTGCCCCTCATGTGGTATATGCTGAGTGAAGAGCATTTCTCCGGGCAAATGAAGCAGTCTTCCTCGAAAAAACGGAAAAGAAAAGTCAGCGGCACGCTTTCAGAGCAGCGGCCCGAAGCCGGCAGCAAAGCCGGGAGCAGATCTGCAAGCAAGACCGGCGCTAAATCAGGCGCCCAGGGCAGGAACCGGGCAAAAAAGGCTGAGCCTGCTGATCCACAGGATGCATACAAACTGTATCAATCAATAAGAAAACCCGCAGATGATGCAATGGGTGAGCGGCGCTATCCGGAAGCCCGACGTCTCTATTTAAAAAGCGCATCTCAAATCGAAGCGCATGGTCTTGAAAAGGAGCACCGCCTCAGTTTCATGTTTGCAGGAGCTGCCGCCTGTGCGATGGCCTACGGTCGGTATTTGCTGGCCCTCAAGCATATCAAGCAAGCTTTCGAGCATATGGATGAAAATGAAAGACACTTTCTTGCCAGTCTGGCTTATACAGTGGATCGTTTGATGATACTACCGTATCAGCTGAAGAGCAAAGCCCAGAGGCAAAGGCTGAATGAACTCAAGCTTGCAATGTACCGGAAGTTCAAAGAGCAGATTCTGCTTCATCCTGTTCCTATTGCGCCTTCTGAAACATCGACATACATAATTCATCGGGAAAAAATCGATGATGATTTCAGCTATCTTGAGGATCTTGATTCGGAGAAAAGCCAGCACTGGTTGCAGGAGTACGAGAGTTACAGCAACAACTTTATCCAGCTTGCCCTGCTCAATTTCGATCTTCCAAGAGAGTATTCATTGCCTGACCGGGTGCAAATGAACAGTACGCCATTTAGAACAGCGGGTTATTTCTACTTTCACCGGACCGAGTATTATTCGAGGCAGCTTATAGTTAGTAGAAGCAAAACCTTAAAGGGCAAAGCAAAAGTTGTTTTGCACGGTGAAGAAGTGTGCCCTCCCGGCTATTTCATAAACGGGTTCAAAGTATCCGAGAATGGAAAGTATCTTGCTTATGGAATTTCACATCAGGGCTCCGACTGGGAAGAGTGGCGAGTAAGAGATCTGCAAAAGGCTGAAGATCTTCCTCAGTTCAAGCTAAATGTCAGGCTTGGCAGCGTCATGTTCCATCCTTCTTCAAAAGGGCTAATTTACTATAAAACAAATGTCACAAAGAAGAGCAAAGACCGATTTGCGGTAATAGACGACAAGCTCCAGATCTATTACCGTCCGCTTTTTCCTCGGGGGCGCAAAGATTCACTAATTTACAGGCCTAAAGACCGCAGATACAGCCACGGATTTGCATATCCGATTATGAAAGGCAAAATCATGCTCATAAGCCAGAGAAAGCGGGCTGCTGCCAACAGTCGTTTTTATCTTCGAAAGGAAGGCGGTCGGCGGCCGGTTATCCAACTCTTTGGAAATAAAGCCTCAAATTCACAGTATCTCGGCTACCAGGGTCGGAGGCTTTTCTTTCTCAATTATGACCAAGCAGAACGCGGCAAAGTTATCTATGTCGATTTAGACAAAAAGCAGTTCAAGCTGGCTGAAGGCGCTAGTACACTGATAGCTCAAAACAAAATGATCATGGTTGATGTTCATTTGTTGAAAAAGCAATTTCTAATTCAATATCTGGACGAGCGCGGCAGCAGATCTCATTTGCTGCGCTATAAGCTCAATGGAGAATTCATAGATGAAATCGAGCTTCCATTCCCCGGAATTATTACAACCATCAATTCAAGATATGAAGACAATCATATCTTTTTTGCAATGCATGACTTCGCCAGGGCGCTCAATATATACCATCACGATTTGAAAACCGGCAAAACAAGTTTGTTGATTCCGGCTACCGGCTCGCCCTGCAAGGATCTCGAAAGCAAAATTGTGGAGGTGAAAAGCAAGGATGGCACTGTCATTCCCATGTGGCTTGTTTACCGCCGTTCAACAAAAATAACAAGCAATACACCCTGCTTGATGTACGTATATGGAGGCTTCAACGTATCGCAGCTTCCATCGTGCAGCTATGAGATTCTCAGCTGGACGGAGATGGGCGGCATCTGGGCCCAGCCATATTTGCGTGGTGGGGGCGAACTTGGAGAGCACTGGCACAAAGAAGCATGCAAAATTAAAAAGCAAAAGACTTATGACGATGCGATCGCCTGTGCGCGCTATTTAATAGATCATAAGTATAGCTCGGCTGAAAAACTTGCAGTAAAAGGAGGGAGCAACGGCGGTCTTACTGTGGGTGTGCTTGTGAATCAGGCTCCAGAACTTTTTGCCTGCGCAATTTCCAGCAACGGACTTTTCGACATGATGAAATTTGCCGACTTTACTTCTGGCTGGTCCTGGGAGTCTGATTTTGGCAGTCTGAAGAAAAAGAACGAGTTCAAGGCTATCAGATCCTACTCCCCCTATCACAATTTGGATGCAAGCAAAAACTATCCTGCTTTTCTTATCTGTGCCAGTGCCGGCGACGACCGCGTGCCGCCCTGGCACAGCTACAAGTATGCAGCTGCGCTGAGCCGGGTCTCGAAGAAGCCTGTAGTTTTGCGAGTTGAAGGTGAAAGCGGGCATCATAATCCACGCTCAAACTGGGAAGTACGTGACCAGCAGGCTTTTTTGAAAATGATTCTGGATTTTTAAAAAGAGGCCGGAGCTGCGGCGGCCGATTCTATCGAATTGAAGCAAAAACCCGCTCAACTATGGGAAGAATACGAAGTGCCAAAAATTTGCCAAATTTCTGCCCGGATTTTGCCAAGCTTGCAAGCTTAGAATCCCCTCATGGGGAGGTTCAAGTGTTTACTGCTTAGAACCTGAGGTTTGGAGGTTGTTGGGATGAGTGATTTGCAAGAAGATCCAAGTTGGAGAGAGGCAGCAAGAAATGTTGCCCGTGAACTGGATCGTAACCATTTTGATAATGCGCAGACAATGATGCGCCAGGATCTCTGGCAGCTTCAAAACGATCCGCGCGCACAGCACGAGTTTATTAATCTGGTGAACCGCTATGAGCATAAAGGAATCGGTTCCGACCTGCTCATAAGCCGCGGACCCCAGGGGCAGGAAATGTGGCAGATAGTTCCTCCGAACTATCAAGCGCAAGACAGGCGTTATCCGGTGCCAGTACCGATGCCGGCGCCTCAGCAGCCAGACGTAGTAATTGTTGAGCCACCAAGACCGAGCCCCGGTGAAAGAATTGTTGACGGCATTGTTACCGGTGTTGGAATCGGAGTCGGCATCGGCGTTATGGATAAGATCTTCAATGGTGGTCGCCACCACCACGATAATCGTCGTCACCATGATAATCGCCGCCGTCGTTGAGCACTACTGAAGGCACATAACTCAAAAGCTCTCTGCCCGGTGTTATCGGGCTGCATTCAGCGAATTGAGTTTTGAGCTGCTTCCGACAATTTTATCGATTTGCAACGAGACCCCCCGATATCTCGTAGCAGAATCTGGACAGGCAATACTCACCTCATTGCCTGTCCTTACTATTGGTTAAATGAGCCAAGCTTTTAATCTCAGACTCACAAAGCACTCACACGGTACAATGTAGAATATACAAGGGCCCTGAGGATAGATTAAAAATCAGCTTAGTAATCGAATATGAGTCTCAAGTTCTTAGCTTCAATATTAATTTCGGCTTCCCTTCAGCAAGTTTGTCTGGCTGCAGTTCTGGAAACCGACACAAGGTCCAGCACGGCAAGACCTATCACTACCGGGTCTTCAGTCAGGATCAACGGTTCAAACACAGGCAGAACTTCTAGAGTAAGAACCAGAGAACAGGTCAGGCAGCACAGAAGTGCTCATGCACATGCTCGACTCAATCATGTTTTTAACCACCTGAGTACAGCGCACACCGGCACGATTGCAACACACACTCAGCTTGCTCGTGTTACTGCAATCGAGCCTCATGCGGCTTATCAGTCCTTGGTTATAACAGCCAATCATCATGATGATAAGAAGTCTGGAACTCATCATAAAGATAAAGGTGAAAAGAAAGAGGACGAAAGAAAGTCTGAAAGGAAGTCTGAAAAGAGAAAAGGATTTTTCCACAGGTTAAGAAATCGCGGTGCTCAGGAAGCAAGCAACTCCGGGGGCGCTGGCCCGGGGTCGGGAAATCAGGGTATTGGTGATGGCTCTAACGTAAGTTATACCGCCACAAATAATATTGGCGAGCTGAAAGATGGTATTTTGCATATGACACTAGACCAGGGAACTGCCTTTGTTGCGCATAACAGACCTGTCTCACTTAAGACAAGTCGAGGAGAAGTCAAAATCGCATCAGATTCAGCTGTTTATGTAGTTGCTGAAGGGAAGTCGGTGTCGATTTATGATATTGCTGATCGTAAAGACAATGATGTAGCTATGGTGACCCTGGGCAATATGAAATTAGAGATAAAGGCCGGCGAGCAACTCTTGCTTGCTGACAAAGACATTGATTTTGAAAAGGCAAACCCGGTGCCGGAAATAAAATCAACGCGGATGAGAGAACTTGGATTTGATGGGGGAACCAGGATCTTTCATGCTGAGTTTTCCCCCTTGCATGCGTTGGACCATGCAAAAGGATTTCACGAGTTGGTTAATTCAAAATCCCCTGCGGATCAAAAACTGGCCAATCACATTTTAAAAACTGCTGCTGTTGTCTTGAACTTGAGAGCTGGAGATAGCGATTAAAGCAACCTGAGGGTTCTCACTCTTTCGTTTTTGTTACGGTTCACTCGACTGCATTTGCTGGCAGTTTGCCATGCATGGTAAGACAGACTGTTGGATCTTCACTTTGATCACTTACACAATCTAGAGCAATGGCACGCCGGATATCGAGAACGTTGTTTGATGAACTGTTGCCAGAAGGGGCTCCGGGAATTGTCCCGGGTTGTGCACCAGGCTGATACAGATATCTTTGCCTTATTTGCTGTATAGTGTCATTGAGGGCTGGTTTTACAGCTGTCAATCTGACGCCGTAATAGAGGCGAAAGTCCATGCCTGCTAAGCCCGGAGTTGCTTTCGAGTGGAAGTTATAGACTGGTTCTGCCCGTACAAAGGCAACCAGTCCAGGAAGCTTCTGGATAATAGGTCTGTCGATTTCGAAGTCACACACAAACGAATAGTTGTTAATTGGGGTAAGAGCCTTTGAAAAAGGCGAGCGAAAATTTTGCAGAAATGTTGAGGATGCAGAGAATGTCCAGTTGTTGCGCTGATATACACCACCCCATGTGTAGAACGGATCTAATTCGCGCATATAGCTCCCGATAAAGTGAGCGAAGCGAACTTGAAGCAGTGCATTTGCAAACAAGCTGACATTGGGATTCGGATTGTATTGCAGAGTAATGCTGGGCAGGTGGTCCAGCACCGGAACTTGCTGCGATTGCCAGAGTTCGCGAACTATATATTGCGGTTGAATGCTCAACTTATCAGTGACACTAATATTGTGTTGAGCACCAATCCCTACAGCGCCGGTATTTGAATTCAGCGGGTAGTTATGGCAAAGAGAATCTCTCAAAAAAAATGCGTTGGCAAACAATTGCGTGTTTGGGGTGAGCGACCAACCTGCGGTTCCATTAGGTGTAATTCGATGCACGTTGTCCAGGGCGCCAATCTGGGCCAGGTCCGAGCTAATCGTAAATTGTTCTTCCGGTAAAAGTGAAAGAAAGTCAGTGCCGGGTGGCAAATTCTGTTTCAGAAAAGTTCTTTTCATTGGGTATTGATAAGGGTTCGTTTCGATGCGCATTGACGTTTCGACAGAACCAGCAAAGAACATTGATGCCGGCATGCGCTGCCACAATCGCATCTGCAGCGCATGAGTAAATGATCTTGTGGTGGCCGCAGTAGACCTACCCGGTAGCGGCTCAACATCTGTTGGAAGAACAGTCGTTGAGCCTGGTTCAATAGCTTGAGCGCTTGATGTAAAGGGAATGAAGCTCAGGAAGAATAATGTCAAGGTTAAGCAACCCTGCCGAGCAATTTTCAAAACCGGGGATTCCCATTTGTACATGCCAACATGATAACCGACGAGCCCGCAAAAATTTGCTGATATTGCTTGAAATCATAAGGTGCGCTGATAGAATTTAACGAACAATGGTCCTTGCAGGGAGCAGAACTAAATGAGCGATGCAGAAAAAAGCAATGCTAACGAAGCTGAAGACGGAAAGAATGCTAGTGCTGCAACGGCTGTAAAACACGAGGACAAACCTGATAAACCGGCTCGCAAACACCCGTTTACCTGGGAAAGAGTCATCGATGTTGTCAAATTAATAGCCACGGTGTGGGTCGCATTGATTGGCAGTTTTGTCACCATGCAATTCAATGAACGGCAGCATGAACTCAACCGCATTGAAGCCATATCACAAATGCTGCCTCATATGGATTCGGCTCAAGGAAAACCTGATGAACATATGGGCCGTGATGGTGCTATCTGGGCAATCTTTAGAACAGCAAACAACCGCAAAATGCTTCGCGATCTGGCATCACTTTTTCCTGAAGACATTTATCGAGTTGTTAGTTCTATCGCGGTGGGCGGAGAGCTGGACCATGATCAGGATGCAATCGTAGCCTTACAAGTAGCTTCGGAAAAACTTGCTGCCGAATATAGCAATGACCCCAAAAAAGCAGAACTGGCAAGCAAACTCTATGCACAAGCGCTCATGCTCAAGGAACGGAAAGAGGGTGATTCGAATCCATTGCGCGTTGTAGATTTAAGCGCATCCATGGGTGGTTCCGATCCGACAGATGATCAATTGGCGGCGCTGATTCGCTCGATAAACAACCTTGCAGATCTTCACCTTAAAGAAGTGACAGCTATAAATTCAAAAAAGCGCAGCGGAACGAATCACTGGCAATGCAAGCAGCTTTACCAGCGTGCTCGGCAATTAGGTCAGGGCAACCAGGACGACCAGGTGATGGAACAAGTGGCGCGTGCAAATCTCTCGCTTGCAAGCCTCTACGCCATGGAGCAACTCTCGGATAACGCATACAAACACTTGAGAGAAGCGCTTGAATTAGAATCAAAAATCACCGGCAAAGCAAGTGACATTTCATTGAAGGCGCTCGATAAAGATAATGACGGCTTTGCTAAGCTTCCTGAGCTGGAGGAAGCAATTAAGCTGGCAAAGGACAGACTCAAGACAATTATTGATACGGTTAAAGACAAAGGTGCTTCCATCAACTAGACCGGCTACGCCGGCCTTGTAGTTCAGCTACTAGGAAGGTATTCATGGAACTTTTTGCAGGAATTCCCGACTCTATACCAGAAATTTGCAGATTCCAAGTAATGAGTGCCTGAAGTAGAGGGAATAAACCAGTTATTCGTCCTTAAGCAATAACTACGCATCACGACCAGGAGCGTCTTTGCATGGGACCCAAATCTACCCGTTAAATTTCTTGAGAAGAGGCTGTGCTGGCAGCCAGCAGCGCGGGAGCTTCTGAATCAACCAGGCTTGCAGAGTCATTCAGGCTTGCCGAGCCATCCAGGCTTGCCGAGCCATTCAGGCTTGCCGAGCCATTCAGGCTTGGAACGCCTGCCACCAGCTCTTTTGTAGGGTCTGCTGCATTTTCGTTTATTAGTGGATGAAGGGTTTTGGTTCCGAGCGCAATCTTAGGCAACCTGATACTACGAGCGATACCAAGTATTTCTAATACACGAAGCACGGAATAGGAGAAATCGTATTCCCAGGGTTTCATGCCATGCCTGGCCGACTGCGGAAATTCGTGATGATTATTATGCCAACCCTCTCCAAAGGACGCGATCGCAACAAACCACACATTTTGGCTTAGATCGGTAGTTTTGAAATTTTGATAGCCGAACTTCGGCATGTGGCAAATCGAGTTGACCAGAAGCGGTGCAATAAAGGCCCCTACCGAACCAAGTAGATTGCCGAGCAAGGCCCAAGGCCCGAAAACAGCCAGCAGTACAAGCCTGAATACAACATTTATCCCCAGGCAGAGATAACCGTCTCTTCCATTACCTCCGGCGTGAAGCCAGAGATAGAAAGGATCTTTGAATAAATCCGGGCAAATTGTTCTATACTGCTCCTCCGTAATAATCACGACAGGTTTGGACATCCAGCCCAAAATTGAATGCCAGGTTCCGTCTTTGGGTGAATGCGGATCTCCAGGCATGTCGGAATAACGATGGTGCAGGCGGTGGGAAGCCACCCAGAAAATTGGGCCGCCTTCAAAAACCAGATAAGCTCCGATTACAAAAAAGTATTCCAGCCAGAGAGGCAACTTGAACGAGCGATGGGACAGTCCACGATGGTAGCCCAGAGATATGCCCAGCACACCCCAGCCGTAGGCGATGACAAACGCGACAATAAATGAAATCATGATCTAACTCTGGTTTGTTCTGTTATACAAGTAAGGACTAGAACGACTAGCATAATCAATAAATAGCATAGTCCAGCAAGACTTATTCCTTAAATAGCTTTTCAGATTCGCATAGACAAAGGTCCTGCAATCTTTTACGCCTCGTCAAGATCTTGTATCTTATTTAGAGCTTACGAGGGTGGCATTAGTGGGCAAACGTCCGCTCTAGCTTCCGATCTTATGGGCAAAGGTGCGGATGCCTTTAAGAAAGGCACTGAGATTTATAGCTCAAAGATGTGATCCGACACCTGGATTTTGCCGCAGCTGTTATATACTCCCATGCTTTAGCAGGAATTTATCTTTGCGTATCCAGCAAAGCATTCAGATTATCGAGTCAGCACCAGTGAATCAGTTCTATTGCAAATAAGCACCATGTCGATATTCTGCACATATAAAATCGGCGCAAGTCCAGCTCTAGATCGAGCTTTTGCATCTTGCTACGCTTCAATCGCAAGTTTTATTTCAATAAAATCGATCTTTGTCTATAATTTAGAATGTTTGGAGGCGGGGTGAATCATAATTTATACGGTGAGCAATCCTAATAATTCACCCTTATCCATGGTTATGGACGATCAGGTCCTCCACAGTTTCATTTCCTACCTGGCTGAGAAAAAGCAGGAGCTTGAAGAAAATCCGGACAGGCATATCAAGCTCGAATTCAAACGCATTTTCATGCTCTCAGTGCGGCACAGCTTCAGGCAAAATATTCTTGAGGGCGAGCGTCATTTGCATACGCTGGCGCATTTGCTGGCTACACTTTTGCTTGGCGAAGATTTTGATTTGCACAGCAATGTAATCGGGATACTTCCTGATGGCGACCGACCTTTTCTAATAAGAGAAAGAATTACGCAGCAAACGCTTTTTTCAGAACTCGATATCGATCTGGGCAATCACCTTCTCGATAACTTCAGGTATCAAAAAGATCGAGCATGGCTGCCTCTTGAACTTTCAGCGAATTTTGTTGAATATATTCCGCAAGCCGAAACAAGAACCAGGGTCAACAGGCTTACTAGTCGGGTCAAAGCAGAAGAAGAACTCTGGAATAAAGTTGCCGACGAATTATTCCACATGGATGATCTTATTAGCCGCGACAAGCATTTGAGACAGTACAGCAAATTTGTCAAAGACATTTTTGGCATAAAAATTGTTTGCGAAGATGAAAATAGTTGCTTGAATGCGCATGAAATGCTGAAAACTCTGGAGCTTAATGAGTCCATCAAAGAAAAACTTGCCGACATGCCTCAATGCTGCAACGGCAGAGCAAACGACGGCAAGCTGCTCGAGTTCATCGAAAGCAAGAACTATCTTACTTGCAGTCCGTCTGAAATGAAAAAGACCGGCTGGAAAGCAATCAAAAGCGTGGCTAAGTGGCATGATCGCTTGTTTGAACTGCAGGTTCAACCGCTGGGCAACTATTATCTCGAACTCGATCATATGGCCGGTCCTTCTCACAGTTCTTTCAAGAAACAGAGAGACCGATTAAGAGATGAGGTTTCAGAGAGAATTCCTCTATACGGCTTTTATCGAAAGCTCTTGCAAATGCTGTTTATGGGTACTGATGCGTCATTCGAGTATGACAATGCATCAGTTACGATCATCGACTGAACTTATTTCTGCTTCAGTCAATGTATTCTCTCAGCCTTCTGCTGCGGTTTGGATGGCGCAGCTTTCTGAGGGCTTTTGCTTCTATTTGTCTGATTCGCTCGCGAGTAACAGCAAAAAGCTGTCCTACTTCTTCGAGCGTTCTTTGCCTGCCGTCATCGAGTCCAAAACGGAGACGCAGTACATCTCGTTCTCTTGGCGATAAGCCAGCCATCACTTCGATGATATCTTCGCGCAAAAATTCTTTAGTGACGGATGTTGCCGGAGTCTCTGCTTCTTCGTCTTCGATGAAGTCGCCGAGCTTGCCGTCTTCCTCTTTGCCGATCGGGGTTTCCAGAGAAATCGGTTCCTGAGTGACCTTCATCAAATCTCGCAATTTAGAAAGGCTGAGATCCATTGCTTCTGCAATCTCTTCATCTGTCGGCTTGCGCCCTTTTTCTTGCTGCAGATTTCGGGTCACTTTTTTGAGCTTGTTGATTGTATCCATCATATGCACAGGAATACGAATTGTTCTTGCCTGGTCGGCGATTGCTCTTGTGATTGCCTGTCTGATCCACCAGGTTGCATAAGTGCTGAACTTGTATCCTTTGCTGTGGTCGAATTTGCTTGTAGCTTTAATCAGACCCAGATTACCTTCTTGTATCAGGTCCAGGAACTGCATGCCCCTGCCTGTGTATTTTTTTGCAATTGATACGACCAGGCGTAAATTTGCCTGGGCCAGCTTTCGTTTAGCCATGGCGCCGGAGGGACCGCCTGCCTCAATTTGTCTTGCAAGCTCGATTTCTTGCTGAGCAGTCAAAAGCGGGATCCTGCCTATTTCCTTCAAATAAAGACGTACCGGGTCGTCGGAAGGCAGTCCTTTGGATACATGCTCCACGAACTCTCCCGGGTCCCTTTCAGTTTCAACGTCGTCCTGGAAAATGAAGTCATCGTCGGACGAGGATGAATCTTCGCTCTCGTCGTTTGAGAGCTCCTCGTCGTCTCCTTCAGAATAGTTCTGAATCTTTGTTGAGCCATCCTTTCCGGATTTTGTCATCATTTATCCTCTTTAGCCCTGGCGTCGCCTCAGCCAGAAATCCCCATTTAATGTACTCATTATTCCCCGATTCCGATAAATATCCTCCCGGAGCTAACCCGGCTTTTTTCCGGCCAGGCAGCGATCTGCAGCATAGCGGCCCGAAAGTACAGCCCCCTCAAAGGAAGGTCCGCCCCGGGCACTTGAATGAGCCAGTGTCATCCAGCCTGGATCGAGTCCCTGAATTCCTGTCAAAATTGCTGATACACCCGGTTTTGGGATTATCATTGCGTGACCCCAGCGGGTTAGAACCACCTGCTCAAGGCTTCCCTTAAATCCCGGAATCAACTCTTCGAGTTTCGTTGTCAAGGAGCTTGCCAGCTCATCTTTGTTCTGAACAAGCATTTGTGCCCTGCCTGCCGGTCCATGTTGATAGGGGTGGTAGAGAGTAAGCACCGAACCCATGTCACTCTTGTATTTGCCGCTCTGTATATAAGGTGCTTCGGCAAGAACCATCTGGCAAAACGGGTAGGCAGAGTCTGCAAAGCTCTGGTAAGGGTTGTCAAAAACTTTCTTCTTCATGCAGAAATTGGCTACCAGAAATGCTCCATATTCAAGCTCGCTGTATTTTTCTCTTACTTTTTCAGGCAGTTGCGGAACTATTCTTAGAGTTACAAGCGGCGGTGTGCTCACGACCACATGCTTGCAGTCGACTCTATGAATGGCACCGTCTTTGTCGCTGTATACTACGGATGCCGAATCGCCTCCGTCTTTTGCTTCCACAAGCCAGACAAAAGACGAAGTATTGATTCTGGGCGATTTGTCGCCCCCGATACTTCTTCTTAGAGCCCTGGCTATACCTGAATTGCCGCCTTCAAATACATAGCTGTTCGTTGTCAGAGCTCGAATCATGAAAGCGCCGGCAAGCGCAGTTACATAATCCGGACCTGCACAAAAGAACGAACGGCATATATTAGATATTAAACCGACAAAGTCTCGGTCGTAGCCTTGAAGATACTTATCAAAAGTCTGGGTGTTGAGCCGAGCTGAGTTCTTTTCTCTTTCTTCTTTTGATGTTTTTTCCATGGCAGCCGAGAGCTTGTTCATTTCGGAGGTTAGTTTATTCAGCTCTTTATAAAAGCTGTCCTTGCCTTGCTGACCTCGGAACCAGTGCCCGCTTTCGCGCCAGGCTATTTGATCGGGCAGAATCACTGTAGGCTTTATCTGGAGCTCATCGAATAACTGGCCGAAAATGCCGTCGTGGCTGCCTGTGCATACCGCACCCATAGAGTAGTCTATGCCTCGATAGCTGCCGCCGCTTGAAGTTCCTCCGGTTTGCTCATACTGCTCCAGGAGCAAATAGTCTTCGTCCTTCAGATAATGGGCGCAAGCAAGCCCTGCCATGCCACCGCCTACTATGACAAAATCGACTTTCCTTTCGGCTTTATCCGGAAACTTCGGCTTCTGCCCGTCTCTGAGTCGATGTCCGAGTGTAAAGTCGTCGCCTTTAAATGGGAGTACGCTGTAGCTTGCTTGTTCTTTAGTTTGATTCTCGGCAGAGCTTCCTGTATATACTCCGCTCATACCGCCGGCGGCAAGCATGCTCATGAATTTAAGAAAGTCGCGTCTTGAAGAATGCACCGGCTCGAAATTGCTCCTTGTTGCCACCTGCATTATTATCCAACAATGACAACATAATTAGCTGCGCTTTGCGCAAAAGTATTGAAGGAAAGAAGAAAAAGGGGAGGCAGCAAGCATGCATTGTGCTCGCCGTGCTCTTTTTCGGTCCAGCGATTCGGCTGCTGCAGCTGCATTGAAAGCAGGTATGCCATCAGGAAGCTCGCCATTTTCGATCAGGCACTTAATCAGCAGGGCTTCCTGAGTTTCAAGATATTCTCTGTCTGACTTGCTTGCTCTGTATTTCTCAGACATTTGCAAAGACCCCTGAGGCAAGCGGCTTTGTTGCGGCGTTTTTGATTCTATCGAGCTCTGCGTTCAGATCGCTTGCTGCTGCCGCGTTAAAATTTCCATCTCGTTCCAACATCACCTTCTTGATAGAGGTCATTTCTGAAACTCTTGCTAGAAGTTCGAAGACCTCATCTTTTACCGGGTCTGCATGTGTGTCATGGTAAAGACCGGCTTTATAGCTGCCGCCTGCAATATGTATATAAGCCAGCCTGTGCAGAGGCAGCTTTTTCAAGTATTCATGAGCCTCGAATTTGAAATTCACCGAGTTTGCATAAAGATTTGAAAGATCCAGAAGCATCAGGCTGTCAGTTTCTTCAAGCACTTCAGCAAAAAAACTCGCTTCGTCGAATTCCGAATTTTCCCACTGGCACAAACTGGCGATATTCTCAATTGCAAAAGGAAGACCTAAATTGCTTTTGATGAAATTGATGTTGTCTATAATTACTTTGAGCGCTTTTTGAGATCTCGGCACCGGCAACAAATGACCGGACTCGATTCCTGCGGCACGCACAAAACAGAGGTGGTCGCTTACGATTTTGGCTCCGCATTGTTTTGCCAGACGGTCTATTTTTCGGACTCTTTTTATGTCCGGGAGTTTAGACCCTCCAGGTGAAAGAGAAATACAATGTGGAATAATTTCAACGCCCCTGTCCTTTAGCTCAAGCAGCGCTTTCGGCAACTGAGTTTGCATGTAATTCTCGGCTACTATTTCAACAAATTCGATATCTGACCTCCTTGAAATTGAAAGAGCAAGTTGCGGGCGCCAGCCTATACCGAGCTTTGGGTTCATTTTTGTGTTCATTTTTGTATTCATTCTTGTGTTCATTTCAGATAAATTCCCTTGATTGGGATCATTTGCGTCAGGATTTTCTTAACCGCCACAACCTCCGCAGCCACCGCCACAGCCTCCGCCGCAGCTGCTGCCGCAAGATCCGGAGCTGCCTTGATAGCCGCCCGGGCTGTAGGACCAGATGTTGTTGCCGCTTGTTGCAGCTAGAGCCTGCGGCAGCGGATTGAATAGAGTGAAGGCAAATCCGGCAAAAAGGGCGTAGCCTAGTGTAATGTCTTTTGTTTCCAATGAAGATGCGCAGTACTGGAAGTTCGTTTTGAGAGCCTCCGAGCGTTTTTTCCAGCTTGCCAGTTTCTTTTCACCTTTCACTGTAGCCCGGATTTCATTGCAGAAGAAGCAGATTGCTGCAATAGCTGAGAGCAGGCTGAGAACAATCAGAAAAAACACCGGTTTATGATGGCTTATACCGATAAGAAATTTCGGCATGGCAAGAAATGCTACGGGAGCTAAAACCAGTTGAGAGGAAAGCAATTTTGCAAGCGACGCCTGGGCTTTGCTTGGAACCAGACCGGCTTCTATTAAGTGTTCGCCGACCCTTTCTTCAAGCGCGTTTTTGACACTATCATAAATCGCTGCAAATGTTGTGCCTTCCCTGTCGATCTTTGCCGCCACAACTTTTTCCAGATCCGCTGCATCTGCAGGCGGGCTTTCCACTTTTTCTACAGTTTTGGCAAGCAGGTCAACTTTAATGCTTCCCTGATGTTCAAGAGCCGTCAATATTGTTAGAAACAGGTGCTTACAGCCGCCGTTCAAGTAGGCTGCATGGTATGCATCCAGATCTATCCTGGCTGGCTTTGTTGAACTTCCGCATTCGTACAGGAGCACGAATCTTCTTGCCAGATATGCAAGTATCATGGCTATAGCTTCAACCGATATAAATATAGCTAAAAATTCCGGGCCTTTTAATGTGAATATGTCCATTGCTTCTCTCCATTTAGAGCAAGCGAACGGACAGAGTCAAAATCCAATAGCTTCCATTTCACAAAGAGCACTGCCGATTGCGGACGCTATGTGCATGTTCTGCACATTTTTCATGGAATGCTTTGATCAGAATTTTCTTTTGCAGATCTCTTTCAACCTGCGCGGCTTTTTCTTTGCCACCGCTTGCTTTTATTCTTCTTTTCTTCTTTCTTTTCTACATTTCCATCTTAATGTATAGGCAGTTAAGAAGGGGTTAAGCAATGATTCAGTTGCCGGATTTTTCCAGGGCTTTTGAATTAATACTGGCGTGGCTGTTTAGAACTATCGGGATGGGAATATTAGAACACAGGGTTCTATATATCAGACCGGAGAAGCTCAGTGAATAACTGCAAAGAAATCTGTGCCGCCCTTGAAGAGCAGCGCGAAATTACATTACGGAAGCTCGGGCAACTGGACGAGGATGTGCTTTTCAGACCGGCTCCCAAAATGGTCCAGCTTGACGATGACAGCTATATGCCAATACTCTGGCCTTCGATGGCTCTGGGACGGCTCAAGATTGTTTTTCGTCCTGAGTCAGTGCTTCTGGTTTCAGATGGCTTGTCCGATCCATTTGATGAAGAAATCTATGGTGAAGATACTCCTGAATATGGTCTCGATTTTGAAGCGGCTCTGGAAGTTCCCTATGACGGCGATCCTGAGAAGTTTAAGCAGAGTCTTGCTGAGAGCTGGATTCCGCAAGTATTGTGGGCTGCGACAGATTACATCTTGCTGCAGCAACTGGATGTGGTCGGTCTCTTATCTCAGTTCGGCATGTGTTCGCTTCCTATACCACCGGTGGAAAAGCTTGATGAGTATATTTGCGATCACGGCTTTATGTGCGGCTTAATAGGCATGCCGCTTGTCGGTGACGAAATCGGACAGTCTGTAGGCATGGGAAGCTACAATGAAAATCCCATATTTTTATTGCCGATCAAACTGCTTACACCTGACGAATTTAACTTCATTATTCAGACCAATGACGCCAGCAATTCCGAAATACTGGCAAAGAAGTTTTTAGCAAACGGAGAGCGTCATCTAAGCTGGAAAGGCAGAAAATCGGTACTTAAATAAGCTCTCAGAGCCAACACAAAAAACGTCCTAGTTCTTTCCGATTGAGTCTTTTTCGTGCTGGAGCTTTGCCAGTTTCAGCTCCTGTTCAATTTTCTCGTAGTTTACACGCACTACTTCCGAATCACATATGGTTTGACTGGCCTGTTCGAGCACTTTGATTTTGGTAGCAGCCTTCATTGCGTGAAGCCTTGCTTCAAGAGTTTCGGCCTGTGCTTTTGCTTGATCCGATTCGGCCTGTGCCTTTTGTGCGGCCATTTTTCCCTGCTCTGCTTCAAGATGGATTTTGAAAAGTTCTTCTACCATTTTTCTTTTGAGCATTGCTTCCTGCAGTCTCGTTTCAGCTGCTACTTTGTCTGCCATGGCTTTTGCTTCTTCTGCTTCGGCCCTTAATTTGTCAACCTTGTCCCATGTGGCTGCATTGGCTCTGGGCTTATGAACCGCTTCGTTTTTTTCTTGCGACTCCTCCGCAAAACAAGCCGTGGAAAAAGCTAGAGTGCAAATCAAAGCAGCAACAGACCCGCTGGTGATTGTCTTCATAACAGCGCCTCCCTGAATTGTGGTCCGCAATATATTGTGGTCAGCATGAAATTCTGGACCCTGGTGGGGCTCACATATTCCAGTCTTGCACATAATCGGATTTTGAGCTGCTGACAAGTTCGGACTTTTTCTTAATTTGTGGAATGTGGGCATGAGTCTGGCAAAGATTCCGTGGAGAGGTGTGTAGAAGCTCTCAGGCGGATCCTCGTTTCGTTTTTGCTCCTCCTTCTTCTCCTCCCCCTCCATGGCATAAATTTTTGCTCGAAGAGTATTTTTCAAAGAGTTCTGCTACTGCCGTCCGGCAGAATTTCATACATTGAGAAATCTCTTGATTCCAGCAATTTCAAGCTATTGCACACTCTTAATTTTTACTCTTGAAGGTTATGATTAGCAGCAGTAAGATCTATCCTTCTGAATTCGGAGATATTCTTAGAAGTTGTGTTTTGAAAATTTAAAAGAGGTGGCGTATCCTTT
>CAZTQO010000055.1:30857-45991 GCA_964615655.1 uncultured Candidatus Obscuribacterales bacterium | reverse complement strand
AGGGAAAAGATAACTGAGATAGTGCAAAACTACAGGCAGCAGATCGAACCGCTGCGGGGCGAGTACAGGCAGAAAAACAAGGTTCTCTTGGACAAACTCTCTCACTCGGATAATTCCGAATCTATCATGGAAGAGCAAATGCGCCTTGGCAGGCTCTACAGCGACATCACTCTTTATTATTGCCAGATGTCTCTTGAAGTGAGAAAGGTCCTCAACCCGGAGCAGATAGTGCTTTATGAGGAGTTCAAAAGAAAGCAGGGCTGGAACTCATCAGCCAAATCATCCAGCAATTGAGCTAATCCCATAAGCAGCTAATACCCAGCATAATATAGATTTGATATTTAGCTTGAGCTAAGGCTAGAAGCTAGCAATTATCGTAATCTAGTGCTTTCAACTCAGCCGGGGCACTCAGGTGGGCAAAACAGGTCTAACAGTTCAGATTTTTATCGGTCTAATTCTGGGAATTTTACTGGGATGGCTTGCTCCCGAGGCAGGCAAAGCGGTAAAGCCGCTTGCAGATGTTTTCCTGCATCTGGTAAAAAGCATTATTGCCCCGCTTGTATTCTCAACCCTGGTTGTGGGTATCGCCGGCCATCAAAGCATGAAAACAGTCGGCAGGCTCGGGCTCAAATCAATTATCTATTTTGAGCTGGTTACTACTTTTGCCCTGGCCATAGGACTTTTAGCCGCCAACATCTTTCAACCCGGCGCCGGTGTCAATCTAACGGATGTGGCTGCAGGAGAAGCAGGTTCTCTTGCCTCCAAACAACCGAGCGTAGGCGATATCATCGTCCACACTTTTCCGGCAAGCGTTATCGATGCTATGGCCAGAGGTGATGTACTGCAAATTGTCGTTTTTTCAATTATTTTTGCTGCCGCAGTCAGCGCAGCCAAAGCAGATATAATTCTCAAATTCTGCCATTCACTGGCGGAAGTTATGTTCAAATACACCGCAATAGTGATGAAATTCGCCCCTATAGGAGTGGCAGCCGCAATGGCGGCCACCGTGGGAGAACATGGTGTGACAGTGCTTTTATCACTGGGTAAGTTGATTGGGACACTTTACCTGGCTTTGTTTGCGTTTATAATTTGCGTGCTTTTGCCGATTGCGTTTTTAGCCAGGGTTCCAATCAAAAAATTCGCAGGCGCCGCAAAAGAACCGGTGCTTCTGGCATTTTCAACCACATCAAGCGAAGCAGCTCTTCCCAAAGCCCTGCTTGCGATGGAAGCAATCGGTGTGCCCAGGAATATTGTCAGCTTCGTCCTGCCGATCGGATACACATTCAATTTAGACGGAACCACGCTTTATCTTTCACTTGCAGCTCCGTTTGTAGCTCAGGCCGCAGGTGTGGATCTTTCAATCGGTCAACAGCTGATGATGATGCTTACACTTATGCTTACAAGCAAAGGCGTAGCGGCTGTTCCGAGAGCTTCACTGGTCATACTTGCCGGCACACTTGCAAGCTTCAATCTGCCACTTGCCGGTGTGGCTCTGATTCTGGGTGTCGACACCGTAATGGATATGGCCCGAACCGCTGTCAACGTACTGGGAAACTGTCTGGCTTCGGTGGTGCTGGCCCGCTGGGAAGGGGTTTTTGACGACAACAAAGATCCTGAAAATCATGGAAATCATCATGAAAGTGACGAAGAAAAGCCTGCCGAAGCCGCTTCTGAGTCCCAAACTAGCCAGAATGCCGTGGCAGATCAAGATCAGAGCCCTTCAACACTGAGCAGTTCGAGCAAGAGCGACAATAAGCTGGTATCGGTTCTATAGTCAGGAAACCGGCAAATAAATGCAAGAAACTCAGAATCCTGAATTCCAAGACGAGAGCTGCTGCAGCAACACGCTAGCAAGCGAAGAAGCGCTATTGCAAAAGCCTGGCATAAAGAGACTTATTGCTGCACTTATCTTGATCCTGGCTTCGGCATTCATGCTAAAGACTGCCGTCTCTACTTATATAAGCGGCTTTGCCACCCTGAGTTATAAAATGGCTGATGGGCGGGTTCAGGAAATAGAAGAACATTACGATGCGCTCGGCATCAGAAAGGAAGTGCTCCTTAACTACCAGATAAACGGCAAGGAGTTGCAAGCAAGAGGCAATCTCCCGGCAGGAAGGGTGATGAAACCAGGTGAGCTTACAGCAGTTTATTACAATGCAGATAATCCAGCTGAGATAGCACTGTCTAAGGAAATAGACTATGACATGGTCACAGTAATGGGCGCATTCGGTCTTTTTGTGCTCAGCTTCGGCGGCTTTATTCTCTTGCGTTATCTCAATGCAATAAAATGCTGGAAGGCAAGCAAAGAGCAGAGCCAGAGTTCATAGGCCTTCCAAACATAGTTTTTGCCGCGCCGCTTGCGGATTTGCGCAAATAGCCTGCACTGAAATGGTGTAAGCACTGTGCTGCAAGCACATTTGTAAAAGATGCTTTTTACTGCAACTTCCGGTCCATTGATACATAGTGCACTCAGGCTCAATCCTGTAATTTATTCTCAAAACAAAATCCGGATAGCAATAGATGATGCGGATTTTCGGGAGGGATTATGATCTGGACCAGACTTGCTAATTCAAAAACTTATCTAGTGCTTACACCAAGCGGCAGAGTCATACGCATTTCTGCATATTTGAAATAAGGCCTGATGCGCCTCAATCAGATTTCGTGTTTCTGCCAGCTTCCACGTTTGAACCAGACTATGGCTATAGCAGCACCCACAAGTGAAGTAAGCGCAATTGCAGTCCAGGCACCGCAGGCGCCCCCATTAAGTGTCAAAGTAAGTATGTATGCAAGCGGCACTCTTACCAGAAGCAAACAAAAGGCCGAAAAAAACATGGGAATGCGCGTGTAGCCGGCGCCTTCCATAGCACCGAAAAGCACCAACCAGACAACCGTGATCGGTTCTGAGATTCCGAGAATTTGAAGATATTCTCGGGAGTACTTTTGAACAAGTGGGTCCGAACTCATCAGTTTTGAAATCGGATCAGCAGCAAAGAACATCAGAGAGCCTATTAAAGCCATAAATATAAAGCCATAAAAAGCCGCATGCCATCCTACTTTAGTGGCTCTTTCAATTTTTTTCGCACCAAGATTTTGACCTACTACTGTTGCAACCCCCATCGACATTGCAAATATCGGCAGCCCGGCAAGCACGTCTTCGACGCGAAGTCCCACAGCCCATGCAGCCTGATAATCGGTAGGGTTATTAGTTTGCGAAAAAATCAGAAAAAGACCGAAATTGCTGCCTACCCAGAAAAGGTCCTGCAAGCAAGCAGGCAAGCCGATTGCCATTATGCGCTTCATCCAGGTACTGGAAAAATTGAAGGGATTGTCTTTGCTTATCTCGACAGATGCGCTGAACTCTGATTTCTTGAGTGCTATAAACATGAGCAGGCAGCCGATACTGCTTGCAAGCAGCCATGAAACACCGATTCCTGCTATGCCGATCTTAAACGGATACAAACAAAGAACGATATCGAGTATCACCACAAGTATGGTTACCATCGCCATGATTGCTGTAGGCAGGTTGGCATCACCTTTTGCTCTGAATATCGAATGGCAAACCCAGAGCAATGTAAGCGGCAACTGTGCCATAAACTGGATTTTCAGATAACTCGAACCAAGAGCAAGAACAGCATTCGAGGCACCAAGCATTCTTAGAAAAGGATCTGTCAGTAGCACCCCAAGAATCGCAGACAAAAACCCGAAGATCACCGCAGAAAAAATCGACTGGCGGGCGGCTTCCATTGCCTGCTTTCGGTCTTTTGCGCCACAGAATCTTGCAACCAGAGCATTGGCTCCGGTTGCAATCGCAATCGCCATGATGATCATCCCAAACCAGACCTGCCCACCGATACCTACGGCAGCCAGCTCGTCCGCGCCCAGGCGCCCTGCCACATAAGCATCGGCAAAAGTTGCCGCCGAAATTGCCAGCGCGTTCAAAATCATGGGAATCGACATGCTGGCGATTGCTTTCCAGATTGGACCGTCAAGCAAAAGATCAATTTCTTCCTGGCTGAACTCGGACGGAGCAGCCTCGATTTCCACAGTTTCGCTTTCTATCATCTTCTCAAGACGCTGCAGCAATCACACACTGCAAAGATAGCGCCTTGCGGACAAAGAAGCCTGAAAGCCAGGTTAACTAGGCAATTATGAGAAAAAATAATATGCCCGAAACCGGTCCGGAATCAGGAACTGCTTCCACCAGCTGCCTCTTCGGAACTTGCCTCTTCACGAGGGTCGGTTGATCCGTGCGACAAAACATTTACAACAGTGGCAGCAAAAATACCAACAACAATAAGCCCAGCTGCATTTATCAGCTTAATATACTCTCCGGGTGCCTGCGAAAACTCATACAAAGAAACAACGGCAAAAGCAATAAATGGTAAAAGAACAATCCAGTATGCAAAACTCTGCTCATCATTCATTCCGGCGCCTTCACTGCTTGCGGCCTCGTTTGCAGCGCTTTCAGCGTTTTCCGTCGCTTCAGTGCCCTTAGTCTCTTCACTGTTATCAGCCATAAACCTTCTCCGAGTAAGAATCTCAACCAGAGTTTCTTATTTGAGCTTACTCTCTACTATGGTAATTGTCGATAGTTTCTTGTCGATTAAAAGTAGCGTAATTAAACCCAGAGCCATCAAGCCTTATGCTAGAACGCTTTCGGACTTTAATAGATCAGACTTCAATAGATCAGACTTCAATAGATATGTTCAATAACTATATTTGAACCAACATGAGGATAAGCAAACTCAGCAGCGGCCGATCCACCTCTCTGGAAGAACTCCCAAAAACGCCTCTCCTGACCGGAACTACCGGGAGCAAATGCAAGATCTCCTTCCATAACGTTGAAACTGCCACTGGCAACAGTGGCGGTACGTGCAACAGTTCCGATACGAACTTTGATTCTGTCACCCGGACTTAAAGACGCCACCGCTCGGTCTTCTTGCCTGATCGTAGTTTTCAGGTTCCCGAAAGAATCGATATATCCGATTACCTCCTCCGGATAATCTCGTATCACATCCATTGGATTAACAAGCGATATTTTCAAGTCCATGTCGTCTTCAACCAGGCGTGAAAGAGCCCGTGGAAAGAAATCACGCGACCTGAACTGTGACCCCTCATCTTCGACATCGACAAGCCACAACTCGGCAAGTTTTTCTCTTATGAATGACATGGAATAACCGCTGTTCACTGCAAGAACTTTTACACCATTTCTCAGTAAACCAAATAAGAGACATTCGCCTGCATTGTTGTCTCTGGCTTCCTGTCTGTCTTTCCTTGGTGCGCAGTTTGCAAACACAATCAAATTTTCAGGGCGCAAATCTTTATCAGCAAGTGCCAGCTGAGCAAGCACAAACCCGGTGGCAATCGTGTCAAAGGAACCTACCGAAGTAAAATGCATTCCAATGTCTTTCGGCAGCCTGGCCCTCATGGCCGAATGGACTTCCGACCAGGCAAGATCCCCTGGTGCGTAATCGCAGATCAGGTGAATAAAACAATTCATTATTCGAAGGACTCCTTAAAGAAGCAAAGCAAGCAAGCTAAAATCAATCGACACTATCGGTCCAGAGCAGATTCCACTGAACAATAGATTCATAAACCTCGAGTGAAACTTCGTCATCCGACTCAAACTCCATTGTCGGGGTGCCGCTGTTTCTGAGACTGTCAGCCCAGTGCAGGTCACTGGTTGCAAGCACGCACTGGTGTAAATTTACACCGCTCTGGTTGGCAAATACAAGTCTGAAATATGGCCAGTTACCGGTAAAAAGTCTTAAAGCAGTTTTGTCGCCTAGCAGTGCCAGGCGCATATGCATCTTTCCGTTTTGCCAGTTGGTTTTGAGCCAGGCATGAATATTCAAATCCGGAACTGTAATATCGGCCCATTGCCTCCAGTTCTTGGCAATATTCAAGCGGGTCGGATCATAATGAGGTTTGGCTGCTTCTTGCGCTGCCCTTTCTCTGGCGGCGGCTTCTTCCTCAGCTTTTTGCGCAGCCAGGCGATCTTGCTCTTGTTGCCTGGCTTGCTCCTGGGCCCGGCCGGCTTTCATGCGCTCAAGCTTCAATCTGGCTTGCTGCCTGTCAATTTCGCTGGTGCCCCCGGCACCGCTGCCAGGAGCCGGTCCGGAACCCGCCTGTCCTCCGCAGCCAAGAAGAAGCAGACACGAAAGTAATGAATTCAGAAGCAGCAACTTGTCATGAGTTTTGCTTTTAGATTGAATGGGATTATCTGACTTGAGCATCAGGCTTGACATTTTTCCACCGACACTAAGAGGAGTTGAAAGGACACCAAAAGAATCTTTCCCAGTTGAAGCCATCAAGCTTCAGGTTTCAGATTTCAGATTTAATCTTTTTTCCTGGGATTTATACGCAATCAAAAGGCAGTTTTGCGGAATTCCACATATATAACATGCTAATTAGAACTATATAATACTGCCAGGATTAAGGTAAGGCGACTAGATTTCAGGTATCCGACAATGAGCAAAAACTCCCGCAAAAGGACAGGTAAAGATTCCACGGTGAATGCAGGCTCGCATTCGATCGAAAAGGAAAACAAAGCTCAAAAACATGCTCCAGAACCGGTTTGCAAAAATGAAGTTTGCACCGTGACCTGGAAACCAGGCCGGAACTAATAATAATCGCAGCAACCCCAGTGGGAGGCTTGAGGGATCGAGCCTGTTGGAGCGTCACCAAAACTGCGAACAATAATCAAAAAAATGCAGACTGCAAGGAGATTGCAAGCTGCATTTTCTTTTGAGTTTAGTGCCCGATTATCAAAGAATAAAGTTCCGGAATTTGCAATCGACTGAGTATCGAATTGCTGATCTAAGAGCTCAAAGTTGCTCCGGCAACGGATAAATCAATGCAAGCAATTTGATATGCATTCGAACTTCGCGGGCATAAAACTGCCATCTGTTAGAGTGGCAGCCAAATATGTTTTTCTGCAAGAACCTGATTATCAGCCTGATGCCGCTGGCTTTTCTCAGCCAGAGTTCACCGGTTCAAGAGATTCACGGCCGGGTTGTTTCGGTGGCCGATGGTGACACAATCACCGTGCTCGACTCAGCTAAGCAATATAAAATACGCCTGAACGGCATCGATTGCCCGGAAAAATCACAGGCATTCGGGCGCAGATCAAAAGAGTTCACGCAGGCAAAAGCATTTTCAAAAGAAGTAAGAGTTATCTTGCTCGGGCGCGATCGTTATCAGAGATACCTGGGTGAGGTGATTCTTCCAGATGGAAAAAGTCTGAATAAGCTCCTGCTCAAGAACGGTTACGCATGGTGGTATCGTGCGTATTCAAAAGATTCTGAAAATGAGATAGCAGAATTGGAAGCCAGAGAAAAGAAGCTTGGTTTATGGCAGGATGAAAATCCGCTTTCGCCCTGGGACTTCAGAAAGCTCAAGAAGCTCAACTTGAAGTAGTAAGGTCTCAGCCAGCAGTCTAATGCTTATGTGTTGCTTCTGTTTCGACTTTGAAAACGCTTCAGCAGGTGTTAAACTTAGATGCCTTAAGCAGGTTTTACATGTACTCAAGATTGATACTAAGGATCTTTCTGCTTTTCCTAATTATGAACCAGGGGATCCCAGCAGGATTTTCAGATGACTTTCCCGGCAAAGGCGACCGTGGGGCCTGGAGCAGCGCGCTTCCATACTACAATCGGGCTAATAAGTACCTGGAACATGGACGCATCGAAGAAGCAATCCAGGATTACGAGGAAGCAATATTCAGATATGAATATGACCCTGATTTCTATGTCAACTATGGTGTGGCGCTAAGAAAGCGAGAAAATTACAAAGGCGCTGAAGAGATTTTCAAAAAAGCAATCGAACTGAGAGCCAACGACTGGCAGGCCTGGAGCAATTTGGCCAATAGCTATCTTAAGCAAGACAAACTCAAAGAGACAATCGAGTCTTTTGAGAAAGCCATGAAAGTGCAGCCACCACCTCCCCAGAGCGAAAAAGCTGCAATGCTGAAGGACATCGAAGACATAAACAAGATCCTGAGCATGAGAGCAAAAGCACCGGGGAAACAGAGCAAAGCCAGCACTGCAAGGGCAGCAAGCACAAAGAATACAACCACTAAGCAAGCTGCTAAAACAGAAACAAGCAGAACCGCAGGCAGGCTGGCAAAAACCAACGGCACAGCTCCCGACATAGAGCGCCGGGAGAAAATACTACAGCACGAACAAACACATGGTCTCAAAGAATCAGGATGGGACTGGGTAAAATAATCCGGATCAAACTCAAAGACAAAGAAAAAAAAAAACTATGACAAGCCAGACTGTTTACAGCCCGACACATTCTGAAAAAATAGCCAGGGAGCTTGGTCTGGCGCCTGCAAAAGTCGCCTCAGCAATTTCACTCATGGCCGAAGGAGCAAGCATTCCATTTATTGCTCGCTATCGAAAAGAAGCAACCGGTTTGCTTGACGAAGTGCAGCTTATAAGCATCAGAGAGCGGCTTGCCGAGCTTGAAGAGTTTGAAAAAAGGCGAGAATCAATCATAAAGTCGCTTCAAGAGCGACAGCTATTAAGCCAGGAGCTCTCAGAAAGAATTACGAAATCTTCAAGCCTTAGCGAACTCGAAGACATTTATTTGCCTTTTAAAATCAAGCGCAAAACCAGAGCAAGCCAGGCAAGAGAAAAGGGGCTCGAGCCGCTAGCCAGAGAGCTTTTTGCCCAGCAAGTAAAAGACGTGAGAGCTCTTGCTGAATCATTCATAAATAAAGAGCTTGCTGTCGAAAGCGCCGAGGACGCGCTGGAAGGTGCTCGGGATATCATGGCCGAATGGATAAATGAGGACGAGTCATGCCGCAAAGAACTCCGAAGCTACTGGCGCAAGACAAGCAGAGTAAGCTCAAAAGTAGTTAAGGCAAAGGAAGAAGCAGCAGCAAAGTATAGTGACTATTTCGAATTCAGCCAGGATGCAAAATCGATTCCATCACACAGGATGCTTGCGATTTTCAGAGGAGAGAATGAAGGCATGCTGCGGGTGTCAATTGCTCCGGACGAAGATATTGCTCTTAAGATGCTGGCAGCCCGTTTTTTGAAAAACAAAGGCAGTGCGGCAAAAGAACTGGAGCTTGCCTTGCAAGATAGCTACAAACGGCTGCTGGCTCCCTCGATGGAGTCGGAGCTCAGAAGCGAATTAAAGCTGTCCGCTGATAATGAAGCCATAAAAGTGTTTTCAAAAAATCTTTTTGACCTTTTGATGGCTGCCCCGCTCGGTCAGAAATCAGTGCTTGCAATTGATCCAGGATTCAGAACCGGTTGCAAACTTGTTTGTCTGGATAAGCAAGGCAATTTGCTGGAGCATGCTCTAATTTACCCTCATGAAGAATCTGAAAAAGGAAAACTCAAGCGTAGCGATGCAGAAAAAACAGTAATTGAGCTCTGCAAAAAACACCAGCTTGAAGCTATCGCTTGCGGTAACGGCACAGCCGGCCGTGAAACCGAATCATTTCTCAGGGCAATCGATTTTCAAAAATCAGGCATGGCAAAGCTTCCGGTCATAATGGTCAATGAAAGCGGCGCTTCGATTTATTCCGCGTCTGAAGTAGCGCGCGACGAATTTCCGGATCATGACCTCACCGTCCGTGGTGCCGTTTCAATCGGGCGCCGCCTCATGGACCCGCTTGCTGAGCTGGTGAAGCTCGATCCTAAGTCAATCGGAGTCGGGCAATACCAGCACGATGTCGATCAAAAGTTTTTGCAGCAAAGCCTGGACGATACGGTAATAAGCTGTGTAAATTCGGTTGGCGTTGAGTTGAACACGGCAAGCAAAGAGCTGCTGTCATATGTTTCCGGGCTGAACAAACAGATTGCTTCCAATATAGTGAAGCAGCGGCAGCAAAGCGGAGCGTTTAAATCCAGAAACGAGTTGAAAAAAGTCAGCCGCCTCGGCCCGAAAGCATTCGAGCAGGCCGCCGGCTTTCTGCGCATACACGAAGCAAGAAACCCGCTTGACGCAAGCGCCGTGCATCCCGAAAGATATGAGCTGGTTGAAGCAATGGCTCGCGATCTTGCCTGCACGGTTGCAGATCTTATGAGCAAGCCGGAGCTGCGCAAACGCATAAATATAAACAACTACCAGAGCGATTCGGTTGGATTGCCCACACTGGAAGATATAGTTTCTGAACTCGAAAAACCAGGCAGGGACCCAAGATCTAAGCTTGAGCCTTTCGAGTTTGCGGCCGATGTACAGAGCATCGAAGACCTGAAAGAAGGTATGAGCTTGCCTGGAATTGTTACCAACGTCACTGCATTCGGTGCTTTTGTAGACATCGGCGTACACCAGGATGGACTGGTTCATATAAGCGAACTGGCAAACAAATTTGTCAAAGACCCTTCTGAAGTAGTTAAAGTGCACGACAAAGTAAAAGTAAGGGTATTGCAGGTCGATAAAAGCAGAAAGCGTATTTCTCTGAGCATGAAACGCTAAGTCAAACCTGAATCCGGAATCCTGATAGAGCGCTTTATGCACCGCTTCTATTTAGAAATGCGCGGGGAAGCAAAAGTACGCGTTTGATTTCAATCTGCCCTCCGGAAGCTATTTCGCGCCAGCTTTGAATATCGGCTCCGCCTGCTTTGTACACGAAGGTCTCTGGCTTTGCACCAACCATTTTGCTTGTGTTTACTAGCACAGCGTCGCCATTTTTTGCCAGACCAAGCGCATTGCCTGTAAGTCCCTCAAAAGGACCGCTAAGAACTTTGACCGGGCGGTCGTACTTAATTTGCCGGAGCATACCGGCATGATCGAAATTGGCTTCAACAGGTCTTGTAAGCTTAGCCGCATTCACCTGCCCATAGAGCCAGCTTGAGTCTCCTCGAAACCAGGCAGGCACGCCACTTTCTTTCAGCTGTGGGAACTGGCTCTGGAACCAGCCGCGCATGCTTCCAAACTCAAGTTTAGGTGTAAGAAGTCCCTTTGTATTGACTGCCGATTCAAAGGCCCGGCCGATCAGATCGATACCTTCCGGATTTGCAAGCGTCACTGATTTATCAGGGAGCTGTCTTACCTCAGATACAAATTGGCCGTAAGAACCTACGCCATCACCGCGTCGTGCCGAAAATCTGAAAGGCAGGGGCGCACCAGGATATTCGGTCTTAACCGTATCATCGGCAAGCTTGCTTACAATTTTCTTTTCTCCGGGAAGTTCAAATGCTTTAGTCGGCATCTGTGCCTCCTTTGGAGCTTGAATAATAGACGGACTTGCGATTTTTTCTTTGCCTGACCTAGCTGCTCTTTCAAGTAAAGGATCAGAATAAGCAGTTGCAGGATTGACCATATCCTTTAGACTTCGGCCTGAAGACTTCTCTACAAAGAACGGCTTGCCATAGATATCTCTATCAATCTCATCAAGCCATGCGACCTGTTTTGCCTTTTCCGATTCTTTAGCAAAAACCTGAACTCTAGCGGCTGAGTGTCCAGAACCAACTTTCACATCTTTCAGCCTGTTTTCAGCAGCATTTGTTCTTAAGGCTCTGGCAAGCTGCCTCTGAGCCGCGTCAGAAGGCGCAGCTACGGCGTTTTCTCCTTTGCCCAGCAACGATGCACGAATATGACTTCTTAAAGCTCCATATCCGGGCTGCCCGGATGCGGGAAGCAGATCGGCCTTAGCGAGTGTTTTTGAGCCCAGAACCATTTCCGGTTTTATTCCCTGCCTGGCAAAAGCCCCGGAGTCAGCAAAGAGTCTTTCGGCAACGTTCTCAGCGCCCTTTACGGCAGCATTTGCAATTGTTTCAATAGCCCGAGGATTTGGTGGCATTCAAAAATTCTCCCTGAAGAAAAGAAAATGCGATAAAAGAGACCACAGAGCATTCTCAGAAAGCCGGTCTTCTAATCACTGGGGGTGAGGAAAAGATAATTGCTGGCAAAAACAAAGTACATGCGTAGAAACCGCCGCAAGAGCCGCAAGCAGCGTGTTTTCACGAGCTTCTCAAAAACCGTGCACGAATCTGCAGAAGCGGAATGCGAAAGTTATTCTGCTCTGCTTCCATTACGAACAGCATGATCTGTTCAAGAAAACAGCGCAGCCAAAAAGTGCTTCTTATTTGAATGAGTCTCTGTATCCGAGTTTCTCAGCAATTTTTCGGTCATTTGCTGAAAGATCCCAGCGTCCCAACTTTTCCTGCACCCGGCTTCTGCTTACATAAGCCTGGGCGAAATCCGGGTTGAGTTTGATGAACTTGTTATAGTCAGCAAGCGCACTTTCATATTTTGCCAGTTTGTCGTAGGCCTCAGCCCTGGTTGCAAAAGCTGCAACACAACCGGGGTCCAGCTCAAGAGCTTTGTTGCAGTCCGCAAGGGCAAGATCCGCTTTGCCTATATTGATATAAACATCAGCCCTGTTGTTGTAAGCCATTGGATTATCAGGCTCGGCCTTAACCACATCATTCATATCATCAAGTGCCTTGTCGTATTTCTTGAGCGATATGTATGCAGCAGCCCGGTTCCATCGTGATGCTTCAACATTCGATTTCAATGCGATTGCCTTGCTCGAGTCTTCAACTGCAGCTTCATTATTGCCGAGTGCCAGCTGCGTGCAGCCTCTTGCATAATAAATGTCACCGCGTTTGGGATCGATACTCAAAGCCGAATCGAAGTCTTTGATTGCGGCTCTGTAGTTTCCCCGTTCATAATACAGGCGAGCACGGCTGGCAAACGGCTCACATTTGCCGGGGTCGAGTTTGATGCATTTTTCAAAGTCGATAAAACTGTGCTTGTAATCTTTGAGCTTATGCTCAGCACTTGCCCGATTGAAATAACTGAGAGCATTTGCCGGTTCGAGCTTTATTGCCTCGTTGAAGTCGTTGAGTGCTTCAGCATAATGACTGAGTTCGAACTGAACAGAACCTCTTTTGTTATAGAGTTCAGCTCTTTTAGGATTTGAATCAATCGCCAGATTGTAGTTTTGGAGAGCTCCGGAGTTGTTGGCCAGCGCCAGCTCCAGATCGGCTTTTGCTTCCAAAATCAGGGCATTATTTGCTTCTAGTTTCAGGGCATTATTAAAATCTTCAAGTGCAGATTTAAAATTATGCATACTGCGATATGCACAAGCACGATTGTAGAAATAGCTTGCTTTTGGACCCAGACTCAGAGCTTTGTTAAAGTCTTTCAAAGCAAGCTCGAATTTTCCGTGCCTGTAATAAATATTGCCTCTGTTAGCATATGCACTGGCCTTTTCAGGCGAAAGCGATATACATTTGTTGTAATCTTCGATTGCTTTGCTGTCATTGCCAAGGCGCCCGTACCATAAGGCCCTGTTGTAATACGGGTCAGGATCAGCTGGATTTAAGAGAATTTTATGCCGGCACTGTTCAAGCGGGTCGTCCTGGGCATTTACAGGCGCGATTTGCATTAAGAAACCCAGGGCGCAAAAAGCCGCTGTGATTGCTGTATAGGGCTTTTTCCTTATGCGCACGCCCACCTGACAACTCCATCTCAGACTCGAAGCCATAATAACCAAGTAGCAGGAATTTTACAGCCCCGCCTTTTTAATGGGGCGGGGCTGTTGTCAGCGAAAAAATTGCGGGACTGGAAACTTAAACCCAAGGGCGGGTCAGTTTCATCTGGACAAAGAAATCTGGTTTGTTCTTGAAGGTGCTTTCAAACTTGCAATCTTTTCTTTCAAGAATGTCATTGCAACACTGTCTTGCTGGTCGTGATCGCTTACTACAATATCTGGCTGCACACCTACTTTGTTGATATCCGCGCCACTGGGAGTCAGGTACTTGCTTACTGTGATGTGAATTGCAGCACCACCAGGCAGATGGTTGATTTCTTGAACCAGACCTTTGCCGTAGGTATGGGTGCCGATTATGGTGGCACGATTATTGTCTTTGAGAGCACCTGCCAGAATTTCACTGGCACTGGCACTTTCATCATCAACAAGAACTGCAATTGGCTGATGAGTGACCGGATTGCCTGAAGCTGTGTCGACCGATCTGCCGTTGCGACCTGCTGTTGAGACAATCACACCGCCATCCAGGAGCATATCTGCTATTTCAAGTGAGTTTGAAAGCAGCCCGCCGGGATTGTCTCTGAGATCGATGATCAAACCATCGGTTCTGGAAAGTTTTTCGAGTGCGGCCTTGAATTCGCGTGCCGCGTCATTGGAAATGAAGGTTGAAAGCTGGATGTATCCGATATTTTGCTCCATCACCTTATAGCTGACTGCGTGAATTACAATCTCTGCTCTGGTGATATCGAAGCTCTTTTCCTGGTCACCGCGCCTTACAGCAATCTGAACAGCTGAGCCGGCTTTACCACGAATTCTTTCAGCTGCCTGCTCGGGTGTAAAACCAATTGTGTTATAACCGTCAATTGAAATTATTTCGTCTTTTTGCTGCATGCCCGCATTCTGAGCCGGGCTGTTATCTATAGTTTTGGTAACTACCAGCTTGCCGTTTTTCTGAACCAGGTTGATGCCGATGCCGACGATTTTGGCGTTGATTGCATCGCTTTCATCTTTGAACGACTGAGGATCGAGAAAACGAGTATAGGGGTCTTTCAAACTTTCAAGCATAACTTTGATGTCTTTGTGGGCATCAGAAACTGTTCTGATATCACCATCAAACTTGTGCTCCCACGAAAGCCAATTCTGCCCGTTGAAACTGGGATCATAGTATGTATCCCGAACAAGCTGCCAGGCTTTGTGATATACATCTCGAGGATGAAGCTTGTAACCGCCCTGAGCTGGCTGGTAAGAAGCTGTACAAAGAAGAGCCAATAAGGCCACAAGGCATGAGCCTGTGCGTTTCATGCTGAGCATATGATTTTGATTCCGCAGGAGGAGAAAACAGCAGCCGATCTGGTCGGACACTCAATCTGTGTAGAAGAACATTTCGCTGTAGTGTTGTTATTCCCGGTTTATGCGCAACTTTTCAAGGTCGAAGATTAAATAATCCCCCTTTACAAGCATATTCTGCTTGATTTTTCTTTGAAATGGCGATTCGAAACTCCGAAACGACCGTCCGTCCTCACTTTTATGAGCCACTCAGAGATTTGGACAAAACTCTCCCACCGCTTCCAGAGGGCAGTCAGACTTTTGGACAAAACTCTCCCACCGCTTCCAGAGGGCAGTCAGACTTTTGGACAAAACTCTCCCACCGCTTCCAGAGGGCAGTCAGACTTTT
>CAZTQO010000055.1:0-30757 GCA_964615655.1 uncultured Candidatus Obscuribacterales bacterium | reverse complement strand
TTCCAGAGGGCAGTCAGACTTTTGGACAAAACTCTCCCACCGCTTCCAGAGGGCAAGTCAGACTTTTGGACAAAACTCTCCCACCGCTTCCAGAGGGCAGTCAGACTTTTGGACAAAACTCTCCCTCTGAAGTAAATACAGGTGTTTAGACCCTGGACAGCTCCTTAAACTGTCCAAAGCCGTAGTCCTGCCATCTGCGGCTTACCTGCTCTTTAATCTGGTCGGACATGATTATTTCCCGTGGCCACTCACGAGGATGCCCTTCCGACTCCCATTTTCTGGTCGCGTCTATCCCTACTTTCGAGCCGTAACCAAACATGGGGGACGAATGATCGAGTATGTCCAAAGGACCGTCAGCGAACATCATATCGCGCCTGGGGTCTACATTGCCGAATACGTTTAAGGCTACTTCAGACATGTCGTGAACGTTTATATGTTTGTCCAGAACAATCACATACTTGGTGAACATCATCTGCCCCAGTCCCCAGACCGCACTCATCACTTTCTTGGCGTGACCCGGGTAGCGCTTGTCTATAGAGATGATTGCACAATTGTGGAACACACCCTCCCAGGGGAGGTTCATGTCGACTATTTCAGAAACGAGTGTTTGCAACATCGGCAAAAAAATTCTTTCTGTAGCTTTTCCCAGATAACAATCTTCCTGGGGCGGCTTGCCGACAATGATTGTTTGATAAATCGGGTCTTTTCTATGGGTGACCGCTGTAACATGAAAAACCGGAAACATACCAGCAGGGCTGTAAAAGCCGGTATGGTCCCCGAATGGTCCTTCTACCCTCAATTCGGACTGGTCGACATAACCTTCTATAACAATCTCAGCCGTCGCCGGAACTTCAAGGTCCACAGAAACGCATTTCACAAGTTTCACCGGGCTTTTGCGCAGAAAGCCTGCAAATACATACTCGTCTATTTCAGGGGGCAGCGGTGCTGTGGCCGCATAAGTGATACTTGGATCACAGCCAAGCGCACAAGCTACTTCCAGGCGCTTGCCCGGCTTTTCAGAGGGAGCCTTTTCAAAAAAAGTCCCGTAATTCGGAGGCTCCTGCCCGTCTCTGCTTCCGGGAGTCAGAATCTCAAGCCTGCGGACTTCTTCAAAGTTACGGGCACCGTCATGATGCTTGTGCCAGTGCATTCCGGTTGTGCTGTTATCGTATTTTTGAAGCCGGTAAACACCCAGATTGCGAACTCCATTTCGTGGGTCTTTTGTGATCACCACAGGCAGGGTTATAAAAGCTGCCGGGTCTTCAGGCCAGCAACGCAAGATCGGCAACGCGTCAAGCATGGCCTGACTGGGGTCCTTGATTACCACTTCCTGGCAGGAAGCTTGCTTCTGGGTCAATTTAGGCGGAAAGCTGCCAACCTCAAGCAAAGTCGGCAGGAAAGAGAGCTTGTCTACCAGAGTTTCAGGCACTTTCGGTTTCAATAAATGCCTGATCCGGTCAGCCACATCATCGAGACTTTCGGTTTCCAATGCCAGGCACATACGTTTCATAGAGCCAAAGGCATTAATTAGCAAGGGCATGCCGTACCCTTTGACATTCGTGAACAAAAGGGCCTTATTTTCATTGCCATCAGCCTTGCTGACCCGGTCGGTTATTTCTGCAATTTCCAGATCGCAGGACACCGGAGCTGATATTTTCATCAGCTCGCCTTCTTCTTCCAATACTTTGATAAAGGCCCGTAAATCAGTAAATGCCATAATTCTCCAGCCAAGTAAAAGAATAGCTAAATTCCAAGCTGCTATTTTACCGGCCTCTAGACAAGCAACTCAATCATTGAGTGTATAACTGCTTCAGTTTCTTTTCATAGATTTTTGCTTCTTCAGGCTTATTCAATTTCTGGCAGCAGGCAATCATTTTACTCAGTCCACCACTATATTGGCTCAGTTTTCCACGGTCGGGAAAATGTTCAAGAATCGAGATTGCCTCTTTCAGGCCGGTATAAGATCTCTTGTAGTCGGCAAAATCAAAGTATTTATGGGCTATTTCAGTTTGAAGCACAGCTGCCGTAACAAAATCGCGCCTGTAAATGTCGGCATTTTGACTCAGCTCCAGTTTATAGGCTCTTTCAAAGTCTTGCTTGTTGCAAGCAGCAAGCACCGACAAGACCTTTGCTAAAACTTCTTGACGGTGCCACGATTCTAGATCGGCGGTGGCAGTAAGTTCGCCGGCGGTTTCCAGAGCCAGGCGCCTGGCCCTTTCCTTTTCTCCTTGATTCAAGTAAACAACAGAAAGTGCGGCCTTGATTTGAAGCGGAAAATTCAATCTGTCGCTTACATCAGTTTTGCTTTGCTCAGCATAGGCAAGTTCCTCAAGCAGCAAAAGCTCTGGCTCTTTGTAAACACCATAACTTACGGGCACTGTGGCACAAAGGAGGCAAGTCGAGAGCCTGTAATGACGCTTGAATTTTTTGGCCGCATTATGAATAATCCTGAGTTCCTTTATTGCCTGCGCCTTTTCTTCAAGCAAGAAGAGCGCTCCCAATTTTACATAACAAAGAGTTTTATACAGATCCTTGTCTTCAAGTCGGCCTGCACCACAACTCAATCCTATTGAGCAATACTCGAGTGTTTTTTCCGCATATAGCTGCCAGCCGTTTTGCCCGCTCTCTTTCAAGGTTCTTGCCTGATCGCATGCGGACCTTGCAGCTTCATAGGTGTTATTAATATAGTCAAGGTTATTTTTTTTGCGTTTGAGTTTATTTTGAAAAGCAAATACTCTCTCCCTCTGCTCGAACTCATTTGCATAATCGCCCTTATCTTTGTATATCCTGGCTTTATCAAGCAACTTTTCAATGCTTTCATCTCCTAACTCTGCCTTTGTTTTTTCACTCTCTTGTTGAGTTTTCTTCATTGCCAAAATCTTATAGGAAGCAAATGAAAGCAAGAGTAAAAACACAAGTGAGATTGAAATCGGCAGCGGCTGAATATTTTTTTTCCCGGCCGAAACAGATACGGGTGCGCTATTTTCAGTTGTCTCAGCAAGTATTTTGCTCAGTTTTTCAGAAAGTTCCCTGGCACTTTGAGGGCGTGCTTCCGGATCTTTTTCAAGCCCCCACAAAATCGTTTTTGCAAGCTCTAGTGGCACGCGGCTCTTGCCGGCCAGCTCTTTTGCTTGAGGCGGTTTTTCATGCAAATGCTTACTCATAAGTTCATAGGCTGATTCGGCAGCAAAGGGCGGGGCAGAAAAAAGTGCTTCGTACATGATACAAGAAAGTGAATAAAGGTCTGATCTGTGATCCGGGCTTGCGCCTTTGCACTGCTCGGGGCTCATATAAGCTGGTGTCCCTGCGTGCAGATAAGTTGCAGTTTGAGTCCCTGGATTCTCCGTACTTGCCAGCCTGGCTATGCCAAAATCCAGCAACTTCACTGTCTTTGCATTTTCAGAAATCATGATATTTGCCGGCTTTAGATCAAGATGAAAAATCCCCAGAGCATGTGCATAATCCAGAGCGCTCAAAAGCGGCAGAAATACTTCGCTGAACCGAGAAAATTTGAGAGGTAGATTTTCTGCCAGCTCGAAGCCCAGTTCATAGCCTTCAATCAACTCCATTTGAATATAGGGAAGGCCATTCTTTGTAAGTCCGGCAGCAAAGATTTTTGCGATATTAGGATGATCAATCATCGAGCTCAGTTTGACTTCTTTTTTGAATCTCGAAAACTGGGTCTCTGAAAAGCCCCTTGCCGTCAGCACTTTGACTGCCACAATTCGATCGAGAAGCAGCTGCTTTGCTTTGAATACAATCGAATTTGCGCCCCGCCCTATTACAGTATCAATTTCCAACTGCTCAATTTGAATTTGAGCCAAATCCCTTTTATCAAGGCTTCTTTTATCAAGGACTTCTTCCTCAAGGTCTCTTTCCTCAAGGCCGCTTTTTTCAGGGCCGTTTTCTTCAAGGCCGCTCTCTTCTGAATCTGGCATTTTCAGATTTTCACTTCCAAAGAAAAGATCTCAAAACAATTCGCGCTCTTTCACCCTTATATTGAAGTCCAGGCAACTAAGTTTCTTTACCCCGAAAAAGCAAGCAGGAAGCAAATATTGTCGCACTCATACGTGGAATTCCCATGGCGGGGCTCCGACTGTGGATTTACACAGTCTTAACTGCAGATCATAACAATATACTGATTCTTAACTTGAGTTAACTGGGACTTAAGCTCGGAATGTCCAGGTTCTCCATCGCGACTTCATCTTCTGCGTATGAGGATCCACCGGATGTCAGATCGTTTTGTGCAATTTCAACAAAATAATGAGTCGTCAGAGGGGCAAAACTATGCAGCTTCTCAATCCTTTCGTGAGGAGATAGCCAGGGGCTGAGGCCCGAGACCCTGTCCGCCCGTGAGGCCGACACCACGCCCGAATGATAACGATTTCCCGCGTCCGCGTCCCAACGATGACAATTACCCCAGGCCGCGCCCGGAAGATAAACCTCTATTTCCCAAAGTCACAGACAAGCAAAAGCTTGAGCAGTTCAAAAAGCAGGTTCAGAACTACCGGCGCTGGGATGCCAATTCATACCAGCGAGCAATTGGAGGAAGTTTTGATCGTATAGTTTCAAACAACGATGACTACATGCAAGCTGTCAATGATGCTGCAAGCCAGAACAAACCAATAGTTATGATGATAGGCAGCTCGAACGATGCAGCAAGCCGCCATGTGATTGAGAACTCGCTCAGACAGGCCCGCAACAGCAACGGCAAAGACGCAGTTTATGTATTTGTAGATACGGACCGGGTTGACAGGAACTCGGCAATCGGCCGCTATGCTTTCGAAAATATGCCAAGGGCCGGTCAGGAACCACCTTTCACCATGGTTTTTTCAATGAGCAGGAGTTCGGATCCGGCAAGTCCTGTAAGAGCAGATGCACCCACATACTACAAAATGGGCGAGATTGATTCTGCTCCGATAAATGAAGCTGTGTCCAGGCTCAAACTGGAAATGTCAGGACGCTTCAGCAACATAAATCTGCCCCGCCCCACGGACACAAGCAAGACCAGACCATCAGACAATCCCGGACCAGAGTATCAAAATCAAAATCAAAATCAAACGATGGACAAGCGGATCCAGGAAGCTATTGCACTGGCTCTGGTTCAGGCCCAGCGACAGGAGAACCCTGAGAATTCATACCAGTATTACAAACAGGCCATAGATCTTGCAGACAAGAGCGGCAATCACTTGCTTGAAGCTGCAAGCAGAATCGAACTCGGAATAGCCTGTATAAAATGGGGTTTTGCAGACACAGGTTATAAGTGGATTATGGATGGAGCGGCCAAGAATCCCGAGCTTTATAATCAGCAAAGGAACCAGCCCTTCACAGATCGCCTCAAGCAAGCTGGTATCCCCGACGCCACGATTTCTTTGCTGATGGAAAACGGCTCTAAAGACCCGCTCTGGTATCAGAAGGACTCCAATGCAGGCAAGAAACTTGAAGCTTCAGCAAGCAAGCCACAATTTCCGAACTATCTGCCGCAAACCTTGCCTCTAAATCCTGTAAACCCTGGAGCCCACTTGAGACCATCACCGTTCAGATAGTTGCGCTCAGAAGCATAATCAAATATCGCGTTTTTTTCTTAATCGAAAAAACTTGCCGGCGGTTTTTCGTGCAAGCGCTCGAGTTTTTTTAAATATGCGCCATATTCTACAAGCGGGCGATTAGCCTTGTGCAATATATTCACCAGCCGGTCGTAGCAAATTGCAGCCTGAGCATTATCACCGCTGCTTTCGTGCAATGAACCAAGTAAGGCGAGATATTTTGCGTTGTCCGGATGAAAGGGTCCAAGTGTTTTTTCGCAGAACTGCTGGGCTTGCTTCAGCAACGACTCTGCCTTCACCTGCTTTCCCTGCTTGATATATAACTCGGCCATTTGGCAATAGGTCTTCCACAAGCGGGGATCCTGAACACCGAATTCTGACGCCTTATCCAGCGCCCTAGAAATCATGCTTTCGGCACCGGTCAGATCATTTTTTGCAAGAGCTTTTTTTCCTGCTGAAAGATATTGATTCCAGAGATAATTTGCAACCTGATCCTCGCTTTGAGCTTCTTCTGCGGAAGCTGCCGAATCCTGTGGACTTGCAACTTTTTCCGGTTTTGAAATTTCCTGCACTTCCTTGCACAGCTCGGCAATCGAATCCAGTTTCACTTGCAAACGTTTATGATCAGCCTCGCCTTCGGGCTTCAATTGTTCAAGAATCTGCATCGACCATTTAAACAGAAACTCAGCCTCTCCTGCTTCTCCGAGCTTGCAACGGAGATCAGCCATATCTTCAAGGCAATTTGCAGTTTCCAGACTTTTTGCACCACTTACTTTTTCGTATAAGGCAAGGGCCTTTTCAAAGCTTTTCAAACTCTCGGCCAGATTTTTTTGATGAAACTGAGTGCGGGCAAGCAAATGGCTGCAGTTCGCATGGAATACAGAGGACGGCTCGAACGCCGCAGCAACCTCTACAAGACAATTAAGCAGGGTTTCTGCAAACTCATAATTTCCTTCCATGATTAAAAGCCGGCTGCGCTCAAGCTGCGATTGCCAGTCAAAGCTGGGAACTCCGGTTCTCGATCCAGTTTCCTGAGCTGGATAGCCTATTTCTTCAGGATCAAGCCCCTGCTTGCTGGCAATCTCCTTTACCTTATTGAGAGATTGATCTAAGCTCAGATCGCCTTCGGGCAGCAACCTGCAGCGGATATCGCAGGTCCATTTGAACAATCGCTCGCATTCAAGCAAGTTTTCCTGTTTTTCATGCAAGCAAGCAAGATCGTAAATTGTATCTGCCACTCTCAAGTCATTTTCGCCATAGAGCTTGTGCTTTTTTTCAAGTATCTGCCAGTAAAGAGGTTCCGCCTCGACATATTTTTCACGCATGTGTAAAAGATCAGCCAGAGTTTCAAGGCTAGCTATTACTTTAGGGTGATCGTGGCCCCAGCGTTGTTCCTGCCACTCCAACAGGGTTTTGAGCTCGCTGACTTCTTTCACGGAAAGCTCCTTCTTATGTATCTTTTGCCTTATTCCCAGAACTCTTGCTTATCTTTACAGCAAAAGAAAATATTGCGCAGAACTGCAAACTAATTTACAGTTTCACTAGAACGAGCAAGTGAAGAAAGCCAGACCTAAGACATAAGCTGAGTTAATCAGGAGCAAGGAGCCGGACGATGGCAGGAACTGAAGATACATGGTTTTCGGACATTATCGGCGACGGCAGCCAGATTGGCGACCAGCTCAAAGCAGTAAAAGATTTCGCATATTCGTCCTTCGACAAGCTTGACAAGGACGGGAATGGTTTCTTGTCAAGAAAAGAACTTGAGCTGGCTCTTGCAGCTGACTTGCAAAACACCGAAAAAAAGTTTCTCGAGTTTTTGCTCGACAATCATGAGCAGATCTGCGAAGCTTGTGACGACGGGCGGGTAAGTGCAGACGGCATATCAAGACAGGATCTCGAATTTTATTTCGAATTGATCAGAACCCTGCTGTAAACAAGCTTCTTTAACAAGCTCTGGATTATGCCATCGTATTTGATACCAGCACGTTAAATCAAGCGCGTTAAATCAAGCGTTATTATGCCATCACATTTAGCCGCCGAATGGCGATTTTCTCAGATGTGGCTGAATTTGAGGTTGTGGCGCCGGAGCCTTATCAACCGGCTGTGAAAAGGGACTTGTATAGGGCAAAAGCGGGTTGGGCACAATCGGCTCCGGTGGCGGCGCCTTTGGTTTGCGCAGTATTGCATCGAGGTTTTTTGCCGCATTTTGATCCAGCATGTGCCAGTGCGGATCTCTGGAGCCGTTTGTCATCAAAGTCGAAATCAGCTCCGGGGGCAAGCCGAATGATTCCAGACGCTTGATATAATTCTGGTTATAACGCTGGTCATATAAGGCGGGGTTTTTGGAGCCAGCATCCAACAGCCATTTTATGCCGTTTTCAGTGTTACCCGCAGAGAGCAACGCCAGTCCGGTTTCAACCCGGGCTGTAGCCTGCAATGACGGATCTCTGGAGCGGTCTGCCATGTCTGTGGCCTGTTTATAAAGAGCAAAGGCCGATTGAAAGTCCCTTTGCTGGCTTGCTGAACTGAGAGTTTGTTTGAACTGCTCATGAATCCAGCCTCCGGCGCGTCCCGGTTCAGGAGGATTCAGGTCCGGATTTAACTGTTCCGGCCTAGTTTTGGGTGGCAGGAACGGATCGTCGCCCGGTCCGGGAGCTGCTCTGTCATTGGCGGGCGGGGCAACAAAAGCCGGTCCGGTCATTGCGGCATCAAGCTTTCTTGTTGCATCAGCATCTTTGAGATACCAGTTCGGGTCCTGCTGGCCGTTGCGCAATAAGAGATCGACTGCCGATTGAGGCATGCCTACCTGAGAAAGCCTCTCTAGAAAAGACTGGTTCGTGCGGCTGTCATAGATGGTGGGATTGTTGGAACCGGCTTCCAGAATCAAGCGAAAACCTTCCTGGGAGTGCCCCCAGCTCATGTTGGCCAGTCCGTATTCTACTTTGGCAACTGCTTGCAAGCTGCCATCCTGCGAACGATCTGCAAGCATGACTGCCTGTTGATAGAATCTTGCCGACTGAGATCTGTAGCTTTGATTTTGAGCCTGGCTCAGTGCACTGAACACGGCCTGCTTGGTTCGATCATCAGCATGATTCGTACCAAGCATCTGCTCAGGACGCAATTGAACTTGTGCTTCAGGACGCACTTGCGGTCGCTGATCCAGTTGTATCTGCGGAAAGCCTGGCAGCTGCGGCAACTGCATATCACTGCGGGGCTGAAACTGCCCCGGACCCGGCGGCCTGTTGTCGCCGGTCTGAGCCGGCAGCTCTCGGGTCTGTGGTCTATCCCAGATAGACCATTGCTGAGGCTGGTTTTCGGGAGAGGGTCCCACCCTGTCCTTAAGCTGCTTCAGAACATTCGATACATCTGAAAAGTCAAATCCGTCCGGCATGATAAAAGTTTTGCTCCAACTTTAAATTCCCCAGCTTGAGAATAATATAAGAGCAGATTAATAGAAAGAGCAAAAGCGGCTGACGGTGGTGGAAATACGCAGCAATTTTGGACTTTTTAACCTTCGCCCGCAGCTAATCAAAGCCGTTTTTCCTGATTACACTCGAATACCAGATAGCACTGTCTTTCGGTATTCTCTTCTGGCTTTCGTAGTCCACAAAAACTATTCCGAAGCGTTTGCTCAAACCAAAGGCCCATTCGAAGTTATCGAGAAAAGACCAGAGAAAGTAGCCCCGGAGCTCGACCCCTTCTCTCAGTGCTGCATGTGCTTCCAGCAAATGTTCCTTAATATAATTCATTCTTTCAGGATCGTGAATTTGCCCGTTTTCAGCGGGCTCATCTTTGAATGCAGCACCATTTTCAGTTATATAAATCGGCGGCAATCTGTAGTCTTTACTGATTCTCTCAAGCAAATGCCTCAAAGCCGGAGCATATACTTCCCAGCCCATGTCCGTATATTGAGCGCCAGGAATATTTGTAAGCCTTCCTGCCGCACTCATCACATTGCGAAAATAAAAATTCACGCCCAGAAAATCCAGCTTCTGCGAAATAAGCGCCATGTCGCCGGCTTCGACCAGCGGACAGTCTGCTCCGTAGCTGTCCCAGACATCGGGAGGGTATTGAGCCTTGAATAAAGGATCTAAAAACCAGGCTGAGTCTTTGCGCCAGGCAAATTCAGCCGCCTGCCGGTCCGATTCGCTGTCCGAGGCAGGATCAGTGGGAAACAATATTTGAACAATGCCGGCCTGAGCCGCCGGGTCTATAGCCCTTATAGCCTGAACCCCCATTCCGTGCGCAAGCAAAATATTATGAATCACCTGCAAGCAGGACTTCTGGCTTTTGAGTCCTGGAGCCATTTCTCCGGTTCTATGCCCAAGATTGGCAATCACCCATGGCTCATTGAAAGTTGTCCAGAATTTAACGCGATCAGAATACCGTTTCAGAACAAGCGCGCAGTAGTCCTGAAAATACTTGCAGAGTTCGCGGTTCTGCCAGCCGCCCAGATCTTGCAAGGCTTGCGGAAGATCCCAGTGATAAAGCGTAACAAAGGGTTCGATATCGGCGCTGAGCAATTCGTCAATCAAGCGATCATAAAAATCAAGACCTTTTTCATTGATCTTTCCTCTTCCAGAGGGCATTACACGAGGCCAGGAGATCGACATTCGATAGTTTTTGATGCCCAGCTCCTGCATCAATTTAATGTCTTCAGGGAAGCGACGATAGTGATCGCATGCGATATCACCAGTGGTACCATCCAGAATATTCCCCGGACTGTGGCTGAATCTATCCCAGATAGACTCACCTTTGCCGTCTTCATTCCAAGCACCCTCAATCTGGTAAGCAGCAGTTGCCACTCCCCAGGCAAAGTTTCGCGGAAACAATATCTTGCTAGTTTTCATGTCATTCAATAAAAAAGACGGAAACAATATTCTGAATTATCAAGTCAGAGTTTTCAATGAGGCGGATGAGTCTATTAACGAATGCGTCTATAATTGCATTTGTGTTTTCTTCAAGCATAAACCCGGAGGTAGGCTGGCAGATGAAGGCTTGGCTGACGCGCACTCTCAAAATGAGCCTAATGGCAACTCTCTTAATTCAAGGAACTTTGCCTGCGCTTGCTCTAGACGGTGATGGGAGCCAGAAACAAAGTTCAGAGCCTGAAGCAGCGGCAAAGGCTTCAGCTGAAACAAAAGCGCAAGACCCCGGTTTTAAGAAAGGTCCTTTTAGCGATTTTGACGCACGCATGGTGGAGACAGAGCGCCGGATTCTTGAAGGTCTTGCTTGCGGACGTTTAATACCCCAGCAGGCCGAAGAACTTAAAACCCATCTGGACTCAATAGCCGAAGAAGAAGCAAAATTCAGACAAAACCCCGGCAAATTCACACACTGGCAGAACGTTCGCCTCCATACCTGGCTTGACAAGCTAAATGATTTTATCGACCGCAAGCAGGGTGACCGGGAACTGGCGTCGGTTGACCTGCAATTTACAAGGGAAGATCTGGGCAGGCGCATTGATCTAAGCGCCAGACAGGGTAGATTGACACCACCGGAAGTGGCAGATCTCAAGCAGGAATTCAACAGAATCAACGCACTTGCAGGAATGCTTCACAAAGAGAAAGGGCGGCTCAGCTACCCGGACAAGCTTATGCTTTGCATTGATTACGACCACCTGGGAGCAAAACTTGCAAGCAAACTTGCTAAGCGCCCTCTTGCCATGCCCGATCTCGCCAGCCAAAGAGCCAGTATAGAAAACAAGATTCAAGAAGGGCTGAAATCCGGTAAACTCAGCCAGCAAAAGTCCGAAGAAGTCAAGCAAAAGCTGAGTGAACTGAGCTCGAGCTCTGAGGCTTTTGGCAAGTCAGGAGCTAAGATAAGCCAGGATCAGATTATCGAACTGGGCCTTGTGCTTGAAGACCTGGCAAACCAGCTTGAAGACTCATTGAATCCGAAGAGACCCGACCTGGATACACGCTTGAAAAAGATTGACCTGAAGCTTGCATCAGCTCTTGACGAAGGAAATTTAAATCCGCTTGAAGCTTTTCAACTTAAAGAGGATCTTGATGCTATTTCAACAACAAAAGAAAGCTTGCTTGCAAAAGCTGCCCTGAAAAGCGAAGAAGAAAGCAGCCTGACGCTGGAAGCCGCACGCCTGGAAGGCCGCCTTGACAGACAGATTCACGGGCCGAATCGGCTCTTTCCAGGTCTGCTTGTATATCTTGTTCAGCTAAGTCACAGAAGCAAACAAGCCGAGAAAGCAAAACGACTTTCCGAATACGAAGCAAGCGAGTTTAGAAGCACGCTAGCTTCCTTGAACAAAAAACATGCTGAATATCTAAGAGATGGCATGAACTCGGCTCAAGCTTTAAAGCTTGCACAAGACTTGCAAAAGCTTTCCGGTCAACTGGACAAGAGCATGAAAGATCGTCCCATGGAGTTTCCTAATATAGAAGGATTGCGAGACGCTATCGACAACCGGATCGCCGAATCTGCTGTTTCTGGAAAATTGAGCGTAGGCGATGCGCGTACCGCGGTGCTTAAATTAGCCGGAATCAACAGTGTCAAAGAAAAATACAGCGCCTCTGAGAGCATTCTTAGCGATCGGGAGAAATTTGCCGTTGCCTTTGAACTTGAGCGCCTCTCATGCAAGCTGGAAGAGCAGATGCACGGTCATGCGGCATTTTTTCCGGGTCTGGATACAAGGCGCGCTCAAATAGAGGCTCTTATCGAAGAGGGAGTTTCATCCGGCCGCCTGAATACCGTTTCACAGGACTTCTACAGGCAGAAGCTAAGTGAAAGTCGCAAACTGGAAAAACAATACAGAGAAGACTCTACAGGATTAACCGGTGACAAAGCTATCGAGCTTGTTAACAGCTTAGAAGATTGTTGGGCTCAGCTTGATCGAGAATTGCGCGAAGTGCATGTCATGATAAACGATCTGATTTCTCTGGAAGGCAGTGCCGAAAAGAAAATGCGCGAAGGATTTTGCAGCGGCTATTTGGACGTCGATGAAACTGAAATGGTAAGAAGAAGCTATGACCGCCTTGTGCTGGCCTTTAACAAAATGAGGGCCGACGACGGTGGGCTGAGCTACGGAGAAAGACTTGCATACGCGTACGGATTCCAGCGTTTGCAAGCATATACGGAGAGAAATCTCGAAACTGCACCGCTTATCTTGCCCCAGCTCGAGCATAAACACGATGAGATGGAACAGAAACTTGCAAGCTTTCTTGCATCAGGACGGCTGCCACTTGAAGAGGGCAAGGACTTCAAAGCACTGCTCGACGAGATTGGCGCTGCCGCTGCAGAAAAACGATCAAGTGGTGGTGGCATCAGTTATCAGGAATGTCTAACAGTTGTGAGCGACATGGATCGCCTGAGCCGGAGGATAAACCAGAGAGCTGCTGCCGCTAAACAGCTTCCAGATATCGATTCTATGCAAGCCGAACTTGACAAGAAGATTGAAGCAGAGAAAGCAAAGGGTAACTTAAGCCCTGAGAAATACAAAGAATTAAAAGAAGAAATGGATAGACTCGAATCTAATGAAGCTGAGTTTCGAATCTCTGAAGAAGCGCTTAATTACGCCGAAGCAGTTAATTTGCTGGAGTCGATAAAACAGATTCAGGACAGATTGAAAGCCGCTCCGAAGAAAGAAGCTTCTGATACCAAGAAGACGGACAGCAAGACTTCCTCCAAGAAACGAAGCAACTAGAATCCAAAGGAAGTGAAATCGCCTGAACGCCCTTCATAAGCCGGGCATAGCCGATTGATTCATCGACGATAAAAGAAAAAAAACAGCCTTCAAAGCACAAAACTACAAACAAAAAAGATATCTTGCAGAAAATAGAAAGCGCAGAAAATGCCCTCCGAACCTTGTGCTACCTACCTTTCAGGGCGCTGGTCACTCATAGCCTGTTGACTATAATGTGTGCTACGAGCACAATTCCGTAGGATTTGTTGGCATAATAGAAGTTGGAATCTAGCAAGCGGGAGAACAAGTGAAGCATAAGGAGAAGCCTGATCCATTCTTGGCTGCAGTCTGCGAAGCTGTACATAAGAGACGAGGACAGTTAGGAATTTCGCAAGAAGAGTTAGCAAACAGGGCCGGTTTACACAGAACCTATATCAGTGATATTGAAAGAGGAGCTCGCAATCCTACTCTAAAGACACTGAGCCGGCTGGCAGTGGCATTAGAAATTTCAGCGTCTAAATTGATAAAGATGGCTGAGGCCAGCTGCCCGGAGTTATGTTACGGGGACCAAAACGGCACCGAAAATTCGAGTTCGGTCTGAGCCTTCTTAAAGGTCAAAATTCTTACTATCTTCGTTCTTTTTGTAAATGCTTCAGGAGTTGCATCCAGGCCTGAGCCCTGTGTGAAATTCGATTTTTCTCTTCCGAGTCGAGTTCTGCAGCACTGAGCTTGCTTTTGGGCAGGTAGAAAATCGGGTCATAACCAAAGCCGTTTGCACCACGTTCCTCAAAACCAATAACACCTTCCCAGCACCTTATGGTGCTGAAAGCAATGCTACCATCGGGATTAGCAAGCACCATCGCACAAAAGAATGCGGCCTGCCGCCTGTCTTCTGGAACAGCTTCCATTTCTTTCAATACTTTAGCCCTGCGGTCGGCGTCACTGCCTTCGCAGTACCTGGCAGAATGAATCCCGGGCTTTCCTTTGAGAGCTTCGATCACCAGCCCCGAATCATCGGCAAAGGCAGGTAACCCAGTCATTTGCGCTGCCTTTATAGCTTTAATTTTGGCATTCTCAAAGAAAGTCGCTCCGTTTTCTTCCACAGAGTATTCAGCGGGCGCCATTTGAAGATCGAGCCAGTTTTCGGCTCTGGCCAGATCCTGAAACTCTTTGAGCTTACCTGGATTTTTCGTGCTAACTACAAGTTTCATTTTGCCACTTTCTTTTCTTGCTGTTGTCGCCGGAACTTTGCCTGAACCATCAAAACCCGAAGAGCTGCCCCGATTTACTTAGACTGACTTGATTTGCCTCGCCTGTGATTTTGCCGTTGCACGTGAATCACATCTGATATATTGCGGATTTTTTCTTTGATGTCTTCAAGCTGAGCAATGCCTTTCACTTCAAGAACCAGATGAATTTTAGCTGTTTTGGACTGCGGATGTGTTTCAACTCTCAAATCACTGAGATTTATTTTGTTGTCCGAAATTTTTTGCAAGATGTCTCTGGCAATTCCAACTCGGTCTAAACATTCAACCAGCAAATATGTGGGGTAATTGCTTTCTTCCGACTCAGACCAGGAAAGTTCCATGCGGCCTTTTTCTACTTTATTGAGATTAGCGCAGTCGGTTCTGTGTACGGTAATGCCACTGCCTCTGGTAACCACGCCACCAATTGGTTCGCCAGGTACAGGATTGCAACACTGCGCCAGATGATGCATCAGGCCTGAAAGACTTGCCACATTGCTCTTTTTGGCCTTGCTTGCAGGCGGTGTTTCTATCTGCGGAAGCGCATCTTTGCCTTTGCCCTTGTCTTGCTGTTCTTGTTCACGAACGCGATTCATCACCTGTGAAAGCGAGAGATCGCCATAACCCAGTGCAGCAAGAATGTCGTCAACTTCGCTTACATTGAGGCGCTTGCCCAGGTCTTTCATCTTTTCCGATTTGAAAAGCTCGTCGAAGTTTGCTTTTCCTAATTCAGCTTCAAGCATTTGCCTGCCTTGCTGTATATGCTCTTCGCGATGATGCTTCTTGAACCACTGCCTGATTCTGCTTTTGGCGCTGTGAGTAACGGCGATATTGAGCCAGTCCATGCGTGGGTGCGCGCTTTTGCTCGTGATAATTTCAACAATGTCGCCGTTGCGCATAGGTGTAGCAAGCGGCACCATTCTGTCGTTGATGCGCGCACCTGTCACATGATTTCCGACTTCCGTGTGCACCCTATATGCAAAATCAATTGGAGTAGATCCTTTCGGCAGGTCGAAAACATCTCCACGCGGGCTAAATACAAATACTTCGTCGGCAAAGAGGTCCATCTTAACCGTATCCATGTATTCTCGCGCATCTTTGAGATCCTGCTGCCATTCGACAAGCTGCCTCAACCAGGCAAGCTTGCGATCAACCTGCGAATCCGCAACAACCGAGCCTGATTCTTTGTAGCGCCAGTGAGCAGCAATCCCATATTCGGCAACATGGTGCATTCTTCTTGTACGAATTTGAATTTCAACCGGACGGCCTGACAGTCCCATTACAGCCGTATGCAATGACTGGTAGCTGTTTTGCTTGGGCATGGCAATATAGTCTTTGAAGCGCCCTGGAATCGGGCGAAAAAGCGAATGAACCAGACCCATAACCTCATAACATTTTTGCGTATCAGGATCAGAAGGAAGTTCGCAGAAATTCTTATCTTCAGGGCTCTCAATAATCACTCTGATCGCAAAAACATCATAGAGCTCTTCGAAGTCTTTGTTCTGCTTCTTCATCTTTTTCCAGATGCCGAACAGGTGCTTCGGTCGGCCTACTACCTCTGCCTGAATGTTACGAGCCGCAAGCTCCTTTTTTAGCCTTTCGACCACATCGCTTACATAAGACTCGCGCTCCTGCCGGCTGTCTGCAACCAGAGTTTCAATATTGAGGTACTCGTCAGGATACAAATATCTGAGGCTGAGGTCCTCCAGTTCCCATTTAAAGCGACCAAGTCCGAATCGATTTGCAAGCGGTGCGTATATTTCCAGGGTTTCCTGGGCAATTTCGGCTTGCTTTGCTGCTTTCATATGATCGAGAGTACGCATATTGTGCATGCGGTCGGCAAGCTTTACCAATACAACCCGAACATCTTCAGCAATTGCAACCAGCAGCTTGCGGAAGTTTTCCGCCTGCCTTTCTTCCTTGGAGCTGAAGCTGAACTTTCCGAGTTTGGTAACGCCCTCGACAATTTTGCGCACATCAAGTCCGAAGCGTCCTTCGATTTCAGCTCCTTTTACATCACAATCTTCAATAACATCATGCAGCAAGCCTGAACAAATAGTGTCCACATCAGCATTTAAGTGTGCAAGTGAAATAGCTACTTCAACCGGATGAATAATGTAAGGCTCGTCCGATTTGCGAACCTGACCGTCGTGAGATTTGAAAGCAAACTCGTAAGCCTTTTTGACCTTGTCTATTTCCTCAGGCAAACGCTCATACTTGTCCAGCACTTCCATAAGCGGCCTGCCTATGGCTTCCATGCTGTATCTTTCTCTTTTTTCTTCGGCGCTAAGAATTTCTGCTCCGGCACTTATGGCTGCCTGATTGCTTGTTTCGCTTACAGTCGGCACAATTTTTGCCAGGTTGCCTGTGACCGCAGCCTGCTCTTCCTGCCCGGGAGCAGGATTGGTTCTTTTTCGCTTATTCGGTCGAGCCGCTTCTGTCATTCCTTTCAGCCGATTTCAATCAAATCAATCCAAGCTAACAAATCACACAAATCAATCAGGCGTGTTAGAAAAGAGCCGGGGGAGAATCGAAATTGAATACTCCCTTATGCAATCCGCCTATCACTGAGTCGTATTTTAATGAAGATTATACATTTCACGAGCCTTTCTTCCTATAATCGGTTAAGAACCTGAACTCAGTTGTGAAGCTGGAATCGGTTATTAAAATCACAGTTTTCTCAGGCAATTCAGCAGAGGTTTCTTACTGCGGCGGCTTGGACAGCGGATTGCCTTCGGGTCCCCAGAAAGTCTGGCTGTTGTTATTCGGGGCGATTAAAGGCAGGACCCAGGGAGATGGACTGGCGAAATATGAGCCGCTTGCACCTTGCTCCCGGCTTGCCGGCTGGTAATAATTCCCCGATGACGGACTGGGACCGGTTTGAAAGCTGCCTTGCGGAAATTGAGCCTGAAAGACAGTACGTCCGGGCACCCCGCCCGGATAAAAGTGCCTGCCGAAATAAGGGCGGGGCTGGGTCGAATAGAATGCCCCAGGATAGCCGGCTCCAAGATAAACCTCGTTCCTCTGGCTTGTATTGTTGCTGTAGTTCCAGTTCGGCAGCACGAACTGGCTGGACTCAACGCTTGCCGCGCCTGGATTTTGCGGGTAAACCGAGCCTTGCACTTGATCCTTTGGCGTCGGGCTTTCGGCGTTTCTTTTCAAAACAGATTTTCTTGTGAGACGGCGTTCAAGGCTTGAGTAGCGAAGCCAGTCTTCGCGTGCTTTGAGTTCTGCGGCGCTCTCCTGCGCAATTGCCGGCATTGCTTGCATATAGGAGCTAAGCAAAATTGCCTGGCCTGCACAATAGAGTATTTTTGGATTCATGATTTCTGCTTAATTTCGAAATCGGGGCGGGTTGTGTTGTAAAGATAGCGCTTCTTGCTTTTGAAAAATAAACCGATGCTTATCTTACGACTTTGAGCTGAGATTTAGCCAGACCTTACCTTAGCCAGACCTTAGTTAGATTGTTGCAGTCCCTGAGCTTTTGCCTTTCGACAGCTTTGTTTCGGCTTTCGTTTCAGCTTTTTTGTAAACCGGTGTCAGCCACTTGTGATACTTGGACATTTCGCCCCTGCAGATTTCAACATAAAGCTCCCTGATTTTGTCGGAGATAGCGCCGACGCCGCCGTTTCCAACAGGGCGCCTGTCAACGGTTGCAATTGGTGCAATTTGAGCCCCGGTCCCGCAAAAGAAAAGCTCATCGGCCGTATAGAGCTCGCTCCTGTCTATTTTCCTGAAAACGGTTTCAATACCGAGCTCCTCGGCAGCTATTTCAGTTACCGTATGCCGGGTAATTCCTTCTAGAATATTTTCTGTAATCGGCGTTGTAATCAGCTTTCCTTTTCTGACCATGAATAAATTCATGGCGCTGCCTTCAGAAACATGACCGTTTTCTGCAAGCACAATGCACTCATCAAAGCCGGCCTTTTGCGCGTCGGTTTTTGCAAGCGCAGTATTTGCATATGATCCGACTATTTTTGCCCGTGCCGGAATCGCGTTGTCTTCCACACGCCGCCAGCTCGAAATCTGAGCATTGAGTCCGTTTGCGCCATGGAAATAATCTCCGAAAGCAAGCGAAAACATGCAAAATTCTGTCGGGTTGTTTTCTAGACTCGGACCGATTTTGCAGGATGATTTATAGGCTGTGGGTCTTACATAAGTATCGCCGCGCGGTGCATTTCTTTGCAGCAGCTCCACTGTCAGCTTGCTCAGTTCATCTACTGAATACTTGATGCTCATATGCATGATTTTCATGCTGTCCATCATTCTTTCGTAGTGCTCTTGCATCCGGAAGATATAAAGCTCTTCCTGCCGCTCATTCCAGTAGGCTCTCAGCCCTTCAAAAACAGCCGTTCCGTACAAGAACGCAGAGGTCATTATGCTTACTTTTGCCTCGTCGATCGGAACAAACTTGCCCTCAAAAAATGCAGATTGTTTCAACTTATCCAATTTCATGACCCTCTTCGTGTTCTCTTTAATTGACTTATATTCGATATTCTCTCGTTTCTATTTTGCTGTTTCAGCTGATGCAGTATTTTGACGACTGGCAGCACTTATAGGCTTACACTAAATCCTGATTCGATTTTCTCACATTTAGATGTTTTGTTTACAGTTGCGAATTCTGTCCTCGACCGAAGCTTTCTTATTTGAAAGCGGCGCCAGTTGCAAGTATCTCTCAAATGATTTCAACGCTTCGGCATAATCCTTATTCGATTCCAGAAGCGCACCGAGTTCATAATGAGCTTCGGCATACTCAGGCTCGACCTCTGTTGCCCGCCTGATTGCAGCAACCGCTTCCTGGGCTCGGCCTTTCTTCTTAAGCGCAAGACCAATCCCGCATCTTACCGCAGCTGACTCAGGATGACGATCCGACTCTTGCTGGAAAAACTTGAGCGCCCGGTCATACTCGCCTATCTCCAGGTCTCGATATCCTTTTGCCAGCTTTTTTTCCCAGTCGATTTTTGATTTGCCGTAAGCCGGCAATTTCTGAAACAAAGAGCCGGCCGCAGCCAGATTGAGAATTAGCATGGCTGCAGTCAGTTGTTTTCGATTTTGATTCATTTCTCTTTTCTGTTATTGATTACTTGGTGCTTTTCTTGACGGAATTCGAGGTGCTGGCAGTGGTGTTGGCAGGCGTTTTTGCTGCAGCTTCTTTGGCGCCATCGCCTGAACTAAGCGGCGTAAGCACAACAGCAGAAACATCGGCAGTCACCTTTTTGACATTGTCGCCCACTGAAACCGTGCCTGTAGATTTGGTTATTTCACCGGTGGAGTTATCCTGCTCTACCGAAGAGAGCTTGATCACTGCAATACTTCCGGTAATTTCTTTCAGGACTTTGCCGCTTACCGGATCTTTTACTGTTTTGATGATCCGTTCCACTTGCAGGTTGTCGCCAACAGCCAGTCCGTTGATTTTGCCTACATTTATGATTACCTGGGTGCCGGTGACATCGGCTATTTTGCCCTGAACGTCTTTATTGGCAATCGACTGGTTGTCAGGTATTTTGCTTGAAAGCGAGTCGATTGTGTGAGCCAGCTGGTCTACCGCCTGATAGGTAGCTTCACCGGCAATACTTGAAGCAAAGCTCGAGTTGTCAACATCAAGTACTCCGAGTGATGTGCCGCCACGGCTGGACATACCCTGTCCTTCAGCCACACCTAGAATTTCACCTGTGGCTGTGTCGATGATACGAGCTGTAATTGCAACTTTGACCTTGCTTTTCTTGCTGCCAAGCCCGCTCAAATGACCAAGCCCGCCACCAAAAGGAATATAGCTGCCGGCGATGCTTGGCACGCTTCCCACACTTACGGACTTGGTTTCGAAACCGAACTGGGTGACGGTTCCCACTACCATGGCATCGCAAGCAAGGATTTTACCGATTTTGATAGCTGTGTTCGGGTCGGCACGGTCGCTTACTGAAAGATTCTGCTCTTTCAAAATCGAATCGAGCATCTGCCGGTCAACAACCCGGTAAGTGCCGTCGTTTACAAGCCGGTTAATCATGAGTTCGGTTACGCCTTTGCCCACGTCATAAGTTCCGACATGCGAAGTAACCGCACCGTACTCAAAAGGCATAACGGCGATGCGACGCTTGGCGTCGGCCTTTGCGGGAAGCTGGCACATCGATACTGCCATCACTGACAGTGCCAGAAGCATGCATGCAAATTTGCGCAATCTCATATTTTTTTCCTCATGATTTCAGTCTTTTGTATTCACAACCACAGATCTCTGCGGCCGGGCGCAAAACACTTCTCTAATGTTAGATCTAAGTTCAGCTCTTGCCCTGAGAATTTTCTGTTTATTAATTTCTGAACTGCCCCACTCCGCCTAATTAGGCGGGCGCCCGGCCAGCTTCTTGAATTAATTCATTTAAAGACTGCCATATTTCCGGTCTGATTGGGGACTTATTGGCGTCTTATTTCAGCCTTATTTCAGCCCTGTTCGAGCCTTATTTCAGTCTTGCTTGCCTGTTATTTTGCGTCCTACTTGCCTTTTTTAAGAGCCGCTTCCTGAGCTTCAAGCGCTTTTCTCTGGGCTTCCAGAGCTTTCTTCTGAGCATCAAGTGCCTTCAGCTGAGCGTCCACATTATTTGCAGCCGGCTTTTTGGCAGGAGCAACTTTCGCCGGGCTCCGGCGCCCGGCAAGGGCTGCACGGTATTTGTTCATCAGCGCCTTCACCAGACCTTCTCTATATCGCTTGGATTTCGGGTTGACAGCTTTTAGAGTATCAATGGCTTTACTGTATTTCCCCTCAGATGCAAGTGCTTTGGCATCGTTAACCATATCCATTGCCTCCTGCTCCATCTGAAACTCATCCATGAGTTTCCTGGCTCCAGTAAAATGCGGGCTGTCCTGGCTCACCGAGAGCAAAATATCGATCCCTTCCTGATACTTATCTTCATCACCAAGGTTCTGAGCCTTAATTAGCTTTTCTCTGGTTTCGATTTCAACATCCACTGCTTCGGCAAGCGGCTGCCTGATTCTCTGCACAAGCCCCACAATCACCTCACCTACACCCTTATTTGCAAGGGCCTTATTTACAGGCATGCCGGGCGTGAGTGAAAAATCCTGCTTATTAGTTTGCATAGAGACAGTGTTTACGACATGCCCGTCCAGAGTTTTTATTACAACAGTGCCGTTTACTCTCACACTCTGCCCCACGGTGTCGTTGCGATCAAGAATATTGCAGGTTACAAACCAGTCCGGATTCACGGTGCTTACCTTTACCTTCGGATTCATTTGCAGATCGCGGCTTATCTGGTCTACCACCTCCTGCTCCATGCCGCTGCCGCCACCGGGTACAACCGCAATTCTTACGGGAGGCACCTCGGCCAGAGCCTGAACTGCAAAAGCAACCATAAATGAAATAGCCGCCAGAACCACCCCGATTAGTTTTTTCGCTTCTTTAAACTGCAATTTTCTTTCCTCTATCTATTAATTGCCTTTTTGCTGCCAATTGCAAGGCTATCTGCTCGCCAGGTCGAGAGCCTGGTTTGCAAGCCTGTCTGCATCTTTGTTGTACTCCCGTCTTACATGCGTAATCTTGAATTTAGGAAAGCGTTTTTTCAGCGAACTCACCTTTTCAGCAATCGGAATCAAACCGGGATGTTTCACTCTGTACTGCCCGAGCACCTGCTTTACCACCAGCTCCGAGTCCATTCTAACTTCAATGTCCTTGACACCAAGCTCGCTTGCTTTTTCCAGAATTTTAAGCAGCCCGGTCCACTCGGCCACATTATTAGTTGTATTTCCAAGATATTCATTGATCTCGACAAATGTCCTGCCCTCCTGCTGCAAGAGCGCTCCATAGGCAGCCGGTCCGGGGTTGCCCCGTGAACCGCCGTCAGCAAAAGCAAGTACATTTTTTTCAGGGTCAAATTCAGTCAACTGCTTCTCCTTATAAAATGAATTGATCTCAGCCTGTAAATTGATTTTTGAGTGCCGCAAGGGCAGCTCCCAGTTTGGAGGGGTCTTTGCCGCCGGCCTGTGCAAGCTCAGGCTTGCCGCCGCCATTGCCACCGCAGGCAGTTGCAACCTCTTTTACAAGTTTGCCTGCATTCACCCCTTTTTTAGCAAGCGCATCAGAAACTCCGGCAGCCAGGCTCAATTTATCGGGTCCCTGCACACTACCCAGAACCGCAACCACATCGTTGCCCTGCTTGCGCAGGTGATCGGCTAGACTCTTGAGCGCATCTGCACTTACGTCTTTGAGCTGGCCCAGAACCAGTCTTTTATCTCCCAGGGTTTCAGCTTTGGCAAGCAGCTCCGGTGCCTGGGCAAAAGCCAGTTTTTCTTCAAGTTCGGCCGCGGCCCGGTCTTTTGCCTTTACCTCGCCTTGCAGCCTTTCAATTTGCAAGAGCAATTCTTCCGGCTTGATCTTCAGCTTATTAGCTGCGCCCAGCAATATGTTCATATGATTCGATATATAAGCCCAGGCCTTCTGACCTGCTAGAGCCTCTACTCTGCGAACACCCGAAGCTATGCTGCCTTCTGAGATTATTTTGATAGGGCCTATCTGTCCGGTATTTGACACATGCGTGCCGCCGCAAAATTCAAGGCTGATGTCGCCCATAGAAACAACCCGTACGACATCGCCATATTTTTCCCCAAACATGGCGATTGCACCGGTGCGTTTAGCTTCATCAAGAGCCATCTCTCTTGTTTGAACCGGCAGGTTCAGTCTTACCCATTCGTTCATGAGTTCTTCTACCTGAGCAATTTCAGCCGGCTTCATCTGCCTTTCGAAGCTGAAATCAAAACGCATGGTTTCCGGACCTACCTGTGAACCAGCCTGCTGCACTTGCTTGCCTAAAAGCTCTCTTACCGCTGCATGAAAAAGGTGCGCGGTGCTGTGGTGAAGCACAGTGGCTTCTCGTCTTGATTTATCTACGAGCGCTCTTACCGTTTGCCCGGCTTCAAGCACACCAGATAAAAATCGCACTCTATGAACATGAAGCCCTTCGTGCTTCTTAGTATCGAGTACTTCAATTTTGGAATCGCTGTTTTCTAAAAATCCGTGATCGCCGAGCTGCCCGCCCGATTCCGCATAAAACGGGCTGTGATCTAAAATAAGCTCCAGCTCTTCCCCTTCCTGTGCATGATCCACAAGCTTGCCGCCTTCAACTAGCGCAACTACGGTGCTCTGGTCTTCCAGCTTTGAATAGCCACTGAACTCTGTAGCACCATGCTTTTTCAGCACCTCACCGAGAGCCTCTTCACCTGTGATAATCACATTGAATTTATTCACCGAAGAGATTTTTTCATGCTCGGCTTTTGCTTCTTCAAATCCTTTCGAATCTATACTTTTGCCCTTTTCAATTGCAATTTCGGTGGTAAGCTCAAGCGGAAAGCCATAGGTAGCGTATAAATTGAAGACCTCAGCACCTGGCACCACTTTTTCTTCTTTTTCAAGCAGTTCATTTAGATAAACCATGCCCCGGTCAATTGTAAGGGCAAATCTCTCTTCTTCCTTTCTCAAAGCCTCTTGCGTGAATTCAGCCTGGGCCGAAAGCTCCGGGTAAGCAGCACCGTAAATTTCAATTACTTTCGGAAGCAGTTTATATATGAACGGTTTATCCAGACCTAAGAGCCGTCCAAATCTTGCGGCACGTCTTGTAATAAAACGCAGCACATAACCACGCCCTATATTTGAAGTGCGAATGCCGTCAGTAAAGAGAAAACTCACGGCCCTCGTATGGTCTGTGACTATTTTCAAATAAGTGTCAGACTCCGGGCTCTGTCCATACTTAACACCGCAGTGTTCGCTCAGCTCTTCAAGAATCGGGAAAAGCAGGTCTGTTTCAAAAGTATTTTCTTTCTTTTGCAGAATCATGGCGATTCTGTCTAAACCGGCACCGGTATCCACGTTTTTGGCAGCCAGCGGGCTGTATGCAGCATGCTCGTCTTTAAACAATTCCATAAAAACCAGATTCCAGAACTCCATGAATCTGTCTTCGCGAGCTTCGGCCTCAGCCACGTTTTTCAAGTCAGGACCGCGGTCATAATAAAGCTCCGAACATGGTCCGCAAGGGCCAGTGGGTCCGGGCGGGCCCCAGAAATTGTCCTTTCTGGACATTCGCAAGATACGTTTTTCCGGGACACCGACTTTGTCACGCCAGATAAGAAAAGCTTCTTCATCTGCTGCAACCGAATCGTCACCCTCAAAAATGGTAACTGAGATTCTTTCAGCATCGAGCCCCAGGTCTTTTGTAGAGAACTCGAATGCCCATGGAATCACTTCTTTCTTGAAATAATCACCGAAGCTAAAATTGCCAAGCATTTCAAAGAAGCTGTGATGGCGCGAAGTTCGCCCGATATTCTCAATATCCGAGTCTTTGCCTCCGGCTCTTGCAGACTTCTGCACAGTTACAATCCGGCTTTTGGGCGGCGGCGCCTGTCCCAAAAAATAAGGCACGAAAGGAACCATGCCCGCTGATGTCAGAAGCAAGGTTGGATTGTCAGGAATCAAGCTGGCACTGGGCAAATGTAAATGATCATGCTTGTCTTTGAAAAAAGAAATGAATTTCTGACGGATTTCAGATCCGGAAAGTGACATTTTGCCCCCTCGATGAAAGAGATTGAAAGCATTATTTGAATGCCTTATACAAAACAGCTTCGCATTCAAATTTAGCTTTCGAAGTTATATCTTCAAAGTTATATGAAGTATAGCAGTGTAAGGCGCCTGAATTGAAAGCAGAAAGGCAATCTGATACCCTTAGTCAACGTTGGTTTGACTTAATAATAAAAGTTACTGGGATCGCGGGTCTTGCAATTGAAGCTTTCCAGGGTTCTAATCGTCTATAAAAAAACGACTCTGCAACTACAGGCAATGGAATTCAAAGAGCCTCGCTTTTTGAAGTTGCTCGAGGAAGGGCACTCTTCGGTTGCAAAAGTTAAAAACGCCCACGATCAGCACGTTGGCACCCTGGAAGAAATAGAAAAGGTCTTAAAAGAACGCGGTGTCGAATATGAATCCTGCCACCGGGCTGATTTAGATGCCAAGGCCAAACACTGCGAGCTGCTAATTACCGTGGGGGGCGACGGCACTTTTCTAGACGCCTCGCACTCATTAGGAAAAGTCCCGATTCTGGGTGTAAACTCCGCCCCCGGCTCCAGCTTTGGTCATTTCTGCCTGGCAAACCGAGAAAATTTCAGCCAGGTTCTTGATTCGATTCTTTCAGGCGAACTTAAAGCCAATAAGCTCTTGAGACTCGAGCTTTCAATCAACGGCAAGCCACTCAAGGAGCTGGTTCTAAACGAAGTATTGATAGCTCACAGCAATCCGGCCGGCACCAGCCGCTACATAATAAAGATCGACAACAACGAAGAAGAACAGAGATCCTCAGGACTCTGGATCGGCCCACCTCCCGGCTCCACAGGCGCAATCAAATCGGCCGGCGGCAAAATTCTCGATATATGCGATGATCACTATCAATATGTAGTGCGCGAAGCCTGGACAAGACCGGGGCAGCATTACAATTTTGTCAAAGGCACTCTCAGCCGCCAACAAAGTATGATAATAGTCTCGCAAATGCGTACCGGTGCACTCTATATTGATGGGCAACATATTGAATATCCGTTTCCGCTGGGTGAGGAGCTAACGGTAAGAGCAGCCGAAGACGACCTGATTGCATTTGTAAATCCGAAAGTAAACAACATCTTCCTCGATCAAGTGAGTTCCTAGTTGTTTTCAAGCGACGTTTTAGCCGTAATTGCTGGAAAATTATCAGCCCAGGCGATTAAAGCAATGAAACTGGGTCTGGCTTCGAATCTGCCCGGCAAAGTATCAAGACAGCTTGCTCCTTCGGTACTGAGCCATCTTGCCTCACAAAGCAAGCACGGCATACTTGCAGTAAGCGGCACCAACGGCAAAAGCACAAGCTCAGGTCTTGTGGCTTCAATTCTTTCACAGGCAGATATGAAGCTGGTGCATAACCGGCAGGGTGCAAATTTAGTCGCCGGCATCACTGCATGTGTTGTGGATGCGTCTTCATGGACAGGTAACTTAGATGCCGATTACTGCCTTTTTGAAATTGACGAAGCAGCATTGCCTGTAATTGCAAAAGAAATAAAAATCGACTACGTGCTTGTAACAAACTTATTTAGGGATCAACTCGATCGCTTCGGCGAACTCGACACAACAGCAAGACTGATCTCAAAAGGCATAATCGAAAACAATTCGCAGGCAGTCTTAAACGCAGATGATCCAAACGTTGCCCAAATGGTCCCTGAATGCAGCCGCTTGTTTTACGGTATCAAAAGCCTGGCTTCAGAAGAAACTGAAGCAGGACATTGCTTAACTCCGGAAACAGGAGTTGAAACAGGGCTTGCTGCTGACACAGGTCTTAGAACTGACACAGAGTTTGCTGCTGAAGACAAAAACGGTGAGCTTTCCTACTGCCCTAAATGCGGCGCTGAATACGACTATGAAATCAGGTTTTACGGGCAAATAGGACATTATCTGTGCCGAAGCTGCAAGAATGCCCGTCCTCAGCCGGAAGTCTATGCCGAAAATGTAAAAGTGCAAGCCACTTCTTCTACTTTTACGCTTTGTTTTGGAGAACAAAAACTTGAAGTTGAGCTTTCGCTGCCGGGCATGTTCAACGTGTATAACGCACTTGCAGCAGCAGCCTTGTGCGTAAAGCTGGGCATTAATCCGCAAATCATAAAAAACGGGCTCTGCCGATATTCAACTTTGTTTGGACGTTCTGAAAAAGTGCTTCTTTCCGGCAAGCAGATATTGATCCAACTGATAAAAAATCCAGCAGGTGCTTCACAGGCTGTGCAGGCAGCCGCAGCTGATTCTAAAGGCAGGTACTTAATTGCAATAAATGATAATTACGCAGATGGGCGCGATGTATCATGGCTCTGGGATGCTGATTTCGAACAGCTCGCACAGGCAGCCGGGCCCTTTATAGTAAGCGGCAAACGTTGTTACGACATGGCAGTTCGTCTTAAATACGCCGGCATAAGCCCGGAGCTCATTCATGTAGAAGAGTCGCTGGACAATGCAATAGACCGCGGGCTTTCATTTTGCGAGGCTAATGAAACGCTTTGGCTTTTGCCTACTTATACCTGTTTGCTTGAGCTGCAAAAAATCATGAAAGCTCGCGGCTGTCCGCTTGCCGGAACCTAGTTGCAACGCCGATCAAAAGCCACCGCCGCAGTATGGGCAGCGAAAGCCGGACGGATGCTCACGCCCGCAAGAGCCGCATATTGCATTTTCGACAGCAGCGGGTTTTGCCTGATTGTTTAGATTATGAAGCGGATGAGTGCGTTTGTAATCGGAAGCATTTGAATTGCATTGACGCAACAATGACTCAGAGCTGCTCAACATATTCTGGGCATTGTTTCGATAGCTGCCACCACCAGCACTTGCAAGAGCAGCTTTAAATTCTCGCACTGCAGCCTCCAGATACTGCGGATATTTATCATTTACAGTTTTTGAAAGCGAGCGATTGACCCAGCCCAATTCATAGTGCCAGCGCGGATTTTGCGAGTCCCAGCCAATAAGAGAATTTAGCAGTTGTTGCAGCGCCACTGCATCTCTTGTGATAGTTTGCGTATCATGACGTGATTCGGCGCTGCTTATTTTGTTCTTTATTTCATCAACGTTTTTGCCGGCAATCTCTAAATAATTGCTGCCCGGCATTGCCGAAGGATTTGCTTTCAAAATAGAACAAGCGCTTATAACGGATGCAACAGCCATCATAGTATTATTCTGTTTCATACCAAGGGCAGCTTGATTGAGGGCTTGTTGCACAGCTCCACCCTGGGCATAAACAAACGAAGGCATCGCGAAAATGAAAAACAAAGAGCAAATCAATGCATGCATTTTCCGTTTTCTCATTCGATGACATCGAAATTGCTCAGAGCTGATTCCTGTATGCAAAATTTCTGCAAACCTGATGATAAAATGATTCATAGTTCTTTCCCTACAAAGACTTCAAGGTTACTTATTGCTTCCTGGTTTTGAACCAGGTTTTTTAGATAAGAGAGTTCGGTGTCAGCTCTATGCGTGTCGGCCTCTACTAGTGTGTCAACGGTGAGTTTTTGTTCGCGGTGCGCTAGTTTAGCTTTAGCCTGTAGCTCCAGTGCCTCAGGGATAAGAACACGTTCGAATTCATGTAAGCGGTCTAGAGTATGCTGATAAGTTGTATACGCGTTGGTTACATTTAACACTGATTTGTGTTGCAAAGCCTGCCGTGAAAGCCCCAGCTGAGACTGTCTTGCCAGGGCTTCTTTAATGGGTCCCTGCTGTCTGTTGATTATAGGAATATCCATCAAGCCGATTGCAAAGACATTCCATTGCGGAAACTCAGGAGGAGTTACAAGGTCAGGCCCAAGCACGAAGCTGAAATTAGGCAGCCTGTTAGCTTTTGCTAGTGCAAGCTCACCCTGCATTCCCTGAACCTGTGCACGATTCTGCATTAATCCCGGAGAATCGCTTTGTGCGTGAGCAATCAATGCTTGCAACGGTAAATTTCCATTGATGCTGCTCCTCGGTTTCTCCAGAATCAATGATGTTTCCAGAGGATTACCTATAAGAGCATTCAGGTTATGATTAGCCAGTTCCGCTTCATATTTTGCGTTACGCAACTCATTGCGAGTGCTGGCTTCGATAAAATTGATCTGCACTTGATCTTCCAGGTTGGCAGTAATGTGTTTAAACTCTTCGTAATCGCGCAACAGCTCAGACAGAATGCGCTGGCGCTCTTTGAGGGCATAGAGTTGAGCATAAACATTTCGTACATCCGAGCGCAGCTGTAAAAAAGCAAGTCGTAATTCGGCAGTCAACGATTCTTTCCTGGCATGAGCGATTCTCACCCGATTTTTAATTTTGCCACCGAGTAATATGGTTTGCTGTACACCAAGTCGATAGCTGTCTTCTGCAACGCCGTTGTCGCTTATCAAAACAGGATTTGGCAGCGCAGCTGCGCTAAGAATCTCGGCATCAGCTATTTTTGTTTTGGCAAGTTCGGCTTTCCAGCCTGGGTTGCTTGCAAGCGCCTTTTGAAAAGCGATTTCGATTGATAAATTTACCGAATTTGGCCTGGTCGGAAGCTGTACAGCTGCATCCGGTTCTCTAACAAGCTCCTGAGCTGCAAATACCTTTGCAGCAAGGTTTAACTGGAAAAACAGCAAAAGTAGAAGGGCAACAATGTAGCACATAGTCTATAGGGTATTATGCCTCTGTTGCTTTGGCAAGACGATCAGGCTCTGAGCTGAGCATTCCAAGAGAACCTGAGCACTCTTTAAGCAAATAAAGCAAAAAAAATCAATTAGATCTTGATTATAAATAGAAACACAAATGCCAAGAGTTTTTGAAAGGCCAGTTGCAGTTAAATTTCAAGGCTTTCTTAAAAAGCTCATTGCGATTACTCTTTGCCTTGTTTTTATATCCGGATCATTATCACCACTGGCACTCGCTCAAGAGGGTGATACTTTCAATTCGAACTCCAACTCAAATTACAACAGAAGGACGATACCGGCACAGGGTTACCGACCGGGAAGCAGACATAGACATAAAAATAGTGAGCGCTTTGAGGCAAACGATGAAACAGGATATCCCTATGGGGGACCAAGGGGCGATTCGTTTCCAATTCCGACGCGACTTAATCCGAGAGCACCTGAGGCTGCTGAAAAAATAAGTAGATTTATAAGAGAAGGCATTTCTTCCAAACACTTGCCTCCGGGCATTCTACAAGTAATGGCGGAGAATCTACCGTTAGTTGGAGATTGCAGCCGCTATTTCGACAATGCTTACTCCCATATGCAAAAAGGTATTTACACGCTCAAAATCTGGAATACAGAATCACAGCGCATTGGTGCTCTTAAACCTCGAGACGGCGCTAATGACCAATGGAGTAAAACAGTAAAGCAGGCTGACGAAGAAAGGATCAAACGAACCAAGCAGGAAGTAGATAAGCTGCTTGCCGATGTTGAATACTCATTTAAGGAAGCAAACAGATTTCTGCAATTGGGAATGGCTTGTATTAGCAAGGCCAACCCACATAGCAATCCGACGCCTTATCCTTCGTGGCCAGTAACACCATATCAAGCGGATTTAGGTCCAGCAAACACCCCCTCACCGGCTAAGAGCCCCACAGATTTATATCCGCCTTTAGCGCCGGAAAGACCGCCCGTTCGAATAGACCGTCCGCAGCCGGTGCCGCTTCAAAACTGGCCGCCTGTAAATACGCAGCCACCACTGAGTCCACAACAACCAGTTGCACAGCTTCCAAACACAAACTTTGACTTCCCCAGAAGTTCCAGCGGCAACACCACCGAGTCCTGGCCGGTGCTGACGCCTATCTGTATAAAGTCGG
>CAZTQO010000054.1:5582-48314 GCA_964615655.1 uncultured Candidatus Obscuribacterales bacterium | reverse complement strand
CTTATCAGCAAGCAATCATTGAGCAATCTCGGCAAGAATCAATTGCTCCTAACAGCCAGTGACCTGTTCCGTCTTACATCGATGAGCTTGAGTTATGGGCTTTGTGTATAATGTGGATAAGACCTAAAAGGCCTGATCTGACACACAATCGAACGGTCTGATGGCCGCAATTCGCTACAGAAACTGTTTGAGTTGCTTCAATATATGGCTCTGAAGGGTACGTTATCACACCGGACGAACTATTGAGACCTTGTATTATGTCGGACAAATATTTTCGAATCAAAATATTTGCTTCAGCTATAGCCGGATTTGTTCTTGCGGTGTTATTGGTTATAGTTGGCACATTGATTCTAAGACATCATGTTACTCGGGTTTTCGGAGTGCCGGAAGAACGAATCTTCATCTATCGAGGTCGGTTCGAGTTTTGTCCTTATCCTCCTCCGTTTCCATCTACCTATTCCATACCAATTGTTAATGGGCGCTATGTTCCTTCTCCTGCTCCATCCCTTCCAACCGGATACGAAGAGCTTTTACAGAGAGCTTTTTTTCTTTGCATTGCACAAAGCGAAATCGACTGGTGGCCTTTTCTTATCTCAGCAAGCTGTGCTGGGCCAGTTTTGCTAATAATGCAACGAAGAAAGAACGCCACACATCAAGCTGGAGCTCACCATCATAAGCTCTGATGGGATTTCCGGACTCTAGAATTACAGATCCTGTCGCAGGTGCGTCATCACTCGTGCCGCTTCAAAAGCTACCCAAAAGTACCTCAGAAGAGTGGTTTTACTGCCACTTTCATTGCGAATGGAGAATCCTTTTTGACTCTCACGGCAAACTTGTTTGGTGTGAGCAGCAGTACTTAGCCGGCGAGGTACCGGATGCTTAGATAAGAATCTTAGATCTGCTAGATTGTAAGTATGCAGAAGAGTAAATTCTCTAAAAGAAAGATCCTGCCTGTTGCGATCCTCATCGGTCTGCATTTGATCTTTTGCCAGAGTCAATCTCTGTCTTTACCTGAGAATGAAAATCCGAAGGCCCAATACTCTTTCCGTGAAGGAATTAGGGGCAAAAGGATTACATCTGAGTTTATGGAATTTCTGCTCTCCAGACCAGAGAACTCAGCCGATAAGCTGCGCTACTTCAGCTTTCGATTCATTAACTGCAAGATTGATCCAAATGCACTGAAACTCCTTGGGAAATCCAGGAATGTGAGAGCGCTGAGCCTCGAAAATTGTAAGTCGAATCGACCTCTTTTGTCTGAGATTGCAGCATTAGACGAACTCCAAGACTTAAGAATAACCAACTGCGCAGTCAATGATGTCGAGCTGTCGTTTCTTGCAAAGCTGACAGAATTACAATCACTTGATTTACAAAAGACGGGAATTGATGGCTCTTGTCTTGAGAAGATTCCAAACCCAGAGAAACTGAACACCTTAAATTTGTCAGATACCAAAGTAAGTAGCCGGCACGTGGCGGTACTGAAGAGATTCAAAAATCTTGAAAGTCTGTTTTTAGCAAATTCGTTTGTAACAGGGAAAACGTTTCTTAGAAACAATTGCTATCCGGAGGTAGCATATTTTACTGCTTACTTTAAGAAAGACCCAATTGATTGGATGGTCGCGTTATCCCATTTCAACCGTCTAAAGGGAATCACTCGTGGTGGTCCGCGTCGATTAGATCTTTCTTGTTGCGAATTTCGAAAGGATGCTTCTACTAGGTTTGCAAAAGACCTCGATTTTATCGGAGAGTTAGATCTTTCGAATTGCAGAATCACGCCGGTTGCACTCAAGAACCTGTGCCGATTGTCTAAGTTGTATGAATTAGATGCGAGCAATTGTAACTTAACAGGGCAAGGATTCGGTGTTTTGAACTGCATACCGGATCTAACTTATCTCTGTTTAGACAAAAACCCATTAACTTCAAAGGGACTTGAAGACATAGGCTCTCTGCATGCTCTTGAAAAATTGTCCTTGCGTGGCTCGTTGAACAATGTCCATGGCAGAAAGTTATCTGGTCTTGAAAGATCCAGTATTCAAACTCTCGATTTATTTTCTACAAAGTTAACTGCTGCAGATTTTGAATCGATCCAGAAGATGCCGAAACTGAAAAAATTAGGGCTACAGGGCAGTAAGTTTCAATCCTGGATGACAGATTACTTGGCCGAGTGCAAAAGTCTTACATGCCTCAATCTTGCAAGCGCAAAAGGCTTAAATAATCGTGTAGTCCAGTCTTTTCTCAAACTAAAAGGAATCAGATCATTGATAATAAATTTTAGCGATATTTCTAAGGAGGATGAATTGTGGCTGGCAAAAAACATGCCAGAGGTTTCTCTACATGTAGATAAGGACAGCACGATCGATTTTCCATATTACAAGGATCCCTACTAAAGGCTATATTCTTGAGTCTCGCAGGCCTTGAAGTTCTGTTATTCGGCAATAGATGTTTCATTTGGCTCGTAAAACCTTGCTACCTCGGCAAAGCCTTAGCTCTGCCTGATTACTCGAACTGATCGACGAAGCATTTAAAGAACGGGCAAACTTAGACTTGGAACCGTTACCTGATGCTGTACTTGGCAATGTGTCCGAAAAGTGTTATAGTATTTAAGACATATCCGAAAAACTTGCATCATTTTTCGGAAGAGGGGAGGCATGACTACAGCAGAGCTAATTAGACAGAAGATAGACGAACTGCCCGCAGGACAGCCATTTACGCCGTCTGCGTTTCTGTCTCTAGGCGAAAGATCGACTGTAGACAAGACTTTGGCGCGAATGGTAATGGCGGGAATTCTGGCTCGTCCATGCCGTGGGGTTTTTGTCAGGCCGAAGCAGTCGAAATTTGGAGCCATTCCTCCTGAGCCATTGGAAGTGGCGTTAGCAAAAGCACATGGAGAATCAATTGAAATACACGGTGCTGAAGCGCTCAGGCGTTTTGGACTATCAACACAAGTTCCTGTTCATCCGGTTTTCTATACAACTGGTAGGACGCGGACTTTCTATGTCGGTAAAATGCCGGTTCGTTTGCAGCATGTCAGCCCCCGGAAATTTGTGCATCCGGGCACCAATGTGGGCATGGCAGTATCTGCTTTGTGGTATCTCGGAAAAGAGCAAATCACAAATGAAGTATTCGAAGCCATTCGTGCTCGTTTGTCCACAGAGGAATTTGAAGTGCTGAAAGCATCGGCACCGCAGATGCCGAGTTGGATGGCAAATGCACTTCATCGTTTTGAGAAAGGAATTTTCAATGCCTGAGTCATATTTTTCTCTGTCGAATGAAGATAAGGCTGCGCTGGTTAAGCTGCGTGCCCCGGAAGTGGGCATGGTAGCTTTTCTGGTGGAAAAAGATATCTGGGTTTGTTGGGCTCTTGAACAGTTATTCAAGATGCCGGATGCTCTGCCGATGGCGTTCAAAGGCGGGACATCACTGTCAAAAGTTTTCGCTGCAATAGATCGCTTCTCTGAAGACATTGATGTGACTATTGATTATCGTGGGTTTGGGGTAACTCTAACTGGAAGCGAGAGCCGTGGCGAAATCGAGCGCTTGAGCGAAAAGCTCAAAGCGAGCGTGCTCAAATACACCTCCGAGAAGGTCAAACCATATTTTGAAAAGATCCTCACCGAGCAGTTCGGGGCAGAACCTCCACAACACTTCCCGTGGCAGGAATCTCTGATCCTCTACGCGTCTCAGATACTCGTGCAACCCCAGGAAAGCAGCTTGCCGTTTTCAAACGGAGCGATGCCGTGAAACGTTTCAGCACTTTTGCTGAAGACTTTATCGAGCCAGAGACGGTCGCTGTCCCAGAGATCGAGATTGTCGAGTTTTTCGAGATCGACCCATTCAAGCCGGCCTTCATGGTTTGAATCCTTGCATTGCCCGCTGAATTTGTCTACCCTGAAAATGAAGCCAAACCAGTCTTCGCCGTTTTTGCCGAAGCCGGGCCAGCTTATAGTTCCTCGCAAAACTATCGACTCACACTCGATTCCTGCTTCTTCCCTGATTTCGCGCCTAACTGCTTCAATTATATTTTCGCTTGCCTCGATTTTTCCGCCAAGTCCGTTGTACTTGCCATAGTGAATATCGTCCTTTCGTTTGTCCCTGTGAATCAAAAGTACTTTCTTGCCGTCTGCCGACATGACATATGCAAGAGTTGCAAGTACAGGACAGTATTTGGACACTTTCAATTCCCCTGGCACCTAATTGCTTTCCGCCTTTGTTTTGTTTATTGCGTCTTTCGCTTTTTTGTTGTTGTCCAGCCGGTTTTTATCCCGCTTCTCTTTTTTCTTCGCTTTGTCTTTTGATACTGCTTTGTCTTTTGATACGGCTTTGTCTTTTGATACGGCCTCGTCTGCTACGTTTTTTTCTTTCTCTTTATCGCTATTATCTTTTCCTTCTCTGTCCAGCTTTACGATTCTTTTGCAGAGATCCCTGTCATTTTCATCATCGAATTTACCTAAATGGTGCGACCAGCTTGCAAATCTAGCCAACTTACTGCCTTTGCCGGGGCTGCTCCCTGCAAGCAATAAACCCGGACCGGGCTGATCCGTGCGAATCATATTTGCAAGCATCTTAAAGGGAATGCTGTGACCTTTTATGCCTTCATCAATTTGCGTAAAGTCAATTCTCTCAACCAGACCTTTCTTATGATGAGGAAGCTGCTCGCCTGACACTGCTTGCTTATTCTGATCGTCCTTGCTTTCAGAGTCGTCATCGCTTTCGCTTTGTTTTTTCTTGCCAATCAAGGGAATACTGCTGAAAACATCACCCACGCCTTCGCCCAGGCGATAATAGCCGCCGTAAACCATTTGTGATAGCGGTAGCATTTTGTCTTTCGTTGAAGTATAGAGACGCAAGACTGCGCCCTGATTTTCCATGCCGAGCACATAATGCTTGAAAGTTTCAGCGTCTATATCAGGTGATACTAATTCGGCATTTCTGACCATGTGCGATCTCTGAAGCAGATGGCAGGCTCTTATAACCAGCCTGTTGCCCATGCTGTGTGAAACGATGATCAAACTCAGGTCATGTTCTTTACGAAACTCAAGCAGGTCTTTGATAAAGAGGTCGAAGTGTCCCTGAGACCACTCGTTGTTGCCGCCGTCAACTACATAATTGATAGCTCTGGGCGTTGAAGGCCAGGAATACAAAATAAGAGGATATTCAAGAGCGTATGCTAGCGAAGCGGCATCGAGTGCGGCATCGTCGAAGCTTTCTTCGGCACCATGAACAAAGAGGCAGATACGATCGCTGCCTGACGACTTCAAAGCATTTTCAAGTTGCAAAAAAAACTCTTTCTTGTTTTTATCCGGATCGCCGCTTTTGATCTCCTTGCAGCTTACCGAGTTTTCTTCGATGTCTCTAGCTGCCTGTTGCCAGCCCAGCTTTTTTGCAAGCGCTTCGATTGTTTCGGAGTTCTTTTCAGCAAGGTCTTTTTCAGAAAGACAGACCTCGGCACGGCCGTAGAACATATCGTGTTTGCAATCAACAATGTATTTTCTGCGGCTGCCGTAATTGTGGGCTTCGTCCTTTTCTCGGTCGGTTAAATAGAGAACAGGTACCAGCAGCTTTCCTGCTTTCTTGTTTTCCTTTTTTCCCTTTTTTTCCTTTTCCCTTTTCTTTAACTCTTTCCCTTTTCCGTCTTCTTTCTCTTTCTTTTCCTCTTTCTTTTCTTCTTTCTTTTCCTCTTTTCCCTTTTCCTCTTTTCCCTTTTCCTTTATCTCTGCTTTCCTTTTTTCAGGCCCTTTATTTTGCTTCTGTTTTGAGCCCTCAAGTTTTTGATCAGGAGCAGAATCGCTTTGAGAAAACACAGGAGCGGAAAAACTTGAAAGAAGCGTAAGCAAACTCAATGCAAAGGGAAGAATGTAGTTTTGGGGGCGCTTTTTCATTTGCCTGACTCCTGAAACACTCAGATCCTAACCCAGGTCTGGCGATGCTTTAAAAGAATAATTACAAGTTGTTAATTTGTTGCTTATTTGCCTCGGATTAGAGCAGCCTACTGGAGCAAAACAGAGCCCTGTGAGATCATTGACAACCGCGCTGCCTGCTTTTGCAGCATTAACGGGTCAAAATAATACAGTGACAGTAGCTTCTGAAAAGACAGAGAAGAAAGAATGGCAAGCTGCCCGAACCGGGGCGCCGGCTGCTCTTGGGCGAGCTAACAGCGATTCCGCGTATTCGCTTGGCTATATACCGGCACTTGACGGCTTGCGGGCTCTTTCGATTATTCTGGTCATGGCTTTCCACGACATCGGACCGGTTAGCTCGCAGTTTGGGCACGCATTCAACGGCTGGGTAGGCGTTGATGTGTTTTTTGTAATCAGCGGCTTTTTAATCAGCTCGATTCTCTTGAAAGAAGCAGCTGAGCATAGGGGAGAAATTAAGCTCACGAAGTTCTATACCAGGCGCTGGTTACGAATTGCCCCTGTTTACTACGCATTTCTGGCTGTGGTACTTGGATGGCATGTCTGGGGCGGAGATCATCATTTTAAGCCCTATCTTGCTGCGGCATTGTATTTAACCAATCTCGATCTGGCTTTTTCATGGAATCTTATACCTCTCAAACTCGGCATATCGCATCTATGGTCTCTGGGTCTTGAAGAGCAGTTTTATCTTTTCTGGCCATTTTGTCTGAAGCTGCTTAAAAAGCACGCTCTCAAATTTGTGCTTGCAAGTATTGCTCTTGTTTACACCTGGCGTCTTTATCTCATATCTCAGGGCGCTGATTGGCTGCGCCTGGTTCATGGATTCGACACCAAAATCGACACGATTATGATTGGTGTTCTCTGTGCGATCTTGCTTAGAAAGGCTTCTTTCAAGGAAAAGATTTCGAAGTTTCTCGGCAATACATATGCGCAGCTTACGCTTGCATGTCTCATGCTTTATTCATTCAAAGAGCTGGGACATCCGATGGCAGGCGGCATAAATGAACATTACTTTTTCTGGGGACTTAAAATGCCGGTTTGCAATTTGCTGATTGCAAGTGTTTTGCTCTCGGTGCTTGCAAACCCGAGAGCGCTTGTGTCTGTGATACTTGCAAACCCGATTGCCGTTTTTATCGGCAAGCTTTCTTACAGCCTTTACCTCTGGCATCCACTCGTTCATTCGATCTATTGCGGCTTTTACTGGGATTATTTTTGCAAACACGGACCGAGTGCAGAGTTTTATCAGTACATCTTGATTTTCCTTTCTGCAATTATGTCTTATTATCTGATCGAAAAACCGTTTCTGAAATTGAAGACTCGCTTTGCTGCTTGAGCTGCTTGTTTGTTTTTCTTGTTGAATTTTTCTTGCTAAAATTTCTTGTTGATGACATTGCATTGATGTAATTGCATAGATGAAAAAAGGCTATTTCCTGAATCCTAGTCTTATCAAAGAGATACTTGCCTTTCGTACGGCAAGCGGAGAGAATCTGCTCGTCTTCGAGCCTCTGGCCGATGCCTGTGCGCGTGTGGCGAAAATTATATCTCCGAATAACCCGGAGAAACTTGCCGGCTTAATAGAAGAGTGGTGCTCTTCAAATGATTTTGTTTCAATGCTTGAAGAAGCAGATAAATCTCGAAGCAGTATCAGTGTTGAACTGGCTCGTGAGAGCCTTTCACAGTATTCCGGCTCTGAGAGCTTTGCAGCCGGTGCGTCTATAGATCAGGTGCTTACTGTCTTCAGTGCTTTGCTCAGAGCAGAGCTGCGCACAAGGGAGTCACGCTCAAGCGCTTACATTGACGAGCTTTTTCTTTACCAGTCATCTCTAAGGGAACTGGACCTGCATGACCTGGCTTTGCTTCTGCTTGCCAGCTGTGCAAGCAAGAATGTACTTGAGGTTTTCGATCGCCTGCTCCTGATCAAAGAAGAACCCAAAACGCTTGTACAGGTCGACCCAGATTTGCTTACTGTGGGTATTAGTCCGCAGTTTCTGTCAGGACTGAGAATGTTTGCTTTGCGCAATTTTGAAGGTGCTCTCAAAGCTTTTTCGATTGCCAGCCAGAAGGAGTCCGAGAGTCCAAGCGCATGTATTGCACTCTTTCTTGTCAATCTTTTCAGCGATAATCTGGAAGAGGCTCAGCTTTATTTAGAAAAGGCATCCGAAAAAACACAGAGCGGTTTCTTGCTTTCATTGCGCAGTTTGCAAAAAATCAAAGCAGGAGAAGAGTCGCTTTCATTTAAGGCTGAGGAAGCAAGCTCTGTTGCACTTACTCTTTATTTTCTCAAAAGCAGAAATTGTTTCGATGAAATGATTTCACTGGCAAAGGAGCATCTTGAAAAATACCCTGCCGACATAGTAGTAAGAGCACTTTATTTAGAAGCTCTGATATTGCCTGTCAAAAATCAGCTTGCAAATGACGCTCCGCTTTCAGGTTCCGGGGCTGATATATTTGCAGAACGCTTTGCCGAGGCTGAGAGTTTTTTGCTTGCCTCAATTGATATTGCCGGCGGCGGCGCTTTGAATACATTGAAAACGTTTTTTGAGATCAATCTTGCAGTTCTTTATCTGCTTAAAAGAGACTTTGCAAAAGCAAGAACAACTGCGGCTACCGCAATCGAGGCTCTTCCGTCAAGTGCGGTTGGACGTCTGAACTATGCAATCAGCATGCTTGCCACCGGTGATTTGCCGGAGTTGATGCAGGCGCTTTCCGGTCTTTCTGTTAGTGAAAAAGTCGCCTATTTGCGTTTGACTGCCGAAGGCTATTATCATGCCTGCTTGTTTGAGGATGCACTTTCAAGCTGGAAGGAATTGATTGCAATTGAAAATGAAAGACTATGGCGCTTGAGAACACTATGCAGGATGCTTGAAGTATACAGGTTGCTGCGCGATACTCAAAATGCCCAGGCGGCGGTGAATGCCCTTTTGCAGCATTACCAGGGCGAGCCTGAAACCCTTTTTGCGCTTGCTTATGAACTCTGGCAGATGGGCAAAACCGACGAAGCAATCGAAGCCTTAAGAGATGCCAAAACCAAAGCCGGACTCAATCTCAAAAAGTGGATTGCCTGGCAGCTTGGACGTGTTCTTTTTGATGCGGACCAGGTGCTTTCAGCCACCGACGAATATTCGGAGATTGTGGGCGAGAATCAGGACAGCGTACAGGCAAGGGAGTTTGCCGTCGCACTGTTTAAAGCAGGGCTTCTGCCGGCAGCATATGAAAGAGCAAAGTCTCTAAGGCTTGCAGCCGCCAGTGTAATTCCGGGAATTACTGAAATTGAAGCTGACTACCTTGTGAGGGTGCAGGAGCTTGCTGAAGCAAAAGAACTTTTACTGCAGTTATCAAAAAAACGTCCGCTCTCGGTTTTGAACCGGCTTGCAATCGTTCGCATTTGTCTTGGGCTCAATGACGAAAAAGAAGCAGTATCCCAGATTAGAGAACTGCTTAGCCTGCCGCTTTCAAGCCAGATGCGGCAAGAGCTGGATGAGCTGATTGAAGATTCGAATCTGGCATCACTAATAAAAGAAAAAGAGAAGGGCAGCTAGCTCCTTCTCTTCTCTATGATTTCAACAAGCTCTTTATCAACTGGCTTGCTTTGTAATTGGCTTGCCTTGTAATTGGCTCGCTTTGTTAATTGGCTTGCGTATTTATTTGTTTGCTACAGTGCCCTGGGCCTTGAGCATGGCAAAAACCTTGTTACGCAGCATCTCGAGTTCTGAGGCTGCAACTACGCTTACACCATAGCGGGCCGGTGTTTGATCGGAGTCAAGATCAGACAGCATTCTCTGGATGCGGTCTTTTTCGGCTGCTGCAGTTGATTGATCCTGTTTCAGCTTGCTTATAAGACTTGAGATGTCCGAAAGTCTTGAAACCGTATCTGCAGGCTGCATCGAAAAATCTGATACCATCATATCCAGCTGTTCTTCAAGACTCATGACCTTTTTGGCAAGATCCTTATCGTTGCTAGCAGTTTTGATTGCTGTATCAAGCCCGGCAAGTAGTGTGTTTACATCCTGGCTGGAGATGCGACCGGAGAAACTTGCAAGATCGAGGCGGCGAACCAGGCGCAATAGTTGTTCGCGCCCGACTTCTGTTTCTCCGTCTTTGCGAAGAACTCTGCCAAGCCAGTCTTGAAGCATTCTTAAATCAAGTGACATAAAGCGGACTTCTTCTTTGCGCAGTTCACGCTCAACCAGATCCACTCCAGGAGTCGGTCCCGGATAAGCTTTTTTGAGCTCTTTGATCAGGTTGAGCTCGTGCTGAATGCGTACTCCGTCACGGGCGCTGAGATTGCCATTGCGTGCACCGCTATCTAAAAGCCTTTGGACTTCAGCAATTGCCTTGTCGACATCGGCTTCTGTGGGAAGACTGCTGCAGGCTTCATAATGGGTTGAAAGCAAGCGTTTGAAAAGCTGCTCTTTTACAGCCGGAGTTGAGAGCTTGCTGTGTGCTTTGTCTTTGATCACAGTGTAGAGATTCTGGCGAACCTGTTGCAGATGCTCAGGATCGATTTCAAAGCTTTTGTATGTAGCAAGCCCGCGTGCGCAGACCTGATTTCTTGCAATGTAATTGTCCGTGCGCAAAATGAGATCATTTAGTTGTTCGACAGTAATACGTTGGTGGTTAAGCGCTCTTTCCAGCCGGTCATTGAGACTGGCAAGGTCAAGAGCAAGTACGGTGTATTCCCAGAAATCATAAAACTTATCGTTGTTGTAGAACTCTTTTTTCAAGCGCTGGATGGCTTTCAACCTTTCTTTATATGGTGCGGTTGCAGAGAGCTGAATGGTTTTATTCTTTACCAGCCCGTCAAGTCTACTCGACCAGTTGCTGACAAGATTGTCGATACTCGGGTGTTTTGCTTTGGCTTCTTGCGCCTTTGCCAGCAATTCGGACCAGCTTTCTTCAACAGCTGAAAGAGAATAGGCGCTCTCGAGGTCGGCGGCCAGCTTCTCTGCGTCTTCTTTGCTCAAGCGGCCGGCTGCCCTGGCATTTGCCAGGTCTTCTTGCGCTTCGGCCTTTAGTTCTTCTACTGTAATCGGGGCATAACTGCCTCCGCCCGGTGAGGGTGAATATGCTGCAGCCCGACCAAATCCCGATAGGAAGATGCTGAGTGCGATAAGTCCGATCAATGAACCCTTTTTGCGTATTCCAGCAGACATTTGTTTCTCCTTTGACAAGGTCGAGTTTGACAAGGTCGATTGAACTTGCATAGCTCTTAACATGCAGGCATCCGTTGCAGAGCTTACTTGTTGCAGCTTACTGTTTGATCCCGTTTCGGATCTAAGCTTGTCGCAAGTTTAATGCGAAATCTCGAGAACTATATCAAGGATGCACATCACTGACAATAGAAAGGGGAGCATCTGATTGGGCGCTAAGCATATTTCATATGGCATCTAGTACAATTCGTAATTTAGAAAGTATTGGAAGCTTAAAGCAAATCGTTCAAAATAAGGTCCTGAAGGCAGAGCCGGACACTTGTATTCTAGGGGAATAAATTTTGGCAAAACCTGTTTTAGCTCATATTTCCAGCGTAGCGGCAGCAATTCCACCGGGCATTTTAAGCAACCATGATCTTGAAAAGATGGTTGACACCAATGACCAGTGGATTGTTGAAAGAACGGGAATCAAACGCCGCCATATCGTTGAAAAAGGTGTGACCAGTTCAGACCTTGCAAGCGAAGCTGTTTTGAAGCTCCTGAAAAATAAAGGCATGAAGCCTGAGGAAATTGAGCTGATAATCTGTGCAACTATAACTCCTGACATGCAGCTTCCAGCTACAGCATGTCTTGTTCAACACAAAATCGGAGCACACGGGGCCTGGGGTTTTGACGTCTCTGCTGCCTGTTCCGGCTTTTTATACAGCTTGCAAGCGGGTGCCCAGTTTATAGCCAGCGGCGCCCATAAGAATGTGGTTGTCATTGGAATCGATGTCATGTCCTCAATCATCGATTATACAGACCGCAAAACCTGCATTATTTTCGGCGACGGCGGCGGTGCGGTGCTTTTGCAACCTTCTCAAAGCGAAACTGACGGTTGTTTTATCGATTTTATACATGAAGTAGATGGTTCCGGCGGCGATGCACTTTGCCTGCCCGGCGGCGGCAGCAAAAACCCGACTTCACATGAAACGGTTGATAAGAAACTGCATTTTGTACATCAGGACGGTGCTGCAGTTTTCAAGTTTGCGACCCGTAAGATGTCTGAGCTCTGTGTCAAACTTCTTGAAAGAAACGGCCTCACAGGTGACGATATTGATTTGTTTGTTCCGCACCAGGCAAATCTCAGGATCATACAGGCGGCAGTTGAGCGTATTGGCGCTCCCATGGAAAAGGTAATAGTCAACCTTGATGAATATGGCAACACAACTGCAGGTACTTTGCCCCTTGCTTTGCACACCGCGCTTGAAACAGGACGACTGAAAAAAGGCGATTTGATTTTGCTTGCCTCAATGGGTGCAGGTTACACTGCCGGTGCGGCGCTGGTGCGCTGGTAATTGCCTGACAGTGCTCATCGGGTGCCCCTTGAATTACTCAATTAATTGAGTAAAATTACTCATTATACTGAGTAATTCGGAAGATGCCCTATTCACGCCCGTATGCAGAGTCACTTAAGAGCCGATTGGCAGAAACCAGTCGCTTCATCCAGGTAATTGCCGGGGCTCGTCAGGTAGGAAAGTCGTGCGCGAGCATCGAGCCCCAAATTTCAAGTTGATTTTTCGCAGGAATGAAGATTGACGAATTCAACCAACTCGAAGTGACAAAAGCAGAGCACGAACTCTTCCTTTGCTGTGGCAGCAAAAAATGGGTGCAAGCTCTCCTTAATCAGAGACCGTTTGCTAATAGCAATGTCTTGCTTGAAAGCGGACAGAGGATCTGGAGAGGGCTTGGGCAAGAAGACTGGCTGGAAGCACTTCAGCATCATCCACGCATCGGTAAATTCGAAGAGTCTCAAGACAATAAAGCGGATTGGGAAGAAACAAAAGAATCGGCCGAAGAAGAACATAAAGGCATAGATATGGCAAGGTCTGCTGCCTTGAACCGGCTTAAGATTTTGAACGGTTTATATGAAAGACGATTTGGTTATATCTACCTGGTTTGTGCAAGCGGCCTGACGGCCGAGGAGTTGATTGAAATTCTTGAAAGAAGGCTACAAAACAGTCCTGAAGACGAAATCGAGAATGTCGGAATCGAGCAGTGGAAGATTACAGAAATAAGGCTTGGGAAGCTGTTTGATCTGATACTTTGACCTGGCCTATCGGTCAAGCCACTCTCGCCCCCTGCAAATCTGTGATCACTGTCAGGTTAGATGATTCAATGCGACTGTTGTTTAGACCATAAGTTAGGCCCTAAACAGCCTCGTTGTGATCATCGATATAGGATGATCTAGTCCCTGGAGTGGCGCCTTGTCGTGTACCACCTTTTGTCTCACTCATTCTATAATTCGTTTGCAACTCAATACGTTCAAGTTCCTTTAGTTTCCTTTTCTTTCTGTTTTCCGTCTTTTTCTTGCGTGATGTCATTTGCTGTCTCCTGATTCCATAATCTAATTATGCCCTCCAAGTGTGAGGAATTTCTGAGGCTGAAATTGTTGCATTCTTGATAGAAAAGCACCATGGAGCGAGGGACGTTTGCCCCTCGCTCCATTTTTATTTCGGCTCTTGCCTCTCAGCTCAGCTCAATTATGAGCCGTGCTTTGCAAGCAATCCTTTCATACGGGCTTCCTCAAAAAAGTATTTAAATACAAATGCTGCAACGAGCATGTAAAAAATGTTCAGTGCAAAAGCAATTGCAAGATCTCCCTGGTTGAAGGTCTTGTGGGCGAGAATCTGTCTCATCCCTTCAAATACGTAGCTTGACGGAATCAGTTTTGCCAGCGGCTGCAGAACAGGTGGCAATACGGAAACCGGATAAAAGACTGCAGAAAGAGGCTGGATCAAAAACGGCACCGCCCAGGCAAGGGCTTCTGCCGGTGGTCCGAAACGGACAATCACGCCCGTGGTTACAAGACCCAGTGCCCATCCCATCAAAAGCAGGTTCACAAAGAACGCCGCAAATGTCAGACCCAGATCAAACAAGTTGAATGAATAAAAGATTGCTGCTGCCGATGAGAGCAGCACAAGCACGATTACTGCCTGTACAAATCCCATAAGGTAGGTAGCGCAAATATACTCACTCAATCTGACCGGTCCTGCAAATATATTTAACAGGTTTCTGTTCCAGACATCATCAAGGAATGAGACGCTGATTACTTGCTGGGCACGGTAAAGAATGTTCCACATGATTACGGCACCAATAAGGAATGTAATCATTGATGGCGCAGAATTACCGATTTGCAGCAAATAGAGCGTAAGAAAGCCCCATACGAGCAAGTCCATTAGGGGCCAGAAAAATACATCCATGGCCCTGAATGTGTTGCGCGAGCAAATGAAGCCATATTTAAGCACAAGTGCTTTTATAACTCTCAAATTCATTTCAAACTGGCTCCTTCGACTTCAAGTTGTGATGACCTGGCGATGGTGATGAATACATCCTCGAGGCTCTTGCCCCCGAACTTCTGCATCAAGTCATCGGCGCCACCTTCTGCAATCACTGAACCGTGTTGAACAAAGCAAATTCGATTGCAAAGCTCGGTCACATCAAGCATGTTGTGAGATGTATTGATTACGGTGATGGCGCGCTCTTTTTGCAGTTGTTTGAGTATCTTGCGGACTTTGTCTGCAAGGTCGGGGTCAAGGCTTGCTGTGGGCTCATCGAGAAGCAATAACTCGGGGTCGTTGAGAAAAGCCTTGCAGAGGTTCAACCTTGTTTGCTCCCCTGCAGAAAGCGTTCCTGTAATATGCTGTCTCAAATTTGCGATTTCGAACAATTCAAGCAGGTATTCGATTTTTTCCTTCTTGTTTCGTACGCCGTAAATTTCAGCGAAAACAAGCAGGTTCTCCCATACTTTCAGGTTCCAGGGCAGATATACATAGGCAGATGCAAAATTGCATTTTTGCAGTATTTCGACCCTGTGTTTTTCCAGGCTTTTGCCGAAGATCTCGACTGATCCTGAGCTTGGGCGTGTGAGTCCCAGCATCATATGGATTGTCGTGGTTTTGCCGGCTCCGTTGGGTCCGAGAAGTCCAAATATCTCGCCCCTGTTCACGGAAAATGAAATATCTTTGACGGCCGGGTTGCCGCCAAACTCTTTGCGGAGATTCCGCACGTCTACAACTTTTTCAAACATTTTTTGTCTCCGGAAAAAACGCAGCATTTTTCCGAGTAAACTCATAAATGAACTGTCGGAATAGATTCTGTCGGAAGGAATTCTGTCGAAATGACTTCTAGTCGAATCAATTCTGGTGGTTCAATACAGATGTATATGGATAAAATGGAATGCGTTTGGCTCTCTAAAGCAGCTCGCCTGAGGCTATACCGGTGGGGACCTGGCGCCCACTGCGGCAGTCAGACGGCATCTGACTCCATTGACGGGCTTGCCGCGTCAATGAGTTCTGAGTGGAATTTTGTTTGCTTTATACATGAGAGTACTCCCTTTTCTGGGACGAATAAAATCAGTATACATGAGAAAGCAGATTATGATCGCTATTGCAAAACAAAATTAAGCCATCTATCCGATTCTTTCTGAAAACAAAGTTCGCAAAAGTGATTCGTATTCAACCGAGTTCTTCCTACCGGCAAACTGCAAGACCTTTGTGCACCGTCCTGATTCCACAACTGGAATGCATGCGGCCAATGGAGCAGGGTCAATGCGCACCTGCATTGCTGCTTCGATCAATATTTGAGCCAGCGCCCGGTAGCATTCTCCGTCCCATTCGTCGCAGTTCATTTTATTTGCCTGGTCAATATTATTTTCTGCAATTGCAATCACGCCGTCTCCCTTTTGATTACTATCTAAAGACCCAGTCACGCCGGATTCCTGAATTTGCTCAGGAAGAAAAGATTTAAAAGATTCAAGAGTTTCGAAAGATTCCAAAGATTCCAAAGATTCAAGACATGCAGGTAATTCTATTTTTGCTGCGTTCTGACAGTTCTCTAAGAAACTACCCACGGTGATGATTTTTGGTGCAACCGGCGGTTCAAATGCCGGCCACTCTCTCAGAATTTCAGCTGGTTCAGGGTCCACGGGGTCAGATTCTGTGTTTTTGCAAAGGAAATCAGAAACGCTCAAGCTCAAAAGTGCGGGAAAGTCATTCCCAAGCAAATCATGCTCCAATTCTTCATATACTGCCGGCTCAGAATTCTCTGAGACATCGAAGTTTTCTAGAGTGTCCTGTAGCTCTTCGCTGGTCATTTTGTCCAGAATATTGTGAAATTCCAGTTTGACCGAATCAAGCTGCTCCTGCAGGTTGTGCTTTATACTCTCGTGCCTATTTGGAGCTGCTTCTCCAGGACGGGGCAGGCTGCTTATTTGTTCGTTATAAGCCAATTTGTTATAGGCAAAGGAATCGTTGGAAGCAAATGAATCAATCAGGTTGCTGCGATTCAGAGCTGTATCCCAATCGAGCGCGAAATCTGACACATGTAGATTGTCGTTTGGATACTGGTCCGCAAAATTAAGCGCGCCTGATTCATCGAACGCAGGAGTGAGCCAGACCCTGTCTTCATGATCGAAATTGTCAAAATGATCCACTCGATCTACATCTTCTAAATGTTCGAAGGACGGCTGCCTCAGACGGCTTTCACATGAATCAAGCTGAGTTTCACTCTGGCAGATAATGGTATCGGATTGGGAAACCGCAGGGGTGTCAGGGCTTTGAGCAGAATTAGAAACAGCTTCGCTTGTGGAAAAAGACTCATAGCTATTATTGCTTTCAATATATTCGGGTTTTGCATAAGGCGAAGCTTGATCTTGCTGAAGGCCCTCTAGAGGCAGGCTTTGATCATAATAAGTTTCTTGATTATAAGTGTGTGAGTTATAAGGATCGAACTGTCTGTTTTTGAATGAAACCGAGAGTTCTTCTTTTCCTTTGAGAAGGAAAAAGATAAGTAGTCCCATGAAAATCGAAACAACACCAAGCATGCAGGCCATGAGCTCGGATGCAAAGCTTGAATTCTGCTTTGCTGCTGCTTGCTCATTTTCGCTGTTAACTGGAATTGGATTTTGAGTGTCCGTAGCATTTTCGCCTGATGCAGGCATTGGTTTTTCAGGTTCTTGCGAATTCTGATTGCTCAGAGGAGTTTCAGCCTGGTTCCGGCTGGGTTCTTTGATGGTAAATGCTTTTTCCTGGCTCCGGCTTGAAGCAAGCTTCTTTCGTTTGGGTGCTTGATTTTTCAGGCTTGAATCAGTTGAATCTATAGTGTTTCTGTCAACACTTGCACTAGCTGAATCGGAATTGTTCTGGTCTGAACTTCCTGGGGCGTTTGTCGGGTTTGTTACTTGCTGCTTGCTTGTGTCCGGTGTTTCTGCAGGGGTTTTCGATTCGCTTCTGGGGCTGACCACAATCGAATAAGGGTCGGCTATGCTTGCACCTGCTTGCTTTTCGAGACCGAGTTCTCTGGATAGCTTTCTGAGTCTATGTGACTCGGAGCCGCTTTGTTCCTGACCAAATACGTGCAGCTCGAGATCTTTCAGTCTCTGGTCCATTGAAGAACCGAAATTGGATTTCCCGAAAGCCTTATCTTCGGCTTTAACCATCATGACGATTTCGTCGTACGAATATGCCTGAGCCGTCGGCAAAGCAACGAAGACGGCCAAAAGCAAGCAAAATCCAATCTGTGTTGAGATTCCGGTCAAAGTAGTAAATTCCCCTTGAACTGGACGGCAAAAACCGCCAGTCGGCCAGCCATACTGCAAACTGCCGCCAGCCCTTCCCCAGAACGCTTGTCAGCGCTAGTTAAATAAGATAATAAATAGTCAAGAGGGATTCAATACGCAATTGTGCTAATAAACGCCCTGGAAGCGCAGATTTTATCTAAAAATTGCGCAGGAGCAAGCTTTTTCAGGACTGGAGGCAGCAGAAAAACTTTAGTTCGGCAAGATTCGGCAAGATTAAAGGACGGATTGGCTGTAAATGCGAAGGCTGAGCTTTAGATTGAATTTTGCTTGTAGTAATATGAATTTGCCACCGTTGCCGGTATCATATCAGTCATGAACGAAGCGGACATCAAAAAAGCTCTTTATGTAAGCGAAGTGCAAAAACTCTGCAAGGCTGATCCCTCAACGCGGATCGTTGAGGAGTTTTGCATACTCGGTGGCAAAGTCAGAGTAGATCTAGCTGCAATCAACGGACAGTTGCATGGATACGAAATCAAGAGTTCCGTGGATAATCTCAATAGGCTGCCCCGTCAGCAAGAGTATTACAATCGTATATTCGATAAGATCACAATTGTGGCGGACGAAAAACATGTGCTCAAGGCGGTCAAATTAGTACCGCCCTGCTGGGGGCTGATAACGGCAAGTCAAGGCGCCACCGGTACGGTTTTGAAGGAAATCTGGCCTGCAAGACAGAATTTCGGTGTTGATGCGGCTGCTCTGGTGCAACTGCTCTGGCGCGACGAGGCTCTTTCGGTTTTGAAAGTGAATGGACTTGGGCGCGGCATGTCCGGCAAGTCTCGTAAGTATTTATGGAAGGTTATGGTCACGCATCTCGATCTGAAGATGATCAAAAGCTGTGTTTGCAATTGTCTTAAATATCGCATGGACTGGCGGTAACATGAAGGCGCTGCTGAAAAAATCTCCCTATGTTTTGTCTGCATTGTTTGTTCTGCCACTTTTTTCAATTTATGTCTGGGCCTTTTTTGCGATGCTGGGAAACGTCAGTGATTTTCCTGCCGCATATGCTGCTGCCAGCCTGGCAAGCCAGGGCAAGTTTGCTCTGATTTACGATCTGCAAACTTATAGAACATTGCAGCATTCTGCCTTTTCAGGAATGGGAGAACGAGTCTGCCCTTTTTTCTGGCCACCGGTTGCTCTGATTCTTTTGCTTCCGTTTGGATTTTTAGCGCCGCTTGCATCAGCGCTTGTTTGGGAGGCAGTTCAGATAGGAGCTGGTTTTTTCAGCCTTCTGAAATTGAAAACTCTCTTTGATCTCAGAGTGTCTTCAATCTGGTGGATATTTGTTTATCTTGCATTGTCCGGCCCGCTTTTTGAAAATATTCGCCTTGGTCAGACAGCATTTTTCTGGTTGTTCTGTTTTTTGATCTCAATTGTTTTTTTGCAAAGAAAAAAATTGGTTCTTGCGGCACTTTTCCTTTCGTTTTTTGCGGCCAAACCGCAATTGATTGCAGCCTGGCTCGTTATGCTTCTCGGACTTGCTCAGTACAGGCTGCTATTCACGACGGTGGCATTTATGACTGGTTTTGTTCTCGTTTCCGTATTTGCCTTTGGCCCGGATTCATACACAAGTTATCTGACTCACCTGGCGAGCCAGAACAGCAGCCAGGCTATGGTGGCAGGTCTGTCGCCGGAACTGCACACCACTTTCAGAGGACAGCTTCTCAGGCTTCTGGATAAAAGCACAGCCAATTTTATTTCGCTTGGATTGCTTGGAATGTCATACGCTTTTATCTTCTTTGCCGGGACTAAGGTGAAAAAGCAGGAATTTTGGCTTGAAAAATCAATGGCGATAGCTCTGCCTCTGGGTCTTTTGTTTTCACCCCACTGTCATGAATATGACCTGCTTTTACTGACTCCGGCAATTGTTGGATTTGAAGATTTGCTTTCTAAAGGACGTCTTGCACTTGAGGCCGCGCAAAAACTGGTGTTGAAAGCAGCAAGACTGGTTTTTCTATTGATCTTCTTCCTTCCTGTTTATTTTTTCATTCACTACGAACTGCTCATACCGGGCAAAACCGTTATCGATCCCCTCTTTGTCGCATTTGCATTTTATGCATTTGCATTAACAGTGGCCGGTTTTAAAGCAAAAGCATTAAACAGAGCAGAAGCTGCTGCCTGCCGGAATAGCGAAAACGGCGAGCAAGCTGAAAACAGCGAGCCAGCCTAAAACAGCAAGCAGGCTGAAAACGGCGAGCAAGCTGAAAACAGCAGACAAGCTGAAAGCTGAGGGCAAGAAGTATAGATGCCTGTCTTCCGGGGACTGCCTACTTGCTGAGCACGCCCTCTCTGCGCATGCGAATCAAATTGAGAGCGGAGCCGGCTTTGAACCAGTCTATTTGCTCCTGCGTCATGCTGTGAAGCAACTTGATTTTTTCCTGCACTCCGTTTTCATGTTTGATAACTGCATCTACAGGTTCGCCCGGAGCTAATTTACTCAGTCCGAGAATGCTTACCCTGTCTTTCTCTTGAATCTTGTCATAGTCTTCGGGATTTTCAAAAGTAAAAGGCAGGATTCCCTGTTTTTTCAGGTTGGTCTCATGAATTCTGGCAAAGCTTCTAACTATGACAGCCTTGCAACCAAGATATCTCGGTGACATGGCGGCATGTTCGCGGCTTGAGCCTTCGCCGTAGTTCTGGTCGCCTACTGCAATCCAGCCAAGATTTGCAGCTTTGTATTTGCGTGCCACATCCGAAAAGGCTGCATAGCTGCCATCAAGAACATTTACGCCTTCGCCGTTCTTATTCGTAAATGAATTAAGGGCGCCGGTGAACATGTTGTCACTGATCCGGTCTATATGACCTCTAAAACGGAGCCATTTGCCGGCAGGTGAAATGTGATCGGTGGTGCATTTGCCTTTTGCTTTTAATAAAACTGCAAGCTCAAGGTAGTCCTTACCATCCCAGGCTTTGAAAGGTTCGAGCAGGGCAAGGCGCTCGCTGTCTTCGGCCACTTTTACTTCCAGATCGGAAGCATCTTTGGGAGCGGGAATGAATCCTTCAAGCCTGTTGACAAAACCCTTTGCCGGGATCTCAGCAGCCGGAGCCGGGGCTTTGAGCATGAATTCTCCATCTTTGCCATCGAGCTTGTCTTTCATCGGGTTAAATGAAAGTTTGCCAGAAAGAGCAAAAGCAATCACGATTTCGGGGCTGGTGATAAATGACAGAGTTTCCGGGTTGCCGTCGTTTCTTGCACTGAAGTTTCTGTTGAATGAAGAAACAATCGAGTTCTTCTGACCCGGTGTTATATCGTCGCGCTTCCACTGACCGATACAGGGACCGCAGGCATTTGCCAGAACTGTTGCACCGATTTTTTCAAGTGTTTGCATCTGCCCGTCGCGCTTTATAGTCTCGTAAATTTGGTCTGATCCTGGAGAGACCATCAAGCCGACCCTGGCTTTGACGCCATGAGCAGCAGCTTGTTCGGCCACGTCGGCGGCTCTGCCCATATCTTCGTATGAGGAGTTTGTGCAACTGCCTATCAGTGTGTATTTCAGATCGTCAGGATATCCTTCAGCTTTTACTGCCTCTGCCATTTCTGAAATCGGCCGGGCTTTGTCCGGGCTGTGGGGCCCAACAATATGCGGTTCCAGACTATCGAGATCAATCTCAATTACTCGGTCGAAAATATTGTTGGTTGCGTCCCATTCAATCTCAGGATCTGCAGTCAGGTAATCTTTGTATTCACTGGCTAACTTGGCGATATCTGCTCTGTCGGTGGCTTGCAAATAAGTAGCCATTCTTTCGTCGTAAGGGAAAACTGAGGTTGTGGCACCAAGTTCGGCTCCCATGTTGGTGATTGTAGCCTTGCCCGTGCAGCTGATTGATTTGCATCCCTGTCCGAAATATTCGATGATTGCTCCGGTGCCGCCGGCTACCGTAAGAATTCCGGCCAGTTTCAAAATGATGTCTTTAGGAGCGGCCCAGCCTTTTAAGCTGCCTGTTAGATGCACACCGATAAGTTTTGGCCATTTAAGACCCCAGGGTTCGCCGGCCATTACATCTACTGCATCGGCGCCGCCGACCCCGATTGCAAGCATACCCAGCCCACCGGCGTTCGGAGTATGAGAGTCGGTTCCAATCATGAGAGTGCCGGGGCAGGCATAGTTCTCGAGAACAACCTGGTGAATGATACCCGAGCCCGGTTTCCAGAAACCGATTCCATGACGGGCGCTTGCCGTGCGCAAAAATTCATATACTTCCTTGTTTTCGGCAAGTGCTACTTTCATGTCTTCTTCAGCACCTACACGAGCCTGAATCAGGTGGTCGCAGTGTACTGTCGAAGGCACAGCCACAGTCTTGAAGCCACCCTGTATGAATTGAAGCAGTGCCATTTGAGCGGTTGCGTCCTGCATTGCAACCCTGTCCGGCTTCAGCATCACCACAGTATCGCCTCTTTTAGGCATCTGTTTCGGGTCTTCAAGATGAGCGATCAAGATCTTTTCGGCCAGTGTCAGCGGTCTTCCGTAGTTCTTTCTTGCTTCATCAACTTTTGCCGAGGCATTTGCATAAAGCTTCTTGATATCCTCTATTTTCAGCTGGCTCATCTTACTCTCCCGGATTTGCGGCAACAATATCGATTGTCGCGCAATTTGAAATGCAAATGGCTTTTTTTCTAATTCTATTTATAAGGATAGAAAGGAGAGGCCTTCTCAAGCGAATTCGCTTAAGAAGGGGCGTGTTGCTTGACTACCCGGACATTCAGCTTGTTTTTTCTCTTGTTTTGCTCAAATATTCAAGCGCGGCTTCAAGAACCAGATCATCTTCCTGAATTTTGTCTTCAACAAACTCGTCAGGACTGACTCCTTTTGCTTCAAGTCTTTCTCCGTCGAGTTTAATATCTACGATTGCAAGATAAAGTATCGAGCGTTTGCTCAGTGGAATAAACTGGCCTGCAACTACATAGCCGGCCGTTTTTTCACCGAAAAGCCGCCCTCGTTTGCTGCGCTTGAGACCATAGGCGATAATTTCCTTGCCGCTGCGCACCCCAGAGTTAATTAGCACCGCAAGCGGTTTGTCATAATACGAACGTTCCTTTCTTTTGCCTTTGCGATCACTCAACTCCAGATCAGGGTAAGCAAGGCTCGGGCGAAAGAATATGTCTTGATCGCTTGCCGAAGTGCCACCGTAACCGTCTCTGAGATCAAGAACCAGGGCATCACTGTCTTTCAATTTCCCTGTAAGTGCTGCTTCAAAGGTTTCGCTTGCTCCTTCTCCGCCGGACCAGAAATGCAAATAAGCTATTTTTCGTCCTTGCTTTTCGATTATTCTTGCGCTTTTTTCAGTTGCGCTCACGTAAGCCTGGACAAAATCAGCTTTTTTAGGTGTGATTACAATTTCAATTTTCTTACCGGAACGTTCCAGAAGGACCTTTGTCGCTTTGCCCGAGCGCATATACCAGGCTGAATGCCCGGTATATGGCTTGCCTTCGACGGCAAGTATAATATCCCCTCTTTTAAATCCGGCACTTGCTGCCGGGCTGCCGTCTAGTATGTATCGGATTTGAGAGGCTTTTGCATGTCCGCCTCCGACGCCGAGCCCAGTGAAATCAGCCTCCAGCTTCTTTTTGTCTTTTTCGAACTTGAAAAACGGCGCAAAGAGACTGCGCAAAAAGTAATAAGTTTCGTCGTTTTCAGTGAGAAATTGAGTATGGCTTGCATGCAGTAAAGAGAGCAATTTATTCATTTTCAGTGAAAGACTGAGCAGGTCTTTTTCAGAATTTATCTGATTGCGTGCAGCCTCAAATGCCGGGCGCCATATACTGCGAACAAGATTCTCATTGAAAAATCGCTTGCTTACATATTCATCTACCTTTGCTCCAAGCTCCTTAGCCTCATTTGGTCCGAGCTGAAAATCCGGACCTTCTGAATTCTGAGCTGAATTCTGAGCTGAATTCTGGGCAGAATTTTGAGCTATTGCTTTTCTGAGCAAGCAATTGGAGCTAATAGCAAGAAGCATGCAAAAGAGAATTAAGAGAGCAATATTTTTCTTTCTGGCTGGCATCAAATTCTCCAGGCTATAAGCCATTTTTTATATTCGAGCATTCTTGAGTTTAGCAGGAATAGAGATCGCGCCCGGCTTGTCAAGGAGGTTGCTGTTTCTGTGCTGCCCGGAGTCAGTTTTCCAGCGTTTATAAAAAACTGCGTCAGATTTGCTAAGCTATTGACTTTCATTGATGCGGGCCGGGCCAGGGTAAAAAAATGTCTAAGAGCAATCCGTGGGTATATATTCCGACTCTTTATTTTGCAGAAGGACTGCCGTTTACAGTAGTTATGATGATGTCGGCGGTTTACTTTAAGGATCTCGGTGCCGACAATGTTTTGATTGGATTAACAAGCGCATTGCAGTTGCCCTGGATTTTTAAGTTTGCCTGGGCTCCTTTGATAGATTTTTTCGGCAAGAAGAAAACATGGATTGTGACTGCACAGGCAGTTCTTGCTGTTCTTTTTGCAGCTCTAGCGCTTTCAACTCTTGCTCCTGACCCGGTGAATGTGGGTATTGCAGTGCTTGCATTTACGGCGCTGGCATCAGCTACACATGATGCTTCAATTGATGGATATTATCTTGAAGTTTTGGACCAGTCTCAGCAGGCTCTATTTGTAGGAGTCAGAAACACAGCATTCAGACTTTCAATGATTTTCGGCAGTGGTGCGATGGTTTATCTTGCAGGCGTACTTAGCCAGAACCTGAGCAAGAATATGGCCTGGTGCAGCTCATTTGCAGTGCTTGCTGCTGTGATGCTTTCTGCACTTGTCTTGCACAAGTTCTATTTACCATTGAATGAAACAGTCAAAGAAAGAGTAAAAGAAAGCGAAATCGAGCTTGAAAAGCCGAGTCTGGTTGTCTGTGCAGCTCTTGGCGATAATAAGAAAAATAGCGTTACTGATAATGGGGCAGCGGCGCAAAAAAGAGCTTCCGAGAACAGTAATCTCGAATCAGCGCCTGCACTCAGGGGCGGCAAAGATTATTTGCGGGCGATACTTTCTTATTTCGATCAGAAAGGCGCAATTATTATTGTGCTTTACATTCTTACTTTCAGGCTTGGCGATGCGATGGTTATGAAAATGATCCCGCCCTTTTTGCAAGATCCCGTAAGTAAAGGCGGGCTCGGGCTTGAGGTTAAGGACGTCGGAACTATTTACGGGACAGTGGGCGTTGCTTTCCTCTTATTGGGCGGAATTATAGGCGGCTATCTTGTCAGCAAACAGGGACTGAAGCGCTGGTTCTGGCCGGCAACCATAATAATGAACAGCACGATTCTTCTTTACTGGGGGCTGGCGTTGATCCATCCTCAATCGATAAGCTGGGTCTATCTGGTTAATTCGCTTGAACAGTTCGGCTATGGTCTGGGAATGGCTGCTTATACTGTTTTCCTTCTGTCTACCGTGAAACAGGAATTCAAGGCAGCTCATTATGCAGTCGCGACGGCACTGATGGCGCTGGGGCTGATGGTGCCCGGCATGGCCAGTGGTTATATCTACGAAAGCAGCGGTTATGCAAACTTTTTCTTGTTGAGTTTCATGCTTACGATACCTGGTATGATTTCAATCTTCTTCCTGCCAATCTGGAAGCATCAGGAGTCTTGCGAGGTCCCTGCTCCTGCTCAATGAGGTGAACAGTGCGTTACAGGCGAATCGGCAAATGGGGCATTAAAGTCAGCGAAGTCAGCATCGGTACATGGCTGACTTATGGTGGTCATGTAGACGAGCAGAATTCAATTGAACAGATACGCTATGCTTACGATAAGGGTATTAATTTTTTTGATACGGCTAATGTAAATGCGCTCGGGCGTTCTGAAGAGGTACTGGGTAAAGCAATCAGCCATATCAGGCGGGATTCGCTGGTGCTTGCAACCAAGGTCTTTTTCGAAATGGGGCAGGGACCAAATGATCGCGGGCTTTCACGAAAGCATGTCACAGAACAGTGCAATGCAAGTCTCAAGCGTATGGGTACTGATTATATAGACCTCTACCAGTGCCATCGCTATGACCCGGGTACGCCGCTTGAAGAGCTTGTGATGACTATGGACATCCTGACCAGGCAGGGAAAAATCCTTTACTGGGGTGTGAGTGAATGGCCTGCAGACAAAATCAAAGAGGCTTGCGAGCTTTCCGAAAAAATGAATGCCCCGCCGCCGATAGCAAACCAGCCCTGCTACAACATGTTCGCCCGCAATATCGAACCCGCGATTCTGCCGGTTTCCGAAAAGTGTGGTATGGGACAGGTTGTATATTCGCCGCTTGCCCAGGGCGCACTTACCGGCAAATATAAGCCGGGCGAGCCGCACCCTGAAGGAAGCAGGGCAAGCCGTGAAAAAGAAGGCTACTGGCTGAGAGGTGACCTGCTTTCAGATGAAACCCTGGAAAAGGTCGTTTCACTCGGCATGATAGCCGAAGAACTACAAATTTCAATGCCGGTGCTGGCGCTTTCCTGGTGCCTGCGCTTGCCAAGCGTTTCGAGCGTGATTATCGGTGCAACCTCTACCAGGCAGATTGACGAGAACATAAAAGCAAGTGGAGTAACAATTACTCAGCCGGTGCTTGCAAAAATCGAAAAAATACTCACAGGTGTGCCGCTCAGACACTAGAGCAGAGCCTGGCTTTGGGCGATTCTTCGACCTGGCTTCCGGCTCTGAAATATTGACGGGCTGTAATCCCGGGGGCTTGCTACACTTATCTTGTAGTATGACAAAATTAGAATGAGCAAAACAAACTCAGTGAGCAAAACAAACTTAGAATGATTAGAAAAGGTCAGGGTCTGGCGCCCGGGAGAATTACCATGTTTAGAAGACATCGACTGGAGGCTGGAGCCGCCCTGCTTATATCGCTTGCATTTCTGGGAGCTCAATACCCGGCTATAGCTTCGAAAGGCGGATCAAAAGTGGAAGCAAAATCCGATAAGTGCGACGACAGCATGATTACTGTAGAAAAGAACACTCAAACGGCCCGCTTTGGCAATATACCAATGTCGGCTAAAACCCTTGTCATAGTGTCTGAGAGTGCAAATGTAGTTGTAAAAAGGGTCGCGGACGGCAGCGAAATAACTGTTGCAAGCAACTGCCCGCGCAATTGGGCTATTGCAGGCAGCCAGATCAGGCAGGCCGGATTCAGCGGCAATATACGAAAGGGGTCGTCGCTGCTTGCAGATGAGCTTGGTTCCAGAGCCATAGTAAACGGCCTGGTCTATCTTTTTCCGCCTGGACCATTAAAAGGACTGAAAATGGGAGCTGATGGTGTCTTTATGGACGGCAAAAAACTCGAGCCGCTGAAGGGCTCGGAGATACCGTGCAATTGCAGCGGTGAAGACCTTTTAGTCGTTTCGGTTCCTCAGTCTTTTACAGGCGATCTGAAAATCGGAAGCACAGGTAAGTCTAAGATCAGTATTTCCACATGGAAAGACGGGGCTCTTGATTGTGTATTGCTTGGTGAAAGCTCGCTGAGTGCCGGCAAACTCGACTCGCTGCCTAAAGTCGCTTTCGACAACAAAGGCAGGGGCAGCGCTGAAGTCAACGAACTCGACGCTAAGATTTTTGTTGCAAGTACCAGAGGCAACGGCAATGCATCTATATTGATTAAGAAGGGAAAAGCTCAAATGAGCAATGCGACTGTGGAAGGTAATGGTACTATTGAACTCCACGGTAATTTCGAGCAGCTGAAAAAGCTTGTTGAAGGCAGCGGAAAAATAGAGGTCAATCCTTAAATGCATTCAGACTCACTGGGGCTAAAGGCTTTTTGCGTCCTGAGCCTTTCTTTAGTGCTCGGCTTTGCTGCTGTTGCTGAAGACACCAGTCCGGCAACTGCGGAAAACGAGGCTCAGAAAGAAGCAGCTTCTTCAAGCCGTCCTGAACACGCAGCAGCAGTGCAGCATGCCGCAGGTGCAGCAGGAGGCTATAAGAAGGAAGAGCCTGTACTGGCAAGCCAGAAACCAGTGAAGCTTTACGGACGCATTGAGGAGCTTACTGCGACTGCCGGAGCCAAAATTCCGCTTAAAATGCAGGCTATGAAACCGATCAGAGATGCGAGTCTGGATACAAAAACAACGAGTCTTGAAGGCAAAACAAGCACTCTCTCAACTAATTTGCAGTCTTATCCGATTGATTATCGTGGTTCATGGACCGGCGAAATGACCATCAATTCGGTAAATTTCGATCCCAGTTATTTTCAGTTTGACAGGGCCGCAGCTGAAAAAGAAGCACGCTTGATGAAACCAGGCTTGAGAGGACGGTGCACGGTTACGTTCTTCCAGGATTCAAGCAACAAGATTCAGGCTGAGCCGACCCAGGTGCTCTTTAGCGGAACCGACAGCTATGCTGATCAATTGAAAGTTATGGGAGGCGCCGGTGCGCTCAACTCAATGTTAGGTGGCAGCGGCTCCCTGGCCAACAATCCGATGCTTGCAAACATGCAGGTCCCGGTTACTTATTCATTGCATCTTGGTGCACCGGTTCAAGCATATGAACGGGGAGTCACCGGAAACCAGCTTTCAAAAGAACTGATGAAAAATACACTTAAAGAGCTGGCAAGAGGGGTGCTTGAGCAAGAAGTAGTTACAAAAGACGAGGACCGGCAAACTGACACAGGACGGGTACAGACAGGCTATTCCGAGAGTGTGCTGAGATTTACGCGCATTTCGCAAAGTCAGCTTTATTTGCAGGCAGCTTATGTTTATTACAGAAATGACGGCAAGTTTCAAGCCAAGTATATGCTTTACGGTACACTGAACCGCAGTTACAGCCAGCCGGCAGCTCATCCTTATGGCACGCCTTACGGTGCGCAGGTCAGCCCATATGGAGGAACAAGTCCATACGCCGGGCAGCCCAATCCTTTTGGAGGCATGATGCCGGGTATGGGCGGTGGCAATGGAAATTTGCAGCAACAGATGCAGCAAATGCAAAAGCTTATACAGCAAATGGGTGGTCGTTGAATAAATTATGACTCTGGATGATTCAGTTCAAAAACTGGCCGAACTTGTCGAAGATATGATTTTGCAGTTGAGCTACCCTGGCTTCGATGAAAGATCATTGAAACTCGGACTGCCTGATTCCGTGAATAAACTTGCACCCAGGGTTTATGGCAGGGCGCTCAAACACGAGAGCATTGTAGTGCGCCTGGCTGCCTTGCGCTGGTTCCAGGAAAAACCGGGAATTGCAAAGACACAGGCTGAAGCTATTCTTGAATGTCTAAAAGACAGTGATGAATGGGTCAGAAAAGAATCAGTCTATTGCATTGAAAAGTTTGATCAGGCAAATGAAGCTACTTTGCTCGAGCTTACGAAATTGCTTAAAGACCCGGCAACTGACGTGAAAAAATATGCCGCCAAAGCGCTTGGTAAACTTGGCGGCAAGTCAGAGTCCGTAATAGCTGCACTGAAAGAATGCGCGGAAGATCCCGATCATGAAGTGCGGTGGAAAGTCCAAAAGGCTCTCAGAAAACTGGGTGCCTACGCCACTTAGTGCGCCTGCTAGCCGCAACGGGAAAACCGGCATAAGATGAGTTTTCAGCGTCAATTCGGGCTGCCGTCACCTGGAATTTTATTTCTGTCTGTTTTTGTTCTTTTTACTTGCTGCTTCTTGCAAAAGCATGCTGTCGAGGCTCAGGAAAGTCCTGAAGCTGAAGCCAATAAAGCGCTCAAGCTCTTTGGTCGCATAGAAGAGCTTAACTCAGCCCAGGGAGCAAAGCTGCCCTTAAAAATGGAGGCGATGACACCGCTTCGAGATCAGTCCTTAGATCAAAATACGAATTTGAAAAAGGATGATCAGGCAATGCTGGATACCTATCCTCTGGATTTGAGAGGTGATTGGTCCGGCGAACTTACAATTCATTCTGCAAACTTTTCGCCGCACTTTTTCGAGTTTGACAGGGTGGAAGCAAATAAGGAAGTGATTTTGTTAAGACCGGGTACAAGAGGCGTTTGCACGCTTACATTCTACAAAGGCAAGAATGACAGAACTGAGTTGCAACCATGCCAGATCGTATTTGTCAGTAATTTGCATGGTACAGGCAGTTATACGTATGCGCTTCATCTGGGTGACCTGCAAGCAGGAATCGGGGTGACCGGCAATCAGCTGAAAAGCGAATTGATGAAAAACACTCTCAAACAACTGGCGCCTGGAGTCCTTGAACAAGAAGTGGTCAGCAAAGACAGCGACAGAATACCTTCAAGCGGAAAGGTAAAACTTGCTTATTCGGAGTCGGTTCTTCGTTTCAGCAAAATAGACAAACGGCATATTTATTTGCAGGCGGCATCGGTGAGCTACGACAATAAAGGCCGATTTCAAAACAAGATTATGCTTTATGGTACGCTCACAAGAGTGCAAAAGAATTGAGCTTTCAAATTAACAGGATGAAGCCGCAGATGCCTCCTAAGCAATAACGGATCGCCGGATTCCGGGGCTGCAAACTTAGGATCAGGAAGGAAGCTCCTTCACGAACTTATAGGCCGCGAAAACAATCTTTCAGGCAAAGATGCAAAATAGGGTTATTAAGCTTGGTCCAAAAATCCGAAGGAGTCAAAGCGATCCGGGTGGGGATTACCGTGTAGTTTGACCTGTTTATATATGCGATTTTATGACCATGAGAGAAAATCAGGATTCATTGAAAATCGCGATATTTACTTGCGCAGGTGTAATTGCCGGTCTTCTTGTTATGTTTTTGCTGCAAAACGCACAGACAACTCGAGCAAAACCTGAAACGCCTGACATAGCAATTTCGGCGCAGGAACAAGCTCCGGCTAAAGCTCCTGATCAAACTCAGCTACAAACTCCGGCACTAACTCAGGCACTAACTCCGACACAAACTCAGGTTCAAGGTTTAGAACCCTGCCAGTCACCTGTGACAAATGCGCTTGCCCAGTTGAATGCAGTTGCTCCAGGGCAGGTGCAGACCCAGCTTATGCCGTTGCAGCCGTTGGCAACTCCTGTTTTACACAGCACAGTCAACTCGATTAATCAGAGTGATTGCGTTGTTCTGAACCCTGGCCAGGCGTATTCCGAAACAGCAAGCGGTTATCCAATCTATACAGGCTCAAGAGCTGTGGACTCTGCTCCGGTTCAGATTCCTTTAAGCCAGGTTCCTGCAAGCCAGGTTCCGGTTATGGGTGCTGAAAGCGAGGGCTGCGGGATGCAAATAGGCAGAAACGGTCTTTTACAGAATCCATGTGTAGACCCACCTTCGGTACACGGTCTTGCCTACGGAAGGCATTATTGAGTTCAAACAGCAAATTTACTTTTTAAGATCTTCATTTGCTTCTGTGCAAAAATTGAAATTGATCCGAATTTCAATTTTGATGCAGGAATTTTTGTGTCCCAAGCCGAGGAAACCGGAAACTCCGAGAATGCCGGTAAGATAAAACGTTCCATAGACCTGATGGCTCTGGCAAAACAGAGCTGGGCACAGTCCGACTATGCAAGCGCTCAAAAGCAACTCAATCAGGCTCGCCTCTTGATTGAAGGAGAGCCTCCAGCCGATGCTTTGTTGCTTTTGCAGATCTTAAGAAGCCTGGGATTGCTTGCCAGGGTCAAAGTCAACTATGAAGAGTCCGAAAGCTATTATTTGCAAGCTCTGGACCTGGCCGAGAAATTCGAAGGAAGTGATTCCTTAAGCAGTGCAAGCTGCTTGAATTACCTGGCCGGGCTTCATAATGCCCGGGCCGAGTATGGAAATGCCGAAACACTGTTGCTTCGTTCACTGGCGATTTACAAATCCAGGCTTGGTACGGATAGCGAACCGGCGGCTCTCATTCTAATGGCCCTGGCAATATTGAACCGACGCCTGAAGAACTTTGAGCGAGCAGAGTTCTATCGAAATGAAATGAAGGCTGTGCATCTGGAGCTCGATAAACGTTCTGCGGACAATGTGAAACTAGCTTTGAGTAAACTTGCAGATTTCTTTTACTCTCAGGACCGGCTAGACGAGTCCGATCTGGTGTTTCGTTATGGTTTGCTTCTGGGTGAGGAGAATGAGTTTCCCCAGGATCCATTCGTAGCCGAATCACTGCTGGGTCTGGCGCGTCTTTACACCGACTATGAAGCGTTCGAGCCGGCCCTCGACTTTTATGGCAGAGCTATTTCGAGTTTTGAAAAACTTGGTGCTGCAAACTCGGATTCTTTGCTTGCAGCTGTAAGAGAGTCCGCTATCCTTCTTAGGAGATTGAACAAGGTCAGGGCGTCCGCAGAACTGCTGCAAAAATACGGCATCGACGATGACTGATTTGATTCGAATTCGAGTTGTACTGTCTGCAGTTTCTGACGAAATGTATCATTTTATGAAATCGCCCTTGGAAAGCTCCAACTTTTTCCGGGCTCCGGACGTCTTAGATATATAGCTTGCTCGAATGCGAGCAAAAATTGGCAATAAATGCGGCAAGGGTTCGGAAATGAAAGATTCAGGTGCTAACTACATTAAACCGGCCAGGGATACATTCTCTCTCAGTTCAAAAGTCTCACCGGCAGGCTCGAAAAACAAACTGGAAGACATACTCAACGATCTAATGGATCTGCAGGGCTTCGCTCCTGTCTCAGAAACGGAGAAAGAAAAGGAGAAAAAGCTAGGCTCGGCGATTTTCTCAAGTCCGCTTCCGGAAAGGAGTTTACCCTCCGATATCAGAATCGGTATGAATCTGCCGTCTGCACCGCTGGGCATTTACCATACTTTGAAGACCTTTCAGCAGCATAACAGGCACAAACCTTACCTGACTCTTGCAAACGGCCGGGTTGTTTATGTTGAATATGACGTAGAAATGGAAAGAATTCGCTTGTTCTGTGGAAATGAAGCAGAACTGAAGATTGTGACAAGAGGTGTGAAAGAATCATTCGGCAAAATTCCTGTCAATGAGTTATATGAATTCAAACTTGAAAGCAGGGTCTCGGAAGCTTTCGGATTCAAACGGAGTGAACAGACTGTCCAGGAAAAGCATCGCACGGCTTGTGAGATTCTAAGCAGTGAGGAAGCTGCCATTGGAAATAGCGTCCCGGTACTTTGTTTCACGATTTTCAATCAGAAGGGCATCGGAATTTCGGCAGCCAGCATTAAAGCCGAACAACGATAGGGCTGGTATTGCAACGTTTGTTAACCAGCTTTTCATGCTTCCAATTCCCCTGTTGGAAGCAATTGAGTCATGATTAAAGTGTTCCCGGCCACTCTGGTGTAGCTGTTATGAATGATAAAACAACTGGTGCTGATTCAGGTTCGTCATGGATGGATGACTGGGCGATATTCACTGACTCCGTTTGCGGTGAATACCTTAGAAATGAAACAGAAAAAGAAGAAACTCATTCTTTCAGCTTTATTAGCAAAGAGCTGGTTATCAACACATTGCGTTCGAACTCCACTCCGGACACCATTTACTGGTTGCTTCGTTATTATCTTCAAGCCGGAATGCATGAACCCCTGATAAACACAGACAGGGACAAGTCTATATACATTAGCTTCGATCCTGAGAAGGACATGATTTCAGTCTATATCGCAAAAACTGATTGCGTATATCTGATTAAGGAAGAGAGCTCGAAGCGCTTTTACAGTATGGATAGCTTCGAAAAATATGATTTTATCTTCTACTCATGTATAAATGCAGTTGTAAAACAGCACTGGACCTGGGAAGCCTTGAAAGAGAAAGCGGCACGGGAAAGCGAGGTTGCCGCAGGAATTCCGGGACTTATATTTTGTCTGAGCAAAAACATTGCATCCAAAACAAATCATCAGGGTAGTGATTTCCCTCAGGGCAAGCTCATAGCTTTGGAAGCCGGGACCACGGCGTCTTTACCTAAACCGAGTTCGAGCACCGTAATGAATTTCAATCCATAGATTGCAGCCATTTAGAGCGATTCTTATGGCGGAGCCCTATTTTTCTAAAAGGCTTTCAAGCTTTGCAAGCGATGATTCAAGGAAATCGATCGTCGCAACTTCGTTTAAGAGCCTGCCGCAATAGTCGTATTCAAAGTATTGCTCCAGGAAATTGAAGTCATACTTAAGGATCTTCAACAGTTCGCTCACAAAACTGCCAAGTTTTTCATTCACAGTTCGCAACTCCGTTAACAAGTTTGCAAAGTCATGATTTGATTCTGTTTCAAACTTTTCAACACTGTAAAAGTGTTTGTGAACGATTTCGATCATTTGAGCATAAATAATGCTCAATCTATGGAAGTGGCTTGCAATGGTCTTTTCCTCAAGTGTTCGGCGCTTCTGTGAAAGCAAGTAAAGCGATTCGTTTAAGAGACTGAGGTTCTTTGAGGCTTCCATCATAAGCGCAAGACTGAGACTGATTGGAGAGCTGCTTGCAGAATCTTGAGATTGCATTTATCGGGTCCGAACTAGTTTGTAATACTGGGAAAAGGCGGAATAAGAGTAGATTAACAGCTTGATAAAGGCAAGTGGAAACCAAGAAGAAACCGCCGGCTTTTTTGCCGGCGGTTTCTTCTTGATGCGCTTTCTTCCAACCCTAGGAAATCGGGCTGGTTACGTTTTGCGCCGGCGTTTCGAGCGTGCTTACAGACAGGTGTGACTGCTGACTGCGTCTGAAATTATCAAGATAACGGCGCAGCGCTTCGCGTATGAGGTCAGAACGAGTTCTGTGCTCGCATTGAGCAATAAAATCTACTTGTTCCAACATCGCCGGTGGTAGAGCAATTAGTACTTTCTTTGGCATCTGAACGTATCCCCCGCATGGACCAGCACAACTATTTTGGACCCCAGTGATTTAAAGGAATCCGGGAAGCTGTATTGACTATAAACCCCTTATGTGATCGCCTGTGAATTTTTTGAATATCGCCAGCGCGATCCAACAGCAATAAATTTACACAGCAAAACGAATAACGTAAAGAGCGAAAACCCGCATAACATCACATTCCCCACTTTAGGCACTTAAAAGCTTTTTTCAAAAGTCCCAAAGCCAGTAATTGCAAGCACTCGACTGAAAGGCAGCCGGATAGGATAGATGAGAATATCATCCTCAGACATATGCTTCTATGTCTGTGATATAGAGTCAAGTTCTGAAGAAAAGCTGGTAATTGATTTGATTTCGTGCTTATAATTCCGGCGGACGCAAATGCTACTGCCAATGGTGGCGTTCGTAACTATATCCGGAACTATATATGGTTGCGCCCGAAATGGCAGCAGGAAAGGCTTCTTCTTACTATGATTCTGGCTACCTGGAACGTAAACTCAATAAATGTGCGGCTGCCGCAGCTGCTCTCCTGGCTCGATCTGGTTAAGCCCAATATAGTATGCCTGCAGGAAACCAAAGTTGTAGACGAGAAATTTCCGGCCGCCGAAATCGAAGCACTTGGTTATCATCTGGCTTTCTATGGCGAAAAGTCATACAACGGAGTGGCAATCCTCTCAGACAGGCCTTTAAGCGGCGTAGAGAAGGGTTTGATGAAAGAGGTAGGTCCGGGCTCCAAAAGAATCATAAGCGCCTCTTATGACAATATACGCGTTGTGGATGTATACATACCCAACGGCGGCGAACCGGGTTCAGATAAGTATGCATATAAGCTGGAGTGGATATCCGCTTTGCGTGAGCATCTGCAGCATAGATTCAGTCCTGAAGATATGCTTGTCTTAACCGGAGATTTCAATATCGCTCCTGCAGACATTGATGTTTTCGATCCGGAACTTGCCGGAGATGGAATTCTCGTCAGTCCGCCCGAAAGAGAAGCGCTTGAGTCGCTCAAAAACTGGGGGCTCGTTGACGTGTTCCGGAGCTTGCATCCGGAGATCCGGCTTTATTCGTGGTGGGATTACCGAATGAATGCATTTCGTAAGAATATGGGATTCAGGATCGATCATATATGGGCTACTAAATCCTTGGCCGAGAAAGCCACTTCCATTTATATAGATAAGGAGCCAAGGAAGCTGGAACAGCCGTCGGACCATACGCCGGTTGTTGTTGAATTTGAATTGTGAAAACCGTCTTTATCTAGCTTTTAAGATTGATCTTGAGATCAGTGGGAAATCCAGGATTGGCAATTTCCGACTTGCGCAGTTCGAGATTTGCTCAATCAAGTCTGAGTTTTTATTCTGTATATAAAAGGATAGCTACGGAGAACGAACAAGCAAAGTTTTCATCACTTTAATACAAAGTTTTTGCAAAAAACACTTGTATTTCTGCGGCAAAGTGCACAATACCCGCTCAAAGCACGCTGCGGGGAGGTGATACTGACTACGGTGGCAGGACGAATCCCCGTTTGGCAATTCATGAAGGTGATAGAAGTTATCTCAATCGTATTTAAACATTATGTCAGCCTGCCTGACGCTGGCTAGGCTGCTCATTCCGCCTTCCATGATTTTTTCAGCTAGTTTGCGGCAGTCTTTGAAGTAAGCATCAGAAGGACGTGAGCCACTGAGCTTGCGGGTAAGATCCTGGCAAAGTATGTCGGCTGCGCATAGGAAGATCTCGTCGTTTAGATCTTGAGCATAGAGTGCAGCAACGATCATTGTAATGAGATCCTGCACACGTTGAGACATATCTGCTATGCGGCACTGCCTGTCTGCAAGCCGGAGCTGGTGAGTAACCATCGCTTGACTCAGCTCGATAGGTGAGTTGGAGAGTTCTTCAAGCGCAAATTCGATGTGCGGACGGAGTTTTTCGTGCACACGCATATTGGATGGAATTCGGCTGGCACTTGCCAGTTCTTTGCCGATTCTCCAGAATGCGTAAGGAATGAGCTCGTTGCGTAGAGCAAATACGTGAGCAGGATTTACCGGGTTGAAGTTCTTGATTTTCTCCCTTTCAAGAGCCTTGCCTACAGGTTCGAAGTATTTGCTTCCATGGGCCTTAGCAAGGGATTTGAAGAACGCCATTCCCAGCATCTCTCCTTCTCCCTCGTAAATACAAGGAGCCAGGAAGTCGTGGACATTGTCTCCAAACATGTGACCGTGGAGGAATGACCTTCCTCCATGAGTTTTCATAAAGTATTCAATTGCCACTTCCTTCTGGGCTTCGCTGCCGAAGATTTTGGCAATGATACATTCGAGTTCACCTCTGTATCCAAGGTCAAGCAGGTATGAGCCCCAGTTTACAAGTGCATCGGCACCGCAAATAAGAGCAGCTGTGCGAGCAATTCTTCTCTTTACCAGTTCGCGTGTATCGATTGAATGACCGTAGGTTTTTCTGTATTTTGCCCACGGCAGCATATTGGCAAGCATCAAACGCATGCTTCCAGATGCGGTGGCACATAAAGCAAGTCTGCCAAGGTTCAATCCGTGATACGCAACAGTCAAACCGTCGCCTACTTTCGGTTTGAGAAGGTTTTCTTTCGGTACTTTGAAATCTTTGAATATGAGCCCGTTGTTAAATGCGTGTTTGAGAGCGTAGAGTCCGTAGTTCACTATTTTGAAGTTCTCATTCTCTTCTTTAGGAAGCTCGGCGATAAGTGCAGCTGGTTTGCCGTCGACTAAACAAACCAGACCAACTGTGCGTCCTGGAATTGCGTTTGTGATGAACAGTTTCTCACCGTTTACAACATAATGGTCGCCATTGAGTACGGCTGTTGTTTTCAGCGCTGTCAGGTCGGAGCCGGCGCCTGGTTCTGTAAGGGCAAATCCGGATAACTGCTCTCCTGATGCCAGTTTGGGCAAGTATTTGTTCTTCTGTTCTTCACTACCGAAAGACGAGACCGGATCGACGGCGCCGATGCAACCGTGAACTGAAGCTAAACCGGCTGTGGTTGGATCTATCATTGCCACCCGGGTCAGAAAATTCATGAAATGCTGAATAGAGGCTCCCTGACCGCCGTATTTCGGGTCAATCAGCATGCCCCAGTAGCCTGCTTTTGCAAGGTCAGCTAGATGCTCTTTCGATACTTTGCCGTCAGCTCCGTAAATAGTCCCTTTTTGACTGTGCGAGCGTATCGAATCCAGGCAGCGCTCCATTGAAGCAAGACAGCCGGCGTCTTTCTGGAGCGGCTTGCACGAAAATAATTCCAGTGGAACAGTAGCATCCCATACAGCCTTGTGAATCGGGCTGTTACTGGTTTTGTATTGTGCTGCGAAAAGCGACTCCACCTGATCGTCGGCTTTGTCTACCGCACCGGTACGTTTGGCTTCTTCTTCCGTCTTTCCGCCCATGCGCATGGCGGTCTCGGCAAAGCTCAAGTCTTCTTTCTCATTCTCGTTTTGCGTTGTATTCATTGTCAGCAGCGTCCAGTTAAGTGGTCTACGAAATAAATCATATTACAAGTGTAGTTTCAGCTGCCTGATGTGCTTTTCACCGGTTAAGCGCTTCTTTGCAAATCAAGCTGAACAAGTGCTCAGAATAGTCATAATGCAGTTATTCCGGCTTTTTACTGCTGAAAAAAACTGAGCCTGGCAGAATCCTGAATAGATGAGGCTTGAAGGCTATCATCTGCGATTTTTTACGGCTTGGTAAGACCTCGAAAATCGATAAAACCACACACTCGCAATAGTTACGCAACATTAGATTGAGCTTTCTAGCTTAATTAATGAAAACAAAGTAGAAAGAAGCTACCTTTATACATCTTTGCACTGTCGGAAAAATATATAGGAGGCTTCCATGAGCCAGAGCCCAGTAATGGAAAATCCGCTTAAAGAAGGCATAAAGATAGAGCGGGCAGCCGATCCCTGTGCCATGGTCATCTTTGGAGCACATGGAGACCTGACCAAGCGCAAACTGATTCCGGCTTTATACGCACTCTACATAGACGGCTTTTTGCCAAGAGAATTCTGCGTTGTCGGCATGTCTCGCACAAAAATGAGCCATGAAGAGTTTCGCAAACTAATGCGAGATTCGCTGCAGCAGTTTGCTCCTGAACTAGCTTTCGATCCCGCAAAATGGGAGCGCTTCCAGTCAGGTCTTTATTATCTGCCGGCACACTTCGATAAGACCAACGGTCTTGATGAACTTGCAGCCTTGCTGGCAGAACTTGCTGAAAAACACGGCACCAACGGCAACAATCTCTATTATTTGTCAACTCCCCCGAGTCTTTACGATCCTATAATCGACAGGCTGGCAGAAAGCAAGCTTACCGAAAGAAAAGAAGGAAGCAAGTCTGCCTGGCCGAGAATAATCGTTGAAAAGCCATTCGGGCGTGATTTGAATTCGGCTCTTGAACTTGACGACCATCTGCACAGGGTCTTCAAGGAGGATCAAATATTCAGGATTGACCATTATCTTGGAAAGGAAACAGTGCAGAACATCATGGTTCTGCGTTTTGCAAACGGTATTTTCGAACCGCTCTGGAACCGCCAGCATGTAGACCATGTGCAGATAACCAATGCAGAAACAATTGGTGTCGAAGGCCGGGGTGCTTACTATGAAGAAGCCGGCAACATGCGTGACATGATTCAGAATCACATGCTGCAGCTGGTTTCACTTGTAGGCATGGAACCTCCGATTTCGCTTGCTGCCGAGGCAACTCGTGATGAAAAAGCGAAAGTCTTGCGCTGCATCAGGCCTTTTGATATGAGCAATCCGGATGAATTTGCTGTAAGAGGCCAGTATGGTCCAGGATTTGTTGCCGGTCAGCAAGTTCCCGGCTATCGTGAAGAAAAGAACGTGGCAAAAGAATCCCACCGTGAGACTTTTACTGCACTCACGCTTTTCATAGACAACTGGCGTTGGGCCGGAGTACCTTTCTACGTGCGCTCAGGCAAGAGACTCGCCAGGCATGTTACTGAAATTTGTGTTCATTTCAAAAAAGCACCACATCGCCTGTTTAATGAAAGTCTTCACTCGGCAGCTGAGTTGACCGGTCCGAATGTCCTTGTAATGAAGATTCAGCCAGATGAAGGGATTTCACTCAAGTTTTTCACTAAACAGCCGGGAACAGCAAACAACCTGCGCTGGCTTTCAATGGACTTCAATTATGGAACAGCGTTTGGCAAACGTACTCCAACGGCTTATGAACGCTTGATTCATGATTGCATTTCAGGAGATGCCACCCTTTTTGCAAGAAGCGACGCTGTTCGAGCTTCCTGGGATCTAATCAGCCCGCTGGTTAAATACTGGGACGAAACACCTGCCGCCGATTTTCCAAACTATGCAGCAGGCACCTGGGGACCGGCCGAAAGCGACAGACTCCCGAATCGCTTTGAAGATATGTGGAGGACGCTCTAATGACAGCGACAGTAAACGAATCTGTTGAATCATTTCTCTCAGGCAAGCTGTCTCAGGTTGACGTAAGGAAGATCGAGGCTGAGTTGAGCCGTCTCTGGTCACAGGCTTCAGGTGCTACAAGTAACGAAACCGAAGATCATCCCCAGGTTCTCAGAGCCTGCTCTAACAACCTGATTCTCTATTCGGACCGGGATGATGCTGAAAGCACTGATGCCAATATGCTTGACGAAATACTTGCAGCAAACCCAGCGCGGGCAATACTTGCGATTGCCAGACCCGCAGCTAACCCGAGGCTTGACGCGTGGGTAACTGCACGCTGTCACCTGGCAAGCTCGAGCGGCACCAAGCAAATATGTTCGGAGCTTATTACGGTTCTTGCCGAGGGCAATCTCGAGCAAGAACTGGTTAGCGTAATTGAGTCGCTGCTTCTGGGAGATCTGCCTACTTATTTATGGTGGACTGCCGACCAACTGACAGGAGATAAGCTGGGGCCTTTCCTGGCGTCAATAGACAGACTCTTAGTAGACTCCGCTCGCGCTCCGTATAGCTTCGAGTTTTTAAGAGATCTTCAGCAGATTGTCGACAGTACCGATACTTGTATTAGTGTGTCGGATCTAAACTGGCGGCGGCTGCTGGGAATTCGGGCCGCGATTTCGGAAGAATTTGAAAGAAAGCCGTTCTTTATTGAAAGCCTCAAAGATATTAAGGAAGTAAGAATCTCTAGCTGCGGGCAGGAACTGCAAGATGACGATTGTTCCATACAGGCCTTACTCTTTGTCGGATGGCTTGCAAGCCGGCTTTCATGGGATCCTGTTTCATTCGGCAAAGATAAGGAAAAAGGCAGCCTCGCCAGTTACGAAAAATCAGATGGGCGCAAAGTACAGGTGATTTTTAAATCGACTGAATTGAATCACGTGGCTGCAGGTTCCATTTATGAAATAGAAATTGAGCTGGAAGACCATCGCGTTCTCAGAGTATCAAGAGACCCGGCGGGTGTTGCCGGCTCACTTGTACTTGTCGTAAAAGAAAATGGCGAGCGTTTACGTGAATTAATCGCCGATGACAGCGACACTGATCGCGTAAATTTGATGGGACACGAGCTTGAGTCGTATGGCTTTGACAAGGTATTCGGAGAATCACTCGAAAGCGCTGTCAATCTTCTTCATTTGCTTGAAGCAAAATAAGCCCGGGAGATAAAAATGACCAGAACTGAAATTGAAAAAGGGGAGCTCATACTTTGCCAGGACAAAGAGGATCTCGCTGACAAGGCTGCCAGAACTTTTGCAAAAATTGTGAACTCCTGTCTTGAAAACTCGGATACCTGTACTGTTGCGCTCTCGGGAGGCTCTACTCCTAAAGTACTCTACGAACGTCTTTTGAAGCCGGATCTTGTGGAAACAATTGACTGGGCAAAAATCCACTTTTTTGTAAGTGATGAGCGCTGTGTTTTACATGAGAGCAATGAAAGCAATTTCGGCAACGCGCAAAGAGAACTTTTTGAGCCACTGAAATTGAAAAAAGAGAACCTGCATCCAACTGAAGGACAAGACAAAGACGCAAGTGAAGCTGCAGCTCAATACGAGAACCTGATCAGAAAAGAACTGAGGGCGGGCCCAAACAATATTCCGAGATTCGACATCATTTTTCTGGGAATGGGTCCGGACGGACATACGGCATCTTTGTTTCCCGGAAGCCGAGCTTTAACTGAAAAAGAACGTCTAGTCGCAGAAAACTACGTGGAAAAATTCAAAGCCGAGCGGATCACCTTTACCTATCCTTTAATTAACAATGCAGCAAACGTAATCTTTTTGGTTGCAGGTGAAGATAAAGCCGAAGTGCTTGCGGAAGTTATGCAGCAAGCAGGCAAATATCCATGTGAAAGGGTCAAGCCGTCAAACGGGCGTCTGTGCTGGGTAATAGAAAGAGGCGCGGCAAGCAGGCTCCAGACTTAAGAAATCCGCTCTTGGAGAAAATCGTCACAGTATATTTCCTGCCGCTGCCATGCGAGGAATCAGGTTTTTGTATGAAAAATGATCTAGATACGGCGCCTCTATTCAGCAGGCAGGAATTTTGTTTCAAAAAGACTTATACTCAGCTTCCCAGTAATTTTAGCAGGAATCGAAAGCAGGTCCGGTGATGTATATGCAAGGATCTCAGTCAAACTAATGCGGCCCCTTGAGATTAGTCTTTTGAGCAGTAATACAAAACTCTCCTCGGCCCTTTCTGATGGCAAGCATGGGACTGTAACGTAAATCTGCGAATACTTTCGGCTTACTCCATGAAATATACTTGAAATGAAACGCTGAGCCTGGAATATTGCGAATCTGTTTGATTCAGGGAAGGCAGGTTTTTTTTCACCTTCTTGAATTTGATCTTCTTTTTTTTGTTTGCCAGCATAGATTTCGCTGCTGGGTCTGAACAGTACCTGTTTTAATTCTTCCCAGGGCACCTGAAGGAGAGCATGTGTGTCAATGGCAGCCTCCATAATTACTTTCCGAAATTTTTGCGTCCAGACCCAGACCGTGGAATATGGTAGTTCGTATTCCCTGGCTGCTTTGGCAGTGGATACAAAAAAACCTGTCCCCAGCTCCCAGATCAACTTAAACAATTTGAGTATCGATATTCTGCTTCCGTGAAATATAGACCCTGAAGTGATTGATGTTTGCTTTTTGCAATCAGAACACTGTATTACTGCTCGTTTGGATAAATTGCTTCCTTTACACCCGTTACAGGCTGGGCATCTAAATTTGCCACCCGGCCATCTCAATTCTGCAAGAAAATTCAGGCATTCTGCTTCTGTTTTGAAATTGAACTCTTTCGACATCTAATGACCTCCCAAAGAAGACTTCTATATATACATACGTCGGTATGTATAAAAAAGTTCAAAAATGGAGATTAAAATCTTCGGTCATTCTTAAAATCTTAGCGAACCGATATCGTTTCGGTCAGCTGACGCTGCTGAGTTAACCGATATCGTTTCGGT
>CAZTQO010000054.1:0-5482 GCA_964615655.1 uncultured Candidatus Obscuribacterales bacterium | reverse complement strand
AACCGATATCGTTTCGGTCAGCTGACGCTGCTGAGTTAACCGATATCGTTTCGGTCAGCTGACGCTACTGAGTAAACCGATATCGCTTCGGTCAGCCCGTTGTTTCCATGAAACGGTGCAAGCCAATATCGGTTTACTCCGCCTCTATTCAAGTCGAAGCTTGTCAAGCTCAGGCTTTATTGCTTCGAACATTCTTTCATAGCCTTCGTAAAATGTAGGATGCAAGAAATCATCCATTACAAGCGGGGAGATTTTGCCGTCAGGCTCTAGCATGGCATTGCTGATATCCAGATAGTTGACGTCTTTCATGCATAGCCTTTTGATGAGCACATTGCAGCTGATCGTTCTTAGCCGCGCAGTCGAATCTGCTTCATGATCCCTGGGCAGTATACCCAGAACAAGGATTTTAGTCTTGGGAAGCTGTTTTCTTGCTTCTTCAATGCAGGCTTTGACCCCGAGACAAATGTCCCGATCACTATGTCCTGCTGAAATGTTGTTTGTGCCGATTAAGAATACGAGTACGCTGGGCGCTACTGGAAAAGAAAGCTCTCCGTTTTGAATTCTCCATAAGAGATGTTGAGTCTGGTCTCCTGATATTCCGAAATTTTCGGCTCCGGCACCAATTAGTTTGTGCATCAGTTTGGCATTCATTGCTTCAGTAATAGAGTCGCCGAAAAAGGCTATTTCGATGCCACCGGTGCGAGCTTTAGCGGCAAGCGATTCATGAAGCTCTTGCCAGCATGGATGATCATTGCGAACCTGTGCCTTTGCAGCTGTTGCTATCCTTTCGATTCCTGTTACCTGACCTTCCATGCACTCTTCTCTTTTGCTTTTTCCTTTGACAATTGCGATTGCTATAATACCAAGCAGTATTACAATACAAAAGAATATTTTGAGTTTGTTTTTGTCCTTTTCTCTTGATTCAGTGATTTGCATCTCAGCTCTTCATATTCTGTAGAAACTTATCGATACGTTTAAGTGCGAGGTCTATGTTCCGCAAGCTGGTTGCATATGAGCACCGGACAAATGAAGCGCCTGCTGCACCAAAAGCGGTGCCTGGTACTACTGCTACCTGCTCTTCATAAAGTAATCGTTCGGCAAAATCTTCGCATGTCAGCCCTGTGGAAGCCACGCTTGGAAATGCGTAAAACGCTCCTCTGGGGCTGTGGCATTTTAGCCCCATATCGTTAAAGCCCTGGACTATCATCAGTCTTCTTTGATTGTACTGTTCCAGCATGTCCTGAACGGCCGGTTCACCATACTTCAGGGCTTCAATTGCTGCTTTCTGTCCCACGGTTGGTGCGCATAACATAGTGTAAGCGTGTATTTTCATCATGGCACTTATCACATCTGCCGGCCCACAAGCATAACCCACGCGCCAACCTGTCATTGCATAAGACTTGGAAAAGCCGTTAAGTAAAATGGTACGTTCGAATGCCCCAGGAATCGATGATACACAAACGTGGGCATCTTCGTAGACAAGCCGGTCATAAATTTCATCGCTAATCAGAAACAGGTTGTGCTTTCTGGCAAAATCGACAATCTCTTGCATCTGGGACCGGTTCATGGTTCCGCCGGTGGGATTTGATGGATAGCCGAGCAAAATTGCCTTGAGCTTTTTAGTTCTTACTTTCTCAATCGCCTCTACGGTCAGGGCAAAGCCCTCTTCAGCTCTCGTTTCGACAATCACCGGGATAGCTCCGGCAAGTGCCACACAGGGCTTGTAAGAGACATAAGACGGCTCCGGAATTATTACTTCGTCTTCCGGGTCGAGAATAACCCGCATTGCAAGATCCAGTGCCTCAGAAACACCTACACTAATCAAAACCTGGTTTTCAGGATTATACTCAACTTCATACAGGCTTTTCAGCTTATCGCAAACCGCCTTGCGCAATTCAAGCAAACCATAATTTGAAGTGTAAGTGGTCTGGCCCCTTTCTATTGAATATACAGCAGCTTCTCTAATTGACCATGGTGTAGCAAAGTCAGGTTCGCCCACCCCAAGTGAAATAACATCATGCATTTTGGCTGCGATATCAAAAAAACGTCTAATTCCTGAGGGCGGCAAGCTCTGAACAAGCCTGGAGAGGGATGGATGAGTAGCGCTTTCTTTTGTATCCATCTAACTTATTTCTTCTCAGGTTTATTTCTTCTCGGACTTTTTTCTTCTCTGGTCTTTCTTTTATAATCTTGCCATTTTTCTGTTTAGGGACTGACCAGCAATCTGTTGTCTTCGTCGGCCTCCACGAAAAAGTCGTTGTCCTCTTTATAGCGTCGCATCATAAAATGGGTTTCGGTACCGCGCACGCCGTCTATGGTAGAGAGTTTCTCTGCAACAAAGCTACCGAGTTCCCGCAGGTCTTTGCCGCGCACAAGCACCCTGAGATCGTTTGATCCGGATACCAGCCAGACGCTTATAACCTCAGGGAAGCGAGCGATGCGATTTGCGACCTTGTCGAAACCGACCTCTCGAGCCGGAGCAACTTTTACGTCTATAAACGCCAGAACCTTTTCGACTCCGGCTTTCTCCCAGTCGATAATGGCTTTGTAGCGCTTGATTATTCCTTCTTCTTCATATTGCTTTATTTTCTCGCTCACTTCTTGGACAGGCCGTCCGGTCATCCTGGCAATGTCGTCGGCTGAAAGTCGCGCATCACGATTTAATATCGTCAGTATCTCGTCTGGTCTTTGCTCTTGCATTTTTCTAATTCTTATTCCAGATGCTTGAGGACAGAGAAAAGCCTCATGAAGTTTAATAGTCTATCACGAGTTCATTTACTCAGTAAACGCCTGATCATGTCTTCCAGATTGGATTGATGACCATGGAAACGAATTTTGCCTTCCCGGTCAATCAGAAAGAAGGTTGGCCAGCCATGTACCCCCCAGGCTCCTGCAATCGGACCCTGCGCACTTCCTCCGTCCCAAATGCATGGCCAGGTAACAGTGCCTTCATCAATAAGTTTCTTCAACACGTCTTGCGGGTCCGAGTTTACTCCCAGTAACACAAAATCTTCCTTTCCGAACTCTTGCACGAGCGACCGCTCATGTGGATATTGATTCCTGCAAGGCCCTCACCAGTTGCCAAAAAACGAAAGCAAAACTACTTTGCCTCGATACTGGCTCAGGGATAATTTGTTTCCGTAGAGGTCGGCTCCGGACAATTCGGTTGCGACTTTACCAAGTTGCTGGCTTTCTTCATGAATGCTGTATTTGCGCAAAGTATTGAGCGCAATAAAACTCACTGCCAGTGCAGTCATAAGAAATAAAATTGCAACTAGTTTCTTGAACATTGGTGACTGCCTTTTATTAAGTGCTTCTTTTAGTGCCCATTAAATTCATATCTACCGATCTTAGCGTATTATGGTCCTTATCGATAATTGAATGTCTTAGATAAAATACCTGTCCGAAAAACTGTGCCGACCGAATCTATCTGTGAGAAGATAGCAAAGATTGAGGTGCTGTCCACGAAAGCGGTTTTCCGTGTTCTCAAGTGTTTTGAAAAACTTCAGGAATCTGAGCCGTCAGAATTTCGGGCAGTTTGATTTCAGATTCTATGACCTCGATCAGGAAAAAGCACTCGAGTTGGTTGTTGGCGCAGCAAAAAAATCTGCTCCCCGCATTAGGCTTGAATCACCCAAGAAAAAGCAACAAGACGGTATAAAGGGAGTAAATCTCAAGTATAAAACCGAGCACGGCAGCCTCGCTATTAGCGTGCGGGTAAATGTTATAGAACTAGAGGAATCTCGCGAATTCATATTGCTGAATGTTCTTTGGCAAGCTGACTATAACGTGGGCGGAATCATTTTGAGTTTCCATGAGGAGCTTTATACTGATTTGTGCAAGACGGCTAAGCTTTATCCGCTACCTGCACGAACTGAAAAAATGCGCAAGAGCAAAAACCAGGATGCAATCACTAATTCCGAACCCGTTCAATATCAGCTTTCAACACTTGTATCGAGCCAGTACAGACCGGAGAAATATATCGGAAATTATGTTGATGAAACAACGCCAGGCAAGCATTCATACGGCAAACAATCATACAACGAGCATTACTGGTGGGATCTCAGCTACGACTTTGCAAAACCTTCCTATTTCTGTTTACAGCTGGCAGCAGGCTGCCCTGCCTCAAAAGATGGGCTTGAATCAAGAATAGATCTTTATTACGAACGCAGCTCAGAAAACTGGATGCAGTTCAACTATGAGATTTTTACCCAAAACAATCGACTTGCAAATGCAATAGCAAATGCAGCAATTTGCGATTTCTGCTTGTTATTTTCGGATCTGCCTGCATGCCATCGAGGTTTTGCAAACCGCTATTTTAAGATTAGCGGAACCCCAAAAGAGGCAATGGCGCTGGCAAAAGAATATTTGCTTTACGTTGAAACAGCCGGGGAACTGCATGCAGAGAAAAAAAATCCGATTCAATGGCAGCATGAATTCGAGGAACTTGAAGAGATTGGAGAGCTGAGATTCATTCACCCAGCAGGAGTTCGCCTGAGTATAAGGATTGGAGGCAAAGTAGAAAAAGCAGCCGGCTATTTGCTTCCGGTATCTATTGAATGGATTTTGCTTTCAGCTGCAAACGAAACTTATTTGAAATTTCTTGTTTCATCAACAGTGAGCGCTGTATTCAATCTCTTTGGGATGCAGAATCAGGAGCTGCCGTACAGCCTGGAGTACCTGGTTTCAGAGCCTGATCAGAAACAAGCGCAAAAAGTGCGGGGAATTCAGGCTAATGCTAATAGGTATGCACTGAAAAAAACTCTCTGGCCGACGCCGCAGGACTATCAAGAAGCAATGCAAAATTCCGCTCAAACTCTTATAGATGTATCGTTTGAAGGCAGCTCGGTTCTTTGCAATAAGCTGGGGCTGCCTCAGGCAATCAGCGGTGGCTTTGCCAGCGTTTACCGGGTACATAAGGGAGACAGAGACTGGGCTTTGCGCTGTTTTCTTAATCCGATCCACGATCAGGAGCTTCGTTACAGCCAGATAAGCAGATTTATCGAATCCGATTCGCTTCCTTATACATTGGGATTCGAATATTTTGATCAGGGTATCATTGTAAACGGTGATACTTACCCACTGGTCAGGATGCCCTGGGTAGAAGGGTTGCCGTTGCATGCCTATATCGAAAAAAAACTAAAGGACCGGAACGCTGTTTTGCGCTTGAGAAATGCTTTTATCAAGATGCATCATGATTTGCTTGCAGAGGGTGTCGCACATTGCGATTTACAGCACGGCAATATCATCGTGAATAACGATGAATTGTTTCTTGTGGACTATGACAATGTATTTATCGGGCCACTCGAAGGGTTGCCATCAAATGAGCTGGGACATGCAAACTATCAGCATCCTGACAGAAACAAAACACACTATGGACTCTATGTGGATAATTTTTCAGCATGGGTAATCGACACGAGTCTTTTGTGTATACTCTATGACGATCGGGTCTGGCAAGCTGTAAATGGTGGCGATGAATGCC
>CAZTQO010000053.1:0-48331 GCA_964615655.1 uncultured Candidatus Obscuribacterales bacterium | reverse complement strand
CTGCTCAAGGTTCTGAGTAATGACGAGAACCCTGATGTACGAATCGCAGTTGCGCTCAATCCGAATTCAGCGTTTGAATTAAAAAGGAAACTTGCAGGCGATAAAGATCCCACAGTAAGATTGGGGCTGGCCGAGGATATTGCCTGTCCTGAATTTATTCTGAAAAAACTTGCTGAAAACGAAGATGAAGATCCATATGTAAAATACCAGGCAGAAAAAACACTTCGGGTTCTGGCGTCATGGAACAATCTCTGCCATATGGATGAATTCTCCAGGCATGCAAGCAAAAGAAAGGCGAGGTCTGGCAGGAAAAGGCAGATGCAAGCTTGAGCTTGGATTTCTGAATAATGCTATGGCAGGCAGAGTTTGCCGAGGCTTACTCTGCCTGCCGCGCCCGTGCAGAGAGGAACGTTGTTTGGAATTTGAAAATATCTTGTATATGCAAGCAGGGCAAAAAGCAGTGCTTCTTTGAACTTGCTTGAAATACCGTAATCTTCGTGATTTAAAATTTCAAGCTCATCATCAGACCAGCGATTTTTTAATTCACTTGCCAGAAACTTATTGCTAGCGCCGCCACCGCCTAGAACCAGCTTTTTTACTTCGACTTTTTCTTTAATAAAGAGCTGATATTGCATAGCTATCGATGCTGCAGTCAGGGCACTCAGTGTCGCAATTATTGATTCTGCTTTCATTTCTTTTTTGATTGCCTGGTCGATAAGTGTATCTGCATAATTCCGACCGAATAATTCTCGTCCGGTGGTTTTGGGTGGACTCTGCCTGTAATATGGCAGTTGCAGCAGGTCTTTGAGCCAGTCTTCGTTGATTTCGCCTGCAAAAGCCAGATTGCCGTTTTCGTCAAATTCTCTATCAAATAATCTCCGGCAGGCTCTGTCGATTAACATATTTGCCGGGCCTGTATCAAAGGCCAGAACAGCATTTCCTGAATCATCCAGCACGGTGATGTTTGCAATGCCGCCCAGGTTCAAAACCGCCACAGCCTTTCCTTTTTCTGCAAAAAGCACTTCGTCTGCAAATGCAACAAGCGGGGCGCCCTGGCCGCCGCAAGCCAGATCTTTGACTCTGAAGTCGGCAATCACAGGTGTTTTTGTTCGTGCGGCGATAATATCAGGCTCACCGAGTTGCATGCTTGCCCTGCAATAAACTCCGCCATAAGTTCGGAGCTCGGGCGCATGCCATACAGTCTGGCCGTGGGAGCCTATAAGATCGACTTTGTTTCCCTGCAAGCTGCGCGATAATTTGATTGCGGCCCTTGCAAACTCTTCGCCTAAGGCCGCATCAAGCCTGCAAATCTCTTCGAAACTTGCATGACCGGCTGCAATCAATGCTTGCATTCTTGATTTAAGAGCCGGTTCGAATTCATAGAGCAAGCTGCCGATCATTTCAAATGTAAGTTTGGGTCTCTTTTCTTGCTCAGAATAAGGAGTCAGTGGAGAAATTCTAAAAGCAGCTGCATCAATGCCGTCCATTGATGTTCCACTATTAAGACCTATTACTGTCAGGGGCTTAATTTTCACAATCTTTTCTCCTTCTCGGAAAACGGCTGCGGGCGCGGTTTGCAATATATTCCCTGCTTGACATTGCTGCTCGTGTTCAGTAGCGCTGCCTGCCGCCCGTCTATTCCCTGCTAATATAGCCTGAACCGCAGGAGGAACCGTGATGCAGACCGTTAGCAGGGCAGAATCAAATTCGGGTGAATCATTTATCGGCAGGGGCAAAAAAACACGCAGAGCCTACGGCTTTGACGAAATAGCCCTGGTGCCCGGAACTCTAACCCTTGATTACGAACTTTGTGATGTTTCGGTCAAAATTGGTCAACATACTCTTGCGTTGCCGCTGCTTGCCTCGGCCATGGACGGTGTGGTCGATGTGAAGATAGCAGGAATTCTAGGGGGTATGGGCGGGCTTGCCGTGCTGAATTTGCAGGGTGTACAGACCAGATATCAAAACCCGCAAAATTCTCTGAATCAGATAGCCAGATGCGACAAAAGCGAATTTGTCGAACTGATGCAACGGCTATATTCGGAACCTGTTAAGGAAGAATTGATTACAGAAAGAGTCAAAGAAATGAAAAAGCTCGGTTTTCTTACCGCAGCTTCAGTCACGCCTAATATGGCCTATAAATACGGCAAAATTGCCGTCGATGCCGGGCTTGATATTCTGGTGGTGCAATCAACTGTCACGGGCATTGAACACCGCTCGGTAAAGGGTGGGGTGCCGCTTGATTTAAAGTCTTTTGTCAAAGAGATCGGGGTGCCTGTGATCGTGGGTAACTGTGTTACATATGACGCGGCCTATCAGCTTGCAGAAACCGGCGTTGCTGGGATTCTTGTGGGAGTCGGACCGGGAGCCGCCTGTACCTCTAGAAGCGTTCTGGGTATTGGAGTGCCGATGGCAACAGCAATTGCCGACTGTGCCGGGGCTGCCCAGGATTATGAAGCCAGAACCGGACACAGAGTCTGCGTAATTGCAGACGGCGGTATGGTTGTGGGCGGAGATATTTGCAAGGCAATTGCCTGCGGAGCAGATGCTGTGATGATTGGCTCACCGCTTGCAAGAGCCAAAGAAGCTCCGGGACAGGGCTATCACTGGGGAATGGCGACGCCGAGCCCGATATTGCCCCGGGGCACCCGGGTAAAAGTCGGCCATTCGGGAACACTTGAACAGATTGTTCTTGGTCCGGCCCAGGTGGATGACGGAACCCAGAATTTAATCGGCGCCCTAAAAACCAGTATGTCGACTCTGGGAGCTGCAAGCATCAAAGAAATGAAAGAAGTTGAGGTCGTGATTGCACCGTCGATTCTCACCGAAGGCAAAGTATTCCAGCACGCACAGGAGCTCGGAATGGGGCGTAAATAGGAGGCGGTCTGGCCTGATCAAAATTTGATCGCTGCCTTTGAGTCTTTGGTTTAGATTCTTATCGATTTGCAAGCTCAGCTCGAGCCCGGGTGTGGATTAATCTCGGACTGGGAATGTCATGCATAGAATCTATGAGCTGGCATCAAGCTTGAATTGAGGTTGATATGATCAAAAAAAACGGACCCGACCGAAAAACCGTGCTTGGCTTGAGCGCCATTCTTGCTTTGAGTTTCCAGCCGTTCGGTCTGCTTGTTCACGCTGAAGATGGTGATCTCGACTTCGGCAGCCACAGCTGGTCGGTGGTTCCTTCAAGCACTCCGGAAAAACATGCTCAGCCGGCCAGGACTTCAAGCGGCTCGAACTTTAGCGAAAGCGGCACTCAGAATCGAGTTCCGGACACGGCATATGCAAGACCTGCAAGCCCGGCGGCTGCCCGCCCGGCTGCCGAGGCGCCGGGCGAATCCAAGCCCTTGCGTCTTTACGGGCGAATCGAAGAGCTTAGCGCCGGTGCAGGTGCCAAAATACCACTAAAGCTTGTGGCGATGGTTCCGGTTAGAGACAGCAGTCTTGATGCCAAATTAAACGGCCGCGTAAACAAGAGCGGGCAGATGCATCCGATGACCGGCATCACAGATAAATCTAAACCGTTAGATGCAGAGATTTCCAAAAATAAAGCACCAGTTCTTACTGCAAGGGTCGAGGAGGAAGTTTCATTTCCCGAAGCCTTCCGGGGAACCTGGTCGGGACCGCTTACTGTCAAGCAGGTTGATTTCGACAGCCGATACTATGAAATTGATCGTGAAGAAGCAGAAAAACAGGCCAAAATGATTGTGCCCGGCCTGGTTGGACGTTGTTCTGTTACTTTTTACCAGAATGGCCAGAAAGACATAGAAATGAAGCCAACACAGGTGGTTTTCCATGTTAAAGACAGTATCGGCGATCAAATGAAAATGATGCAAAACTCGCAAATGGGTCAGCTTCTGGGAGCGATGGGCATGGGAGCCAACAATCCCATGCTTGCAAACGTATCGGGAATGCAAATTGATGTGCCTGTGGCGATACCACTGGGTGCCACCGGACAGGATTTAATTTCGAACACAGGTGTTACAGGCGGTCAGATAAACAACAGCTTGATGAAAAATACAATTAAGCAGCTTACAAAAGGCGTGCTCGAGCAGCAGGTTGTAACCCGTGATGTTGAAACAGGCACTAACGGGCAGGTAAAAACCGGCTATACGGAAAGTGTGCTGAGATTTACGCAGCAGATTGGCGACACGCTCTATTGTCAGGCTGCTTCCGTGAGTTATGACGATCACGGCAACTACTTGAACAAAGTTTTGCTTGCCGGCACATTGTCCAGAGGCTCAGGTGGTGCTCCGAATCTTAATCCAGGTACGGCTGTTATTGGCGGGCAGCAAGGTGGTGGTGGGCTCGGCGACATGTTCGGTGATGGTTCCATGTCTTCAGGCGGCATGACTGATCTTTTCGGTCAGGGGCAGCAGGGCGCGGCACCCGGTGCCGGTGGAGCCGGTCTCGGCGGTATTCCAGGGCTTGGAGGGCTTGGTGGCTTCGGCGGTGCCCAGGGTGGACAGCAGGGCGGTGCCGGCGGGCTGGGAGACGGGCTCATGAATCAGATGCAGCAAATACAACAAGTTCAGCAAATGCTTAAAGATATGAACTGAACTCGGCTGTGCTTGCTGTGTTTGCTTCGTTATCTGTTGTGTTATTTGCAACGTCAACAATTTGCAATTGCTTCGCCACTGCAAATTGTTGACGTTGCAAGTGTAAGAAAGATTGACGAAAGTTGATTGGTCGCTATTCTGGTTTTAAGAAGATCTGGCATTGCTGCTACACTGGTAAGGCAAGAATCTGAGAGTTGGGAATTTCCAAAGCGTGTAACTTGACATTTTTTGCTTCTATGCCTAATTGGGATTTGAGCCATTTTCAAGTAGTGTGTCAGGTATTGTGCCTGATTTTGTGCAATGATTGCAACGTTAACACTTGATTGAGAATGCACACTGAGAGGAACTTGCCCTGCAGGAATCCGTTTTTACCAATGTATTGCGTTTTATCCTGATTATAGTTTTTTCGGGCTTTTTTTTGAATGCGTGCGCAGATTCGCATAAAACAGGCGACAGTAACAGTGAAACCCATGGGGCGGTAGGGTCTAACGAAGTTGCCATGAACAAAAACATGGCAAGCAATATGCAATTTGATACCGAGAAAATTCAAAACCGGGTTCTTGGCGAAGATTTGCATATGACCGGACGCATAATGCCGTCGCTTGGCAAAGAGACTGATATATCCGCACGTTTTTCCGGGCGAATTTTGGAAATTCGTGTAAAGCCGGGGGACGAAGTCAAAAACAACCAGGTTATGGCATTGATGGACAGTCAGGAGCTTTCAGGTCTGCAAGCGGAACTTATCGAAGCAAAGTCCAAGCTGGCAATTGCAAAAGCACATGAAGAACGCGAAAAACAGATATATGCAGAAAATATTTTAAGACCTAAAGCACTTATCGAAGCAAAAACTCACTCGGAACAGTGCAAAGTGCATCTCGATCTTGTCGAGTCCGATCATGCAAGAATTGAAGGCTTGTTCAAAGCCAAGATCGCAGCGCAAAAGGACTATCTTGCAGCAGGTGCGGCACTGGCAAAAGCAAAACTCGAATACAAAGAGGCTGAGGCTGAGCTTGCAAGAGAAGAAAACCTCTATAAGAATCGGGCACTGCTTCGCCGGGATCTTCAGCTGGCCGAAGCAGAAACCATGAGAGAAAAGCAGCATTTTCATACTTTGCAGCAACGACTGGAAGTTGCGGGGCTTACACCCAAATTTCAGCAACAAATGCTGGATACAGGGCAAATCGTGATGACTCTGCCGATCCGTACGGGTGTCGACGGTGTGGTGACTTTTCAGGATGTTTCGGTGGGCGAACTTGTGGGACCGGACAAGCACCTCTTTACGGTAACGGATCTCTCAACAGTTATGGTTGTGGCAGATCTGCCCGAGGCCGAATCAAATTCAATCAAATTAGGAGACAACGTCAAGCTCAGAATTCCGGGACTCCCCGGTGAAAGATTTACAGCAAAAATAAGCTATGTCAGCGACCTTGTGAATTCAGCAACCAGAACCGTGCCAATAAGAGCAACTCTGGATAATAAACAACGAAAGTTCAAAATCAACATGTTTGCAGACATCGAATTGCGCGCTTCGCCTCAAGAAGTGCTTGCCTGTCCCAAAGCCGCAGTTCAAGACCGTGAGGGCAAAAAATTTGTCTTTGTCAAAAACGGTGACAAGTATGTCGAGCGCCGCATAGAACTTGGAATCGACAATGAATATTACTATCAGGTGCTTTCCGGTTTGTCGGCCGGCGAAGAGGTTGTTACCCAGGGCAGCCTCATGTTGATGACAGAGGTTTCTTACAGGCATTAATATTCCGGTGGCTTTATTGTGATTGAGAAAATCATAACTCTGGCTTTAGAACAACGTCTGGTGACCTGCGGCGGAGTGGTGCTTTTAGTTATCCTGGGTGTCTGGGCAGTCCTGAATTTGCCAATTGACTCCTTTCCTGATGTAAGCAATGTACAGGTGCAGATAATTACCGAACCTGAGACCATGGCAACTCAGGAAGTCGAACAGCAAATAACTTTTCCGATTGAAAACTGTTTAAATGGCCTGCCGAAAATCGAAAAAATTCGCTCAAACTCGAGTTTTGGTCTCTCTGTAGTTACGGCAATCTTTTCGGATGATACCGATGTTTATTTTGCACGCCAGTTAGTTCAACAAAGACTTACACAATTAGACCTGCCGGAAGGCGCGCCACAGCCGATTTTAGGCCCTGTTGTCTCAAGCTTTTCGCAAGTATATATGTATTACCTGAAAAGCTCGACCCTGGATCTCATAGATCTGCGCACCGTACAAGACTGGATTGTGGCTAAGCGCCTGCGTGCAGTTCCGGGCGTGGGCAATGTGGTTTCCTACGGGGGCTTCGTAAAACAATATCAGGTGCTGGTAAGCCCGGTGAAGCTGCGAGGATACGGCCTGACTGTGCACGATGTGGCCCGGGCGCTGCCTGCAAATAATATAAATGCGGGCGGCAATTTTATAGAGCAGGCCGGACAGGAAATAATCATCAGAGGGCTGGGGCGCATCAACTCTGTTGAAGATATCAAAGACATCATACTCAAATCCGTAAATGGAACCCCGATTACAGTTGCGCATGTAGCAGATGTGCGCATAGGCAAAGCCTTCAGGCGCGGCGCCGCCAGCATGAACGGCAATGGTGAAGCAATTACCGGTTTTGTCTTAACACGCAAGGGAGTCAACACAAAAGCGGTTGTCGAGCGTGTTCGTGAGCGCATCAAAGAAATTCAAGAAGAACTTCCTGAAGGTGTAACCATTCATCCTTACTACGACCAGAGCGATCTTGTAGATAAGACAATTGAAACCGTCAAAGAAATACTGTCGGTTGGCAGCGCGCTTGTAATTATTGTGCTGTTTGCGATTTTGCTCGATATTTCAAGTGCCCTTATAGTCGCCGTCATAATTCCGCTTTCGCTTTTATTCAGCTTTTTCATGATGAAAATGACCGGTCTTTCAGGCAATCTAATGACTCTGGGGGCTGTGGATTTCGGCGTGGTTGTGGATGCGGCCGTGGTTGTCGTCGAAAACTGTTTCAGGCACCTAGCCCATGCTCAGTCACAGGCCGACAAAAGAGGAATGACTTTAGATGCCGAGCAGGTCAGAGCTGTGGTAATGAAAGCAACCAAAGAAGTCGGAAGCCCGATCTTTTTTGCCATATTTATCATATGTGCTGTTTATGTGCCGCTTTTCACTCTTGAAGGTGTGGAAGGCAAAATGTTCCACCCGCTTGCTCTTAACTTTATTTACGCGTTGTTAGGCGCTTTGCTGCTTTCGCTTACATTTATTCCGGTTCTTTGTTCTTTGTTTATGCGGGGCAGAATTGTAGAAAAACACAACCCGATTCTTGAAGGGGCGCAAAAGTTACATGAACCGGCTTTGAGAAGCGCCTTGAGCCGGCCGGTCTGGGTGGCGCTTGTGTCTACCGGCGTCATGCTTGCAAGCTTTTGTTTACTGCCGCTTTTGGGTAGTGAGTTCATCCCGACGCTTGACGAAGGACCGATTCTATTGCGTACAAAGCTCAATCCGTCTGTGGCACTTACTGAATCCGAACGCGTATTGACCAAAGTTGAGCGAATTATAAAAGCATTTCCGGAGGTTACGGTTATAGTTTCAAAAATCGGTCGCTCCGGCATGGGCTCGGATCTTGAAGGTGTGGATAATGCGGACGTTTATGTCGGGCTCAAACCGAACAAAGCCGAATGGACCACGACTCACGACAAAGAGGATCTGGTAAATAAAATGGCTGCCAAGCTCGACCAGGTTCCCGGGCTTGTCTACAGCTTTTCTCAACCGATTGCAGATATGATTGACGATTTGATCTCGGGTATTAAAGCCGATCTTGGTATTAAAGTATTCGGCGATGACCCGGTGAAAATCGACCAGATTGCTGAGCAAATTGAAAAAATCGTCTCTGAGACCAGAGGCTCTGCCGACGTGCAGCGTGAGCGAATTCTGGGATTGCCGCAGTTGAAAATAAAGTTGAACCGGCGCGAAATAGCAAGGTACGGCATAAATGTGGAAGACGTCCAGGAAATCATCAGTACGGCGGTTGCAGGCAAAGTTGTGACTGAAGTTCTCGAAGACACGCGCCGCTTCGGTCTTTTAGTTCGCTTTATAAAAGACTACCGTGACTCGGAAGAGGATCTTGAGAGGCTGACTGTCGCAACCGACAACGGTGCTTTAATTCCGCTCAAAGCACTTGCTGATATTTCGGTTAAAGATGGCCTGGTGATGATGAACCGCGAAGACGGCCAGCGCCGCACGGCTGTGCTTGCAAATGTTCGCGGGCGCGACCTGGGCTCGTTTGTAGCTGCGGTTCAGGCTCGGGTTGACAAAGAAGTTAAGCTGCCTCGCGGCTATCGCATTGTTTACGGCGGTCAGTTTGAAAACCAGCAGCGGGCAATGGCAAGATTTGCAGTTGTAGTTCCGGCTGTTTTGCTTCTGATTTTTGTCTTGTTATTTGCTTCGTTCAACTCTTTGAAAAATGCGGCGCTTATTATGCTTAATGTGCCTTTCGGTATGATCGGCGGCATTGTGGCACTGCTTATTTCAAACCAGACGCTTTCGGTGCCTGCAATCATCGGATTCATTGCTCTATCAGGGGTGGCGGTGCAAAACGGCGTTATTCTAATAAGCTACATAATGCAGCTGCAAAGGCGGGGTGCAAGGCTGGAGCCAGCCATAATCGAGGGCACCAAAGTGCGATTGCGCCCGGTGCTGATGACAGCGCTTGTGGCTATAGTTGGACTTGTGCCCAAAGTATTTTCGCAGGGTACGGGAGCCGAGGTGCAAAGACCTCTTGCTACAGTGATTCTTGGCGGTTTAGTTACTGCGACCTTCCTGACCCTTGTGGTTTTGCCGGCCTTTTATAAGCTTATAAATAAAGACGAGCCTTCGATGGATGGAGAGCAGGGTGAGCTTTCAGAGCTGCTTGAGCAGAATCCGGATCAGCCATAACACATCTAGATTAGATGATCTTAGAAATTCTTATCTGGAACCAATCCAGAGCCACGGTCGTCGTTCGGCAGTGTAAAATGAAACTTTGATCGCGAGGGGGCCGGCATGCAGTCAAGAAAAAGTCGCAGTCTGTTTATAGCTTTATTTAGCCTCTCTCTTTGCTGCGGGGGGCTTTTAAACAGCAGCTTTCCGGCTTACTCTGCCGATCAGCGTGTATTGCCGCTTTCCGGTAATACAATTGCGGATCTCGCTGAAAAAGCGATTCCGGCAGTGGTTCATATCGAAATGCGCCGTAAAGTCTCGATGGGGATGCCTCCGGGATTTCCGTCAATTACCGAGTTTTTCTTCAACGGTCAGAAAGTCCCGAACCTCTTCGGTGGTCTGCCTGATGAGGGTGGCTCCGGAAAAAGCGACCCAAATAAGAAAAATTCACCGCCGGCCGAAATGCCCCAGCAATTTACTCGTAAGCCTGATATTGCCTCAGGGTTTATTATTCGTTCAGACGGTTACATTCTTACCAACGCTCATGCTGTCGACGGTCAGGATGCAATCAAAGTCGTTATGAGCGACAAACGAAGCTATGACGCAAACGTTGTCGGTATTGATTACTTTTCAGATCTTGCAGTTATAAAAATAGACGCTAAAAACCTGCCGACCCTGCCATGGGGTGCGTCTTCAAATCTGCGTCCGGGAGAATTCGCGGTAGCAATCGGTTCACCGCTTGGAGACGATCATTCGGTGACCCTTGGGATTATTTCTGCAGTCGGGCGCACTGAAAGCGATGTTAACGGCAATATAAACTTCATTCAGACTGACGCTGCGATTAACCCCGGTAACTCGGGTGGTCCATTAATGAACCTGAACGGTGAAGTTGTGGGTGTAAACACTGCGATAAGACCGCTGGCCCAAAACATCGCTTATTCAATTCCGGCCGATATTGCCCAGACAGTTTCAACTGAGCTTATTAATTCAGGTGAAATTGCGCGTCCCTGGCTCGGTGTTCAAATGTCCGAGCTTGATGAGGCTTATATTAAAGGCACCGGCTTGCCTGCTGATACAAAGGGAGTCGTTATTCGCGGCTTTATCCAGGGAAGCCCCGCTCAGGCTTCGGGCTTAAAGCTCAATGACATCATTCAAAAGATCGACGGCAAAGAAATGAAGGCGCCGATTGATGTAAAAGAATACGTTCAGGCTCGTAAGTCCGGCGATGTTTTAAACTTTATTGTGTTGAGAAGCAACAAAGTAGAAACTGTGGTTGTTAATGTCGGCAAGTTTCCAAACAACAAAGTAAATCCGAAACTGAGAATGCGCTAGAAGCTTCCTTCACAGCCTTTAGCCTTTGATCTTAAGCCTTTAACATTCAGCCTTTAATCGCGCCTGTGTCTCAAATGATTTTGCTGCCTCTTCGCGAATTGCAAGCTCATCAACTGGCGGCTTTGGCTTGCCGAAGATAATCCCGAAAAAATGCTTTCATAAGTCGTCGCTTAATTCATTGCCCATCTTCTGTGCTTTGATCAGCCCTTTCTGTCGGTGGGTAATTCACGGCGACATAGTGCGTGAATACACAGTTAGCCCACACTTGCCGACGGCGGGGCTGGACCGAAAACACTTGTAGAGTAATGCTCTAGCCTGTTTATAAAAACTTGCACAATTATGTACGGACTTTGCAATATCTTACCGGGTATGATTGATCTCCACTCTGGGTTGAGCGACAAAAAGGTAAGTAATCATGACCGACCGATCAGCACAGGCCAGTGACAGAACTTCAGAACAGCAACAGGTACAGAATGGCGTGAATGTGGTTTCAGCAGGTTTGAACCCGTGCTGCCAGTCTTTCAATAACGATTATCGTGAAATGCTCAAAAGCCAGCTGGGTAAAATTACCGGGCAGGATTTAGAGCCCGATATGCTCAATGCAGTCGAGGAGAGATTGAACAAAAACGGCTACAGCATGGAAGATATTGCCGCAGACCCGGAGAACTTCCAGTCGGCAATAAGCAAGGCGCTAGATCAGGCGCAAGGCGGGCTAATAGAAAAAGCAGTTGCGGCTGAGGCTTAACTTGCAGAAATCAACTCCTGGTTCTTATGTTATTTGGAAGCATTCTGAAGAACGCTCAGCTTTTTTCTTGCTGCTTCGGAGTAACTGTTTGTAGGACCGTATTTCTTGTCACATTGTTCAAGCAACTGCTTATAGACCATGGACGCTTTCTGGCTTTGCCCGTTCTGGCTTAGAATTTCCGCCCACATAGCAACTATTTCAGGACCGACAGAAAGGAAGTATTTCTTGATTATTCAATCTTGATTTGGATCTTGAGTTAGATCTTGAGTTGGATCTAGATTTAGATCTAGATTTAGATCTTGTTTTTCCCTGAATATTTAAAGCGGAATGGGACGATTTAACTCAGTCCATAAACCATTCGCTTGCATCCTTTGCTTTAGCAGGCTTCGGGGCTGTGTCTGTTTCTGCTTCGCTTTCGTCTTGATCTGAAGATCTTGCCTTGCTTGCATTTGTTGGAGCAGGAGCTTTTGCTTCTTTTTCAGCTGAAAGTGCATTTAGCTGTTCGGTCGCTGCTTTTGCCAGATCTTCCCCAACTACTTTGCTGCTGACACTTGCACTTGCTTCTTCGTAGCTGTTTTCGCCGCTAGCAGCCTCCTGAGCTTCGCCCTCGCTGGCTGCCGCTTCCTGGGCTTGATCGTCAACCTGATCTACCTTGAATTTACGCTGGCGCATGCGGTGTGCAAGTCTTCTACGTTTCAAACTCATGCTCAAATGCGGTCGGGGCATTGAAGAAACTTTGTCTTTGATATAAACAGGCGCAAGTGCAGCGGCGCGAACACCAAAAACTGCGCCGGTTACTGCAATTGGTATCACCATTGGTGCAAGCTGGGCGGCCATCTGTACTGCCAGCTGTACGAGTGGTGCTACCGCCTGAGCAGCTTGCGCATGAACTGCTGGCGGCTGGGTTAGCGTTGCAATCATGACGGCGGCAACTAATAGCTGCTTGCCTGCTTCATTTTCTACTTTACTTCCTGGTCTGATAAAGCTGCTTCTCAAAAATTCGAAGCTGCGCGCTCTTTTTACCGTTCTCAAGAGGCGACTCCTCTGATAAGTCTGCTTATTATATCCCTCTTTACTACCGTATATCTTTACTTCGGGTCTTTTCTTTGATTTTGCTCATTCCAGCGCTTGATTCCGGAGCTTGATTTTGCACACTCCAGCCCTTGATACCGGAGCCTGAATTTGCTCCTGTTAGCCATTTCAGCGCTTCATTTCGCCTAATTTCACCCTCTAAGATAAATGGACAAAAATCTTAGAGCCCCACTTGGCAGCCTTGCTTCCTGGGAGTGAACACTTGCAGGTCAAGTGCCGGTGGTCCTGATGATTTTTCTTATCTCAAATCTGTTTTCTTTAAGAAATCGAAGCGCTGAGCCGCTTTCGGGGATTTCAGCCCGGCTGCTTGCCCGGCTGGCAGTCCTGCTGCATTTACAATCCGGTCAGAAAGCATGTTTATGACCTGCTCATACGCTGAGCTGAACTTTGCTCGTTGTTTAAAGTTCGTGTCCTGGCTTATTTTTTGATCGAATTTTTTTAGCGCGCGGCTTTTTAGTAGATCCTTTCCGAATTCGCTGAGCAGCTGAAACTGCTCGCCGTCTGCAAGGGATTTTTCACCATTCAGAGCACGACTGTCGTGAGAAAGCAGCTTCAAATCTTTTTCTTCCATGTATGGGAACATTCTTCCGAGAACTTGCTCATAGCTTTCTCCGGGTTTTGCAGGCAGACTTTTTGAATAGTAATCCAGTTCGTTTTGCAGAAAAGCAGTAAATTGAGCTTTTGACGGAAGAGATGCTGAAGAACTTTCGCCCATTACTTTTTCAAAAAGCGACGGGCTCTCGTTTTCAATCTTGATTTTTGAGGCTGATTCATAGCCGTCCGGTTTATGACCGGGAATTTCATGATTCATTTTTGACCCTCAAATTGGCGGTGGCAACTGGGCAGCTGGGCGAATGGGCAATATGTGCCAGCTAATGATGCCTGGGCTGGTAACTAGTAATTGGACAAAGAAAGGCTTTGAATCAACAAGAATCTATCAATACAAGAATCTATCAATACAGAAAGTCTTTCTTTTATGACCATAGCACTGCGATTCTGAAAAATTCTTGAAAATGCCTCTGTTTATCTTCATTGGCTGCTAATCATAGTTAATGGGTATCGGCAATCGAAGTGAATATTTGATTGACAATAAGCGAGGCAAGTAAATGAAAAGATTTCATGTTCATCTGTCCGTAGATAATCTTGCAGAGTCAATCAATTTTTACAAAAATCTGTTTGCTTGCGAGCCGTCTGTGCAAAAGGAAGACTACGCAAAATGGATGCTGGATGATCCTCGCGTTAATTTTGCGATTTCACAGCGAGGCAGAGAGCCGGGGCTCGATCATATGGGAATTCAAGTTGAAGACCAGAGCGAACTCAAGGAGTTGAGTTCTCGTCTTAAATCCGCACAGATGCAGGTTCTGGATGAAGGCGAAACAACCTGCTGTTATGCAAAATCTGAAAAAGCCTGGGTTCAGGATCCGCAGGGCATCGCCTGGGAAACCTTTTTAACTACCGGAACTTCGACCGTTTATGGCGATGACAACGAAGTGGCAAGCAGCGGTGCTACTGAAATTCCGATGCACAAAAAATCAGCCTGTTGCGGACCGGAAACCGAATCCGTGCAAATAGAACTGAAACGCAAATAGAACTGAAACGCAAGTAGAACGCAAGTGGACCAAATTATCAGACAGGCAATTGCTAACTCAGGCAGCAATCAACTCCCTGTCGTTCTAAGATAAATGGACAAAAATCTTAGGAGGCGGCAACAAGCTTGTGAAATGTCTTCTTCAAGGTCTACGGGTCTCCGGGACCTTTCAAGCAGGACACTTGACTACGACTCTTTCCTGAGCGGGTTGATATGGGTTTTTGCCCTTTCTTATCAGGGTACTAAGGCCTTATGGTTAATGGAGGCAATCTCATGGCTTTACGCCCCTTGCAGCTTTTGGTCCCCGGAGCAATTTCTTTATTTCTGGGTTTGAGTTTTTTTTCGGGTGCATCTGCCGCCACCGCAGGGCATGAAGGCGACGAGGCCGCGATCAGAACTCAGGCTGATGAATACGCCAGAGCCTTCGAGCGGGGTGATATAGAAAAGCTTGCGAGCTACTGGTATGAAGGCGCTGCGTATGCCGACCAGTACGGCAATTTGTATAAAGGCAGAGAACTGATAAAGGACGAGTACAAAAAATTCTTCGAAACAAATTCAAATCAAAAAATCAAACTCGACTTCAAAATAGAATCAATTGAATTTCCTGACGCTGATTCAGCTGTCGAAACCGGGCTTGCAAGCATGAGCAATTCGCGTAACGAAGTGGAGACCTGCCGCTATATCGCCACTCATTATAAGCAGAATGGCAGATGGATGATTGAAACAGTCAGCGAGTATCCCTACCGTGCAGAAAACAACGGCGACAATCTTAAAGCTTTGAGCTGGCTGCTTGGTGACTGGAAAGCAACAGGACCGAACGGCAGCGAGTTGAAGATCAAACTCAGCTGGGCAAACAAAAATGTAATCAGCATGGATTGTGTTTCAAACAAAGATCCTGAGGACAGAGAAACCGAATTCATTTTCTGGAATCCGGAGAGCAGAAAAATAAACTCCTGGCAGTTCGACGGAAAAGGCGGTACGAGCCGCGCATGGTGGGATACTGACGGTAAGGTCTGGGTGATAAATTCAATTTCGATTCAGGCCGACGGCAGCAGATCAAGTGCAAAGAACTTTGTCTGGCAGGTGGACAAAGACAATTTTATCTGGCAGTCAAAAAGCAGGCGCCTTGCTGGTTTTAGATTGCCGGATACTGAAGAAATCAAGGTCACCCGGGCCAAGAGCTAGCTCAAGGCAAGTCCAGAGCAGTTAAACCAGAGCAGTTAAACCAGAGCAGTTAAACCAGAGCAGTTAAACCAGAGCAGTTAAAGAGGTATAGTAAAGATGAATAAAGTTATGACTGCAAAAACCTTGCTTCTGTCGGCAGCCTTGTTGCTTATTTCTATAAGCCCGTTTCCACTAAATTCTGTTCAAGATTGCCAGGCCAGAGGCTTTGTAGGCGGGCACTGGACACGCTTTGCCAAATTCGATCCCTATTTTCGAGATAACTACAGTCCGGTACCGGACGGTTTTGGTAATAGAGCATACGGAGACCGGGGCGTCGGCGATTACGATGACGAGCGCTTGCGCTCAAATCCTTATGATGCTTTCAATCGTGCGCTCGATCAGCCGGGCGGCGGCTCTTTGTTTAAGAACGACAGACCTGATGCTTTTACGGGACCCGGCGACGCTGCTGGCGCCCGTGGCTCCGTTTCGACCGATGATGGAGTTCGCAACTACGGAACTCAAAGAAGTCTCAGCTCAGACGGCGGATTCAGCAGTGTTTTTCGACCTATAGTATCACCGCAGGCGGTGCGGAGCTCCCAGACTGTGAGAGTGTCGTCCGTGGCTCTTGGACGGCAGGGTTATGCTGTTCGAGACGGATTCCATAACTACAATGTTTTTGGCAGAAGCTGGTGGACGACTCATCCGGGTTCTTTCTGGCGCGCGGACTGGAATGATTACTGGCCCTGGCGCTGGGGCAGCTGGAATGAATTTGCCGGCTGGTGGGGTGTGCCATTATCAGTCTGGCCGGTTTTTTATGACTATGGCGATACAATCTACTATGGCGACAATGGCAATGTGTATTACGGCACAGATCCAATTTGTTCTGCAAGCGACTACTATCAGCAGGCATATGACCTGGCAAACTCCGGTCAGGGCAATGATTTTGGTGAAAGTGCCTCAGCACCTCAGTCAGTTGCTCCACCTCCGCCAGCCGACAAAGGCAAAGCCGATGCGGGCAATGCAGGCAAAACTCAGGCGGATAAGAAAGCTTCTAAGACTAAAGAAAGTGGGCAGTGGAAGCCTTTTGGAGTTTACTCGCTGGTGCAGGGCGGGCAAACTAGCAGTAGCGTATTGTTCCAGATCTGCTCCAATAAAAAAGGTCAGATCAAAGGCAACTACTATAATATGCTGACTAACGAGAGCATGCCGATTACAGGCTCGATTGACAAAAAAATCATGAGAGCTTCGTGGTATGTTGGCAATGAGAAATCGGTTATTTATGATACCGGTGTCGCGAATTTGCTCAAAGGCGAGAGTCCGGTTTTGATTCACTTTTCCAGAACATCCACTCAGCAGTGGAATTTGATTCGTATGAAAAATCCTCATGCTGAGGCTGATAAGCCGAAGGTCTGAGCATGGAGCTCACCGATCGATATTGATATCATCATCATCATCATCATCATCGAGCTTGCAATCTATCTGTCCAGCTCCGGTCCGATTGATCTTGTAACCGGCAAGCTCATCCTTAACTTCCCAGCTGTTGCCTCTATTCCAATCAATCTCTTCGTAGATCTGATCCATTGAAATTCTCATTGGATGAAGCTCGCTGAGAAGATCGATATTGTCACCTGGTCCAAATTCCAGAACAACCCACTCCTCTTTCTCTCGGCGATGAAGCTGAACTTTCTTTCTATTCTGTAAAACAATCAGGTACTCCATCAGTGTTGGAATTTGCCTGTAGGCGAAGACTTTTTCTCGTCGATCTATGGAGCTTGTTGATTTGGAAAGAACTTCAACAATCAAGACTGCACGCTCTGAATATTCGGAGTTTTTGTCGAAATGCTCACAAGCTACAATCACATCAGGATAATAGAAATCGTCAGTTGCAGTTCGCAACTTTTGATCGATAGCATAAGTTCTGCATTTACTGCCGCGAACATGCTGCCTGAGACAGCTTGCAATGTTCAAGACAATGATGTTGTGCCTGCTTGAAGCACCTGTCATTGCAAACACTTGCCCGTTGACGAATTCGTGACGTTTCATGCTTGCTCTTTCAAAGCGCAGATACTCGTCTACGTCCATGGTGACTTTTGTCTTATTCACAATCAGCTCAACCTTTCAAGAACGGCTTAGCCGTTACTTGCATTGCTGGCGAATCGCCACATACATATGTATAACATCTAAGCTCTAGCCGAACAATACCTTCAAACTTAAATTCTCAATTCCGGCTGATTTGCTAAGATAGCGTGCTGCCGCATTTTAGCGAAGAATTCTTATGCTTGGGAGACTTATGAAAACTCTTAGTACTTATAATCAAATAAGCGTCCCGCCTTTTATGTATGGAACCGCCTGGAAAAAAGAAGCCACTGCAAAGTGTGTGGAGCTGGCAGTCGAAAACGGATTTACTGCCATAGACACAGCCAACCAGCTTATTCATTATGACGAAGCGCGTGTAGGAGAGGCACTTCAGGCTCTTTACAAAAAAGGTGTTTCAAGAGAACAGCTTTTCTTGCAAACAAAATTCACTTCAGTAAACGGGCAGGATCACCGCACCCCTTATGATGCTTCTGCTGATCTGACAACTCAGGTGAATCAGTCTTTTGAGAGCTCGTTAAAGCATTTGCATATTACAGGCAGCCTTGATTCTTATGTCTTGCACGGGCCTTATAGCCGGCATGGCCTCACTGCCTCGGACTGGGAGGTCTGGAGTGCAATCGAAGCACTTTATAAAGCCGGAAAAACAAAAACCATCGGTGTAAGTAATGTCAATGCCGGACAGTTGCAAGAACTCTGCACTGCTGCAAAAGTCAGACCCATGTTCGTGCAAAACAGATGTTTTGCAGTTACGGCCTGGGACCGTGAGGTCAGGGAAATCTGCCGGGAGCATGGCATCATTTACCAGGGCTTTTCATTGCTTACTGCAAACAGCAATGTGATGGTGTCGTCAAAACTGAAAGCGATTGCTTCAAGGCTCAAGGCAACAGAAGCCCAGGTGATTTTTCGCTTTTCCATGCAAATAGGCATGCTGCCTTTAACTGGTACAACAAGTGCCAGGCATATGAAAGAGGATCTTGAGAGCTTAGACGACAGATTCGAGCTGAGTGAAGAAGAACTCGAGCTGATTGAGAATATAGCGATTTAACCCTGTCGAGAAACACCCGGAGACTCTTCTCTCATTTCAAATCTCCTCTCATTCCACAGCTCCTCTCATTTCACAGCTCCGCTCATTTCACAGCTTCGCTCATTCCACAGCTCCGCTCATTTCACAGCTCCGCTCATTTCACAGCTCCGCTCATTTCATAAGCTGCGTAAGATCCCCAGAGGCTTTCGTGGATGCACCATGCCTACACGAAAAATTCACACGATCATACGGATTAGTTTAGGCGATGCCCGTTTTCATATTGTCAGGTCATTAAATTCACAATGGACCGCATTCCTGTCAGGCAAAAGATCTTTTCGACCTGGCTGCAAAAAATGAGAGGTAAAACATGGACAGTTCTATTTTGGAAGCGATGAAGCCGGAAGCAGAAGAAAAAGGGACGAATGCCTTCCAAAAGGAATTGCAGGCGGAAATGAGTGCCGCAAAACCATCCCCGATTACTCTGGCAAGAGAAATCTCACATAATGTTGTAATGGCGCTTACCCATCCTGACCAAACATCATATCTTGATGCCCTGCACAAAAACGCCGAGTTCCTTGCTCCAAGCGCATCTATAAGATTCGGTCAGAGCTTTGATGCTAACGCGCCTTATAGAGCCACCGTGCGCGAGTTGCTTGCAAATGTGTTTAGTTCAGCCGGTGGCAACGGACCTGAAATAGGTATTTCGAAATATGGTTTCATCACTTGCACCGAGCCCTGGGTGCCTGTAAAGTCATATGGCAGGCAGATGTTTCAGGCAAGAAGAGTAATAGCCGACCCGCAAAATGAAACCAAAGTGCTTGATTTAGGCAAGCCCTGGGACGGCAAAGTAAAAAAGGAATATCACGGCACGAAATAGCAGCTTAACTTTAGTTCCGCACTTAAATTCCAGCACTTTAATTGGTTCAGGATTGGCTTTAAAGCATACTGTTATTTGAAACTCTCGTGCGCAAAATTCTAAAAGCAGCAACAGCTGCTCCGAAGCCGTTGTCTATATTTACAACGAGCACGCCTGCCGCACAGCTATTGAGCATGGTTAAGAGCGCTGCCAGTCCTTCAAAAGAAGAGCCGTAGCCAATAGATGAGGGACAGGCAATCACCGGACATTTGACGAGCCCGCCCACAACGCTTGCAAGCACGCCGTCCATGCCTGCAACCACTATGCATAGATCTGCTTCTTGTAATTGAGGAAGCACGCTCATTACCCTGTGCAGACCTGCAACGCCTATGTCGGCAAAAAGTTCCGACTTGATTTTGCATGCAGAAAGAATAAGCTCTGCCTCTTTTGCGATTTTGAGATCGGCCGTGCCTGCTGTAACCAGTGCAACTTTGCCCATTTGAGGGTCCGGCTCAGGGAGCTTGCCCCAGTAAAGAGTGCCTGACTCCGAATCATAGTTTGCCTCTTTGTCCGTGCTCTTTATCTCTTCTGCAAGTGAAGTACTTGCTCTTGTTGCAATTACAAGGTCATTTTGTTTTTTCAAACACGCAGCAATTTCGATTATTTGATTGGTGGTTTTGCCCGGGCAGAAAATTACTTCAGGCAGGCTTTGCCTCAGTTGCCTGTGATGGTCTATGCATGCAAAGCCGATCTTTTCATAAGGCAGATTGCGCAGCTCTTCAAAGGCTTTTTCTTCTGTGCTTTCTCCGCTGGCAAGCTTTGACAAAATTAGACGCAGACGGTCTTCGTGCATTATTTTGACTTCGTTCGGGCGGCTTGCAAATTGGCGCCGCCCTGTTTATATCCTGATAAATCAAGGGTGACAAATTTATAGCCGAACTCTTTTAGTTTGCCTGCCACCTGAGCCATCAACTCATTATTGCCTGTGAGTCCGGGCATCTCGTTTTGTTCAAGCTCGATGCGTGCAAGCTCTCCATGATGTCTTACTCTTAATTGCTTGAATCCGAGCGAGTGCAAATATGCTTCGGCTCTTTCTATTTGAGCCAGTTTCTCTACAGTTACCGGTTCGTTCATAGGCAGGCGAGAAGAAAGGCAGGCAGCCTGCGGCCTGTTCCAGGAAGGCAGACCGGCGCGCTCGGCAAGCATGCGAATTTCCCATTTTTCAAGACCCGACTGTTGTAGTGGGCTCAAAACACGGTGCTCCCTGGCTGCTCTTGTGCCGGGTCTTGAATCCTGCATATCGTCCATGATTGCCCCGTAGGCAAGATATTTTATGTCTGATTCGCGTGCCAGTTCTTCAAGTTCGCTAAAGAGAGTACTTTTGCAGTGATAGCAGCGCGACTGGTCATTTTTCTTGTATTCAGGATCTTCGATTTCGGAAGTTTCGATTTCGATCAGGTCGAATTGGAACTGCTCGGCTTGTGCTCGTGCCGCATCGAGCTCCTCTTTTGGCAGGCTTGCAGAAACAGCAATTACGATCTTGGCTTTTTCACCGAGAGCTTTTCTTGCGTAATAAGCAAGGAGTGAACTGTCAACGCCGCCTGAATATGCCACAATCACGCCATCAAGGCCCGAAAGCTGCTTCAGGAGCTTCTGCTCTTTTTCTTCAAGTGTAAGTGTTGCTGTTTCAGCCATGCTCAACTCAGCTCCTTAACAAGTGTTCCGCCCACAAGATTTTCCAGCCCCGCTCGAATCGCAGCCTCGTCTTCTTTTTCTGCTGCTTCGCTGAGTTTTTTCAATTCTCTGGCAAGCAGCTCGTGATCGAATTCCTGCGGTTTGCCCACAAAAATTTTCTTGTAAGAAGTAGCAGTCAGTCCTTCTTCGGCGGTGAGCAGCTCTTCATAGAGCTTTTCACCGGGACGCAAGCCCACTTCCTTAACCTCGATGTCTTCACCCGGGCGCAGTCCGGAGAGCCTGATCAGGTCGTTTGCCAGATCTAATATTTTAACCGGATTACCCATATCCAGTACAAAAATGTCCCCGTTTGCCCCAAGCGCACCTGCTTGAATTATGAGCTGCACCGCCTCCGGAATCAGCATAAAGTATCGCACAGCGTCTTTGTGCGTAACTGTAACCGGACCGCCCAGTTCAATCTGCTTTCTCCAGGTTGGAATCACGGAGCCGCGGCTGTCCAACACGTTGCCGAATCTTACGGCACCGAATTTTGTGCTGGACTTTCTGGCGATATCCTGAACAACCAGCTCTGCTACACGTTTGCTTGCCCCCATTACCGAAGTCGGGTTTACGGCTTTATCAGTTGATACGAGCACGAAGTTTTCGACTTTGAACTGATCTGCAAGATTAGCCAGGTTACGTGTTCCTGCAATGTTGTTTTTTACAGCTTCTGAAACATTTCCTTCCATAAGCGGAACATGCTTGTGTGCAGCTGCATGAAATACTACTTGCGGCTGCAACGTGGCAAAAATATGGTAGAGCCGGGTGAAGTCTCTTATGTCTGCAATTATGCTTGTCAGTTTTACAGGCTCTGGTCGGCGTTTGAGTTCTTCTTGAATGGTGAAAATTGAGTTCTCGCCACGGCCGAGCAAGATCATTTCTTTTGGTTGAAAGCTCATGATCTGGCGGCAGAGTTCGCTTCCGATTGAGCCGCCTGCTCCGGTTATCAGCACGCGTTTTCCTTCAATGTATTTTGCAATTGAAGCATTGTCTAGCTGTACCGGCTCGCGCCCGAGCAGATCTTCCAGCGAGATGTTGCGGAGCTGGTTGACGCTTACCCGGCCGTCTATAAGTTCGAAGAGTCCCGGAAGTATTCTGGTTTCTACTTCAGCTTCCCGGCAAACATCTACTATACGGCGAATCTCAGAAGGCGGCGCCGAAGGGATGGCGATTATCACTTGATCGATGAATAAAGTTTCCACATACTTGAGCAGCTGCTTGGTGCTGCCGTATACAGTGGCGTTACCGATGCGCTTGCCTACTTTAAGCAAGTCGTCATCAACAAAGCCCAGCACATCGGTTCCCAGATCGAGCCTGAGCGAAAGCTCGCGTGCCACCATCTGGCCGGCGTCACCTGCACCAACCACGAGCGCTCGTTTGCGAACGGGTTGTCGCCAGTGTCTTCTTTGCTTGTATTCGGTTTGCAGTCTTCTGATTACGCGTGCCGATACTATAAGCATGAAGCTGAGCACTGGTTCAATTAGTATGATTCCGTACGAAAGCTGGTGTTTGCCGATTGCAAGCAGCCCGATAGCTCTTGCTATCAAAACGATGGTGCTGATGCTGATTGTCGCTACGCCTATTTCGATAACTTCAGCCAGGCCCGTATAACGCCAGAGTCTGGTGTAAACTCCGCAGATCCAGTGCGCGATCAGGCGCAATACAACAAAAATCGGCGCCATGCAGAAAAACTGGTGCCAGTAATCTCTTGTGGGTGAGCCGTCGAAGCGAATTAAATAAGCAAGCAACAAGCTTCCTACCACAAGGCTTGCATCAAGTAGTACCTGTAAAATTCTCAGCCAGCGTACTTTTCTGACCCAACCGACGTCGTCTGAAAGCTCGATTGGAAGCTGCCCGGATAGAAGCTGCCCGGATCCGGATTCAGTGGGCTTCTTTTCAAATTGATTATTCGGGTTCGGCTCTTGAGGCGAAGTCAAAGATTGCGGCTCCTGCGCAAAAACCTAAATAGTAGCATGTCAGTAGGTGTCTGCGCCCTTGTTTTCCCTCTTTTATAACCCCTATATCAAGGCATCTAAATTGATGCATGAGCTTTAGATTTCCTCCTTGCAAGCGTGTCTCGAAAGTCTTAACAGATAGGCATCCGAGTTTTTCTTTGTCAGTGTTTATCAAAATTGCGATGCATCTTTTTTGATGCCAACTACAGGGCCACTGTAAAGAGCCCAGCTCTAAGAGCCGCCTGTAAAGAACAGTCTGCAAAGAGCTGGCTGGAAAGATCCGCCTGAAAAGAGCAGTCTGTAAAGAACTACGCTCAGTCGTCTTTGGGCGGGGTTTGTAAGCCTTTGGCAATCCAATCTTTGACGATATCAAGCGGTACGCCCAGGAGTCTGGATGTTCCTTCCACAGCCTGTTTATGGTTCATGTCAAGCGCACGCAGCTCCTTGTACTGGAGCACTGCCTGTATTTGCATATCGCCGGCTTCGCGTCTTACTTTTGGCTGGAAGACTATGTTCATGATCACGTAGCATGAGACAGTTCCTGCAATCAGGCATTCCAGTGCGGGGATTGGCCTGAGAACCATCAATGAATAAGGTGGCATGCCATCCAAGAATGTTTGTCTTATGTTCGTCATAAAAGGAATATGAGTCATTTCCGAAAGTTCTTTGCCGCCAATGGTAGTCAGTACATACATGAATCCTGCATAGATGGCAAAAAGCCCGATGTAAGTCCAGGGTGAAACATAAGGAATTTTCAGTGTCTTTTTCATTGTGTTTTCCGCATCATCACCATCTTTGAAAACCTTCCAGGGCAATGGTTTCCAGTCTGCGGGCTTGAAAGGCTTTTTAGGCTTAACAACAAGATAGCCGCCTATCACAAAAAAGAAAAACATGATTGGACCAATAAACTTTTGCTGCGGAGCCAAAAATTCAACTTCGTTTGTAAGCAGCGCGGCGCTGGCTATAAGCCCGATAATAAGGAAAAGCGGGTAGCGCCATGCAAGCAGTTTTCGCTCCAGCACTGTGCCGAATATCCACATGAAAGCACCGTTTATTACAAGATTCAGGGCACCCAGTTGGGCTGAGGCCGCAGCAAATGCCAGTCCGAATAATGCAAATACAGGAATTCCCATAAGTCCGCCCAGCGGATTTGCATCCGGCGCAGGAGCTGCCGAGCCAGCTTGTCCTTTTTTGCCAGCCGGAGGAGCCGGCGCTGGTGATGGTGCTTGCACACCGCTGCCTCTTAAGGCTCTGAACCATTTTTCTGCTGTAAGCGAATGATTGAGGCACCACATATTGAAGCTCGGCGGCCCCGGTCCAACTGAAACGCCAACAGCAGCTTGCTCGGCTTGTGCTTTGCAGAACTTGTTGTATTCAATATTGAAAGGGTCGCCCACGCTTCCTATGCAGAGAATCATCACCAGTGCGGTGACCACCGGTTTGATTTCCGGCGGCTTCAATAAATCTCCTCGTCGTCGAGTTGGTGTTTGCATAGTAATAAGTTAAATCTACCTTTATTAGATCCGATTGTCAAAACAGTATGGAAACAATAAGCTCTTTAGCACTAGTTTCCCTGATACCCGATATCAAGCAAATCTAAAAGCAGGCGCTGATGGCTTGTTTCGTTGATTGAAAAAGTGAGGACTTGACATAATAGACCGGTCGGTCTATTATGTGTTCATGGACTTCTAGTGCTTTTGATTCCTTTTCCCAGTTCTTCCTGTTTCGCTTTCGAAGCAGGTCTCAATTACCATGCGAGGATTTATCAGATGTTGGACTCTATCAATCAGAAAACAATGAGTGAAATTGAATATCTTGTAGCCGGCAACCCACTGACGCCGCTGCATTTTCTCTGCTCTCTGGCCGAATCAACTGACCCGGCTATAAGAGCCCGCGTTGCTGAAAACAGCTCCACTCCGGTTTCAATTCTGCTCAAGCTAGTATATGACCCCGAGCTTGAAGTTCGCCTTGCTCTAAGCTACAACAAAGAGATTCCTTTAGAGCTCAAGATGCGTCTTGTTCGTGATATGGCTCCGGAGCTGCGTTATGCGCTTGCAGAAAATCCTGACCTCGAGTTGCGATTTTTGCTTGAACTCTTGCAGGACTCAAATCCATATGTTGCGCAACGTGCTCAGCGCACTCTTGAAATAACTGCGCCCTTGCGCCCGCAAAGTTTCAGCATTGCAGCCTAGTTGAGATTCAAAAATCGAGCCTGAAGGCTTTTGTTTAGAAGTCGCCGTTAAAGAACCACGTTTACAAGCCGGTCTTTTACAAAGATCACTTTGCGTGGTTCTTTGCCCTCGAGTTTTTTTGCAATTTTCTCGTCCGACAGAGCGACTTCTTTTGCTTCCGGTTCTGTAATGCCTCGCTTGACCATGGCTTTGCTTACGATTTTGCCGTTTACCTGCAATACAAGCTCGAACTCATCTGAACTTGTGAGCGCTTCAGTAAAGCCCGGCCATTCGGTGATATGGATCGAGTGCTGTTTTGTGTCAGCCCCGACATTCGAGCAGGGGCTAAGATGCGATTGCAAGCCGGACTCCGAAAAAGCGCACTGCTGCCAGAGCTCTTCGGCAAGGTGCGGAGCCATCGGCGCAAGCAGTAACAATAAACTGCGGCAGCAAAATGCAAGCAGTTCTTTTTCTTTCTCATCACATTTTGCAAGCGCCGAACCTTCGCCTGCGCTGCCGCTGGCTCCTGAGCCGTTGGAGCCGTTGGAGCCGTTAGAGCCGTTAGAGCCGCTCCCACTTTCCTTTTGCGAAACGAAACTATATAGCGCGTTTACAAGTTCCATGCAGCGAGCAATTGCTGTGTTGAACATATAGCGTTCGTTGCTTAAATCAGTCGAAACTGCCTTTATAGTTCCATGGCAAACTTGAAGCAACTTTTTGCCTTCACTGCTGTAACCGTCTGCAGAGGCAATGCCGTTTTTGCCGAAGTCTTTCTTGACCTTGCCCTTGCTTCCCAGAATCTCAGCATCTATTAGATCTTGAACAAAGCGCCAGATTCTACCAAGAAATCTGAACTGACCGATCGCGCCTTCTTCAGACCACTCGAGCTCCTGCTCGGGCGGGGCTGCAAACAAAGTGAAGAGACGAGCGGAATCGGCTCCGAATTTTTTGAAAAAGTCGGTGGTGCCTACTACATTGCCGCGGCTCTTTGACATTTTTTCAATGCGCCCTGAAATGGTCGACATTTTAGTGACCATGCCCTGTGAAAGCAGGTTTGTAAAAGGCTCGTCGCAATTTACAAGACCGCAGTCTCGCAATGCTTTGGTAAAAAAGCGCGAATAAAGCAAGTGCAAAATAGCATGTTCGATACCGCCCACATATTGATCTACGGGCATCCAGTAATCTACTTTGTCTTTTGCAAATGCAGTTTCGGTATTGAGTGCATCGCAGTATCGCAGGTAATACCAGCTCGAATCTATGAAAGTATCCATAGTGTCTGTTTCGCGCCTGGCTTGCCCTCCGCATTTTGAACAGGTCGCTTTCAGCCATTCTTGATTTTTTGCAAGAGGCGAACCGCCTTCGCCTGTAAACTCGACGTCTAAGGGTAACTCGACCGGCAGCTCGTTTTCTTTTACCGGTACAACGCCGCATTTTTCGCAATGCAAAAGCGGGATCGGGCAACCCCAGTAACGCTGGCGGCTAATCAGCCAGTCTCTCAATCTATATTGAGTTTTGGCTCTGCCGCTCTGATTCTCAGACGCCCACTGGGTCATCTTTTTCTTTGCTTCTTCATTTGTAAGACCATTAAAGGAGCCGGAATTGATCATGATGCCGGGCTCTATATAAGCAGCTTCAAGTTCGCCTGTGGCTTTGCCTTCCGCTGCAATTACTTCAACTATTGAATGGCCGAATTTTTTTGCAAAAGCAAAATCGCGTTCGTCATGAGCCGGCACACCCATAACCGCGCCTGTGCCGTAGCCCATCAATACGTAGTCTGCAACCCAGATAGGCACTATTTCACCATTGAATGGATTGATCACATACGAGCCGGTCGGCACACCGCTTTTGTCTTTTTCGGTGGTCATGCGGTCGAGTTCTGTTTTCAATTTGCTCTCAGCTACATAAGCTTCAACCTGCTCTTTGTGCTCATCAGTTGTTAGCTCTTTAACAAGCGGATTCTCAGGTGCAAGCACTAAATAACTCACTCCGAAAACCGTATCTGGTCTGGTTGTAAAAACAGTTATTTTGATATTGGGCTTGCTTTCGACAGTGAATTCAAGTTCGGCTCCTTCAGATTTGCCGATCCAGTTGCGCTGCATAATGCAAACACGTTCGGGCCAGCCTTTTAACAGATCGAGATCTTGCAGGAGCGGTTCGGTATAAGCCGTGATTTTCAAAAACCACTGAGCCATCATTTTTTGCTCGACTGCAGTTTCAGGGTGGCGCCAGCAAGCACCGTTTTCGACCTGCTCATTGGCAAGCACTGTGGCGCAGTCAGGGCACCAGTTCACCGGCGCGCTTTTGCGATATACAAGTCCTTTTTCGTAAAACTTGAGCAGAATCCACTGTGTCCAGCGGTAATAATCGGGGTCGCAAGTATTGACTTCACGCTGCCAGTCATAGCTTGTGCCCAGCTTTTTCAGCTGCTCGTCGCGCATATATTTGATGTTTGATTTTGTCCATGATTCCGGATGCAATTTGCGTTTTATTGCGGCGTTTTCGGCAGGCAAGCCGAAAGAATCCCAGCCCATCGGATTCAGGACGTTATAGCCCTGCATGCGCCTGTGGCGGCTTATGACGTCAGAAATAGTGTAAACCCGCATATGACCCATGTGCAGGTCACCTGAGGGATATGGAAACATGACAAGTGAATAGAACTTCGGACGCTTGTCGTTATCGCAAGCTTTGTAGATACCCAGCTTCTCCCACTCCGCCTGCCACTTTTCTTCGATTTGTTGCGGATTGTATTGAGTACCCATCTTAAAGCCGTCCTCCAGATCTTCCCCTGCCGCGACAATAAGCGGCAAGCGAAATTTGCGTAAGCACTGCAGGATCTTAGCCTGTAAGCCACGGGCGGGCAAGAAAAATCACCTGACATGCTAAGATTCTTTTACCCCTGGATATTTTGTCCATGGGTATCTCAGGCTGCCAGCAGCATTCTGTCTGGTGAGAGATCTGTTTACAACCAAGCTGGTGTGATTTTGTGGAAACTGTAAAAAAACCCGAGATGCAATCAATTCCTGAAGATGTAATGGAGGAGGCCAGAGAACTTATTCGTGGCTCCGAAGTACTGCCTGACGGCGTAAACGGCCTTGCTCAAAAAATTTGGGAATGCCGCAAAGAAGGACGCAAATTGCGGGTGAAGCTCGGGGTCGACCCGACCTCGACTGATCTGCATTTAGGTCATGCGGTTCAATTCAGAAAGTTGAGACGCTTTCAAGAACTCGGCCATCAAGTTGTACTGATTATCGGCGGTTTCACTGCCCAGATAGGCGATCCTTCGGGACGTGACAAAACCCGCCCGCCTCTTACAGCCGAAGATGTCGAGCGCAATGCCAGAGATTGGCTCGATCAGGTTCGCCTTGTGCTTGATATGAGCAAGGTAGAGCTTACAAATAATGCAGACTGGCTTGCGAAGCTTGATCTCACAAGTGTGTTGAAGCTGGCAAGCAATGCCACCGTAAATCAAATGCTTGCCAAAGAAGCATTCGGTGAGCGTATGGAAAAACAACTGCCGATTGCAATGCATGAGTTGTTTTACCCACTGCTTCAAGCTTACGATTCTGTGGCGATAAAGTCTGATATCGAGCTTGGTGGCACCGATCAGCGCTTCAATATTTTACAGGGGCGTGAACTTCAGCCGCGCTATGGACTGCCGCCGCAGCTCGGCATGTTCTTGCCTTTATTAGTAGGTACTGACGGCGTGCAAAAAATGTCGAAGACTTACGCAAATTACATTGCTTTGAGAGACGTTCCATCTGAAATGTTCGGAAAGTGCATGCGTATTCCGGATGAGATTATAGTCAAATACTTCGAACTTACAAGCACGCTTACCGGCAGCGAAATCGATGAGATTGAGGCTGCTCTTAAAGCCGGAGCAAATCCCAAAGACATGAAAGAAAAGCTCGGTCATCAAATAGTAAAACAGTATCATGGTGACGAAGCGGCAGACCATGCGCTTTCCGAATGGAAGAAAGTACACAGCGAAAAACAAATGCCTGAGCTTTCTGAAATGCCGCAGCACATAATCGAGCCCGGCGGCGAACCTTTACGAAAGGTTTTGGTCGAAGCGAAAATGGCCGCCTCCGGAGCCGAGGCAAAACGGCTGATTTTGGAAGGCGCGGTCCGTTTAGACGGCCGGCAGATTAAGGATCAAAACTTTGTACTCACAGTAGAAAGAGAAAAAGTAGCAGTACTACAGGTTGGAAGACGAAAGTTTGTGCGGGTCATTTCGAAACCAATTATCGTGTGAAATAGCTCAGTTTCTGACCCAATTTTCGACTTTGAGTCGTTTCACTCGTTTGAATTCCTTTTCGTTGTTTGTAACAAGAATTGCGGGCAAGCCGCGCGCTTGTGCAGCAATCATTAAATCGTTAGCGCCAATCAACTCACATCGCTTGTGCAAATCAGCACGTATGTCTGCATAATGTTCGGCTGCCGTGCGGTTCCATTCCAGCACACGGACATGCCTGATAAAGCCTTCATAGGATTCATACACAGTCCTGGGATTGCTTGCGAGTTTCATGCCGTACAGCAGCTCTGCTTCGGTTATAACAGAGATGAAGAGAGTATCCACATTTATTGTCTGGAGTTTTTGCAGAAGTTTCGGCTGCGAACGCTTCATTATGTATGAACAAATGTCCGTATCAAGGAGGTATAAGCTCACTTCAATACCCGTTCTTGTAAAGGCAAATCTTCGATATCTTCCATGAAATCGGCCGGTGCAACTGCGCCATGAGCCAGGTAGTCGTCCCAGTTTGCTGGCCGTGGTGACAAAATGATCTTCTCGCCTTCGCGATGAATATAAACTTCATCGGTGTCAAACTGGAATTCTTTGGGCAGCCTCACAGCCTGGCTGCGGTTGGTAAAAAATATTCTGGCACGCCGTTCCACTCTGAATTGGCTCCCTGTTTAGCAAATATGTATGCTGTATTGACTTGTATATGGCATTGTATACCGCAGCTTTGAGATCTGTCAAACCAAGCTTGGGAAAGAGCAGAGCTCAGTCTCATCTGCATTCGCTCTTTTCTAAATGATCTCTGACCTGCTTAGTGCATTTGCGCCTCTGGCTCCAGGACTGCACAATTGTGCAGTGGATCATGAAACAGGAATAAGAATTTTAGCTGTCCATTCTTAGTTTTTTGGGTATACACTCAAATTGGCTGACCGGGAGTTTTGGGTGTAAAGGCCTTATCTATCTAAAAGATAGGAGAGTAACCCATGCCGGATCTGAGTAACGAAATTCCGACTTCGAAAAATAATGAAGAGGCTGAATCTCCGTTGAGAGAAGATGCCTTGAATCCGAATGCGCTTGCGCAACTCAAGGAATTATCAAACAAAAACAACACAGGCGCTCCGGTCGCTAATGACCTGATGGTCTTGCATCCGGAGTTAGACAATAAGAGCCTGAATTTTAAGCCGGGGCTTCCGGATAATCTAAACAGTGATCTCAAAGATCTGCAAAAGATGCTAGAGAAAACACAGCAGCAAATTCACGATTTGCGTTTGAATTGTGACAGCGGCTTGTACGACCTTGAACAATCACGGCGTTCTATGCTCGGCAATCCATATAAGATTTTGACTCTGGGCACAGGCCTTGCGATGATGCCGAAAAGTTACGGCTTTGGGGCCGTTCCGATAGCCGGTTTTGCGGCGCTTCAGGGATATGACGATGTCAAAAACCTCCTTGATCAAAATACCTTTGCCGGACGCGGAAAATACACACTCGGTATACTTGCTGATACCGCCGCCGGTGCAGGCGCGCTCGGGTTCTTGAGCGAGGCAGTGCCGATGAAATATAAGGCCCCACTTTTGATTGGCGGTTTAGTTGCACGTGCTGCAATTGACTTTATTCCGGTAAAGAAATAGCAAAACAAGGGACTTTGCCGCAGTTTGTGAATTCAAGGCATTTGCTGTATAGTTTGCAGGGCATGATCCTGCACAATGAGCTCTTTCCAGCTTGCCTATGCTGCCTGACTTCAAGAACATAAAGCTTTCGCAAAAAGCACTGATTCTGGTTTCCGTGCCGCTTTGCTTTGAAATGTTCTTTGCCTTTGTGCTATTTCAAATGGTGCAAAAATCAGAAGCTGAAACAAGACGCGCTGAGAAGTCACGTCTTGTTTTTGTTTATGCAGATGCCATGGTCAGGCGTCTTTACGAACTGGGCATGGCAACGATTGCCCAGAAGTCTATTGGCGCGACTATCTTTGAAAGCTCCTGTAAGCGGGTAGCAGCCAGGCTCGATGACGATCTGAGCAAGCTAGAAGAAACCGTTTCTGACGACCCGCAGCAAAAGAGGAGCGTGCTTGCAATTAAATCGGCAGTGAAGCAAGTGCTTTCAGTTCTTGAGCGGGGAATGGCAGCTGTTAATCCGGCTGAGCAGGACTTTCCGCTTCACTACGAAGATTTTGACTACAGAGGCGAACTCGAGCCGCTTCTACAGAGCCTGGCCAGAGATGTTCAGGTTCTTACCGACCGAGAGAAAACTATCAGAAAAACCCGGCCAGATGCAGAAGAGCATGCGAAGCTGCTTGTTCGCATCGCCCTGCTTTCAGGGCTTGTGGCTAATGTAATTCTTGCAGTCTGGCTGGCTCTCTATTTCAATTCAAGTACGATCAAACGTCTCAATGTTGTAATGGACAATACCGTGCGTTTATCTGAAGGGAAGGCGCTTGTGGAAAACCTGGCAGGGAGCGATGAAATCGCTGTTCTGGACAGGACTTTTCACGATATGGCTAGCCGGCTTGAAGAAGCTGCTGAAAAAGAAAGAGTAATAAAAAAATTGAAACAGGAATTTTTTCAGATGGTGAGCCATGATCTGAGAACTCCGCTTACAACCATACAGTTTTTTATTTCTGCAATTGCACAGGGCTCCTACGGTCAGGTAAGCGAAAAAGGCCGGCGCGCTGCAGACGGCAGCCTTTCTGCAGTAGACCGCCTGTTGTCCATGGTGAACGAGTTGCTGGAAATGGAGCGCCTGGCATCAGACGGATTCAAGCTGGAAATGTCAGCATGCAATCTGGATGATCTTCTTGATAAAGCGCTGGAATTGGTGCTGGGTTTTGCCGAGAAAAACAATGTCGAACTCCAACTCGAACTTATGTCTGCAGAAGGCCTGGAGTTTCAGGCTGACGAAAGCAGGGTTGTGCAGGTGCTTGTTAATCTGGTATCAAATGCGGTTAAGTTCTCGCCCGCCGGCTCAAAAGTAAAGATTAAAGCATGCAAAGTCGACGACGCTGTCGAATTTAGTGTGATAGACAGCGGCCGGGGCATTGCAGAAGAACAACTCGGCATTATATTCGAGCGTTTCGGCCAGCTTATGAAAGAGGATGCAATCGTAAAAGGCGGAAGCGGCCTTGGCCTTACTATTTGCAAGACAATTGTTGAAGCGCATGGCGGCAGCATTGGCGTAGAGAGCAAGCTCAATGAAGGCAGCCGTTTCTGGTTTAAGATCCCGCTTGCTTCAAGTTAGTACGAGCGCTCGATAAATCACTCAGTCGGATTCAGATTCGATTCGATAACCCATGCCGTGCACTGTCGTAATAATGGAAGGCTGGCCTTCAATGTCGAGCTTCTTTCTGATTCTTTTGATGCAGGTCATGATTGCCTCCGAGCTTGCATCTGACTCTGAAGACCAGATCTTGTTCAACAAAGTATTGTGGTCGAATACATGGTCTTTGTTTTTCAGCAAAAAAGTTACAAGCGCAAATTCTTTGGGCAGCAGTTTCACTTCTTTCTTGTTGCAGAATGCCTTGCCTGCTACGGGGTCGATTTCGATATGCTTGTAAGTCAGGAGCTTTGGCGCAAGCGCTTTCGGGCGCCGCAACAGCGCTTGAATTCTTACTGCAAGTTCGGGCGCTTGATAGGGCTTTGTCATGTAATCGTCAGCACCTTGATTGAAACCTTCGATCTTGTCAGGAAGCGTGTTTCTTCCTGTCAAAAACAAAACCGGGCTTGTACCACCGTTTTGCCGGTACTCTTTGATTATTTCAATTCCTGTTTTGCCAGGCAGCTCCCAGTCAAGAATCAGCAGTTCGTATTCATATAAACGCAGGCGGTCGGAGCCCTCGGTGCCGTCGAAGGCTTGTTCGACTACATGATGCTCATTGCGCAAGTAATCGGCAACCATGTTCGAAAGGTCTCTTTGATCTTCTACAATCAGTATTTTTGCCATGCGACTATTTTATAACAGCCGCTCAATTTTTGGCACAGAGAGAATTGGGTTTAGTTGATGTCCATATATTCAAGCGGGAAATCCAGGCTTATAGCCTGGCCTGTGAAAATCTTGTTCTGGTCCTTTATATGATTGTGACGGGCAAGTTGATCTTCCCAGGGCGTCTTCAAAAGAACTCCATTGGGACTGTGATCATAGGCAATCTGGCTGAATGTATCGCCCGGCTGTACAATCCGGTATATTGGTCTGTCGCCCTCGAAGCGTCTCAGCATAACATTGCTTACAGTACCGGTTTCAGGATTGTATTGATCCCAGGTCAGCCTATATTTGCTTTCCGGGTCGACCAGGTGATCGTGAACTTCGCGCAGCAGGCGAGTGTATTCTTTAAAATCTCCGCCTGCCAGATTCTGCAGTTTTTGCGACAGCACGTCCATGCCAACTTGAAGATCGGACATCCTGCCGGATTTCCCATTCAAGTGTGATGCGATCTCCTTTGCGCCCCAGTCGGGTGTCCGCTCTGCGGCCAGGGCATCGAAAAGCAAATTCCGAGAACTCTCACTGCTGTCGAGTGATGGATTTACTGCTGTTTCCGGCTCAATTTCGGCTGGCATTCCAGTCTCCTTTTTTTATGAATATATATGATTTTTGATGCTCAGTTCTGGCTCAAGGGCAAAAACACTCCGGCTTTGCCGTTTCGTTCTCTTTGATCAGTCATAAATAGTTAAAGGCCGGTCATGTGTGAAAGTCCGGAAGAACTTGTGCAGATTTTGTAACGCTGCAATTTTTCAGAACTAGTTTTTGATCGCTGACATTTTTTTCAGAGGCATGCCAGAAAAATGCCGGAAGTCGGCTCTAGTATCAGCCCATTGACTTAGTAGAGTTCCAAACAATGAAGCTTGCCGGAAACAACCACTGCCGGCTAGAAATGGACTTACTTAAAACGGACTTGCACGAATAGATCAGGCTCTTGCTTTTGTCTGAGAGAAAGAATGATTCATTTTGAATATTTTTTTGCAAGCTCTGCTTCACTGTCAGCTTCTTTAGTTGCGCCCTGTACTCTCAAGATTTCGCTGAGCAGTAAATGAGCCTTCGGATTTGCCGGTTCCTTTTTTATTGAGTTTTTGAGATCGGCTTTTGCTTTCTCCAGCTTTGATAGCTTGAAATAAAGCTCGGCTCTTCTAAAATAGTCCGGTGCCGGAAAGTTAGCGTGAGCAATTGCATTGCTGTAATCTTCAAGTGCATCATCATATTTTTTCATTTCTATGTGCACTTTTGCACGAGTTTGAAAAGCTGCGTGCAGCTTCGAATCGCCTGCAGGCGAAATTTTTATGTATTGGTCCAGGTCTTTCAGTGACGCCTCATATTGCTTGAGCTTGAAGTAAGCATATGCTCGCTCCTCTAAAAGCTCCCGAATTATTGAAGTTTCTTTGCATTCCATATTGAGGGTCTGACTCAAGAGTCTTACGGCAGAAGCATAGTCGCCGGCCATATTTGCAAGCTCGCCTTTGCGTTTCATTATTTCGATGCCCTTGAACTTCCGTGATTCCCCTTCTTTTATGATGCGGCGGCATCCATTCAAGTTCTGGCTGCTTTTGTAAGAGTCAAAAGCAACGGTATAAGCGATGCTTCGATCGGGGTCCAGCTCCTTTAGCTTGAGGGCGTTTGCCAGCCTTTCTTCAAGAGGGTGCTGCCGCCAGATTACTAATAACTCAATTATGTCTGGGTTTGCAGTGCAATCTTGACTCGCTCTTTTGAGGTAGTTTCTTGAGAAATCTGCGATCTTGCCTGCGCTGTTGTATATGCCGGCGCCTTCTCGTAGTGCGTCAATGTTGTACGGGTCCACAGCCAGTGCTTGTTCTGTTAGCGATATTGCTTGGCTGATTTTGTTTTGCTCCACATAGATTTTTGCAAGCAAAATGAGAGCTTCGGGGCTGCCGGGTGCGTTTTCTACAGCTTTGAGCGCCATTTCTGTTTTTTGCTTCGGGTCGGCTTCTTGTAAAAGCAAAAATGCTTTTGCAAGAAGCACCCGGTCGTCGTAAGGGAAAAGTTCCAGGCACTTTTCTTCGATTGAACCGGCTTTGGCAATGTTTTGAAAGAATCTGAAGAGATTTACGTATCGCAAGTATTCTATTGCTCGTTTGCAGCCTGCAAGCCCTTGTTCCAGTAATTCTCCTGTTTTGCTCCGCCATTCTTTGTTGTAAAAAGAATAGTCGGCTTTCATAAATTCAATAAATGCGCTTTTTCTAGTTGCCAGTGCCATGTCGAAGATCGGAGCCAGCTCTTTGAGAGTTTCTTGAGGAAGCTGGTGATATTTCAGGTTCGTTACAGCAGGGTCCATAAGCAAGGCTTCTGCATATGTTTCGCACGCTTCTTTGAAGCGTTGCTTGCCGGCTAATATCAATGCCTTACTTTCCAGCACTTCCTGATTTGCTGCATAACTATCGATTACCTTGTTTAGTAATGCCAGGGCTTCGTCATCTTTCCCCTGCAAGCTGAGCTGTCCGGAAAGTATAGTAGACGCACGGGCATTTGCCGGATCTTTTGCAAGTACATTAAGGCAGACTCTTTCAATCTCGCTTGAGCTTTTTCGGCTCTCTTGCCGAACTAGATAATTGAGCTTGCAAAGCTCGCAAGCCAGTGAATTTGACGATGTCGAAAAACTGCTTTGAACTTTGGCTTCTTTTAAGAGCTCAATTTCAAAAAGTCCGCAATCAGCAGATTTCAATTCCGGCAGCAAGCTTTGGGCTTTCTCAAAGTAGTATTTGCTTTTATTTAGTTCGCCGTGAGTTTTTAGCAGGAAGCTGGCGTAGGCAATTTGTTTGTAGGGATCTTTTGCTGCTAACTTTGCTGCTTTTCTAAAATGTGCAAGCGCCATGCTGGGTTCCTGCATATGCTTAAGCGCCAGTGCCGTTGCATACTCATGCTCAGCTTTTTTTTCGTTTGGCGAATCTGAATTGGCAGCAAGAGCGGAAAGCAGATTTTTTAGTTTATAAGACTTTCTGGAGTTGCGCAGGCAGGCTTGCCTCAAGGCAAGATAAAGAAGTGAGTCAGGGCAGAGTTTATGTGCAATTTCTGCCTGTAAAAGCGCAGGATCAAAGTCGGAGTTGGCAAGCCGGGCGCAAGAAAGCAGGTGGTGCGCGTAAGCCGATTCAGGATAGCTTTGTATAAGCTTGCTTGCTTCAGCCACTGCCTGCATATTGGATTTGTTCCGGAGCAATGTTCTGGTTAATAACGCCCTTGCTGTGAAATTTGCAGGTTCTCTTTTCAGTATTTCTTTGCAGCTTTGAATCGATTTTGTATAAGCTTCTTCTTCTGCCTCTTGCAGCGCACGCAAAGTAATCTCAGTGTTTGAGAATACTTTGTTTTGAGAGTCGAATTGATTTTTTGCGTTGAGATGTTTTTTAGCGCTTTCAAAATCCGATTCTAGAATTGAAGCTAAGACCTTGAGGTGTATTTCTTGCGGATAATCACTGGCTGCTTGCGACAATAGCTTTTGGGCAAGAAATCTTTGATCGGTGAAATACAGTGCGATTGCGCGGCTCAGAAGCTCAGATGCCGTTCTGGGTTTTGAACCCTTATCTTGGGCACTCGATTTTGCAGCGCCGTCTACATCGCCCGATTGAAGCAATGAATGCGCAGAACCTGCTGCTTGCCCCGGCTTCTCTGCAAAAACTGCAACTTGAAGTTGCAGGCAAAGAAACAAAGTTGCAGCAAGGGAAAGATACAGGCACCTTTTGGTCCCGGCCAGGCTCTCTGTTGATTTTAGAAAAACTGCGTAAATCCGCACAATAATCAGCTGCTAAGTTCGTGCCAGCAAAATGCCAGAACTGAATTTTAGCATAGCCCTGTAATTGAAGTAGGTTCAGGTGAAAGAGACTCAGAATCAGCGGAGGCTATATTATGAACGATGATCAAAAAGCTTACAGAAGTCCGGAAGAAAACGAGCGTGGTGTTGAAAGAGAAGATGAGAATCTGACCACGAGCCGTACTTTTATGGATGAGATGTTTAAGAGCGACCTTACCGGCGCTCGCCCGGAAACCAAGAATCTTTCAAGTGCATTGCCGCCATTGCAATTACTTTTTGGACCGGATCAGATTATAAGAAGTTCGGGGGGCTCAGGTGTGGGAGCCGGTGGCGATGGATCGGCTGCTGCAGAAGACGACCCCTCGTTGCGTGACCCTGGTTGCGCACCTTTTATCGACTATTCATCTCGTAATCATCCATCTCAGTCTGAAAAAATAAACAATCCCGGTCCTAAGCCGGCGCCAGAGCAAGAACGGGCGCCAGAGCCGGCGCCGATACCCCGAGAACTTATGAACACCCTGTCCCACGAAAAAAATGATTCAAGCTCATTGTTGAAGAAATACGCGGAGCAGATACTAAAAGACCTGGCCGATGAGATCTTCCGCCTCTACGCGGGGGAGATATATGACCGAAGCTATCCGGAAAAGCAAGTAGTGCCTGCTAAACACTAGTACTGCTACTTCATTGTGCAAAGGAAGGAGCCGCTTGATCCACATGAGCAAGCGGCTTTTTTCTTTGCCAGAAAAATGCCAGAACTGGATTCTAAATTGAACCAGTCAGTTGGGAGAATGGATAATGGTCACTGAGTTTCAATCGGAAAGAAATGAAAAAGATGCTTCCGAAATCAAGTTCGACGGATTGTTTGTTTCTGAGCTTGATTTTTCAGCAGTCTATAAAACCCTTACAGGAACTGCCTCGCCACACTTGCCGGAACTTTCGTTGGTGGCGGCAACAAGTGCAGATGGAAAGGGCGAGCAACTAAGGCCGGCTGAAAAGGCAGGAGCGGAAGCAAGCCTGCAAGATGTATGGGACAGCTTTCGCCGGGAAATGTTTACGTATCGAAAGGACAGTAGTTGGAAGAATCTAGATAAGCTTGAAGACCGGTTCCTTGATCTTTTGCGAAAGTCACCCGCTGATGCCGCTCACGAGCTAGATGTCTGGAAGAAGGAGGGGGTAGCGCTGTTTCCGGGAGCGATGCGCAAATATCTGCGTGACGATTTTCATGGCAGCTATGCCAGGTCCATAGACCCCTCGGCACAAGAAGAGGTCTGGAAGCAACTGCTCTATATGTCGCCTTACATGAGAAAAGGGGAGTTTCAAAAAATCGAGTTGAAGTATGGCTTGCTGAATGAGCATACTTATAGCCTGAATCCGGCTTTTCTGAACAATCTTGAAAATGATCCTTATCTTGTCAGTAAATTGCCTGCGGAATTAAAGTCTGGGTTCATTGAAATTCTGACAAGAGCTCTCACCGACATCAATTCCGAACTTTCGCCGAAGGAAGCTCTCAAGGTCTTGAGAGTTCTGAGTCAGCCTGACTTAATCACGAGTATGAGTGCGGCGCAAACCGAAAGATTGGCCGCTTTTGCGAGAGTGCCTGGTTTTTATAAGGGAGAGAACTCTTATGAAAAGTTCAACCCAGGACAGAAAAATGAAGCAAGAGAATTGCTGAGGGATATTTTTCGTCAGTGCCGCTTTAGAGAAAACAAACTAAAAGGGAATGAGACTGACTTGCTCTTGCTTGAATCTGACCTACTGCGAGCTCAGAGAAAAAGCATTCAGTCGCGTATTCAAGAAATAGCTAAAGAGGCTGAGTTCGGTATTCTTGATAGTCCCGACCTTGATCAAGCTGCTTTGCTAAAGCGAGCCTTTGGCCTGGAAATCGGAAAGGAACTCGAAAGAAAAATCTCACTTAACTACACTAAGGAGCAGTTGCAAACAATTGCGGGTAATCTTGAATTAGTCAGCTCACTAGCTCCTAAATTGCGCGCTCAGCTAATGGGTTGGACCGAGCTTGATGCTGATGCCCGAAAGGCAAAGGGCTGGGTGGAAAATCCTCCCGTAGATCCGGACGTGTGGAATCAAATGTCCGAGTTGGAAAAAGAAAATGAACGCTGGAGAGATGCTGTGCTTGAAAGGGGAAAGCTGTTGGGGCAGCTTTCAGAAGAAGGTGGACTTGTAAGCCAGTACAACGCTGCAATTCTGGCTCCGGATCTGGTTCAGAGATTGAGGGATGTTTTCAGGCAGTGCTATGAAATTCCGTCTGCAAAACTTCTTGCAAATACGGAAGAGAAAATTCAAACCGTAGCTGCAAATCTGGCAAAAACTACAGAAGAAGGAAGCTTCCGCCGTTGGATTTTCGAGAGTGATCACCAGAATCAAGTTATTGTAAGCAAGCAGGCCGAGCTCAGTGGAGAGCTTTCTGAACTGAGAAGGAACCGTCAGTACAAAGTGTTGGAGCAGAAAAAAGAAGTCGAGCTTTCCAGGGTAGCTGTGGATCTGGCAATTTTCAGAGCCCAATATAAGCAGTATTCAATTGAAGGAGACCAGGGCAGAATGGCATTGCTTGCCGGAGAGCTCCTCGTGAAGTATGGAGGCTCATTAAAGGCGCTGGCTCCTGATTTATGGCAGCAGTTTTCGTTGCCGAGTTCAGTATTGAGAAAGGATACTGCAGGATATTCGACTCAAGGAAAAGACTGGCCTGATTACAAAATAGGCCCGTCTCCGAACGATGCCCTTGAGGGGTTCCGGGCGGCGCTCGGTTTAGCCGGCGGAAATAAGCCGGCATTCGGCCTGTTGCAGGTGGACGATTCCCGAGATGATGCTCGAATAATGCATTCGCTCATGCTCAAAAGACTGGAGGCAGATCCTGCGCTTGCGTCCGTAATGGAGCCGGTCTCACTGGCGGCCGCAAGGCTGGATGATTTTCAGAAGCTCCTGAAAGTAAAGGATAATTCTGATTGTTACATGGGCTATATTACGGCCGTTATGAATGCCGCTTCAGATATTAGATTGAACCTGAAGCAAGTGAGCCCGGAGCAGATAGAGCAACTAAAGAAACGTAGTGAAGCAATTACAGAAGCTTTGGATACATATCAGAGGAGGGAAATAGCTGAAATCGTGGGAATTAAAGACCCGGTGATCAGGCAGATGGCATATCAGCGGCTCTATAGTTCTCCGATATACAGAGGCTTGCAAGACCGAAAAAATATGTATTCGAATCTAGTGAGCTTGCTCACGGATCAGGAGCTTCGCAAGAGCCTTGATGAGATCCTGGACAAGGGCTATCTTAGCGAGAGTGGACTTACTAGCTGGCTCGGCAAGCATGGCCCCCATATCATTGAAGTGGTGGCAACTGTAGGAGCTGCAATTTTGACAAGCGGAAGCTCGCTTCTCTGTCAGGCACTTGTTAGTTCCACCGTCCGCTTAATTGCCCAGGAAGCAACAAGTGAAACACTCTTTAGAATAAACAAAGACTATTATTCCGGGTTTGGCATCGCTGGCGACAAAGGCTCAAAGCTGGGTGAACTTATCAGAAAGTTTCCAGAAACGACCGCTGATAAGTCAGAGTATGACGCTCTTGAAAAAATGCTTGATGATGTTGCTTCGCATTATGCCAAGACCATTTTTCGTGAAAGTGTCATGTTCTTGATGGGCGCGGGGCTGGAAAGAGGGGCTACTGGTCTGGCTTCTTTTGCCAGCGCAAATTTAGCTTCCATGAGAAAGATACCGGTTGAAACTCTCGGTCGCTGGGTTGGCTCTTCAAGACGGGCTGAGCAAATGGCTTTAGAGACCGGAGTCCGCTCATTAACTGTAAGACGAGCTCTGGCCCGTCTTGCTAAGGATTCTGCCAAAGACATCGTAAAGGACTACGGGCAGATTGCACTTGAAGGCAGAATAAAAGCCCAGTTCAGCACCGAAGAGCTTAAGACCATGGGAAACGATATCGAATTGATGACCAATTTGTGTGTGACTTGTGGTACCGCAATGATGGCTGGAGCCCGCTCCGGTATGAAGAAACCAATTTTAGGACACTTTCAGGTTGATTCTAGAAAGCTGCAGGTACAACTTGCGCCCGGTCAATCACCGGAAATCTTCCTCTCATTCATGCGTGAGCACGGTTATGTTGTAAGCGGTGGAAAAGGGCGCTGGAGTGTGCTGCCTGTTGGTGCAGAACCCGGAACAAAACCTGTGCTTATTGAAGATTGTACAGGCGCATACCCTCGCGCACGATAGACGATCGCGAAAGCTGCAGCTTTGCTGATCCTTTGCGGCAACCTTATGTCAGGCAAAACTATTTCAGACCAGCTTTATTTTCAAGCTTGTTTACTTCAGAGATAGCCCATTTGCCGGCTTCATACAAACCACCGCATACAGCTCCGGCACCAGCAAGGCCGATAATTGCCGGAGACTCGGCCGCAAGACCTACGCCGACAAGTGTTAGAGTCCCGACGCCTATCATTGCTTCAACAGGATGGTCTTTTGCTGCCTTAAGCCCGTTTTGTAACGCAGGCCCCGCTTCTTTGCATAGCAGATTCCCGGCACTGGACATTTCCGACCAGAGATTTTGTGAAAGCTGGCAGGCATTCTCATAGCCTTTTGAATGTCCTGTCTGGTTTTCGAAATTCTCGCCCATGTGCCTGCCCTCCGAACCCTACTTGCTCAGATTAATGGACGATTCTGAAAAATATCTGAGAGGATTTCGCGATAGATTAAATCTGGGCTGCGAATCTCAAATCCTGCTGCTTTTGAGTGCCTTTACCAGCTCATTTCCCAGTGCTTTTGCTGAAGCCGGGTTCTGACCGGTAATCAGGCGCCCGTCGACCACGACTTTCTCTTGCCAGAGCGGAGCTTTTTCAAATCTGCCGCCATGCTCCACTAATTTGCTTTCAAGTAAAAATGGAACGACTTTTGCAAGTCCGACCGAGTTCTCTTCCTCATTTGTAAAAGCAGTAAGTTTTTTGCCTTCAACAAGATACTTGCCGTTAGATAGTTTCAGATTGGCTATAGCAGCCGGACCGTGGCAAACTGCTGCCACGAGCCCGCCCTGCTCGTATATTTGGCTTGCAAGTTTCTGGCTTTGCTTATCGTTTGCAAGATCCCACATCGGTCCGTGTCCACCAGGAAAGAGGATGGCTGCATAATTCTTTGCGCTTAAATCCGAAAGCTTCAAACTGTGTTCAACTTTTGCCATCAATTTTGGATCTTCTACAAATTTTTTGTTTTCCGGATCATCGAGCTTTTTGCTCTTGGGGTCCATGGGTGCGGCGCCGCCAACTGGGCTTGCAATGTCGAATTCATATCCGGCTTCCATAAGAGAATAGAGCGGGTGGCTGAGTTCAGGCAAGTAATAACCGGTTGGCTTGCCGGTATCCCCAAGCTTTCCATGGCTTGTAAGCACGACCAGAACTTTCTTTCTCTCATTAGCAAACGCTGCGCTGCCAAATATTGAAAGCAGAAGCAGGCAGAGAAATAGACAAACTGTTTGCGGGTAACTTCTCCTACTTCTCATTTCTCTCATTTCTCTCATTTGTCTCATTCCATCACCGCTTTTGTTCTGTTAAGCCTGGCAATTATTGCATGTTACGCGAAGAAAAATCTAAATTTGCTTTTGAGATCGTCTGCATTTGGTAGTTCAAAATTGAGTTAGTTCATCGGGCAATTGACGAAGCAGGATGCTAGAGTTGTTCAGACGGGTTTTTCAAAGGTGACTTTGACGTGAATTCGGTTTCTAAAATAGATAAGTTAATACAGCAGCGAACCTGCCTTCAGCTGCTAGCCTTCTTGTTTTTTGCTCTTGCGGCAGGCTCTTCTGGCTGGACTACTCGGGCTACGGCTGATACTGAAAAGCTTCCGGATTCGGCCAAACAGCCGCTGACCTTGAATGAGTCCGCGCCGGTCGGCTGGCACGCCCTTTGTTTCAGTCCTGACGGTAAAACATTGGCTGCAGGCGATGATCCGACCTACCTGGACAAGAAGGGCTATACGATTAAGATATGGGACCCTGCCTCAGGAAAGTTGCTGAGAACTCTGGCCGGCCACTCAGGACCTGTGAATGGTCTCAGTTATAGCCCTGACGGGAATTCACTTGCATCGGTTGCGTCTTATGATATTGTGTCGAAAATCTGGGATCCGGCTTCCGGAAAGCAGGTAAAGGTCCTGAGAAATCCGAAAGAGCCTGTGGTAGCTTATGCTCTTGCTTACAGCCCCGACGGGCACTTTATTGCAACAAGCTTTGATAACAAGATTAGAATCTGGGACGCAAAATCTACGAAACTTCTCAGGACGCTTGCAGGGCACAGGATTCCGATATTCGCTCTTTGCTACAGCAAGGACGGGCGCATTCTGGCTTCGTGCAGCGACGACAAAACTGTGAAACTTTGGGACCCTGCCTCAGGAAAGTTGCTAAAAACCCTGACCGGACACAGCGGGCCGGTGGAAGCGCTTGCTTATAGTCCGGATGGTCGCACTGTAGCATCCGGCAGTTTTGATGGAACAATTAAACTCTGGGATCCTGAATCAGGCAGATTACTTAGAACCCTGGCGGGCCATGATGCCAACTATATTTACTGTCTGGCTTTCAGTCCTGACGGAAATACTTTAGCCTCAAGCAGTCTGGACAAGACAGTCAAGCTCTGGGAGCCTGGAAGCGGTCGCTTGCTCAGAACTCTTGAAGGGCATAAAAGCGGCGTAAATGCTCTAGCGTTTAGCCCGGATGGGCGTGTTCTTGCCTCAGGAAGCAGGGACAGGACGATTAAGCTCTGGAGCCTGGAAGAAAAGTAATTCTTTCTGGTCAAGGGCTTCTGCCATTAAAATCTGGTTTCCGCTTAAGCGTTAAGACTCAATGGTTTCAAAAAAAGGTCTTCTTACTCTAGCTATGAAAACAGACTACAAAATTCATCTGGTTCTTTGAAAATACTTGTCTTATGAAAACAGAACGTCATGCATGTTTAATAGCCTTCTTGATTTTCGGGCTGTCTTGCCAGCCCGGGGCAAGCGCGGCTAAAGTTTCAAAACCTGCTCTGGTTACGAGGAAGGAATGGGGGTCGAATCCCGATCCAATACCTGATTCGCGCAGGCAAATTCCGGTCTGGATAACAATTCATCATGCAGGAGAGTTCTGGAAAAATGGCGCTGATCCGGCGGAATTCGTAAGAAGAATGCAGGTCTGGGGCAAAAATAGACCGAAGCTGGAAAAGCCGCCTCGCGACACTTACTGGCCTGATCTTCCCTATCACTTTATGATTGCCCCGGACGGACGTATTTTTGAAGGTCGTCCTTGCGAATATGAAGGCGAAACAAACACAAAGTTCAATATCAATGGAAACATCGGTGTTGAAATGATGGGTGATTTTGAAAAGCAGCGGCCAAGTGTCGAGCAGTTGCGTTCATGTGTGGCACTAACCGCGTGGCTGGCTAAAACCTATCATATCGGAATTGACCACATAAGAACTCATTTGGATGCGGCGCCCGGGCAAACTGATTGTCCGGGGCGTGATTTTTATCGTTATATGCTTGACGGGCAGTTTAAGAAGTGGTTGCGTTTAAGCATGAAAGGCAAGCCTGCCAAAATAGATCCCGGACCCCCGCTACCGGATGGCCCCGATAAAGCTATTTTGCAAAGTGATCCTCCACCATAAAGATCCTGAAGTCTCAGAATCATCATGTTCACCGGCTTCTGATTCTTGCTTTCTTGAATATTCGTTTCTGCAGGACTCTGGAATTAATGAATTAAATCAATCGAGTGTATAGAATTCAGGCATTGTTTTTTGCTTGCTTGCCACGAAAGGGGATGAGATGAATTCTGTTGGGAAACCTGACAATAAGCCGGAAAAGAAAGAAAACGCAAAGTCAATTGCAGAGTCAATTGCAAAAGAATTTGCATATGCAGGTCCCGGTGAGGGCTTTTTCTTTTCTGGAAGGCGAAAGAACTTCCAGGCTGATGCTGCAAAGTGCAGCGGCAGTTGCAGTGGTGGCAGTTGCAAATAACGCGGCAGCTGATCGGGTGAGTATAAAACATGGTGAGCACCGAAATTGGTGGTGAGCATCAAACATGGTGGGCATCAAACATGGTGGCAACTGCTGTAAGCGGTATTGAGTTAGAGCAACGTTATCGTCGAATTCTTGCTTTCAAGCTTGACGATCCCGAAGTGCAGCTCCCTTTTTCAAAAGCGCTGTCGGTGGAAATGGGTTGGGACGAAGATTTCACGCATCTTGTTATTGGCGAATACAAGAAGTTTATGCTGCTTGCAAGTATTTCTCCGGGTGAAACCGTGCCCTCGGTCCATGTAGATACTGTATGGCACATGCATCTTTTGCATACAAGGTCCTATCAGGCTTTTTGCAGAAAGGCGCTCAAAAGAACTTTCTTGCATCATCAACCGGCTGGAGGCGGAGCTGAAGAAGAAATGCACTTCCGGCGCCTGTATTTATCTACACTTGAGCGCTACGAATCTTTCTTCCATGAGTCGGCTCCAGAGGCGGTCTGGGGAAATAGAAACTCCGTCGGCCTCGATTAGTCCGGCTGTTAAAACCGATCTCGATTCAGGGTAAATGCGGTGTACTTTGAGCCTGCTTCTGCGTAATATCTTGAAATTCGGAGCAAGAGCGGAGCCGGCAGATTGAACAAGGACCTAAGTCCTTCGCTCTGCCCTGGTTTTTCCGGCGTAGCGAAATTACGAGGTTAATCGAATGATGAGTGCATGCAGCAGTCAGAACTCAATTCTCAAAGGCTGGAACAAAAGCGCCGAATTCAACCGGATCCGTTTCAGGGAGCAAGTACTGCACAATCCCCATGGTGCTTATAGCGTGCGCATGGATGGCAGCTCTAAATGGTACCGTTGCGACTTTCCGCCAATTTCGGGAGCGGCGGAATGGTTGTTTATAAATTTACGCGGCGAGCCACTTTTTTACTGGAACAAGAAAACAGGCTCGGTGACGCTCATAAGTTAAGCAGCCTCGGAGATCTTTTGTCGTTCAATCTTTTTCGGTTAGCTTGCGGCACTCTCGGTCCAGGTGTTTATGATGATGCCTTACTTCTCTGAACTCGATACCTTGTCTTGAAGTTTTCGGCTGGCTTCTAAATTAAGTGTGATTTTGACTTCGTCGCTTACCGCCACGCCGCCGTTATCGAGGGCGGAGTTGTAAATCATTCCGAAGTCTTTGCGATTTATGGTGGTTGTTGCAGAAGCTCCGATTCTTTCAATTCCTTTTTTCTTGTCTTTGAACGCTTCGGTTGGTCCGTCAACTGTAAGTTCAACGTCTTTTGTAACGCCGTGCATGGTCAGTTTGCCTGCAAGTCTGAATCCGCCCCTTGTTTCCGGAATTACACCTGTAGATTTGAAGCTGATGCTCGGATACTTTTCGACATCGAAAAAGTCTTTACCGCGCAGATGCTCGTCGCGACCGGGTTCGTTTGTGTTTATGGTAGCGGGATCAAGCGATGCATCTACTTTAAGCCCGTCCAGATTCTGGTTGTCATACGTTATCGTGCCTTTGATTCCACCCATCTGACCAGGCACGTTTGAAACCATCATGTGCTTTACAGTGAAGGTTGCACTTGAATGTTTGCTGTCGATTTCCCAGTCGCCTGCGGCAAAGGCACCGGAGGACAGAATGAGTGAGAGTGCAAGTGTTGAAACAATTGCTTTCATGTTTTTCTCCTATTTTGCGTATTTGACCGAGCAGCCGATTGCTCTTGTGCTGGCGGCGCTTACCGGCTTATTTGCCAGCAGCTCATCAAGAGCTTTCTGCACGTAGTTAGTATCGACCTTTTCACTTATGTCGGCGGTCTGGTTGTCGTCTACGGCGCCTGCATATACAAGGATGCCTTTGTTGCTGATGATGAACATATGAGGGGTTGCCGTAGCGCCGTATGAGTGACCCACACTGCCGTCCGGATCAAACAAATACGCTGTTGGCGAAGCGTTGTTGCTCTTTATCAGTTCGTTGATTTTTGCAGGCGGATAACTGCCTTGTCTTCCATCAGCCGAAGAACAAATCGAATACCAGACAATACCTTTTCCGGTGTAAGTCTTTTGAAGCTTCTGCATCTGCCCTGTCGTATACTGGCGCTTCACGAAAGGACAGTCGAAATTGATCCATTCAAGCACCACTGTTTTGCCCGCAGCATCTGCAAGTGAGTATTTTTTTCCATTTGAATCTGTCAGTGAAAATGGTGGTGCGGGTTTGCCGATTGAAGCTGCTGTCGCGCTGGCTTCGGCGGCAACAGCGTTTTGCTTGAGTGACGCAGTCGAAGCAAAAGACAGCATTGATGCTACAAGGAGCAGGCTTGCCCTGGACCAGAAATTTCCTTTCATACACAACCCCTCTTCAATTCGCAGATGTATAAGTCTATAATGGATTCGAGCCAAAGTTGCTTCAAACCGCGGGGATATAGCTCAGTTGGTAGAGCGCACGGATCGCACCCGTGAGGCCAGGGGTTCGAATCCCCTTATCTCCAGACTTTCTTTTCAGTAACTTGTTTCATTGCTTTTTGTGAAGTTGCAAAAGCCGAGCTTTCGTTCACGGCGGATTCGGGCTGCCGGGCGCCTGGGCTGGATACCTGGACAGGACGCATGTCAAGGGGGGGGGGTTGAGTGTTGAGGCCTTGTAGTGGGCGTCAGCAGTGTTGCAGGCGGAGATTAATCGTATCCGTGAGTGTGAGTGCAGATCTTTATATATATATGTACGGTTTGCCGGGTTGGTTTCCTGTCAGGAAAGCAACCCGGCAAAAGTGTTTCGTTGGAGGAAGCAAGAGTCTGCTTGAAAGCGCAACGATCTATTTTATATGTGCAATTTGTTTTACGGCGATCTCTGCGTGGTGCTTCTTACCTGGATCTAATTAAGCATTTTGAAGCGCCGTGTTCTATTTCTCTCTGCATCAAAGCAAATAAGCGGATCTCAGCCGGGGGCTCAGTAAGTCCGGTATCGAGTCCTTCGATTATCGTTCTGCTTTCAACAGAAGAAGCTCAAAGAAACCGGCTCTTGAAGCCCAGTTCTGCTTTAAATAAGGAAACATCTCTTTGTCACTCAAAAGCTGGTGCTACAATAGAATTTCTGAGGGCTATTAGCTCAGGTGGCTAGAGCGCACCCCTGATAAGGGTGAGGTCCCTGGTTCGAGTCCAGGATGGCCCA
>CAZTQO010000052.1:0-51499 GCA_964615655.1 uncultured Candidatus Obscuribacterales bacterium | reverse complement strand
CGCTTTCTTAATTGACGGTGTCCGCACTGCAATCGGCTCCCAGCAAGGGAGTCTGGCGGAATTTACCGTCGACAAACTCGTCGAGCACACGGCTCTTCAGCTGCTCAACCGCACCGGTTTCGACTCCGCCGATTTCGACGGCTTCGTGCTCGGTCACGCGTTCCAGTCGGGGCTTACGCCCAACACGGCTCGCTTTGCCTGGTTGAATGCCGGTTTTTCCGAGTCGGTTCCGGCTTACACGATCCAGATCCAGTGCGGCTCAGGCATGAAAGCCGTCAACAACGTCATGGATGAAATCGCACTTGGCCGCGGCCAGCTGTTTGTCGCAGGCGGTGCCGAGTCCATGTCCACAATTCCTTATATAGCGCCGGCGGGCTTGCGCTCCCGTGACCGTCTCAACAGGGCCCTTTCGCGCTGGCTTCCCAAAATCGGTCCGCGCCTGCATTATGGACTTGTCGATGACGGCATGGCTCCCCTGGCGCTAATCAAGGACACGCGCACCGTTGCCATGGCGCGCACGGCGCAGCGGCTTGCCGACCAATTCGGGATAAGCCGGAAGGAAATGGATGCTTTTGCGCTTGTCTCTCAAGAGCGCGCAGCCAGGGCCATCGCCTCCGGACGCTTCCAGCGCGAAATTGTGCCCGTGCTGACAAGACGCGGCGTCTTTGCTAGCGACGAGCATCCGCGCAAAACCTCGCTGGAGAAGCTTGCCCGACTGAAGCCCAACCCAGTGCTCGGCACCAGAGACATCACCGCCGGCAATGCCAGCGGTATTAATGACGGTGCTTGCTTGCTTGCTGTTGCTTCCAAACATTATGTCGAGCTAAACAGCTTGCTGCCCCTGGCGGCGCTCGTCGATCATGTCACCGTCGCTCTTGATCCGGAGCAGATGGGGCTGGGGCCTGTCTTTGCCGTGCGCAAGCTCCTGGAGCGGAATCAACTGAGCATCAAGCAGATTGACCTCTTCGAGCTCAATGAAGCCTTCGCGTCCCAGTATCTGGCTTGCGAAAAGATGCTCGGACTTGATCGCGAAAAGGTCAACGTCAACGGCGGCGGCATCGCGCTTGGACATCCGATTGCTGTTTCGGGGGCGCGGGTCATTCTCACCCTTGCTCACGAGCTGAAGCTGCGCGGGCTCAAGCGTGGCATCGCCACGCTCTGTGTCGGCGGCGGCATGGGCGTAGCCACGCTTGTGGAAGCGGTCTGAGCTCCGCAAGCGAGCCCAAGAAATAGTACCCAAGCATCTTGATCGCTGGTTCTTGCTAGGGACGAGCGACTGGTCAAGAAAGGACCATCACCATGAAAAAGATCGTGGATAACATAGTTTATGCTCTGGCTTTGGCGGTGGCAGCCCTCAGCTTCTGCTTCTGTCTTGTGCTCTGGCTGAGTATGGCCTATTTAACCGGTGTGGGCGGCGTCATGACTCTTATCCACGGCGACGTCGTGGTGGGTGTTGAGATGCTGTTTTGCTTCGCTGCGCTCTGTTTGCTTGGCGATGCTATGTGCGCGCGAAGCTTCGGGTATTCGCTTTTCACAAAGCATGTCGATGCCAGCCTGTCAGCTGCCGTCGACGCCGACATCGTGCGAGCTTACGACAAGCTCCAGCAGCGCAAACATTGAATCGGAAGGATCGAATATCGAAAGGATCGTAAATGAAATCGCCAATTCGCGAAACTCTCTTTTCCGGGAAGGCAGTCGACGTAGGGCTGCTCGAAAACGGTGTGGCGCTTCTGCGCATTGACCTTCCCGAAAGCAAGATCAACAAGCTCTCGACCTTCGTCATGAAGGAGCTGGATGCAGTCTTCTCCATGCTGCAGAAGATGAGCACCAAGCGCGAGACCATTGCCGGGCTGGTCATCTATTCGGAGAAGCCCGCTTGCTTTGTTGCCGGCGCCGACATCGACGAGATTGCGGCCCTGCAAACGAAGCCCGAGTCATTGGCTTTTGAGGGCACGCAGTTCGGCAACGCCATCTTCGGCAAGCTGGCTTCCCTGCCTTTCCGCACCGTGGCCGCCGTGGACGGCGCCTGCCTGGGCGGTGGCACAGAGCTTTCGCTTGCCTGCCGGTTTCGGCTTGCCGCCGACAATAACCAGACGAAGTTCGGTTTTCCGGAAGTCGGACTGGGATTCATCCCCGGCTGGACAGGCACAGTTGCGCTGCCGCTTGCCATCGGCATCGAGTCCGCGCTCGGGCTCATATTAGAGCCGCTGAAAACCTGGAGCGCCAGGAAATCCTGGAGGCTGGGGCTGGTATCGGAAGTGGTGCCGAGCCAGGCTCTTCTTTCACGCGCCGTCGAAGTGGCTCTCGGCGCCGAGCCCAAAATCTGCCGTCCGGGCTTGTTCGCCATGGCGCGCCGCCGCTTTCTGGAGCGCACGCCTCTTGGGCGCTACCTGATTGAGAAGATGGCCAAGGCTGCGATCATGAAGGAGACCAGGGGACTTTATCCGGCGCCGCTTTCGGCACTGAAAGTGGCGATGTCTGCTCTGACGCTTCCGCACAAGCAGGCTCTCGAGCTGGAGTCGTGCGTTTTCGCCGGGCTCTGTGTCGGCAAGAAGTCGCAGAATCTGCTGCGGCTCTTCAAGCTGATGCAGGCAGCCAAGGCGTATCAAGTTTCGCTGCCTGCCAAGGTTGGCGTGCTGGGCTGCGGCACCATGGGCGCCGGCATCGTGCAGGCTGCTTCCTATTCCGGCTTCGATCTTGTCGTGGTCGATCCCTTCCCTGGCGCGATCGAGCGCGGCAAGGCGGCAATCGCGGCTCTCTTTGCCAGGCTTGTCGAAAAAGGGCAGCTTTCAAAAGAGGAAGCGGATCGACTCTTCGGCAAAATAAGCTTTGTTGCTTCCGATGATTTCTCGGCCTTTGCCGGCTGCGATCTTGTCATCGAAGCGATCAAAGAAGACTACACCGTCAAGCAGGCAGCCTATCTCAAGCTCGAGAAAGTCCTTTCGCCTCAGGCGCTGATCGCCACCAACACCTCCTCGCTTTCGGTGAGCAAGCTTGCTTCTTGCCTGTCTCATCCCGGGCGTTTTGCGGCGTTGCACTTCTTCAATCCGGTCCAGAGCCGCAAGTTTGTGGAAGTGATCATGGGCGCCAAGACCGACCTGCACACCGCTGAAGTCTTGCAGGTCTTCGCCGGCAAACTCGGCAAGTATACGCGCATCTTCAAAGATCGCGTCGGCTTCGGCGTCAATCGCATCCTGGCACCATACATTTTCGAGGCGGTCAAGCTCTTCGAGGATGGCGTGAGCGCCGAGGAAATCGACCGGGCCATGATTCAATTCGGCATGCCCATGGGTCCGCTTGCTTTGATGGACGAAGTCGGACTGGACATCTGCGCCGACGTGGTCAAAGTCATGAACGCCGAACTTGGCCCGCGCATTCATACAAGCAAGTTGCTCAGCTTTGCTGCCGAAAAGAAGCTTGCCGGCAAGAAAGGCGGCAAGGGCATCTACGTCTACGACAAGAAAGGCAAGAAGCAGGGGCTCAACCCTGAAATTCAGTCTATCTTGCCGGCAACGCCTCTGAAAAAGAGCGTGGCGGAAATCCAGGACCGCCTGGTTCTTGCTATGGTCAACGAGGCGCTGCGAGCCATGGAGGAAAACGTCGCCTTCCATGCTGACGATCTCGACTTCGCGATGATGATCGCCACCGGCTGGGCCCCCTTCCGCGGCGGGCCGCTTCATTACGGCAAGTCGCTTGGCGCCAGGGCGCTCCTGCAGCGGCTGCAATCGCTGTATGCCGCCAGTGGCGACGAAAACTACAAGCCGCAACCCATACTCGAAAACATGGCCGAAAGCGGCTGGCATCTCTGAAATCGCTATCAGCATTGGTTGCTGCCAGAAAAAACAGCAAACGCTTCATCGACCTGAAAACAGGAGTAATCTGATGCTTTGGCTAATCTTTGCATTGATCGCCTTCAAGATCGCCACAGCGGCTCTGGGCTTCAGCTGGTTCAAATACTGGCGTCAGCACGCCGGTAAATATGAGGAAAGCGGCTATACTCCTCCGGCCTCGAGCTGGGGGGCCGAAGTCCTCTTCTATCTCTTCGCCCGCGCTCTGGTTTTTGTCACAGTCGGGCGAGTGGATCTTATTCACGGTCGGCTGCTGCGCGGACAAGCTGGCACATACGAATTCGAGCAGGACTTGCAAGGCGGCATTGGCGATTTGCCCGGGAGAACCGTCTTTCTCTCAAACCACCAAATGCAGCCCGACTTCGCCATGCTGCGCCACGGCGCCGGACGTCACTTCCGCATGCTCACTTCTGCCGACGAGTTGAAGGACCTGCCGGAGAAGGCTGGCTATTTGCCTTGCCTGCTTCGTAAGATCTTTGCAGTCGGCAGCGCGGCCTCGGGTGTCATATCGGTGGGCTTCAAGAACAAGGACGACGGGCAGAAAGCGCAGTCTGCTTGTATCGCGGCCCTGGCCTCCAACTATACCCGTCTTAGCAGGCCGCAGCTGGTCTTACTTCTGGTCTTCTGGCTGCTGCTGGCGCTTACGGCTATACTGAGCGGGCACGCGTATCTGGCCGTCGGCGCACTTGTCCTTTCGGGTCTGGTCGGCTGCCTGCCTGGCAGCCAGCCGGCTCTGGGCATCTTCCCGGAAGGATCGCTCTTTCCTGACAATCCCGAATTGTCCGAGCACTTCCGTCCGGGCGCCTTCCGCATTGCCAAGGCCGTGGCTGAGCGCAGCGGCGAACCTGTGCAAATTGTGCCCATGGCGATCTATTACAAGCGTGACGAAAAGGACGCCGGCTGGTCTCAGCGCTTCTTTGCGAAGCTGCGTTCGAACTATCGAGGCAAGCGCCATCCGCGCTGCTATCCTGAGTTCAAGCTGGATGCCGACAAGCTTCCTGAGCACGAGCGCGAGCAGGTTTTGGCTCGGCGCGAACAACTCATGGACGAATATAGAAACTCGACCATGCAGCTTTACGGCGCTGTTGTCGTGCGGGGCGACCCGGTTCTGATCAACGAGCTTCCCGACGATCCGATCGCAGCCATGCAAGATCTGCGCGACCGCGTGGCCGCCCTTTACCAGGTGGCCAAATCCCACACTGCCCTCAGCAGCATGGCAAAGGGACAGACGGAAGAGACAGCTCACTGAGTTCATTGTCCCGTCTGTAACAGTCTTTGCAGGAGCCGCTTTCTGAGCGGCTCCTGCTCTTTGGCATCCATTTCGGCGTAAAGATCAAACCAAACCAAACCAAATCAAATCAACTCAACTCAACTCGAACACGAACGAGGCAAAACGTGTCCCATGTTTTGAAAAACACCGACGCTCCCGTGAGCGCCGTTTCAAGCGGCGGCACTGTCGCAGTACTGGCCGGTGCCGGCAAACATTCGGCCTGCCAGCTTGCCGGCATCGACAGCTTCAGTTTGTACTACGGTGTTTCCGGCGGCGCCATCTTCAATGCGATGCGCGCTCTCGGACGCAGTCCCAAAGATTGCCTGCACATGGCTATTTTCGAGGACTTCTCCAGCCATGTTTCTATCAGGGGCGGCATCCTTGGTTCCTTCAGCGAGTTCAAAGAGCTTGTCGGCGCCGCCAAGCGGCTTGCCCGCATCAGCGCCGCGCCTGCCGAAGAGCGCGCCGATCTGATTGGCGACGAAACCTGGTTGGGCACCGGCATCCTGGGCACCAAGGGGCTGGGAGAGTTTATCAAAAAGAACGCCCGCGAAACCGGTCTTGGCGAATCTTGGCCGGAAACTTACTGCACGATGGCTACCCTGAAGAATGGCAGCCAGGTCGTCTTCAACAAAGACGGCGTCTTTCTAGTTGATCTGAAGGACAAGAAAGTCCAGCTCAGCTCAAAGCCTGTACCTCTGGCTATGGCCGTGCGCTATTCGGCGACGATTCCCGGCATCATGGTGGCGCTTGAATATGAGGACCACCTTCTTTTCGATGGAGCGCTTTCGCGCGACGGGCTCTGTCCGGTGGGCGTGCTCATCCGTCATTTCGACGTGCAGCCCGAGAAAATCATCGCCTGCCGCGTCGGCGAGGACGCCACGCACTTCATCTTCGGACCGGCGCAGCGGGCCGTGCGCCGCATATGGATGGTTCACCCCGACTACCATTGGGGCGCCGAGACGGCAGGTGTTGTGGAATTCCGCCCTCCCATCGACCACATCCATTCGCTGAAGTTCAACCTGTCGCGAGATGAGAAATGGCTTGCCATCCTCATCTCGTTCGAGTCCTGCCTGAAGAGTCTGGCGTTCAACGGCTATCTGTCCGGCGAGCGTTTGCAGGAAGCTCAGAGCCTCTTCAAGTCGATCGGCTATTGGCGAGACATGCTGCCGGCGCCTTCCGGGTCGCCGCAGTTGCTTGCTGATCGCGCCGAACGTGTTTTTGCCGAGCACGGGCTCTTCTGAGCTTCTGCTGATCCAGAAAGAGGAAGACATGTTTGGACTTTCACTACTGCTGCTGCTGCTCTGGATTCTGAGCAGCGTCGCCTCTCACGTGTCGTTGCTGCCGCCCATCCTGGCCCTCATTTGCTGGGGGCTTATCTATGGCATCCCGGCAGCCAAGCGCCTGCGCACGCTCGGTCTTGTTTTGCAAGAAAGCGGGCAGCTGCAGCCGCCTCCTTCCAATGAGGCTCACGCCTGGATGCTGCGCGTTTGCCGCTTCTTTGTCCGCAGCTTCGTCGGCAAAATCGAGCTTGTCGGCAAGGAACGCCTTGAGGCAATGCCGGGACCTTTCCTGCTGGCTTTCAACCACGGCAGCTTGCTTGATGTCGCCATCGCGCCTCTTGTTCTAGACAAGCGCAAGGGGCGTTATCCGGCTGCCCTTGGAGTCATGAAGCTCTTCGGGGGCGGCATTGCCTGGCTCTTCGGCAAATGGGGCGCCTTTCCAGTCGACCTCGACAATGGCGGCGCCGCTCTTAAAGCCGGCATCAAGGTCATGGAAGCCGGAGAAATCATGGTGATCTTTCCGGAAGCCTGGACTCATATGGATGGAAGCATCGGTCCGTTCAAAACGGGCACAGTGCGCATCGCTCGTCAGGCAAGCCAGAATATTGGCAAGCCGGTCTTCATAGTCCCCGGCTACATGCACTACGGGCGTTATCCGGGCTCCTGGATCAAGAAGTTGCCGATTCCGATCCAGTGGCTGCTGCCGATTCTCTTCGCCTTTTACTACCGGCGCGGCGTCAAGGTGGTGATTGGCGAGCCTCTGCACCCGACTCATGACCTGCCGCCTGCCGATGCGCGCCAGGCGACTGAAATTCTCAAGCAAAAAATGATCGCCCTCAAGCCAGGCAAGAGCACCGGTGAATACACGGTCAATTCATGTGCGTGAAAGCGGTTATGCACCACCTGTGGTGATCTACTTTTATCGTGGCCGGCACGGCACGTTTTCAAGCAAAAACGTGCTGCTTTAATTCAGCGGCGGCACCAGCTGCGGTGCTCGCTCCGTAACATGGAAGGAAGATCAAAATGAGCAAGATGAATGACACCAATCTCGCCCGGGAAGTCGGCAAGCTGGCCGCTCACGGCGAGGATGAGATTGCCCGCACCACCGCGGTGACCAATTTGGACATCGAGGCGCGTCAAATATACGGCGACCTCGGCAACTCGACGGCAAGCTGCGTGCATCGCCTTTTCTGGCGCAAAGCCGCCTTGCATGAGTTTGGCGCCGACAATATGAGCCCAGACCCAGAGGTCGAGCAGATCTTCAAAAGAACGCTTGCGGGGCTGCAGAAGGTCAAATCCGCAGGCAAGCTTTACAACAAACGTGGCAAAGTCAGCGACGAGGCGATTGCTGCCATGGGCGAAGCCGGCTTCTGGGGGCTGCGCGTCCCCAAGGAATTTGGCGGAGCCGGCGCCTCCGATGTCGACGTCATGCGTGTGATCACGCGGCTTGCTGCGGCCGGCTTTCACAATGAGGCTGGACTGCAGTCTGTGCACGGCTGTATCGGCGCTGTCGATCCAATCAAGACCAAGGGCACGCCGGCCCAGAAAGAGAAATATCTGCCTCTGCTGGCTGCCGGCAGGCGTGATGGCTCGAGCTTACCCTTCATCTCCTCTTTTGCTCTCACCGAGCTGGGGGCGGGTTCGGACCTGAGCAATATCAAGACCGTGGCGCGCAGGGTCGGCCCCTATTATCTCATCACCGGCGAGAAGCGCTTCATCACCAACTCGCGCTATGGCGGTCTCAACTGTCTGGTTGCTCTTGTCGAGGACGAAAACGGCGTGCGCGAGGAGAAACCGGCTGTATTCATCGTCGAGTTGCCGGAAACTGACACCGACAACTTCACGCTGGTTCGTTACGGCTTGCACCCTCTGAAGAAGCTCGAAAATAACGGGCTGCGCTTCAAGGACTTTCCGGTTCCGGCCGAGAACCGCATCACCAGACCCGGCGAAAACGGCATGGTGCTTGCTTATCATGGTCTCAACTATGGACGCATTGCTGTGGACGCCAACGCCGCCGGCGGCATCCGCCAGGTCTTGCGCAGCATCACCGGCAGCCCGGCCGTTCAGAAACAGCTTGCCCAGGCCGGGGACAATACGGGCAGCAGCACGGACTGGGGCAAGTTCCGCAAGACCTACGGGCGCGCCATCGAGCAACGCGATCTGGTCAAGGAACGCATCGCGCGCCTGGCGCAGCTTATTATCGCTTGCGACGCGCTGCGCGAGTGGTCAGCCAGCAAGCTGGAAGCGGGCTTCCGCGGCGAGCTGGAATGCACAATCGCCAAGGTCTTCGGCTCCTGGGCTCTGGCGGAGTCGGCTGTCCACGAGGGCTTGACCACGCATGGCGGGCGCTCGCTTGTGGAAGGCCATTTGATTGGCGACAACCTCTTCGACTTCCTGGCGCCACTCATTTATGAGGGCGAGAACCACATGCTGCTCATGAAGTTCTTCCTCGAGCTTGCCGAAGAGCACGGCGAGAAGTTCATGCTGCCGCTTGGACAGGGCATAAACGAACTCATGTCCTTAAAGCCCTCCGGTTTCTGGAAGCTTGTCCGGCATGGTGTCCCCTATGCCTTCTGGAACCTGCGTTCGCTCCTCAAGCTTGTGGCGCCGAGCGAGACTGGCTCCGGGCTGCACCCTCGTCTTGCCCGGCATCTGAAGTTCGCTTACCGGCGCGCTGCCTGGCAGACCGTGCAGCTCAACTTCTACATGCTCAAGCACCAGACCAAACTGGGCGACCGCCAGCCGCGCGTTGTGGAACTGGCCAAGGATGCGCTCAATCTGTCGCTCATCCTAGTGACGGCTCTGCACGCCGACAAGCTTGGCGATCAAGGCAGCATCCTGGCTGCCGACGCGCTCTGCCAGGAGTTGACTCGCGAAATCAAGGGTGGGCGCAAATCCGACTCTTACTTCCGCGATTGCAACAAGCTGGCCGATCTGGTCATTGAAGGCCAGTTCGAGCAGCTGTCCGACACGATCGCCACGCCGGTTGTTTGGGCGTACAACGCCAAGAACGAACCGGTCGGAGCCACGGCGCACAGCTAACGGATTCTATAAACGAAAAACGCAGAAGACGCTTGAGAAGGGCGCCTTCTGCTTGCTCTTGTCAAAATCGGAGAAATCGAAATGAGCACTGACAATAGACTTCTGGTGGAGGACTTCTGGAGAAACGTCTTCGAGGCTGATCACTGGTATTTCCGCCAGAAGTGCAAGCTCCTGGGCGTGAACACCGAGCTCACTATCAAGAACTCGGAGATAGGCTTTTTCGCCGCGACTTTCATGGCCTATATGCGCGCCAGGGGCATCAAGAAAGGTGACCGTGTCGCAATCATGGCCGAGAATTCGCCTCTCTGGGACTGCGCCGACTTCGCAATTCAGACGCTCGGCGCCGTCGTTGTGCCGATCCACGCCTCAAGCACCGCAAGCGCTGTGCAGCAGATCATGAGCGATTCGGACGCCTCCATATTGTTCGTGGACGACGACAGGCAACTCGACAGGCTGCGCGATACGGACTCCTTCAAACAGGCCGTTCAATTCAAGCGCATCATGCCTGAGCTTTTTGCTGACGCTGACGCGGACGCGCCCTCATTCGATATGCGTTTACTTGTGCTCGGAAATTTTGGCGAGCACTACTGGACTCAGCGCATCCCGCAAGCAATCATGAACGAGCTCAAGTGGATTGAGCAGGCGCTTAAAGAGGACAAGTTCAACGAAGCGGCCGGCATCAGTGCCGATGACCTGGCCAGCCTGTCCTACACGTCCGGTTCATCCGGCACTCCCAAGGGCTGCATGTTGAGCCACGGCAACATCGCCGCCAAGGTTGCCGGAGTGGCGTCTGTCGATTTGCGCTTTTGTGCAGGCGTCGATCTGGACATGTCCTTCCTGCCGCGCTCGCACGTCTTCGGACACTTCGATGAAATGGGACTCTGCATCCGACGCCGTGTTCCGGTTGCTTATTCGTCCATCGATCCCAATGAACTGCGCGCCAACATGCTGAGCTATGCCCCCAGCGTCCTTTGCGGCGTGCCGCAGGTTCTCGAGAAGATTTATGCGGGCGTCTGCAACCCGGCTGAAGGCTTGCCGAAAATTTTGAGCCGGCTTCATCTCTGGCAGCCGCTTCTGAAGGCGGCAATCAGCTCAGAGCCGGGCTCTTCTGCCGGCAAGTTCTGCGACCGGCATGTTTTCGACAGGATTCGCGCCAGGCTAGGCGGCAAGGTGCGTATCGTCGTTACAGGCGGAGCCTCCGCCAAGGCAGAGGTCTTACGCTTCTTCAAGCGGCTCGGCCTGGAGGTTTTGGAAGGTTACGGCGCGACCGAAACCACAAGCGCCTGCATCGTCAACCGTCCCAGCTGGGATGCTCGCCCTGGTCCCAAGAGCAAGGTCGGCTCTGTCGGGCTACCGCTTCCCGGAGTGCAGGTGCGTATTGCCAACTTCGACCCGGAACGCGGCGGCGGCGAAATCCAGATTTGCGGCAAGCAGGTGTTCCTCGGCTACTGGAACAATGCGGAAGCCACTGCAGAAGCCTTCAGCGAAGACGGCTGGTATTGCACTGGCGATCTCGGCAAGATCGACGAGGATGGCTTCGTGTTCATCCTCGATCGCCTGAACGAGGTGTTCAAGACTTCGGCCGGCAAATACGTCTCTAACGCCAAAACTGAGGACGCCTTCAAGGGCATCCCCATCATCGCGGCCGTGGTCATGGAGGCGCAAAACCGCAAATATCCGACTGCGCTTGTCTTCATCAATCTGGAGGAAGCCGAAAAGCTTGCTGGCGAAAAGCTTCCGGCAGGGGCTGACGCGGCTAGCTGGTACACCGAGCAGCCGGAGGTGAAACTGGCTGTCGAGGCGGCCCGCAAGCAAGCCAACCAGAAGCTCGAGCACTGGGAGCAGATCGGCAGGGTCTATGTGGTGCCGCTTGCGGCCAACGAAGCCAACGGCGTCATCACCGACACCAAGAAAGTTCGCAGCCGCGTTTTGCGCAAGCGCTTTGCCAGGGAGCTCGATGAGCTCTACGTGCAGGGCGAACGCGAACGCCGCAGCTGAACTTATCCGGCTTAGTGCTACAGGCGGTGCACACCGCCTGTAGTCAAACTCCTTCACCAGAAAAAGCACAGCAGGTCTTAAGACGAGCTGTTGTCCAATCGCTCCAGCATAAGGAGTGTCCAATATGGAAAGAACAAGTCTCAAAGACAGAACCTTATTCATCACCGGCGCCTCTCGCGGTATCGGACTGGCTATCGCCAAACGAGCCGCGCGTGACGGCGCCAACATTGTTATTGCAGCCAAAACGTCCGAGCCTCATGCCAAACTTCCCGGCACTATTTTCACAGCGGCCGACGAGATCCGGGAAGCGGGCGGCAATGCACTGGCTGTCCAGTGCGATCTGCGCTTCGAAGAGCAAATTGCTGCCGCCGTCGAGGCAGCCGTCACTGAATTCGGTGGCATCGATATCCTCGTCAACAATGCCAGCGCAATTTTTCTTTCGGCCAGCACTGAGACGGAAGAGAAGCGCTTCCGGCTTATGCACGAAGTCAATTACGGAGGCACGTTTTTCTGTGGCAAGCACGCTATACCGCACCTGCGCAAGGGCGTGAATCCGCACATTCTGACGATGTCGCCGCCGCTGGCGAAAATGAGCGGGAAATGGCTATCGCCATTCCAGGCTTATGCAGTCTCGAAATATGCCATGAGCATGGCCACTATGGGCTGGGCGGTGGAATTGTCTAAGGACGGTATTGCCGCCAACTCGCTCTGGCCGAAGACTCTCATTGCCACAGCAGCGGTTGGCAATCTGCCCGGAGGCCCGCAGAACATCACGCGCAGCCGCAAGCCGGAAATTGTCGCGGATGCTGCTTACGAAATTCTGACTCGTCCGGCGGGGCAGTGCAGCGGCAACTTCTTCATCGTCGAGGAGCTTCTTGAACAAGCCGGCGACAGCGACTTCGAAAAGTATGCGGTTGTGCCTGGCAACGATTTGGCTCCGGACATCTTTCTGGACTAGTTTTAACGGCGTTGTCGGCATCCTGCACGGCTGGTCTTCCTGAACTCGCCGACATCGCTTGCGTCGTGCGTTCACGCGAATCGGGAGTCATGCGACCAGAACCTCTGCCGCCAGGAAGGCGGCCCTAACAAACGGAGGAGACCATGATCTATTTGGGCTGCCTGTCCGGGGCATTGCTTGTCTATCTAGCGCTGTCGCCTCGCTTCGCGCATTGGATATACAGTCTCCGGATTTTCACCGACGATACTGCGACACTGCTTGTGGCGGTGGACAGGGCCGGACGGAAAGTCCAGGCTCTGCCGCCAAACTAAACCCTAGAAAGGAGGCGCGCATGCACGTCTTAAGACGCGTCGAAGTCGTGCTTCTTGGTTTGCTGGGACTCATTTACCTGCTCTGCTGCTGGTTGAATGTGCTGCTCAGCACAATATTATTCGCCATCTTTCCCATTGCTTTCGGGATGATGAGTGTAGCTGTGCAGAACGTCTCCAGGCGGTTCCGCCGCTTCTGGCGGCGGCGATAAAAAACACAGCCGGCTCACTTCAAGGATTATGTGGTCACCTGGAACGACAATGGTGGATAAGTCTGCTGAGCAGAAAGGGGGTGGAATTCCAGCCCCTTTCTGTCCTTTTTTGCCTTAAACTAGCGCCGATCCTGTCAATCCCCAATTTTCTTGGAATTTTTGCATTTTAAACCAACCAGAAGAGCGGAGAAAGACAGCTCTAACTGATTTCACTTCCGATTTATCTTGCAATCAGGAAGAGACTGAAATGATTTTGCAATCGGAGCTAATTTCTCCATCACCTTAGAATACTCGCTGCTTTCGTGGGCGACAATCTCATTTTTGTCGTCAGCACCTACTTTTACGAGTTCAACAGACGGAAGGTTTGTATTTCCTTTGAAGGTTTCATTCAGCATGTAACGTTGAGAATCCAAAATTGCCGTGGTGCTTATACCTTGGACCTGATATCGTTCGATCCCAGAAATTTGATCTTGCAACGCCCCATTTTCCTGTCGAGCAAATGTTTTGGCCTGACCTGCAAACGGCTCAGCTTTGTTCTGTTCAAACAATAAGTCGATTGTGTTCACAACATCATTCGATCCCGCGCTAAAAACTGAGCGGGCTACACATCTGTCATTTTCCATGAATTTGTCTCTCCCTTTTAACCATCCTGTGCTAGCGTATATGTGTGATTGCCTGCAGTTCCTTGTTCGTCATTTAGTGCAAACCTATCACGCTGCAACCTTCTGGATTTCCTTGCCTTCAGACATGAGCAGTTCTCCTCCCTCAATCTGCAAGTGAGTTTAAATTTACCCATGTGAATTTGCTGTGAAGAAAATGGGTTCCAAATAGTCCGGTAAATCTGCTCTGCGTTTTCACCTTAAATTCAAACGTAAGATGAATCGGACTGTCTAGTATTCTAGCTGTGGCTAATCCCGGCATCGCAATGCCTCAATTCCTGAAAAGTAAGGTGTTTCTGCTCCCAGACAGCGCACTGTGCCATCGGCTTTCATTCTATTGGGATCCCTGTTCCAGGGAGCCCGGCGATCCAGTGGTCGAAAATGGTACTTTCTTTCAAAGCTCTTCATTTCCTTTTCCTCCCGAGCCCACATTTCGCCAAAAGTTTCGTGTCTAGCAAAGCTGCTGTCAGATTTGTATCCGCTGCGCTTCCAGGCGTCCATGCACAATTGATTCTGCAACTCGTTGAGCCCCGAACAAAGATTTCTAGCATGCTCCTTGCTGATTCGATACGAGGCAAGCTCAAGATTTGCATCGCCAGTCAATTGAGTTTGCAATCTCCTGGTTTCATTAATCTCCTCAATTGCGGCATTTGAAAAGCGATCATCCGTGGAATTCAGTATAGGATGATCCAAGCTGTCGGTATTCATCTGTTTTCTCCTTGTTCTCACTTGAACTTTGACACGTTTTCATGTTCTTATTGTCTTTGCTTGTTAGGCAATATGGTCAAGGTAAGAGAGTAAAGATACCGTAAATTTCATTGCGCGAATCACGAAAATTCCAATCTCCGACACCCTCAGCTACATTGTATTGGCTTTCCGGATTGCCGCACTTCTTAATGAGCCTGAAGCAATTTCACAACAGATCGAGACACCTCAGGCCAGATTCGATGTTTCTGCTCATTTCCGCCTCTCAAGAGATCCCAAACATGGCCGGCGCCTGGTTTGTCTACTAGATACTCAGAGATATGAACGTCTCCCCCCTTTGCCTGTCGAAAATTTATACTCCCGAGGCTACCGGTCCTGATTCGGCTAAGTGAGTTTTGCTCAACAAGTCGATCAAAGGTCGAGCTGACGGGAACTGCCCCAAGAAAGCTGGAGAGCAAACCACCCTGGCTTCTTATTACAGGATCACGAGCACCATGAACAACTAGCACGCTTTTATTAGCCGGCAGCATTGCATCACCAAGATGAACTCCGGAAACAATGGTTACTGAATTAACTTTCTCAGGGTGCATTTTCGCGACTATTCCAGCAAGCGCTCCCCCGGCTGACATTCCACCAATATGTGTCCTGCTGTATGCGCTTGTTTCCGTGATTCCGTTGATCTTGCGTTGCACATCATCGATGACAGCGGCCACAAACGCAGTATCTTGCCGCTGGCCACCACGCACGCTGAGCCCTCTGGCTGGAATGTTCCATATACGAGTATTTGGATCGCCCAGGAAATTGTTACCTTCCGGATAGGCGACAATAAACTTGTTCATGTCGGCTAGCGAATTCATATTGGATTTAGTCTGAATTTCTCTAGCACTGCCGCCGGTACCATGAAGTACCACAGCAACGGGAAGCTTTTCACCGGCATAACCCTCAGGAAGATGCAGCACATACTCGCGCTGGCCAAACTCAGGACCAGACAAAATGCGACGCTGATCGCCTGCCACCGGAGCATGCTGCTGGGCTTCTTTGATTCTTGCGCTTCTAAGCTTAGCTCTGTGCACTTGCATAAGTCCAGCAGGCGCTGCGCTCACAGCCCCTAGAAGAGCACTCTCTACTCCTCTTCCCAAGACGCCTGGAACTGTCAGGTCGCTGCCTTTCTCAATATGTTCTTTTACATCATTGGAAATGCTGGAATTGAATCCATACAAAGCACCAGTTCCCATTGTTCCAAGAAGAGGATAGCGTCCAATCGCACCACGGCTCAGGTAGTTAAGCCCGATCATGCTTCCAAGAGACAAAAGCTGTCCGCCAAGATCGGCACTCAAGCTGTAGGGATTAAGAGTTGTGCCGGCGACTTTCTGCAAACCGCCGATGATATCAATTCGTCCGCTGCCATCCTTCAAGTACGTTTGCCTGCTCAAGGTACTGTCAATGCCTCTTTGGGCAGGGCTTAAAAATGCAGTGCGTGTCAAAAATCCCCCGGGCAAAAGTGCCGATGCAGCAAAGACACCTTTAAGCGCCAGACCCTTTCCTGCGCCAAGAGCAGCATCTGCGGCTTGCGATTGCAGGTCGGATAGAGGCGAGGCTGTATTAAGAGCAGAAAGGGCCGCGCTTCCGGCCCAGCCAATTGGCCCCGGCATGAACAACGGTGCGGCTGTCAATACTCCAGCTGTTATTGAAGAAACCTTCAGCTCATGTTGCTGGACTTTCTTATCGTCCTGGATTTTTTCTTCAATCTCTCTGGCGCGCCTGGGGTCTACTGCCAGCTTATGATCATGATCCCTTTCCAGCTCTTCTTGCACCAGCACCAGTTCATGCAGAGTCTGAGCAGAAGGGCTGTAAACCGAACTTACTGCCCTCTGCAAGTAGCTTTGTTGGGAAGATGCCTTTCTGTGAGAGTCGATTTGCTCCTGCACTTCATGCATCAATCTCAGTTCTATACTTTCGGCAGGATCGGACTTTTCAGATTCACGCTGCAGAGATTCTGCTCGATTTCTTCTATTGTCGCGCTCGCCCTGCACAATTACCTCTAGAATCGCCTCTTTGTTCCGCATTCATCCTTAGTTCAATTTCCGGCTTGCCGTGAAATGCATTTCTGGATTTTGTTCACTTACCATTCCCATTGATTTCTGCTTAAGTAAGCCCTATCCTTCGCTTGCATTTCCAGCTCCAAGTCTCTGTAGAATTTCCGCAGAGCATTTGAACTTTCACGGCGCTCGCGAGGAGTTTGTGGTCGAAATGCCGCGGAAGCACCGGGAATTCCATCGCAAGTTGAGAACTTAGAGCGAGCACTGCAATCGGCAGACGCTAACTGTATCGTGGCCGCCTCCTCTGCAAATGCCTGCCGCGCATCTGCCTGAGTGGTAGTTGAAGCTCGATCCTTTTCAACTTTCCCTAAGTCCAGATCTTGCTGCATTCTCATTGCAATTGTCCTCCTTTACTGCAGTTGCATCGAATCTTCTATCGAGCTTTTGAGTTCGTACTGGCTTCCATTTGCTTTAAATCCAATATTGGAGCCGACCTGGTACAAAAGACAGCTCTCGCCTTTGCTAACAGGCAAAGACCACCCAGCTTGTCCAGGATCTCACCAAAGTATGGAACGCTCCTTGAACTGCCATGAAAGCTCGCTGATTCACTCATTGTCTAAAACTCCTCTTTATTGCTGATGAAAGGGAGATTACAGCTCTTGATGTGAAAATTCCGTGATTGAAGTACTGTGCAATTGCACACATTTTGCTTCAACCGTCTACTCTAACGACGAAGTTCCACAAAACTCTATTTTGCTCTCAAGACTGTCATTCGATCATAAGCTCCCGGAAAGAACTTATTGCTGATCGGCTCATTGACGATTGCACCATTCTTTGTGTGAATGAGCTTACCTGCATATACCATGGCGACGTGGCGGCTATTTGTGCCATCCCTGGCGCCCTCACCGACAATGTATGTACCATCTGGATATGATTTGCCGGGATTGAAGGACTCCGACTTGTATCCGTGTCTCCTCAAAGTTCTCTCGAACTCGAGCGCCCTGACGGTGACCTCACTTGCCTTTATGATTCCTGCTTTGACGGCCAGGTTACTCTGGAAGATAGCACAGCGCAAATTCTCTGGGACTTTCATACCTTTGAATTGACCGGACTTCACTTCGAAGATCTCGCTAGAAGGATTTCGAAACTCTTGAAGCGCAAGGGTAGCAAGCGAGTCTCGCCCCTTTGCCGCCTGGCGGGAAGCTATTACCTCGGATATCAAAATTGCATTTGACTCGCTGGAACTACCCGAGCCGAAAGCTTCGCTTTCGGATTTTTCATTTGAGCCATAAGCTGTTGAATCTAACGCCGGAGTTTCAATTTGCCAATTCATATTTGATAATCAGACCGCAGATTTTTCTGGATATGCCATTAACTGATTACACTATATCCTTGCTAGCGTGACAAATTCGTGAATTGAAAGCCGAAATAATCGTTTGTTCTAACATTGATCAGTCTTTGTCGATTTGACATTTTGGAAGAGATTTGAACATGCGCTCAGGCTTGCGGCCTTGATTACAAGCTCATCGATTTTAACAACAGAATTTTTCACGTGAAAATTACGCAGAAACACTTATTAATAATAAGAACTGAGACAAGAATTGCTCGAGTTAATCGCGTGCTTCTTCAGCTGCACGAAAAAAAAGCGTACCAAAAGAACGCAGATTCTTTTCTTACCAGAAGATCGTCAATAGTGCTTTTCTATAGGAAGTAAGCTAGATGTCTGGTGACAAGTCAATCAATCGAAAGGTAGAGACGAACGATGAGTCTAAGAAGCAAAATCTAACTGACGGCAGAGGGCAGACTGAAGCTAAAGACTTGGGTGCCAACGACAATGCTGATAGCAAGCGAGCTGGTTCCAATATAGTAAATGACACGCTTCTGAATGACCCAAGCTTCACATCAACAGTTTTTTTGCAAAAATTCACTGCAAGTGTGAAAGACAGTCAACGATTTGTCGAGCAGACCACGCTTCCTCATCTTACATTTTCCGATCATAGCGAACTACCAGTATCAGACAATTTAAGTGATGGAACACAAACTCGTTCGGATTTGCTTCTGCGTCCAGACGGAAAATACGGAATTGGTAATCTGGGAGCCAGTGCAGAACAAATTGCTCGCGCAGTCAGGAGCTTCGATCCTGAAATATGGGAAAGCAAAAGCCAGACTCAGACTCAAAAAGATCATGCAACCAACCTGAGAAATATGCAGGCTAATTTGAGAGGCGGAAAAATAAATGACTCATTTCTGAGCATCTTGAACAACACTGAGTCAGCAGCGCAAGCAAACCCGGAGGAATTTCTCAGGAACCTGCCGCCCGACACAATGAACAAAGTAAACTCGTGGTTGATTGGTGAATCAGCCAACGAAATAATGAAACAAGCGCAGATTAGAGGAGACGATTCTCGTTTCAGCAAAGAAGATAACAGGTTGCTGAAAGAATCGGCGCTGGCGATTCGCCTCGGGCATTTGCCATCGCCTGCTGAATATCAGGAAAACGCCAACGGTCTGGATTCAATCGTTAGAAGTTTGCAATCGCGTTATCCACAGTCTGATAACTGGACAGCTGCCGATCATGACAAAGTGGCTCGACTCGTAAGAGAACAAGAATCAAAGTCCGATCATTGGTCGGATTCGTATTCTACTGCCACCAAAAACGGTCGCCTCGCTTGTGCAAGTTACATTACCAATGGAAAAACAGCAAAAGAACTTGGCAATAAGATGCCATCCCTCGACTTGAACATGAATGGTGCTGTTGGAGAATCTCTTATAAGAGGATTTCAGCCTCGATCGGTCCCAGAAGCCGTTCAAGAGGGCAAGCACGCGCCTGTGAAAGACGCCATGGCATTCGTCATCAGGCCGGCGTTAATAGGGAACGACTTCAAAATGCAGGAGAATGGCCACATTGGCTTCTTAGATGCGTCAAAGGGAGAAGTATCGCAGAACTCCTCAAGAAAGGGGATCGGTCTAAGAAGTCCTATTGTAACTGATTCATCCTTCAGTCCCTCCCGCCATCCATGGGCACTGGTACCACCTGGCTGGAATCAGATTACCCAGACTCCTCCAATACCGCTGAGAAAAAGCTCAGTGAACTCAACTTAAATGCAATCAACAGATCCGGACTTGCAGCTGGGGCTATGTCTACTCTTGCCGGAGAGAAACTGATCTGCATGGTGGCAGGGAAAACTTCGGGCTATTCAGATCTAATGTTTAAGCCAATTTGCGTAGATTGACCAAGATTTGCCATTATCGAAATATCCATTACGCTTAATCGATGGTCCTAAACCACGCATTTGCTGAGTTTGCATATCATACAATCCAACAAGCCAAACAGCTTAACCATGGCGATGAAGTTGCCAAACTTGAGAAAGCATGGCAAGACGTTGGTGTGGTGCCGTCGGAAAAGGTCCCGGAACCACCGGCTCCTTCTCAACAAGACAAATCGACACTGCGGAAAGCTGGCTAGAAAAACACCGTATTTATCACAGCACTGTTCACTCGATTTTCACAGCCAAATTCGTAGGCTCATTTCATCCAGGAAATCACAGTTTATCCGAGTGATATCATTCTCCTCGCGAGGGTATTTCAATGAACCAGCAGCAAAAGATCCCAGAGACTTTTAAGATGGAACAGGAGCAAAATACTGATCTAAATTATCAAGCCGATGCCCGGCACACATTTGCAGACGAGGCGATCACATTACAGCTTGCATCCTGTGGTCACTCTAAATTTACTACTTGTGGTGGCATTCCCGGCGCCTCCGCGGCCTTTGGTTACCAATCTCAGGGTGAGAGGCGAGAAAGCAAAAATGCTTTGCGGAGTTTCTATCAGGATCTTTCGCGAGAAATGGATAGAAAGGATAGAGAATATTTGCAGGGCTGGGCGTGGTGAAGAAAGCACTTTATCGCGACCAGCACGATGCATTCGGAAAAACGTCCTGGCCGAACTTGAATCTGCACCTCTATGCTATGGCAATGGAACAGATAGAGCTGGGCAACACCAGTTTATTAGATGAGAACTGGCCGGGAGCAAAAGCCTGTTACGAGGCAGCGCTCAGAATGCTCGAACAAGTGCCGTCTGTCGATAAACGCAATTTGAAAAACTGTTATTCATGGCTTGTCTATGTGCATTTGCGGCTCTTCGAATTTGCTGAAGCATGGCGCTGTTTTGCAAAACTATATGGCAAACGGCCTGATTCATACCGAGCCACCGAAGCAGATGCGGTCCTGGAAAGCATTAAAGCTGCAAGAAAAGGCAGCATTGATGATATCAGCAGCAGAGATTACACACCCGGATTTTTCACGGGGCAATTGTAGGACGAGCTAGCTCTAAAACAGTATCAGAATGTCAATGGAGAGGATCCAAGTTATGAAGGACACTGCACATTTGATCGATAATGACTCCACCATGGTAGCGAAGGAATCTCCACTAGGCAATCTATTGGACCAGGCCGATTCAAGAATAGCCGGATTAAACTTCTTCAACTCCATAAGACATGAGAAAGATGGCACGCAAATTGCGCCTGGGACAACTGGTATACAGGCAGTAAAATTTTTCACAGATCGCTCTGTGTCCAACGAAAAGGGATACCTCGAATTCCTGCCTGGTAGCAAAGAGTTGAATCAAGTCAATTCAGTTATAAGCGGGGAGATGTCCATCTCAGATGCACGAGTTTTGCCAACTGCATTTGCATCTCCGGCAGAAGAAGCTGCACACAGACATTTGTCTACCAGAGCAAACGTACAAGAACTCTATCAAAGCACTGATGATTTTTTGAACTCAATTGAGAGAGCATCAAAAGAAAATCCCAAGCACAAAATAGCAATTGTAATACCAGGTTTCGGCATGACCCATGATCAGGGTATAGCCACTGCTGCAAATTTGCAGGCTGAGTCAGGCCTTCCAGTTGTGTATTATTCCTGGCCTTCACAAGACAAACCGCTTGTATCCGCATACAAGATTGACGAACAAAAGGACCATGTGAGTTTGTCCAGGAATGGAAATCAAATGATAAATGCGATCGCCGACAGAATTGGTGCTGAGAACATTGTCATAGTTGGCTTCAGCCAGGGTGGCAAGATGGCTATTGAAGCTGCTATCGCAAGACAGGGCGAAAGGGGAGCAGGAGCCAAGCCGTTTTATGCCCAGGTATTCTCGCGGGCAGACGGACCTAAAACTGAGTTCCAGGCAAATATCTCATCAATCCTGAACAATGCGGAACATACAGCTGTCTTTGCTTCACCCCATGACAGGCTTTTGTTTGGGTCGGCTTTCATGCCGCATCACTTGGAACATGGCCTTAAACCAGGCTGGCGAACAGGCGCCAGCACAAACTATGAAGTCCCAACGGCTCTTGCTTCCCGCTTCCAGGTTGTTGACGATTCAAATGTCAATAATGGCAAAACAAATCACATATTCAATACCAGGGGAATTGCTGATTGGCTCAGGAACTTAAACTAAGACTTGAATCAGGAGGCCGGACTTGCAGATCTGGGTCTACGGAGGCGGATGCCTCACGCAGCTTGCACTGAAGCATTTAGCTGCATGAGCGCGCCTGCCCGTTTATACAGCAATTCAGCGGACTTGAAATCATTGCAGTGATATCTTAGATCGGCCAGAGTTTCCAAAATCTCAATCATGCAATAGTCAATTGTAGAGTCAGGATTCTCTCGAATCAGCAACACGGCTTCGTGCGAGAACCTGTCGGACTCCAGGTGTTTTTTCATCTGAGCATATAATTGAGCCAGACAATCCGATGTTCCTCTCACAGTTTGCGCATCCGCTCGTACATTAGCTCGAACTTCTGTTTGTGCACCAGGTTCCACCAATTTGTAGCAATCTTTCCGGAAAGCGCCGAACCCAGCACATAGCCTGTCGTTGGTCCCCAGAGAGCTCCTTTGATCCCACCGGCGATCACACCCGTAAACGGGGCCATGGCAGCAGGCTGAAACATGCCTGGTGCACCCGGAATATCAGCTTTGTCTTGAATGCTATTCATGATCATACCAGCAGGCATCCCAGCCATTATTCCAGTCGTCGTCATGCCGACACCAAGAGGAGTAAAGAAACTGCCGGCCTCGACAAGCGCTCCAAGAGCCGCACCGGCAAGAGCCAGTCGTTCTGTGCTCAAACCTGATACCAATGGATTTTTGGCGAGCCAGTTACCTGTGCTCAAATATGAATCGTAGTTCTGGAGCTGCTTAATGTCAGAGGAACTTATATTCTCGTGATTTTTGAATAATTCACTGTCATCAGATGACAAGCTCAGTAGATTATCGTAATTTCTCAAGGCAAAGCCGAGTGCATCAGCCTTGCGACTTTCTCCGTGCTCCTGCGCCTCCATTACTGCGCTGTTGAGCATATCCTTGCTAATCCCCGATGCACTGTTATTAAAACTGCGAGTCAGAGTATCGTTCAATGTCTCTTGCAAAAATAGAACTCCGTCTCCAGACTGTCCCTTTGCGGGCTGATATTCATCAATGCTGCAGTTTGGTAGCAGTCCACAAGATTCAAGCCTTTCATTTCTTATGGCAGCTGTTGTGGCAGCTGCTGCCTTTTCATCTATAGCGTCGAGACTATCAGCATGTAGCTTCTCTGAATAATCCCCAGCCGAATCAATTCCTGGCTTCTCATCAAAGAATCTCTTATCATCATGCATGCGTTATTTCACCTAAAGTAGAGGGCGCTCTTTTTGTCTACACTAGCGTGCTTTGAAACACACTACTGATGATCAGGTGAAAATAACGTGATAACCCAGAACATTAACAGCGCAAAACAAGTTCCAGGCTAGAAGCCCTTTACGTTCAACATCGGCTCTGGAAAATTGTCTTTGTCACCAGTAAAGCCATATTCAGGATTGCTTTGCTTTTTAGCGGTGTCAATTAGTGTTTTATATACTTCGGCGGGTTTCATTTGCGGATGAACAGCTTTTACAAGTCCAGCGGCTCCTGCTACATGCGGTGCGGCCATTGAAGTACCGCTCAATGTCCAATAGGTATCATTTCTTTCTCCGTAACTCTTCCAGGTGGATTCAATAGCTACGCCGGGAGCTGCGATTCTGACATTTTTGCCAAAGTTGGAAAAGCTCCAGAATACATCATCTGCTGCTCCACCTTTGCCACCACCTTTGCCGTCCGTATCAGAAATTGCAGATACGGCAAGGACTTTCCCGTTGCTTGCCGGTGTGAAGGACGCCGCGTCCTCACCCAAATTCCCGGCTGCCACAATAAAGCTTACGCCTGCATCAACTGCATTTGAAATTGCAGTATCAATTACTGCAGAGGAGTATTTGCCTCCCAGGCTCATGTTTGCTACTTCTATTTCCCGGGCATTTTTTGCAACAAAGTTGATGCCGGCGACAATGTCGGAGATGGAGCCTGATGTATAACGATCCAGAACCTGGACCGCCCATAGCCTCGCTCCTGGAGCAACACCTGTTATGCCCCTGCCGTCATTACGAGCAGCGATAATGCCTGCAACGTGCGTTCCATGACCGCTCTCGTCATGCCCGATGTGAGTGTCGCCTTCGGCGCCGGGCAAGAAACTGGCAGTTTTGTATACATTGAGATCCGGATGTCTATCATTGATACCGGAATCGATCACTGCTATATCTACCGGTACACCTCCTGCTTGCCGGGCAGTTTTGCTCAAATGAGCTTCTACGCGAGCCACACCTGTCGGCAACTCACTCTTGGGTTCAAAGCTCGGTTTCCCCCAATCAGATGACATGGCCAGAGAAATCTTTTTATCAGCTTCTATTGTCTTTACATGGCGATCTGATTTAAGAACTGCCAGTTGTTCGGAAGTCAGTTCTGCCGCAAAACCATAAAGAGCGTTTCGGTAGACTCGCACGCCTGCTTGCGATTCCTCAAGCCCAATTTTACGCATGAGCATTGTGATAGTGTCGGGAGCTGCAGTCTGGGGATCAGGCCGACTGCCTAGGGCGTCTCCATTGAGCATCACGATATATTTTCCGGGAATAATCTCTTCTGTCGTATTACTACGATTCTTTCCCTGAGGCTCCCGGGCAGCAAGCGAGCCTTCGGCAAGCTTCAAACGGGCAGTTTCATTTAGTTCATCTCCACAGAGCTTGCTTTGCAAATTTTCGACATTATCCATTTTGCCTCACGAGTTCATCAAAAAAAACAGCATATTGAAAAAAAAGTGAAAATGAAGTGAACGGATAAGAGGAAAGTACGAAGTTCCCTTATGATCAGGAATGACAAAAAACAAACAAAATATGGGCACTGAACAATTGGCTTCATAAGTAGTTTCCGCTATTGCATTCACGCAATTTTCACAATGCGATTTTTATGCTCTGCTCTCGCAGATTCGTGAGAGGCAAGGAAAAATGGAAAGAGAAGCAATATTGTCCGCTGGCGAAAAAACCGCTTCGCCAGCCGGGAAAAAGGACGGAAACGAAGCAAGCAATAGATTGCTTGCCGATGCAAATTCAAAAGGTGATGACGTAGCAATGCCCTTTGCACTGCGGTCGCGTTCCCAACAAGCTGAAGGTACGACGCAGCAACCGAGCGCTTACAGCGCCATTCCACCGTATTTGCTTGAAGAACTGGCAAATCGCCATCCTCAGAATTCCGATTTCCTCAAGACATATAACAGAACAGTGGAAATGCAGGGTACCCCACCCCTGCTTCAAGCACGGGCAACGAAGGATTTCAATGGAGCTCGCGAGGTTTACGATGCGCAACTCCGAAGTAATTTGCCGGGTAAGTTAGTGCGCTCTGAAGGCGATCCGCCTATCGGCAGCAAAGAAGCTGATAATGCATATGATTTCACCGGATTTGTCCGTGACTTTTATAAAAAGGAATATGGTCGCAATTCAATTGACGGACAGGGTATGAAGTTTATTTCCACCGTCAACTATACAGAAAATGGCAGCAGCTTTGAAAATGCTTTTTGGAACGGCTCGCAAATGACATACGGACATCCGGGAAATAGCAGCCCGTTCAAAACTTTCGTTTTGCTGGATGTGGCTGCTCACGAAATTACGCATGGAGTGACAGAGAAGGAATCAGACTTTAGATATTATGGGCAATCAGGTGCGCTCAACGAAAGCATGTCTGATGTTTTTGGTGAAATGATTCAACAATACTCCAGGCATGAATCTGTGGATAAAGCTGACTGGATTGTTGGCGACGGCATCTGGAAAGACGGCATCAACGGAAAAGGATTGCGCAACATGCTTAACCCAGGTACTGCCTATGATGATCCCAGCCTGGGAAAAGATCCTCAACCAGGACACATGAAGGATTACTTGGTTACGCGCAGAGATAACGGCGGAGTGCACACAAATTCAGGCATTCCAAACAGAGCTTTCGCGTTGTTTGCCAGGTCCGTAGGTGGGTACGCCTGGGATGATCCTGGACATATCTGGTTTGCTGCACGAAAAGCAGCCGGTAACAATCCCAGTTTTGGCTCCTTTGCTTATCAAACAATCGAAGCAGCAAAGGCCCTCGGTCATAGTGACCAAGTCGATAAACTCAAGAAAGCATGGGAGGCAGTTGGTGTGACGCCATCGGCAAGTGCCAAGGACGACCTGACTCCACTAAAGTTCGATGGAAACGGATTTGATGGACAAACTCAGCTGAAAAAGGCAGGCTGATGATATAAATGCTTGCTTCATGACTACGAAAGCTCAATCCAACAATGAAGAAAATACATAGATCTTTGAACAAATAGATCAGGTATTCACGCCATTATCATGAAGCCGCCTGTATCGTGTCGAGTTATAACCTGCGCAACAACACTGGCGGCGATCCGCACACAGTACTCAAAACATTGAATTATCTGCTTGAACCGGGCACCAACGTCAATAACATTTACTGGCGAGAAGGGGCAAATACAAGAGTGGAACCCCTTGTCACGCAAAGCCCGAATGTTCCACCAGAACAAGCCTTGGAAGTGGCCCAAACACTGTTGAGGCAGCAAATGAACAAGAAATGAGTATCGATTTGTTCATTGCTAATGCAGATGTCATTGATATTCGGAAAGCTGCGATGCTCATGAGCTATTCCTCAGCATTGTTGGCCTGAAAAACTGTGAATATTTGTAGAACTCTTCGGTCGGCCTCAGGATTTTCAGCCCACGATAACGCCCACCGTCAGGGGGCACTGTTCAATCATGCAACTTTCCGACTCCACCTGGTCTATCTGCATGTCGATGCCGCTTCAGGCATCTATTGGCGCGTCAACTATGCTAATTCTTCGGATTGAAGTACTGGTAGATTGGACTGAATTGGTGCAAACCAGGCTCTCCAGCGCTTCTGCCCAGAAAGTCAGCAAGGGAACTGGGCTGATTTGCGTTTTGAGAATCAAGGCTGCCAGTCCAGCGATTTGAAAGTTGTAACATTTTCTCTTTGTTTTCAGGAGAAGCTGAGCTGAAAAAACTTGACCAGAGTTCATAATACATTGTGCCACCAAATAATTGGCGGCGGTAATTGTTCATCCTGGCTCCGAGTTCTTCGATTGCAAGGTCGGCATTAAGCGCCAGCTCTTTTTTGATGATTTCTGCAGCCCTACGAGTGAGTCTAGAGCACTATCCGATTAAGCATTGAATTAAGCACGTAAATTTAGAGAACCGATTCCTCAGGAATCGGTTCTCTATCTGGTAGGAAGGGAAGGAAAAGGATGAGGGCTTTCAGTTTGTGTTTTCAATTCGCAGCTCCTCTTGGAAGGTATGATATTGTTTGCTGCGTGAAATTGCCGTAAATTAGCCCACCCATCCGAAAGTAGTTTACTTTTAATTTGCAGTTTTACATTTGTATCGTACATCGCAGCCCATAACTTTACCCTCAACTACCGACCAGCCTGCTGGCAAAACGGATCCAGTCTGTTTGTCCATTGGGAATCAATCGAGTTCATTCCATCTCCCAGTGAGCTGCCGGTCCTTAAATCCATCAGTCATTTAAGATTCTTCTCCCTTGCTCAAAAATTAACTAACACTACTTTCTACTTTTGAATTCTTCAAAAGCAGCTCTGGCCCGTGCGGCTTCACCAGGTTCAATTGCATCGCGGCGACCATCATAATCCACCCGATAAAGATGTGAAGGATCACTTGGGGAATCATCAATTTCGTACTGAACTCCATTTACTCTGAACGGTGTCTGTGTTTCCTTTTCTCCCTTAGGATTAACAAACTCAACTGAAGGCAGAATGCCATCCTTAGATCCTGTAATTGCATTTACGGCGTTGTTGAGCCCGTCGATATGCCGATTAACGAAAGAAGCAGAAGCTAAGAAATCAAATATTTGGCCAAAGTATGGAACACTAGATTCTGCTTTCTCAGTTACTGCTTTCTCGGCTACCGCTTCAATTCTATCGCTCATAAATTCACCTCATCAAGAACCAGACCAGAAGCAGCTTACAAATGTGGCTGTGAAAAGTGAGTGAATGCTGCTGCGGTAAATACGATGCTGGCCATGCGATGAGTGCGCGAGTTTACCGTTTGTTGAATTTCGAATCAACTAAGCGCCTCCTCCGTAATTCAATGATCTTTTTCGGAGCCAGTTCACTGTCATTGTATAAGCGGCGTTGATCGTAAACTGCCAGAAGCTGATCGTATTTCAAAATCGCCTCCTGCGTCTTTCCATCCAACCCATAGACCCTGGCGAGCGAATAAAGTACATGGGGATATTCGCGAACAGTCTTGGCGCCACCCTTCTTCAAGCACAAACGTTGCAAATCCAGCAAAAGCAATTCTGCAGTCGCAAAATCACCATATGTGCAGCAAGATTCAGCTATTTCAGCAACCGCTTTAATATTTTCACTTCTAGCCGATGAAAGCAAAGTTAATAGTTCATTGCGCACAGGTATGATCTCAGAGTTAGCACCTGTGTTCCTCAAAATAAAGAGCTTGGCAGCAAGACACTTGCAAAGATCTGTTTCGGTCTCCTCATATCTTGCACTTTCAATTGCCGACTCTATACATTGTAAGGCTTTCTTTGGATGGGAAAACTTTTTCAGGTACCCCATTGAAGCGCTAATATTCATACTAACGCGTTCAGCGTATGACGCCGGCGAATCATCCACCAGTTTTATGACCATGTCGAAATCACTTTCTCGGCCAGTGATTGCAGCCGAGCTGGCATAATAAAGCTTTTGTATGCTCAAGCCACGGTCTTTCTCGAACATAAGTTTCTTTGCTTTCTCCAGCGTGGCACTAGCTTTTGAACACTCATTTCTTGCGTTCTGCTGCCGCGCCAGCGAGAGAAGCCCTCGAAGAAGGAAGGATTTTATTTGCTCGCGAAGCTCAGTAGTTTTGCTGGATTGCAGAGCTTTCTCGGACAAGCGACATAGTCTTTCGGATCGTTCATAAGCAAGATCGCTCAATGTCCAAGAGCGCACATCACAATCATCTGCCAGTACACTCAGGTATCTCAATTGATCGGCGATGGTGCCGACAGCTTTGCTTGAAATGCGTTTCACCGCTCTGCGCCTTTTCCCATCATTAGTGTGCAATGCTTGCTTATGCAAGACTAAGGCTGCAGTTATTAGGGCCATGCTGATCAGAGCCAGAACCAGGCATACGCCAACCTTTTTTAGCGGCATTGCCTGTTTAAAACTAATGCATTCTATGAATTCACCCGGCGAATCCAAAATCGACTGGAGAGAGTCTTCGAGTTCCTTTGCATTTTGCGGGCGTTTATTCGGGTCTTTTGCCAGCATGGAGAAAAGCAGGCTCAGCAGTTTCAAGGGAAGCTGTCCCTCAATTGTGCGAAGCCTCATGGTCGGATCTTCTCTTCTGTGGCGAATTATAGTGCCTGCGGCGCTTTCTTCATGAAACAAGAATTCTCCAGAGAGCATCTCGAAAAGGACACAAGCCAGAGAATAAATATCGCTGCGAGCATCAACTTTGTTAAACGCCTGCTCAGGACTCATATAAATTACCGTGCCAATTAGCTCACCTGCTCTTGTAAGCTCAGGAGCAAGACTGCCTGTCTCGGCAAGTTCTTCCGGAAACTTCGTTTGTGCTGAATCAAATCTCTTTACTATGCCAAAGTCAACAAGTTTAACAAACGAAGGATTTGCTCTGCCCACCAACATAACATTCTCTGGTTTTAGATCTCTATGTACCAGGTTTTCTGCATGTACATTTTGCAGCGCTCTTGCAATCTGAATACTGTATTCAATAGACCTTCGCCAGTCGAATTTCTTCTCTTCAAGCAATAATTCTCGCAAACTTTTCCCTTCCAGATACTCACATACTGCATACAAATTTGAATGGTCATCGAGTTCCAGTCCATAAACTCTCATTATATGTGGGTCAGACAGTCTAGAGAGTGATTTGAACTCCTGCTTGAATCTTTCAATAGACCTGGGGCTTTCCAGTTGATCCTGCTTAAGCTGCTTAATAAAAACGTCTCGGCCAAGATCCAACTGGCGCGCATGATACGCCGCCCCCATACCACCTTTAAGCCTGGAAACAATTGCATATCGCTTATGGAATAACTTACCTGTTACTGGCTCTGACATTGATTAAAAATTGCAGTTCCTTAGTAAGGAGTGTTCTTGCACCTTGCTTAGCTTAATCTGGAGCATGTGAAAATCGTGTAAATAAGAGGCTTTCTTGTCCTTTAGCGACTAATTCGCTAGCTAGAGTTTCGTATTTCTCGCTCTTGTCGTCACGCAGTTTTCACGAGCACGCTGTGCTTAATTGAACAAGAATCGAACTATCGATTGTCTTGAGCCAAGTACATGGGGTTGTAAAATATGGATACCAGAGAGTTTGCTTTCAGGCTTTGCTGCCTGGGTTTTAATATGCTCTTGCTTTTTACAAGCGTGACACCACAATCCAGTGATGGAAGAAATTGCGGACCACTTGCAATAAGCAAGGATGAGAGTGATTCGAATGCTAGTTGCGAAAGTGAAGAAACAAAGACGCCTGCAGAAATCGAAAGAACAGACTCAAAATTAGTTAGAAAAAAGTCCAGTTTCAGAAAATCAGAAAACAAACAGATTTCTGATCTAAGGCCTCCTGCGAAACATCCCCTTGCTTCAGACCGAGAGAAATCTCTTCACCCGAACCGTGATCGTGGCTCTGCTTCTTATTCAGGCCGCCGTGCCCCAGGTCCGGACCATGGTCCTGATCCACATGGACCTGATCCGCACGATGAAAACCAACTTTATGGTCAGCCCGGCTACCCTTCTGATGACCCCTACGGTGGTTCAGTACCAAATGGACAGAAACCGTACTAAGACCCAGCAAAAGATGAAACTGAAAAATATGGAAACAAAAAAGACAGATCACAGTTCTGGCGAACAGAATTACAAATCCCGGCTTACAGTGCTTGCTACAGGGCTATCTAGTGATACGAGTCCGGAAATAGAAGACTTGAATCCTGCCCAGAGAGAAATCTTCATTTGGCTGCGTGCCCAGGGTTGCAAACCCAGGTTTGAGAAGATTTCTCAAATCCAGGGTCAATGCTGCTGGGCGATTGTCGCCAGCTGGTGAAAAGGGGCGAATTTCTACCTGGGTCTCCTGTTTGGCTCCCACACTTTAGCTTACCCTGAGGACATTAGAATGGAATCTCTTAGACTTGATAATCCCTCTGCAAACAAGTTAATTCAGGACGCCGAGCAAACACTGAGCAGATTGCAAAAAGAGTTTATTCAAAGTCCCGTGAACATGGATAAGCTCACAATCGGACAGGTCAAAACCCTTAATGATAAAGCAAAATCCATGGACGCAGATCAGTTGGAAACTTGGGCTGCGGAACTACCTGCTAAAAGTGCCGAGGAAAAACAAGCAGCAGCAATAATTTTCACAAACGAGGCACTGGAGCAGAATCGCGGCAATCAAAAGCAAGTTTTGAGTGCTGCCCTGATGGCTGACCCCAGATTGACTTCTGAGATCGCAAAAGTGCATCTCAGCAATATGCATGAGGAAATCAGCAAAACCAGTGGTGACATTGCAGGGGTACTAGGAACAATGTTTTTGAAAGAAGGTATTGAAAGAACTCTGGAATCAGCTGCAGCTATTAAGCTCCTTCCGCTTTCCCCGATCATAAAAACTGCTGTTTCAATGAGCGCTGGACTTGCCATTGGAGCGGCCATAAACAACTATGCTGCAGGGCGGGATCTCGTGGACAGTCAGGGCTTCTACCGAAACAGCGCCTTGTCGGGTATTTTGTTTGCCAGTTCTTTCGCTGCTGGGGCCGTGATTCTCCCGGCTTCAAGCGGAACTATCTGGCAAAGAGCCGGGCATACATATACCGTTTCAAGTGTAGCAGTTGCGCAATACTCCCTGTGCAGCCTGCTTGGTTTGCGCATGAAGACTGAGAATTTCGAAAAATCTCTGGCTTCGGCCCGCTGGCTGGAAAATTGGCGCGTAGAAACGAATTTTATAAGGCATACTGACGAGACTATTAAAAACTGATTCACCGTTTGTTCGTTTGTTCACGAAAATTTCACACACAAGCTGGCAATATACAAACACTTTACTAAGTCCATCAGTGCGAATCCCCATGATCTGTCAGTAAGATTTTTACTTGCAGGAAAACGGAGTTGGATATGAACAGCGAGCTCAAACTGGCGCTTCTTGTAGTCAGACAATCAAATCAGCAGTATTTCATCAATAAATTTGCCGTTGCAGTCGGCAGGGGCGCGGGCAATGACATCATTATCCCCAGAGACGCATTAGTATCCAGACATCATGTGGTATTCCTTTTTGTCAATGGAAGAACTCACATCCAGGACATCGGCAGCAGAAATGGAACCATAGTAAATGGTAAAATGATCCCGAGCTTTCAAATGATGGAACTGCATTCCGGTGATGAAATATACATCGGAACAACAAAGTTCTCCTTTCTTGACTTAGGCAAGGACTGCACAAACAAGAATTCCAGGGTGCCTGATACTGTTCCGCTGAACAAAGCTCAGCTAGACAAAATGCCAAAGCCAGAACCGGTGGCAATTCTCAATTGAAAATCGTATAGATGTCTTTTCATTTCACAGATCGGCGCATGCCAATGAATAAAGTCAGCAGACCGGAGATATAATCTTCTCCGGCAAACACGTTAATGAGAATTTGCTGTGGTGGTCCTCCGATTCGTCCCTTTTTTACGGCCGGTCTCAAAAGGATGTCTTTAATACCTTTTTCGGTGAATGAGTTGATATCGCCGGCTTCTTTCTCAGCAAGAAACTCCTCAGTCTTCACTTTGGCCAGTACTGTTACCTGGGCTACTGCACCGAAATTGTCGTAAACAGGACTGATGTGAATACAATAGTATTTTCCCGCATCATATTTTTTGCATTTCTCATTTATTTGCGTAAATAGCTCGCTAACAATGATTTCGCACGCTCTGGTCTCTTCACGATCGAGCATATTGCTGCTGGCAGCAAGGAAATCTTTCAAGGGGAGAACTTCAGTATTGAAGACCGCTTGAATGTTTCTTTTTGCAGGGTCGATCATACTTGATTGATTTTGATACATGATATTTTGCCCACTCAATTTAGAATTACTAGCTGAAGATAGCCCTGGGCATGTGAATATGATGTGAATTCCTAACTGTGGATTCGTGCATTCTTCACGGGGGCAGATTTTTCACAGAGTATTCACACCCTTGAACCTAGAATTCATAGATAACTGCGGCAGGATACTCACCTAGCACCGGTGACTCTGCTGCTAAGACTCAAAAACGACAAGGTTCCCAGTTTGAGCGAGCAAGCCTTACGAGATCATGTAAAGCCAAAGCCGGACGAAAACTCTCCGGATTCGAAACTGTTGCAAGAACTCAACGAGCAAATCGATTTCCATCGCCAACAACATTCAAAGCAAAGTTACTTAGAAAAAGCAGTAAGTAATGTATACAATCCCTCAGCTAAGAGTTTACACGACCTGATTTTGACCAGGGAGGAGCTTGAACGAGATTACGGTCGTCCTTCTGAAAAGCCGGCTGCCCAGCGAGCAGAAGAGATAGAGAAAACAAAACCCGAAAGCTGGGAGATCTGAGCGTGCGCCGGGCCGTAGCCGGTGACCATGAAATAAGCGAAATTATTGCAGACAAAGGCACCGGGCATGCCTGGGACGTGCTTGCTCAAACAAACAGTGGCAGCAATAGCAACAGGGTTCCCGCAATTTCTCGATATCTTGAGAAAATGCTTTCAAAACATTCTCAAAGTTCCTGATCACAAGCCAGGCAATCTGGCAGCAAAGGAGCCGTCAATTCTCTAGCTTGAAAGTCCTTCGCTCAATTCTCTTGCGTCCACGTTTTTCGGCATCCTTCATCAAAAAGCCGTCGACGCCCTTCGATGCATTGAGCAGTGACTTTTTTAGCCCTTCAGGAACAGGCAAAGCGATTCCGAGCTGGGTCATTTGATTCCTGCTAGCCTCTGACCCATAATCAAGCAACAATCGAATCGCTACGCGATTTCCTTCCAGATGATGGAAGCTAAAGTTTGAAAACATATGATTGTTCAAATTGAAATCCAGAGGATCTTTTCCCGGGCGATCTTGATAAACAGCAATACCAAATCCGTCGCCGCCTGAAAGTAGTTTTTCTAATTCAGCAAAATTTCCTGGCTCTGCATTGACGCTGGCAAGCGCATGTTTTACCAGCTTGTCACTCATCAGAGCTTTATAGATATCTTCTTTCTTGAACAAATCGTTCAGGCTCAAAGGCTCTGCACCATGCCTGAGATCATTGGTTTTGAACTCGTGCGAATCGCTTGCATGAGCAGCACCATCGCAGCGGCTATTTGTATCAATCTTGGTACTGACAAACGGTCCTACTCTGGCAATTTCACTTGTCGATTTAGTTTCCTTACAACTATTCCCATCCCGCCCGCTCCCAGCCCTGCTCAGTGCAAACAGGTTCAAATCAAAATGCTCTGCTTGCCCCCCGGTAGAATCGGCCGCTTCTAAGTTCTTGGCCCTGCTATGCATGCTTTGTATCTCCATTTGAATCTCAGTTCCAGATTACAGAGAGGGTCTGAATTTGCTTTCTTCCAGGACCGCCCAAGAATTTTGGCAGATGCTCGATGAAAATCGCGTGAAAAGAAAAGAGCTAAGCAAAGGACTCTTCATTTGCACCGTAACGTGCCATGGCATTCTTTGCAAATCTGTATCGCGCCGGCATGTTAGGACGCCCAGCCCTTTCGAATTTCTTGGCAAACGCAAGAGTCGCCTCTTCTACTGTCTTTGCTCGTTGAAGTGCGTGGAATGCCGATTTTTCTGAGGTATTTAATTCATGCTTGAGGAATTTAAGCTGTATATCAAGAGCACCACGTGGGCTCCCGTGTTGTTGCGCAAATTTCTCCAGCGACTGCTTTCTGGAGCCTTCCCATTGAGCAAGTCCAAATCCCGGGCCTCCCTTGAGCTGGTGTTGATTGGGATTCAAATGGCTTTCTTGTTCAAGATTGCCGATTACACCAGCTGCTTGTGCTTTTGTCAGATTGAGATCTTGACGGAGAAAATCCCATGTCTTTTGTCCGTTAGACCCTCGGCTCTTGCTGAAGTCAAAGGGTTTATCACGAGAATTTGCTTCTTCTTGCTCTCCTTCCGGAGTTTGCTCTTCTTTCTTCTTTGCTTCATTATTTGATTCCCTGCTGGAAAAATTGCTGCTTCCAGGTTTTTCACCAGTGTCCTGAGAGGAAGCTTGCTCTTTGAGGACAGGGCTGTTTTTGAGAACTTTCGCGGCTCGATCACCCGTAAAACTTGCATTTTGCCCATTCTGATATTTCTGGCGACTCACGTTTCCTTCTTGATCTACAAGACCACGCAATACCGGCATAAAACGTCCTCTGTCGTCCGAAGTGCTTACAACCGTGGCTGTACGATCACCGTAATTCTGGGTGTGAATCTTATACTTGCGACCATCAGAACCGGTAAATCCATTTTCGCCTGAATCGGCCATGTTTTTTGCTGCTCGTAGTTTGTCTTCGGCACTGGCTTTGGGATCATTCACAATCGACATTTCGCCGCCGTCTTGAATCTTGCCCTTTCGATCCGACGAAGGGGCACCCTCATTAATACTCAAATTGCCCACAAGACCTTCTTTTTGCATGGAACAGCTGTCTTTGACGCTTTCAGACATGCGCCTCGCCCCCAGCCCCGCATCTTGCGTTTCCGATTGAAACAGTCTGGCAGCCGACGATCCTGAACCGGAAGCTTCACTAACTTTGTGCTGATCCTGGTGTTTGCCAGTTTCTCTGATCGACATCTGTGTTTTCCCCATAAGCAGATTGCTTTGGTATGCAAAGTGACAGGATTCAGCCGGCAGCCTTCGATACTAAACACAGCGGTGAAGCGAAGATACGCTATTAAAGCTTGCTTACAAAAGCATGTTGCATCTGCCGCAAGGGAACGATCTTGCCGGACTTTGATCTTGTTAAATAGTAAGACTTAGTATTAAGCAGAAAGGCATTGAATTCAAAAGCCAAATTCAAGGCACTTTAATCACCACTTGCGATGCTGGTCTAAAAATTGCTAATCATCAGAGTCTTCCTCCATTGCAGTGTATCAAGATTTAATGCGGGAAGAAGCCAAAACCTGTTTTTCATCTTTTAGCACTCTTTGCGTAAAAACTGCGTGAAGATGTTCGCCGGACTCGGGGTGTTTACCGCAGCCCCACTCACGGAATTTTCACTTGAACATATCTAGCATAGATCGAAGCAAGTCGGTCAAAGAAACGTTGAGAATCGACGTAGAGCACCTAACTGTCTCATGGAGATAAAGAAGATGGCGAAAAATCCAATTTCGGAAGATTCAATGGTAGATCAAGTAGAAACGGCACTTGAAGAATACAGACCATGTACAGTCAAGGAGCTTCTCTCAGATTTATCCTTTGAACAAATGAAGGAAGTTATGGTCGCCGCACAGAAGCAAAACGCAGCAAAAAGAGAACTGGGAGAAAGCCTTCCGATTCTTGGAATAACCGTAAGCGAAACTGAGCTGGCTGCCTACAATTCGACAAGGCCTTATCAAAATGAGATTCAAATCAAACGCGACAGGACCACTGGGAAGATAGACATAGCTACAAGCGAAGCTTGTCCCGGCATACGAGCATCCTAAATTCAATTAGATGGAATTCATCTGATTATCAGACCCGGCAGGACTGCAGCTCTCTTCAAGTCCGATTCTCTGGCCTTATGCCAACTGGGATATAATTTCTCAATCCCGGAAGAAAGCGATGCTCAAAGAGAATCTGCCCTACAAACCGCGTATTTTCAAACAGGGTCTGGTTCTGGTGCTGGTCCCTCTGACTGTCGGCACTGTGCTTCTCCTCTTTCTTCAAACTCTCTGGTTATCTACAGGAGAGCTTGCTGCCAGGGAGCGAAAACAAACAGAGCTGATTGGGCTGATGAACAATACCTTGCGCGGCTGGGGAGTATTGAGCGGGACTCTGCTTGGAAGCACGATGGAGAAAAATGAAGGTTTCGAAAAATCAGTAAAGCAAAACGCCCCCTGGCTCTGGTTCAATTTTTACGAGCTCAAACGCCTGAGCAAGGATCAACACGATCAACATCGAGCAATACTTCGCCTTGAGGAAATTTATAAACAGGAGTACGCAGCCTTTGCCAGTTTACCGAAAAGCGGCATAGATGGCATCGAGATGAGCACGGCTCTCTCACTTCCTAAGACCCTCAGCAAAATATACCTGCTCCGAACAGAAGTAAAAAGAATACTCAGCAAAGAATGGCTTGATCTCCGGATCATGAGGGAGAAGCAGAACAAATCCCTGCAAGAACTCAAAATTTTAGCCTATCTTTGCATCCTTGCTAATTTCATTCTCGCTGTTTTCCTGGTAACACTTTTTGCTAGAAAAATCAGCAACCGCATGAGAGTGTTGATGCTAATAGCCAACAGTCTTCCTAAGGCAGAACTGCCCACAAAACATTTATCAGGTAACGATGAGCTGAGTTATATTGACAGAGTTCTCAGTGCAACAGCAAAACGCATATACGATGCAGCAGCTCACAGAAAGTCAGTTCTCGGCATGGTAGCACATGACATGCGTTCACCTTTAATGGCAGCTCAATCCAACATCTCCATTATCGAAGACCTGGGCGGCAGCTTTAAGGAAGAGGCTTTTCTAAGCCTTGAGAAAGCCCACTCCCACCTAGCGAGTATTCTTCAATATGTTCAGTCCTTGCTTGAGATGGAAAAGTCTACTTTTGAAACTGGCACTCAAAGCACGGAAAGATCACTGCCTGAAGAAAAGAACAGTGACCTTAGGAGAACTGACGAAGACTATTCTGCCAAGAGAATGAACAAATATCTTTCTATGCTCCTTCGTCCTAAGATTTTTCATCAAGGGCTTCTGCTTGTAATGCTGCCCTTAATCATGCAAAGTTCCTACCTTTTCTTTGTAAACCAGCAGCTTTTAATTGCAGAATCAACGGCAGCAGGTGAGGAACGTTGTGCAGACATAAACATAATGTCCAACATAATCAATATGGACATGATCAGGGCAGCCACAGCCCAGGGCATCTATTTAATCAATTCTTCTGATGCTGCGGCAAAACTTGCCGACAAGATTTTTGCTGAAGTTTCCAGAGATTATGACAAACTGGCGGAACTTTGCGCAGAGAGTTCAGAGTGGCAAAGTTATATAAAGCTTGCAAGAACAGCAGCAGAGCACCAGATTGCCCGCATAAAAAACATATCGCCGGAGGCAAGCCCTGAGGAGAAATTCGAAGCATTTTCAGAACTTTCGGAGTTGAAAGTTCGCAGTCCTGAGGCATTCGAGGCGCGTAAGCAAGCAACTGAACTGCTGAAAAAGAATGAGTCCGAATTGAAAGAAATAGAGTCGAAACAGGCAAAACTAACAGCAGAACTTAGATACATTTTTGGGATTGCAATTGTGGCTAACTTCGTTATTGCCCTTGCATTGCTGATATTTTTCAATGTAACTACCAGGCGTCGCTTGAAGATACTGGTAGATAATGCAGCAAGTATAGGAACCGGCAGTAACTTAAAGCAAGCTCTAAATGGCAGCGATGAATTAGCCTACCTCGACCTCATTCTACACCGCTCTAAGCAAGAACTGGAGCAAGCAGCAAGGGATAGACGTCAGATCATGCAGTCACTTGCAAGCGATATGAGCAGGCCTTTGCATGTGGCGCAGAAAGAACTACACGGTTTTCGTTCCCTTACAGAAGGACAGCTGGTTCCGCAGGCCCAGAAGACTCTGGAACGCAGCCTGAGAAGCATAGACCGCGTCTTAAGATTAGTAGACGACTTGTTAAGTATGGAGACTCTTGAAACCGGTGCTGTCGATCTAGAAATTGCCGACTGCCAGATAAGCGCCGTGGCCGAAGACGCCATCTCATCCATAAGCAGCCTTGCAAGCGATAAGAAGATCCGGCTGATTAATGATTGCGACAATACAATAGTGGCTGCAGACAAAGCAAGGCTGGTGCAGGTACTGGTAAATTTTCTTTCCAATGCCATTAAGTTTTCTCCGAAAGAAACGAGTATTACAATAAGCAGCGAAACGAAAGACAAACTGCTTTTGGTATCAGTTACAGACCAGGGGCCGGGAATGGATGAGGGTACGCGCAATCGTGTTTTTGAAAAGTTCTTTCAGGCAAACACTGAAGAAAAGAAACAGGGATTCGGCCTCGGTCTAGCTATATGCCAGTTGCTGGTTCAATGTCATGGAGGCCGCCTTGGAGTCGAGAGTGAAGCAGGAAAAGGAAGTCGATTCTGGTTCGAGATTCCTCTGAATAGAGCTTCTGAACCCACTCCTCTTTGATCCTGCTCTTTCACAAACTGGCAGCACTGAGTAACAAGGAATCGAGATATCACATGTTTTTCACGCTGTCTCGGTTATAAGTTCACAAGCTGGCTATGTGATTCTGAATCTATTACCCTTACCTTTTCCATACAGGATCACTAGCTGGCATATATACAAAGAAGCATATAAGGCTGCGTTCTTAGTTGCTTTGCTCGTGAATCAAAGCAAGTAAAAAATCAAGCAAGCAAAGTTCCAGGTGGTACAATACCTGCCGTTGTGGTCGATGGAAGCAACTGCTTGGCTAAAGTACTCGTTATAGATGATGACGATGAACTCACGGAATCTCTGTTGAGCTATCTAACGCTGGAAAGTCATAGCGTCGAGTTGGCCGCCACAGGAGCAGACGCGCTCCAGCTTCTTAGCAACTTCAAATTTGATCTCATTGTTCTGGATTGGGGACTTCCAGATTTTAGCGGGCTGGAGGTTCTCAGGAGGTATCGCAGCGAAGGCGGTAGGTCACCTGTAATCTTTCTTACGGGGCGTGATGACGTTTTCAGCAAAGAAGCTGGTCTTGACACTGGAGCTGATGACTACTTAACAAAGCCTTTCGATGTCCGTGAATTAGGAGCCAGGATTCGATCTTTGCTTCGACGCCCCGTTGGTTTGCTGCCGACAAAAGTGAAGGTCGGCAATTTAGAAATCGAGCAGGACACGCGAAAAGTGTTTATAGATGGCAATCCAGTGCGGCTTACAAATAAAGAGTATTTGGTTTTGGATTTCCTGATTCGCCATCCCAACCAGATTTTCGGAGCAAGGGCGCTCTTGCAAGCCGTGTGGCCATCAGAATCCGAAAGTGCAGAAGACACAGTGCGCGCCTGTGTCAAGAATTTGCGGCGGAAAATAACCGCAGGAGACAGGTGCATCTTAAAAACAGTTCCTGGAGCTGGCTACACTATTGAATTTGACGACGGTATCTAGCTGCTGAGTGTTCAGGTTTGCAAAGTTTACATAGGGTTAGCCCTGAACTTTTTGCCTTCATTTCTCCATTTATTTTTATTTGAATACATGTAAGCATTAAATTGGAGAACTTTTCTATCTGGTGGAAGAAGCACGCCATGAAAATACAGATCAAAAGCGCCACGCTTACTCTTATTGCAGCATCGAGTTTAGGCTTGCCACCGAGCGCCAATGCAGGCGACACGGTTCTTTTGCCGGCTCAGCAAAACAACTGCGCAAACACACAGGTGACCAAACAAATAAGTGCAGAAAATAAGCAGCAGCTCAGGCGCGCAAACACCCCGGAATTAAAAGCCAAAAACAAAAAAGAAGCAGCAAACAAAGAGCATCCTATTGACCTGGTTATTTGCTTAGACACAAGCAGCTCGATGAACGGGCTCATAGATTCAGCAAAACAGAAGATCTGGGACATAGTAAATGAGCTTGCTTTAGCCAAACCAAGACCATATTTGCGGGTCGGGCTTTATGCATACGGCTCGCCTTCTTTTGGAGCCGAATCAGGCTTTGTCCATAAAGTTCTTGATCTCACAGACGATCTTGACGAAGTATTTAAGCAGCTCACTGCGCTTCGCACTTACGGCGGCGAAGAATACTGTGCCCGCGTTATATCTACTGCTACAAAAGAGCAGCCCTGGAGCAAAAACAAAAAAGCACTCAAAATCATAGTTGATGCAGGCAATGAACCGGCGACTCTCGACCCCACATTAAATGTCTTCGATACCGCTAAAGAAGCTATCTCAAAAGGCATCATTGTAAACACGATATTCTGCGGCTCGCCTTCGCATCGCGACGCGGCGGACTGGCGCAAAATTGCGTCTCTTGCTGACGGGCAGTTTGCGGCCATCGATCAGAACCGGGGCACAGTTGCGATTTCCACACCTTATGATCAGAAGCTTTCTGAACTAAACAGCAAAATTAATTCCACTTATCTGGCATACGGCCAATACGGCCATTACGGTAAGCAAAAGCAAGTAGCTGCAGACAGCTTATCTCGACAGCTAGGCGCCTCAAATTTCGCATCTCGGGCTGCTGCAAAGATAAGCGGGCAGTATCGCAATTCAAGCTGGGATCTTGTTGATGCAAGCAAGAAAAGCGGCTTTGCCTTATCTCAATACAGAAAAGCCGAATTGCCGGCGGCCATGCAAACGATGAATACAAAAGAGCAGCAAGCATATCTGGACAGCAAAGTAAAAGAGCGCTCCGAAATCCAGAAGCAAATTGCCGAAATAAATACACAACGCTCCGTTTATATTCAAAATGAAATCAGAAAGAGCGGCAAATCGACAGACAATGGCTTCGACACTGCGATGATGAAAGCCCTGCGCGAACAGGCTAAGCGAAACGGCTTCAGTTTCGAAGCTAAGTAATCGCCTAGCTACCCTGGCTTCCTATATCCGGCTTCCTATTTTCGACTTCCTGTTTCCTTCTCAAGCGAATTCGCTTGAGAAGCGGCTGCTGTTTCCGGCTTCCTGTTTCCGGCTGCCTTACTGTCCCTCATAATTGCCACTTTGTCGGAAGAGGTTATGACTCTCACTCTTGTGAATGTTCAAGGTAGTCACGAGGAAAATACCAGAAGCTCTTACTGCTTGGCCACTTGAATGAGCTGCCTCCTTACTTATTTTTTCGCTCTGCGCGTGGAATAATTTCTGGAACGAAAGTTTGTTCAGGACTCAGATTGTCAAGGTGCGTTTATGCCCCGATCCGGTCTGATCCAGACTAAGAGTAGACTAAAAATAGAAACACTGACTGAGGTGATGGATACGAGATGCTGAATAAAAAGCGCATGCTGCAAGCTGCTTTGCTTTCGATTTTCTTTTCAATAAGCTTCCAGGCGAACTTTCAGCCCGCCATCGCCAGTCCTTATTCTGAGGCTGTAAAACAGGGTCAGGATCTTATCAGGCAAAATAAGATTGCAGAAGCAATAGCATTACTTGAAAAGGCAGCAAAAGAAAATCCCGGCGCAGCAGATGCCTGGACTGAACTTGCAAATGCGAATCTACGCACTAATCCTAAACTTGCTCTTGAATTTGCAAACAAAGCAATTGCACTCGATCCCAAATTCGCTCGAGCCTACAACTGTCGAGGTATCTTTTATGGCAGAAGTGGCAAGCATCAAAAGGCGATTGAAGACTTCAGCAAGGCTATAGAGCTGAAGCCTGATTTCGAATCAGCTTACTTCAACCGTGGCAACGCCTACGGTAACCTGGGTCAATACCAGAACACGATAAATGATAGTTCTAAAGCAATAGAGCTGAATCCCAGGGACGCCGATGCATATTTCAACCTGGGACATGCTTACGCCTACCTTGGACATTATCATAAAGCAATTGAAAATTTCACTAAAACAATAGAACTCAGTCCGGAAGATAGCGGGGCATACTCCAAGCGTGCGCATGTATATGCCTTAACCTGCGAGTTTCAGAAAACCATTGAAGATTGCAATAAGACATTAAACCTGGCTCCGGAATTTGCAGAAGCGTATTATTTGCGGGGATTTGCTTATGACAATCTCAATCGATATGAAAACGCAATTCAAGACTGTACAAAGGCAATAGAGCTAAACCCGCGGCTTGAAGGTGCGTACCGAAGCCGTGGCCATGCATTTAGAAAGCTTGGTCAATTTAGAAAAGCCATCGATGATCTTACAAATGCAATAAAACTTGATCCCCAGAAACCGGCAGCATATGTAAATCGTGCGCTGGCATATGAAGGTCTCAGGCAGCCCGAAAATGTGATTAAAGACTACGAAAATGCGATAAAACTTGGCGCAGGAGATTTTGCCGTTTACCTGGACATCGGTAAGGAATATTTGAAGATACGCAATTACCGGCAAGCAATTGAAAGTTATTCAAAAGCTATAGCAATGAACAAGAATTCCGCTATTGCATATAACAATCGGGGCTTGGCGTTTAGATACCTTGGAGAGTATCAGAAAGCAATTGATGATTTCACAAAATCAATGGAGCTTGAAGCAGATCCAGCACCATTTATCGGTCGGGGTATAACATATGGAATCCTCAAGCAATATCAAAAAGCAGTCGATGACTTTACTAAAGCACTGGAGCTTGAACCAGAAGAAGCATATACCTATTATCATCGTGGAACTGCATACATGCAGCTTGGAGAGAATACAAAGGCTCAGATGGACTTTACAAAATCAATTGGTCTCAATCCAAAATTGGCGGCGGCGTATGATAATCGAGCGGCGCTGTATTTTGCTATGGGCGATTACAAAGGCGCAATCACAGACTACAAGAAGGTTCTTTCACTTGCTTCGCGATATTCTCGTTCCGACAGAGCTCGGCTGCACAGGAACCTGGCAAGTACATACACGAAACTTGGTCCCGACTATGCAACACTTGCAATTCTGGAATATACAAAGGCACTTGCAGTTAAATCAAACGCAGTTGCAGCACTGGCAGCAGTATTGCTTGCAATTTATGCAGGACTCTGGGGATTATTTCGGTTCAGAAAGTGGTTTGAAACATAAGCTTATTAGTTTCACTGCTGAATCGTTTCACTGCTGAATCGTTTCCTGCTGAATTCGTTTCCTGCTATATTCGTTTTCTGCTATATTCGTTTATCTGTATTCGTCTATATTGAACGTTTATTCTTCAATGAAATTGTCCCAATAGTCCGTTCGTTCTTTCCAGGAACAGCCGTCATTGCCACAAATCAATGTGACTCTTGCACCCTGTGAATCAATCTCTTGAATATTGAAACCGTCTCGCACCGAGTCCAGGGTTTCTGCGTATTTGTCATATTTCAAAATCGGCTTTTTGCACTTCGGACAGATCAACTTCTTTCCTTCAAACGCGCTCTTGAATTCCTGTAGGGACATAATTGCCTCTGCCTTACTAACAATAGCCTCAATGATACGGCATCACCCAGGTGCAAGCAACCGGGCATTGTTCAGCTGCCTCTTTGTTATACTTGCTTGTCTAAGGTGCGCTTCGCTCAGCTGCGCTTTACCCAGGTACTTTGCTCAGCTGCACTTTGCCCAGATCTTTAGTTTTTCAGGTCTTTGTTTTTCAGGTCTTTTGTTTTTCAGGTCTTTTGTTTTTCAGGTCTTGGTTGCTCAGGTCTTACTGCGCTTTGCTTCCATTTCCCTGCGGCTGCGCATGTATTCTTCATTGTCGTAAGCAGGCCTGCCCTCAAGTTTTTGATCTGAGATTATCGTCTGAGAAGCAGGCTTTCCGATTGTGTTCTCGAGCGTCACTTTGAACTGCATCGATTTATACGGCGTGCCCTGTTTAGTGTTCCATTGCGAGACTACTATGCCAACACCACCATTATCATCGAGCCTGGAGCCGGGCAAAACAAATCCGCCATATAACTGAGCCACCCGGTTCTGTGCATGATCTTCGTCGCCCCAGCCGACCCCGACTACAGGTAACTGCAGCGGCGTATTGAAAAGGTCGGAAGTCGGCGAGGCTATTGTCCGATAGCCGAGCGCGTATTGGGAAGCAAGAAATCCACCTAGCAGCCACTGACCTGAATCCAACCTGCGCAAAGAGAGCTCACCCCATCTTTCACCAGGTGGTGTTATAGGTGTGGCTTCCTGATCCCAGTCCCACTTGCCGTTGGCGTAGCCCCAGTCCGAATATTTCTCGGGTTTGTCGATGTTTTCGGGCAAAACACGCTGAAGAATAATTCCTTTGTCGCGCTGAAATCCGGTAGACACGATATAAACATAACCGTCATCCGGATTATAATCCCAGGACCAGCACTGAGAGTAGCCTTTATTTAAATCCGCTGGAAATTCGCAAGCGAGCTTCCACGACTCTCCATTGTCGTCAGATTGCCAGATTCCTGTTCCGATTACATTACCGAAGCCCCTGTTTACAATGCCGTGAAAATACAACTTATCATCGATTCTTAGAAGGTCGTCAGGGATGATGGTACTGATGCCGCCCCTGCTCCAACCGCTGCTGGGATTGTCGTGGACATAGTCAATCAATTGCTTTGCGTAATTTTTGTCCGGACCGACGGCACTTTCGTACAGGATCCTGTGATTAGTGTCTCCGCTTCCGACAAGTGCCACAGGTGAGCGCCAGTCGCCTTCGCCTACTCTATCTCCTGAAAAAGTGTCGCCGAATATGGAAATTAATTTGCCGTCTGATCCAAGTATCGAAGCACCGAGATCCGTGCTTGTGACCCCGAAGCTATCGGTGATACCACGTCCGGTAATATCAGACACTTTTCCTTCGATTTTCGGCAAGCTGTCGTTTTCACTTACTTTGAACTTTTCTGCTTCGCTTTCTCTTTCTTTTTCTCTTTCCTTTTCTCTTCCCGTTTGTTTATCATTTAAAGCAAACGGTAAAACCGGTAAAGATACCGACTGTTCAAAAATCTCAGCAAAACTGAGCGCTGCATTTTTTTCACTTGCCTTGCCTTGCTCCTTTTCAAGAATCTGCCGATAATTAGAACTCTGGTTTTCGAACATTGCAGTAGGTTTCCTGTTTCAGGCTATGCGGGCGAGCTTAATCGCAATACAATAAAAAATTCGGGTGCATCCTGTAAAAATTTCGTGTACCGTCCTGATTTTAGTGGGAAATTACGCAATTAGATTTTTCTTTCTAAGTCCGCTCAGCTTACCCTTTGAACACTGGCAAGCAGATTAAAAGGCTCCCAAAAGCTCAGTTATTGTCAAATTCCTCAGGTCTTCCTCACAATTGAAGTTCAAAATAGAAAAATCATGACTGCAGAATTTAACACCCCGTTCGCCAACCCTACGGAGTCAGATCTTGCTGAAAACCTCACAAAAAATTCTCCTGCAAACAAAACCCCTGCTTGCAAAATTGCCATCTTTTTCACTTACGCTCATGCTTCTTGCCCTGCAAAATACCAGCCTCTATCAGGCAGCAAAAGCTGAGACTTCAAATAACAACACTGCTTCAAGCAGCACAGCTTCAAGCAGCACAGCTTCAAGCAGCACAGCTTCAGAAACAGGTTTTTCCGGAACTTCCTCTTCAGCTGCGCTTTCAAGCAGCCCGGTTAATTCTCCACTTATAATAGATGCAGCCAGTCTTGCCGGTCAGACTCTCCATATCGAAGAAGGAAGTACTGCAATTCTTGATCTTGCTTCGGCAAACAATGTTGTACTCAGTGGTGCTTTGAACAACAACGGCACTCTAATATTTTCAAGTTCCAATCCGAACGTGCAATCTGCTTCGATAACAGCCGCAAGCATCTTTAACAACAGCGGCGCCTTTATGGGGTCGGCTAACAGCTTTGCCAACTTACAGTTGCCGGGACTATTTCCAATTACGGATCTGAGCATCAATTCAAGCAGTCTTATTTTGAACCAGGGCGTTATTGCAAGCGCCGGAAACCTGGCTTTAACTGCAGTCGGTCAAATAAACAACACAGGCACTATTTCAAGCCAGGCTAATTTAAGCGTTCTGGCTGCTTCTGTTGTGAACACCGGCACTATTCAGTCACTGCAAAACATAAATCTCTACACAGGAAACATTGCCAACGCAGCTCAAATGAGTGCAGCACTCGGTAACATCAACATTGCTTCCAATGTTTTGAATAACGTAGTCATAAACAACGTAAATGGTTTGATTGAAGCAAACAAGGGAATCATTAACGTTCGCGATGCCGTTTATGCAGGAACAGGCAGCCTTGATATAACAGGTGGAATTATCTCTTCGGAAATATTGAATTTGAATAACGGCAACGGTGAGATCAGGGCAGCGCTCGATTCAATATCCGGAAGGGTGAATGCAAGCGGCTCCTGTGCTCAAATTGGTGTTGGCGAAGGACAGCTGCAACTGGGCAATCTTCATATGACAGGCGATCCTACTTACTTTAACAACACCGGTTCCATAACACTCGACGGCAACATCCAGGTAGGGGCGAGCCTTGCGATTCTAGCTTTTTCCGACATCCTCAGCACTGTCAATGCGACGCTTATCTCAAGCACTGCTGCCTCAGGCCAGGGCAGCAATATTTACCTGGTGGCAGGGGCCTCATTTCTTGGCGGCACTGGTTCAACAACCACGGTTCCGCCGCTTGCAAACGCTGCAACAAGCGATGTCAGCATCGATCCAGGCACAGCAGGCGCCGGCGGTAATATCGACTTTTCATTCAGTCCTAATTTAAGAATTTCAAGCGCCTCTACTTGTAACGGCTGCGACGCGGGAAAGATTGTTCTTGCTGCTTATGCAAACGGAGCAACAGGCGGCCGGATAATAATGCCGGGACCTGCACCGGGTATTTTAGGCACCGAACTCAACTCAACCAGTGCAAGTGGCAGGGCCGGCGACGTGAACATAATTGCAGGGGCAGCTGACGGCAACCAGATACAGATAGGGCGCATTCAAGCAAGCGGTGGCGCCGGCAACGGCACAGTGAATATAAGCGCAGCTCAGCCGGTTGAAGCACCACCGCCTGGAGGAGCACTCGGAATAATTACATTCAACACTCAGGGGCAAATAACCACAGGAAATGATCTGACAGCGTCCACAACGCTCAATAACGTAACTGTGAACCTGGCAGATAATATAAATGCCGGTCAGATAAATATTTCAAGCGGCGGCGATATCAGAGCAGTCGATGCAATCGTTGCCCAGATTTCTACCGGTGCCGGTTCCAATCCAAGCGGCACTGCAATTAACAAAGACGGCACTTTCGTATACAGCGTCGATTCACAGTTGAGTGTTTTGTATCTGATAAACACGGCAAACAATACGATTGTCGCAAGCAGAATAATTGATGCAAGTCCGGGCAGCCAGCCAAGTGCAGTGGCAATAAGCCCGGATGGAAGCCGCGTTTATGTCGCTGACCAGGGGCTGAATATGATTCATGTATATGATGCTTCAAACATAACAACAGAGATAGGCAGTTTCGCCTCCGGGGGTTCACCGAACTCTCTGGCTCTAAATCCCGGCGGCAGTGAAATTTATGTGGGCAGCGGCTCCGCAAACAATATAAACGTATTCAACACTTCAAACTTTCAAGCGCTTCCTGTAATAAGCACACCAGGACCAGTTTCGTCAGTTGCGTTCAACAACGCAAATTCCACTGTTTATGCCTCAATAAATGATACAGGCGCAAGCGGCATTTTCAGCTATAACACACAGACCCAAGAGCCCGGACAGTTTGTTTCGCTGCCGGATTTTCCCAGCAAAATCGGAGCCTGTCCCTGCGGCACCAAGTTATTCGTTCCGGTTGCAGATGCCGGCTCTGCAAGCATTCAAGAGGTCTCACTCATAGGAGCACCATTGAGCAGCATCGGTATTGCAGCCGGAGCGAGATCAATTGGTATAGGTATAAGCCCGAACGGTTCACATGCATTCCTTGCAGATCCGGCAAGCGGCATAATTATAGTACAGACACTTACTTCCACAATTGAAAGCACCGTAGCTACACCAGTTCAAATAAACTCGAATGTGAGCGGGGACTTTGCAGGCTTTGTCGGCATAAATCCTGTAGCATATGTTCCAAACGGCGAGAACATAGCTGTTTTGAGAACGCCTGCTCTGAACGCTCCAAATATAAATTTGAATTCGCAAAACGGAAACATCAGTGTGGCAGCTGGACCTGCTAGTAACCTGATCACAAACTCAGGACTTGCAACAGTAGTAACAAGCAATAGCAGCCTTGTATCCGGAGTCGCAGGAAACCCGGCAGGAAGCAGCGCCGGTACCCAGATGCAATATGCCACCACTTCAAGTATCATCTTTAACTCACCTGTGTCCGCAGCCGGTATGGACATGCATGCAATGTATGGAACATTTACTAACGCAGCCGACAACATAATCTTCAACGCCGGCGGCGCCTTTACGATTGCCTCTCCGAATATCCTAAACAACGGGCTGATTGAACTCAATTCGCTTGCTGGATCAGATGCAGTCATCCTGCTTCAGTCCCCCACCGGAGCGCTCAATCTCACGCTAGGCAACAACTCCGCCGTCAGCGTTCAAGCGGATAACATCGGTGAATTGAGACTGAACCCGGCCGGAGGCAGTTCTATAAATGTATCAGGCAACGGAACCCTTGCTGCGGGAAGCTTCGGTTTTCCAGGTGCAGGCAGCGTAGTTATAAACGGCATCGCCGGTAATTACACTGTAAACATAAGCATAAACGAGCTGGCTGCAGACCTTGCTCTCAGCTCAGTCAACAATTCCGTTATCGGCACGCTCAATAACCCCTCCCAGATAAGTGTTATTACTAATTCCGGTGATATCAGCATTGCAAGTACAATCGACACATCAAAAGTAAGCGGCTCGGGCGGCTCAATTAACTTGCAGGCACTCGGAGGCTTTTTCCAAACAAGTTTTTCTGCAGCAGACAGTCCTTTGATAAGTACTGGATCAGGCGCCGGCACTAGAGCCGGCAATATAAACATATCCGGCAGAGATGGAATTTTTATACTGGGAGAAATAACAGCAAATGGCATAAATGGAGCCAATGGCGGCAATATAACTTTGACAAGCCCTGAATTTATCGCCACCTGCAACTGTGGTTTTGGAGCAATATCAGCAACTGCAACAGGCGGCGGCAACGGTGGCAATATCAACGTTTCGTCCCAGTTTCTTCAAATAGACTCGATTAACTTAAACGGTTCTAGCTTCGATGTTTCATCCGATCTGGGCAACGGCGGTGTGATAAACATAACTAACACCGCCGAATTTGATCCTCTGGTTATTGGTTGCCCATTTTGCAACTCTATAAGCGGCGACCTGCTTGCAAATGGCGTAAACGGCGGACGAATCAACATTTCGGTGGCCGCCGGTCTGGAAATAGAGACTGGATTGCAAATAAGCGCCAATGGCAGCACCGGAGCAGGCGGCGTTGTTCAAATTCTGGGTATCCCAGGACAAACTCTCAATGTGATTAACAGCGGGCTGATTTCCGCGACAAATAATAACGACAACTCAGGCATAGTCGGTTTCAACTCATTTTTTGAAGGTGGTGTTAATCTTACAAGTTGCGGCTGCAGCGGCTCTGTTCATGCAGGCAATTTTGTGGCCTTCGGCAATCTCGATCCGCTAACTGCCTTACCAATAAATCCAATTTTCTTCCCTGCCACAGACCTTTTCGAGTACGGCAGCATCTTTGCGGATCTGGGTGGTTCTATAATCGGTAATCGCATCGCAGTTGGCAGGGCGCCAGCTCCGGTAACTGCGCTCCCTAGCCTCAGTTTAGCTACGCGGGAAAATCGCGCAGAATTTCAAAACATTTCTTTCAGGCAACCTGAACCTTTACCCAACACAAGTATAAGTGCAATAGATCAGACGCCGGAAGCACTGCGTACAACCATAAGGTATTTTCCCGAAAGCACAGACAAAAGCGATAACGGCATCTGGACGGCACTTGCCTTCAACGCAGATAGCAAGGCCCTGCTCGAGCAGGGAGTGGAAGCTGGAGCCGGACAGAGTAAAAACGATCTTGTTTTAAACAAAGGCAATGTTTTATGCATTGCTCGTGAAAAGATCAATTTACACACCCCGGCTGGTGAATTCAAAATTTTTCCAGGCAGCGTAGTGCTGGTTATGGTAAGCCCTGAAGAAAGCAGCATCTTTGACCTTCACGATGAAATCTTCAATTCACCTCTTGCAGTTGTCGGAGGTCGCAGAAGCAAGCTTGCAGTAGGGCAGCAATTGCTCGTCAGCAAGTTGAAGTCGCCAAGATTCAACGGCAAAATTGCCTATCGTCAGAACCAGCTGCTTGCTCAAGAACAGGGTCTGGAAATTCATAGCGCCCAATTCTCGCTTGCTTCCGCCCTCTCTTCCATTCGCACTTTGAAAAAACTGCAAATTTCAAAAAGCAGCGATGAAAGACGGGTCTTTGCTCAAATATTCAAAAACGCGGCAATTATGAGCGTAGTTGGAACGAGATTCGGCCAGTATTATGCAAAATAGGAAGCCGACCGAAGAGTTGCAGAATAAGCTGATAATCAAGCTAATATTCTGACACAGGAATTATGACGGTTAATTCTCCGCAAACATTAATGAGTTTCATCGCGTCAGTTCTAGCTTACAATCGTAAGTACACAGCTATATACACGGGCCGAGCCATTTCCATTCACGCCGGGCGCATTTCCATTCACGCCATGTGCATTTCCTTTCACTCCGGGTGCATTTCCGTTCACGCCGTGTGTATTTCCGTTCACGCCGGGCGCGTTTCCATTCGGGGCCGATCCCATTTTATTCAGGACCAACCTATTTTATTCAGGGCCGATCCCATTTTATTCAGGACCAACCTATTTTATTCAGGACCGATCCCATTTTATTCAGGACCAACCTATTTTATTCAGGGCCGATCCCATTTTATTCAGGGCAGATCCCATTTCAATTCAGGCGCCATCAAGCAACAATCCATACAAATTCCGGAGATGCGGAGTGCAGTAAATAAGCCGAGGAGATCGGCTCTGTATTCAAACACTCATGCATTAGGCTGCGGGAGACCGAGCCTTCATCCTTCTTGCAGAACCATGCAAGTGCAATATACT